>CANPTH010000052.1 GCA_947576945.1 uncultured Lachnospiraceae bacterium
TTTGCGCTTTCGGACGCTTTGGGTATTCCTACAAAGAATTAGCACAACAGGTTAACTTATGGTCTTCCACAAAAGATTGGAAATCGCCTCAGAGGCTTCCCGTTCATCTCCTCTCCAGAGCGCTTCTATCATATCTTTCCGGCAGTTATCGTCCATTGTATCCTGAAATAATTTCACGACCGTATCTTCAAAAATAGACGCAATCTCTCTGTTTGGAATTTTTAGTCTTACGGTTTCTCCTTCTTCTCCTGCATCCGCTTTCGTCAGATAACCGGTCATCAAGATCACACTCCACAGGTTATCTTCCGAGGAATGCAGCGTATCATAGGTTAACTCATCTGAGATTGTCTGCGTGATCGTTCCTCCATTCATAAGGATCTCAAATTTACCCCTTACTTTGAAATCGGTTCTTTTGACAAAAGTAAGAAGTATGCCATTGTGACTCGTGTTTTTCCAATAGTTTTTCGGTTTTGCATTTTCTCTCTTTTTCAGAGCTGACATATAGTTCATCACATCCCAAGGGCAATATAGGAAACTGTCACCGAATATGTATCCGTCATACCATTCTTTTATCAAATCCGCCTTATCCTGTCTGTCAGCTGCGAGCAGCATTTTCTCCACTTCTTCTTCCGAAAATCCAAAATACTCAGAAAAATCCGCATCTAAGACAGAGTAAGACGCAAAGTTATTGGTACCGGTAAAAATACTCTCCTTCGCGATACGAAGACACCCTGTGATCACCGAAAACTCCAGAAATTCATTATCCTTTAACGCAGTGCCCATCATGCCCTTGATCACATCCAGCATAGCGGAATAGTATGCATTCTCAACCGTGTTCTTCTCACTGGCCCTGGCAAGCGGCACATCGTATTCGTCGATCAGAAGAATCGTTTTCCTGCCGTAAACGGCGTACAGCATACGCATAATGGTCTTTAATGAATTCTTGACATCATCTTCTTCTGCCGTTTTGAACATTAATTTCCTGAAAATATCCCTGTCTGCAGAATTAACTGCTGTTTCTTCTAATAAGAAATCCAATTCTTTACATAGATCTGCCAGTTTTGTTTTCAGCATTCTGTAGGCGCCCTTAAAAGTCTCCGCCTTAACATCTTTATAAGAAAGAAAAAGCACCGGGAATTGATTCATCCACTTTTCACAAAACTCTTTATACGCCGTAATCCCGAGTCCTTCGAAGATTTCCCTGCTGTCTTTCCTGATACTGAAAAAATTGGAGAGCATACTCATCATCAATGTCTTACCGAATCTACGCGGTCTGGTAAACAACGTGACTTTATTTTCCGTCTCTTCCACAAGCTCATACATGACAGCCGTTTTATCCACATAGTATTTACCCGACCTGCGCAGTGCGGCAAAATCAGATTCTCCAACGCCAACTCGAAATATCATGTATGAACTCCCTCCATTCATGCTACGCCGTTATTTGTAAATTTGTCTCTTAAAATGCTTAATTCGATACTATCACACATCATGAACAGGAACAATTACAAAAGTTAACAGCACGCAGAATCTTCATCACGCCATCCTCATCGTTGGACGGCGCGATATAGCGCGCCTTTTCCTTCAAGAGGGGATGTCCATTGCTCATGGCATAGCTTTCCGTACACTGCAGAAGCATACTCTCATCATTGAGGAAATCCCCGAACGCCATACTCTCATCGGCGCTTATGTCGTATCTGTCCTGCAGAAATTTCAGGGCCGCACCTTTACATACTTCCTTATTGGCAATATCGATCCAGCATTCCCCCGACAATACCACATTAAGCCTGTCATGTACTTTCTCCATGCCCCTGTAATATGTATCCGCATCATAATCCTCAAAGAAAACCGCGATCTTGATCATATGATCTTCCTGCACACAGCCCCGCAGGTCTTCCACAAATTTCAGATTTTCATAATACATGTGTGCGTTCCGCTCCGCATCCTCACCGGCATGGCACATATACGCTGATTTTTCCCCGCAGACAATGACCACGTGGCCTTCCTTCTCCTGAAAGCGCTCAATGCAGTCTAACACATCTTCTTCCCTGATCGTACTCGCGTAGATGACTTCCCCGTTTTCGACTACCATCCCGCCGTTTTCCGCCAGATAGATCATTCTGTCGGCGGCTTTTGGAAACAGCTTCCTGATATTATAGTACTGCCGGCCGCTGGCGATCACCGTTTTGATGCCGGGGTGTGCGCATACCCATTCCTCGAACCCTGCCGGAAGCTCTTTGCAGGAATTAAGCAGTGTCCCGTCCAGATCTGTAGCCATAAGCCTGATTTCTTTCTCATCTGTTTTCATTTATAGAATCCTCCATTCCTGCACCGCCTGTGAATCCGGGCACAAGTACAATTTTCAATTTAGTATCCAGCTATCATTCTACACAAATCTCTTCTTTGTGTCATTACCAGGTTACAAAGATTTCAAATATTCTGCAGGAAAGATTCCATAATACTCATTCAATCCCTCAGATGTTCCAATATATCCTGTTCCAACACATACAGCGCCCGCTCGTTCTCCTCCTGGCAGTAATCGATCAGCTGTTCCTCTCCCTGTTCGGCGATGGCGGTCGTATCAGCTCCCAGCAGTACGAAACAGACATAATTATCGATCGTCTCCATCCGGGATGCCTTGGCTTTGCCCAGATTCTGTGGATGGTCACGGTTTTCTTCTATGATGGCCGAACGATAATTCTCCAGCGCCTGTTCCACCGCCCCCACATAAGCTTCCTTCGCCTGAACAATGATCATCGTATCGATATGAGCATCCAACACCTGCTTTTCCGCCAGAAAGTCTACATACATTTCTTCCGTAATACCGATTCTCTGCGCAAGTTCTTCTTTCGTCAGATCCACTTCCGGCCAGTAATTATCTCCCAAAAGCTCCCTGACATTCTCTTTCAATTCCGTTAGGGGGATGAATTTTTCTTTCTTCATCATAGGAAAGTTTCCCGCCTGGACATCATCCTCCGCCTGCTTCATCTCGAAAGCCTGCCCGTTATTAACCAGATCGTTTTCCGGAAGCTGATCTTCACAGCCACTTAACAGGCAGATACCTCCGATTACTATAACCGCGATACTCTTTTTCATATTGGCTTTCCTGTTCCTCCATTTTCTTAATTGTTTCTTTATTGTCTCCATGCAGTCTATTTGATATACTATACCCGGTACTAGTTTTTACCTTAATTTGAAAAATATGTATATTACCGTGAGGATTTTCCAAAACTCATGTTGGCAGTCCTGTTTCATGGAACATAAATCTCCCGAAAGGAATTTTGCTGTATGTTATTCAACTCATATATATTCATCTTCCTGTTTCTGCCGGTCGTACTTCTCGGCTGGTATGCACTGAACAACGGTCGTCAGTACCGTCTGGCCAACCTCTTCTTAGCCGGTATGTCTCTCTGGTTTTACGGGTATTTTAACGTTTACTATCTGGCCATCATCCTGTCCAGTATCGGTTTAAACTATGCGCTCAGCTTTCTGCTGACGCTGATTCGTGAAGATTCCGCACACAGGAACCTGTGGAATCGTGTCGGTCTCGTTTTTGGCGTTTTTCTCAATCTGGGCATCCTGTTTTATTTCAAATACTATGACTTCTTCGTGGAAAATATTAATTACGTTTTTCACACGGACTATACGCTGAAACATATCCTGCTGCCTCTTGGCATCAGCTTTTTTACATTCCAGCAGCTGTCTTTCGTGATCGACAGATGCCTGGGAAAAACAGAGCATTATTCTCTGTTAAATTACCTTACGTTTGTCACCTTTTTTCCACAGCTGATTGCCGGACCGATCGTCTTATATAAGGAAATGATCCCGCAGTTTGAAGACCATACCCGCCGGCGCTTTGATGTCTCCTCGTTTTCCCGCGGTATTTATTTATTCGTATTGGGACTTTCCAAAAAGGTACTTTTAGCGGACACTTTTGCGCTTGCTGCCAACTACGGATTTGCACAGACTTTTTCCCTTGACAGCATTTCCACTGTGGCAGTGGTTCTGTCCTATACTTTCGAACTGTACTTTGATTTCAGCGGATACTCCGATATGGCCATCGGCCTTGGCAAAATGTTCAATATCGAGCTTCCCATCAACTTTAATGCCCCCTACAGATCCTGCAGTATCAAGGAATTCTGGCAGAGATGGCATATTACACTGTCACGCTTTTTCATCACCTATGTCTATATTCCTCTGGGTGGCAGCAGAAAGGGCAGGCCGCGTATGTTATTGAATACCTTCATCGTTTTCCTGCTAAGCGGCCTCTGGCATGGGGCAGCCTGGACCTATGTGGCATGGGGAGCAATGCAGGGACTGCTGGTTGTATGGGATAATCTTGGGATCATCGGCATAAGCGGCCGGGAAGAAAAGAGACCGGCACGTTTTCATATTCCTCCATGGCTGGGGTGGATCTTTACTTTCTCACTGTTTAATATGTCACTTTTCTTTTTCAGAAGCCAGAGCATCGCGGGAGCCATACAGCTGTTTAAAAATCTCTTTTCAGGCAGCTTTAACGGAAAAATCTATGAAATTGCCGCACAATTGGATATTTCTGAATTGTATGTGTTGAAACAGGTGTTGGATATGACGGCGCCGGGTCTGTTAAACTATATGTATCTGATCTTTTTACTGCTGCTATTTGCATTATCCTTCTACCTGATCTTCAGACCCACTGCCTGCGAACGTGCCATGCGCGGCGAACTGACCTCGCGAAGATGCTGGGGGATCAGCATACTGCTCGTATGGTGCATCATATCGCTTTCACAGGTAAGTACATTTTTATACTTTAATTTTTGATGGAAAGTGCTTCGGTATGGAGGTAAAAATGGAAACAGACAGAAAATTTCTGAAACAGTTTATAATCAGGACATTGATCCTTCTCACGGCGGTGATTGCTATGGTGGTGATTTTTGATCCGTTTTATCAATATCACAAGCCTCTGCCGGGTTTAAAAGCAGTGCTTACAGACAAGGAATATCAATGTATCGGTACATTGCGCACCTTCGACTATGACGCTCTGATCGTGGGATCATCGGTCTGCGAGAATTATAACAATCATTGGTTTGATACGGGATTCGGATGCCGAACCATCAAAGCGATCCGTTCCTACGGAGCCACAGCAGATCTATGTTACCTGCTGGACAGAGCTTTCGAAGAACACGATCTGAAATATGTGTTCTACAATATCGATCCGTCTTCCCTGTCAGCAAGTACCCAGCCCACTTATGAATCTACCGGCTGTCCGATGTACTTATACGACAGAAATCTTTTCAACGATTATCCTTATCTCCTGAACAAGGATGTCATTATGGAAAAACTGCCTTATATGCTCGCCTATTCCTTTATCGGTGATTATGATGAGGGCAATTCCTACAACTGGGCACAGTGGAAATACTTCGGACAGGACATGTCCATGGGACTTTACACCAGGCTTCCGTCTGTCAAACCCATGAAGGAGGAAACCATAAATTCGGAAGAACTTGCCGGTAATATCGCACTTCTCACCGCCCAGCTGGAAGCTCATCCGCAGACTACATTTAAGTTTTTCTTTTCGCCATACTCCATGCTCTGGTGGGATAACGCCTACAGAAGCGGTGAGAGAGACGCAGTGATCTACAATGAAAAGCAGGCCGTCAAAGCATTGCTGGAATATGATAATGCAGAAGTTTATTTCTATCAGGACGACAGGGATATCATAACGAATCTGGATAATTACATGGATATCGTCCATTTTTCCAAGGATATCAATTACGACGTCTATGATAAACTTTCCAGAGGAGCGGAACGGCTGACCAAAGACAATTATGAAGTGCGGCTGAACGAAATGCATGAACTGTCACAGGAAATCGTCGATGAGATCATAACACAATATTATAATTGATCCTTTATTCATATAGTAAACGAAATTTTTAATGTCGTTTACTATAGAATTAAATACATCACAAAAGAAAGGAACTATTGTCATGAAATTAATATCCTGGAACGTTAACGGTTTAAGAGCCTGCGTCGGCAAGGGTTTTACGGAATTTCTTCTGGCTGAGGACGCCGATCTCTTCTGTGTGCAGGAGACGAAGCTGCAGGAGGGACAGATCACACTGGATCTTCCCGGCTATCATCAGTACTGGAATTATGCGGAGAAAAAAGGCTATTCCGGCACGGCCATCTTCACGAAAGCAAAACCCCTTTCTGTTTCCTATGGTATCGGGATCGAAGAACACGACCATGAGGGACGTGTAATCACGCTGGAATTTCCCGGATTTTACTTTATCACTGTCTACACTCCCAACGCACAGAATGAATTGGCAAGACTGGACTACCGCATGCGCTGGGAAGATGACTTTCTCGCATATTTGAAACAATTGGAAGAAAAGAAACCTGTCATCTTCTGCGGTGACCTGAATGTCGCTCATAAGGAGATCGACCTGAAAAATCCGAAAACCAACCGCAGGAATGCTGGCTTTACCGACGAAGAACGGGACAAGTTCACGGCCTTGACTAAAGCCGGATTTATCGACACTTTCCGACATTTCTATCCGGATCTGGAAGGAGCCTATTCCTGGTGGTCCTACCGTTTCAGCGCCAGAGCCAAGAACGCAGGCTGGCGCATCGACTATTTCCTTGTGTCGGATTCTCTGAAAAATACACTACAGGATGCTTTTATCTATAAAGATATTATGGGTTCGGATCACTGCCCTGTGGGATTATCCATCTCTTTATAATTGAAGAATCGGGAAGATCACACCGTTTCATGATTTTCCTCCATTCCGAAGCGGTTTTTGCTGAGGAACGCGTGCAGAATCTCAAATTCTGCGCTGCGATCAAGGAGTTTGGGACGCTTCGGCACAAACTCCAGATTGAAAAATCAGCACATCAGTGTGATTTTTCAATCTTAAACCACCGAGAGGAGCATACTGACAGAAAATGAACAGAAAATATACTGCCTGCCTCTATGCAGGCGTTCTCTTCACCGCAGTTATATGTGTAACTGTCATTTCCCATCTTCTGGAGAAAAGCAGATTATTGGAAGCAGAAAACACAACAGACAATAAAATCTCGGTTGCCGGACAGGAAATTCTCCTCTGGACGAAAAACGATCAATATTACGCTTTCCTGCCTTCCGCCTGCAAGGAAGCCGGGCTGGAACCTGAAATTTCTGAGAACATCGATCCTGATTCCGTTACCTGGCTGTATTCGGAACATATTCCTGCAGTTTTTATCGAAACCGAATCCGGAACCTCAGACCTGATCAACACCGATAAAAATGTTAAGGAACCCGGAACCATCACAGTGTTGGAGCCGGATGGCAGCATCAGCCTGGAACATTCTCTGGAATACATGAAAGGCCGGGGCAACACTTCCTACACAGAATTCGACAAAAAACCTTATCAGATCAAACTTACAAAATCCGCTCCTTTTCTTGGTATGGAATCCGGTAAAAAATGGGTATTCGTCTCAAATTCCGCCGATTCTACCCTGATCCGCAACGCTCTCTCCAGAAGTCTTGGTAAACATCTTGGCCTTGCACAGTCGGAAGAAGGAACCTTTGTCGATCTGTATGTGAACAAAGAATATCTCGGTAATTATTATGTTGTAGAAAAGATTGAAGTGCAGGAAAACCGTCTGCCGATTTCAGATCTGGAGAAAGCTACCGAATATGAAAATGACACAGAAGATTTGAGCTCCTATGAGACGGCATGGACAGATACTACCAAAGCCAGACAGATTCCCAACGATCCTGACGATATCACAGGCGGGTATCTGATCGAGCGGGATTTCGATAACAGATTCTTAAAAGAAGTGGAAATAAACGAAAGTTATTTTATAACAGAGGCGAAGGAGTGCTTTATCGTCCGCGACCCGGAATACACCTCAGAGGCACAGATCGCTTATATCGACAGCTATGTCCAAAGCGTAGAGAATGCCATTCTTTCTGCGGAAGGCATCGACAGTGCTACCGGAAAATCTTATCAGGATCTGATCGATGTGGACTCTTTTGTCCGTAAATATCTGCTGGAAGAAATCACTGCCAACTATGACGGCGGCGTGGCAAGCTCCTATTTCTACAAGGATTCGGATACTATCGACAGCCGTCTGTATGCCGGGCCTGTCTGGGATTACGATGTTTCCTGGGGAAATTCGCCGGCATATCTGGGTCAGATCTCCACATCCCCGGAGCGCCTGTCCAGACTGGCATCCCACAGTGATTCTTCGGTCTGGTTTCAAAGCCTTTATAATAAGCCGGAATTTTATCAACAGATCATTTCCTGCTACAGAGATGAGATCAGCTCATATCTGTCCCTCCTGGCCGATGAAATCCTGCCGATGCTGGACGAGATCACTGCCGCTTCCGCCGCTATGGATCAGGTACGTTGGGAGGAACAGTATGTCGAAAACGGATACAGCGGTGACCGGTCGAAGCAGATTGCCTTTCTGGCCGATTATATCACAGGACGGAAGGCCTTTCTCGATCAGGTGTGGATAGAACAGATTCCCGTTCACACAATCACTTTGTTGATCGAAGGAGTTGTCTATGACACACTGTATGTTCTGGACAACGATACCCTGCCGGAACTTCCACAGGTATCCACTGAATACGCAAATGTAACTGCCTGGGTATCTGCCGAAGACGGCATGCAGCCAGACAGCAATACACCCATAACCAGGGATATGACTTTTCAGGCAGTTTTACAATAAATCACCAATATCCAATACGGCATTCTCTGAAGCAAACCGGCAGAGAATGCCGTTTTTATTCCCGCGAAGCAACGTGCCATGCAGCCATGCCTGCATGGATATCATATAGACTGTTTCTATAAAATGCATATGTTTATTGATAAGGAATAATATTTTATTGATATTCGATAAATTTTTATTGACATTCATTTCCAACGGTGATACTGTATCCTTACAGAGTGACATCACCTGTATAAAATCTCCGGTTTCTCTCAATCCGATTCATACATGGTATGCCACAAATCACGGAAAGGAAGGATTGACTATTCTCATGAAAGACAAATTAACTCTCTTCACCAAGTATCTGCTGGATTTTATGTTCTATTCCGGTATTTTCGTTATCATAACACTGCCATTCAGTGTCAGGTTTTACGGCAGATACAGCACCTATTTTGCTGAAAATTATTATTCTCTGTGCGTCGTGCTTTTCCTGTCCGGCATATTTGCCATCCTGATCGTACAACAGCTGCGCAGGATGTTCAAAACAGTCATCGACGACGACTGTTTTATCCACGAGAATGTGAAGAGTCTTGAAAAGATGAGCAGCTACAGCTTTTTCATTGCAGTCATCACCGCATGCCGTCTCTTTATCTTCATCACGCCCTCCATCTTTATCATCATCCTTGTCTTTGTGATCGCGGGGCTTTTCAGTAAAGTACTTGCGGGCGTTTTTGACAAGGCAGTGACCTACAAGCTGGAGAACGATCTGACCATTTAGCAGTGATCTGCAAACTACAATGAAGGAGGCTATCATGGCAATCATCATCAATCTGGATGTAATGATGGCGAAGCGCAAGAAAGGACTGACCGAACTGGCAGGCGAAATTGATATTACCCTTGCGAATCTGTCCATTTTAAAAAATAACAAGGCAAAGGCGATCCGTCTTTCCACGCTCAACGAAATCTGTAAAGCGCTGGACTGCCAGCCCGGGGATCTGCTGCAGTATGTGGAAGACGAAGATTCTCCGGAAGCCACAGAAAAATAGAATGACATGTTAAATATTTATGATAAGAAAGGAGTCCACTTATGCAACAAACAGAACAAACCAATCCTTACACGGCATACCAGCCGGCCTACACTCCAAAACCCGACACCGTCTACACGAAGACTATGAAAGAACATTTTTCTTTCTTCGGTATCGGCAGCCTGCTCTATGCGATCTTCTACACATTCTGTCTGTATAAGAATGCATCCGGTATTACCTACCCTTTTTTCGTCGCAGGAACCCTCTTCTATTTCTTCTTCTCTATGCAAAAGTTAGGGGTTCCTTACAAAAAAAGCAGTATATTCTATCTTGTCAGCATTCAGCTTCTGGGGATCTCCAACTGCCTCACTGATTCCCCGCAGATTCTGTTTTTTAACAAATGCGGCATTTTTCTGCTGGCTTTTATCTTAATGCTGCACACCGTGTACACCGATCAGAACTGGGATCTTCCCAAATATTTTACAGCCTGTTTCCAGACAGCCGGTACCACGATCTGCTGCCTGTTTCGCCCCTTTGGCGACATGGTGTTTTATTTTGATGCGCAAAAACAGAAGAAAACCGGCAAAAAAAGTTATCTTATTCCAATTTTCATCGGGATTGCCATCTCTGTTCCTCTGCTTCTGTTTGTCACCGTACTTTTGGCCAGTGCAGACGCGGTATTTGCCGAAATTTTCTCACGCATACTGGAATCAATTAATTTTGAGTCATTTTTCACCATCTTTTTCATGATAACTGCCGTGTCCTTCTCTTCCTACGCAGTCTATGCAGCGCTTGCCATGAAAAACGTCAAAGAAGAGCGAACAGATCACAGGACGCAGGAACCGGTTATCGCCATCATCATTACGGCGGCGCTCTGCTTCGTCTACCTGATCTTCAGTGTGATACAGATTCTGTATCTTTTTATCGGAAACATGCGTCTTCCAGAAGGTTATACTTATTCCAGCTATGCCAGAGAAGGATTTTTTCAGCTGCTGGCCGTATGTATTTTAAACCTGATCATTGTGCTTATTTTCCTCTGTTTTTTCCGGGAAAATATTGTGCTGAGGATTCTGCTCACGTTCCTTTCCGGGTGTACTTTTATCATGATCTTCTCAAGTGCCCTGCGCATGCTCATGTACATCAACCGCTATAACCTGACGCTGCTGCGGATCCTCGTTCTCTGGGCGCTGTCTGTCATCTTCCTGCTGATGATGGGCGTAACCATATTCATCTATAAGAACAGCTTTCCGCTCTTTCCTTATGGCATGGCAGTGGTCACCGTTTTTTATATTGTGCTTTCCTTCTCCCGTCCCGACTACTGGATTGCCCGCTATAATCTGAACCAGGAGCATATGGCCTTTCTGAACGACTATGACATTCACGACAACCAGCGGTATCTTTCCACCCTGTCGGCGGATGCCGCTCCGATCCTGCTTGATGACAGGTATAACTTCTATATTAAAGAAGCGAATGAATACATCCGCACGGAAGGCCTGCCGGAAAACTACGAGGAAATCAGAACCCGTCTGAATCCGGAAGAAGGCTCCATAGATGAACTGGACTGGATGCGTCTGTATTATTTGAAGATCGAAGAACTGTCCGAGGAGATGCATCTGCGCAATTTTAACTTTTCAGTCCACACTGCGGAGAAATATCTGTGGTAATTATTGTTGAGTCCCTCTAATCATGTTAAAATAAGCTATCAGACAATCGAATTGAGGGCTAAACATATGAGACATAAAAAATCACTGCAGGACATTGCATATGGCCTGTTTCTCCTGACAGCAATTATCCTGTTATTTTTCTGGTACACATCGCAGAACAGCCGGCGGATGGAAGAACAGAACAAAATCTATGCCGCCGACTCTGCGCGTCAGACAGCTGTCAAAATAGACGAGGAGCTCAACAACGCTCTGGATCTGATCACCACTTATGCTTATTTTATAGAAGACGGACTGACCAAACCCGTCATCACTCTTTCCATGCTGGACAACCTTGCCGAACATTCCCTGTTCGACGTACTTCTCTTTACGGATTCCGATGGTGTTGACCATATCAGCGACGGCAGAACTTCCAATGTGACCGACCGCAGCTTTTTTATAGACGGTATGAATGGCGGCATCGGCACGGATATCATATTCGATCCCCATCTTTTCAATGAAACGATGGCCTGTTTCTATGCGCCGATCCACTATGACGGCGAGATCATAGGCGTCCTGCGGGGCGCTTATCTGGCGGAGGAATATCTGCACGACATGTTAAATACCTCCTACTTCGGCAAGCGGGCAGGTCTTTTTCTCTGTACGCCGGATGGCACGGTGATCGCCAGCTCCGATGACAACGAGAAAACATACGAAGGCAATCTGATCGATATTCTGCTGGAAACCAATGTGATCAATGAAGAGGCGGCGGCCGGCGCCCGGGAGATCTTTGCAAACGGCGGCGAGGGAGCTTATTTTTGTGATTCCGACAGTCTGACCGACAATCTCTGCGTTACCTATCTGCCCAGCCACGACTTTGTCCTTCTGCAGACTTTTCCAAAAAATATTACCCAGCGCATGATCCGGGATGAAAATCTTGTCGGTATCCGCCTGGAAGTCATGCTTCTGATTCTCTTTGCTGTTTATGTAATCCTGCTGCTCTTCCGTGCCAGACGGGAGAAGAAAATGCTGTAACAGGAGAATCACGAACTTGGATACCGGATCAACGACGTCCACTCCCTTTTGAATCGGAAAGAAAGACAGTACCGGATCGCCATTACTTCCAATGCATTCTGCACTTTTGAATTCAATCTGACCAAAGACTTAATTGAAAATGATATTGTCCGCACGGTTGACGGACAGCAGATCTCCCTGCTCGAGCGGGTAGGACTCAAAGCGCCCTGCAGCGCTTCCGCATGTTTTAATAAATGGAAGGAATTCGTCCTGGAGGAATCTTTGGAAGAATACACTGCTATGGTGAACCTGGAATATCTGCGGCAGCGCTTCGAAGAGGGCGACGCTCAGGTAGATGTGGATTACTGGGGGCAGGCTTATGCCGACCATCCGATGTGCGTCCGTCAGTCCTTTATCATGACGCGGGTCGACAATACGGATGAAATCATGGTAATGGTAGTCTCCAAAGAGATTACCGAGCAGGTACGGGAACAGAAGGAGCAGACGCAGGCGCTGCAGGATGCCCTGATGCAGGCGCAGCATGCCAACAAGGCCAAGAGCACTTTCCTTTCCAACATGTCCCACGATATCCGCACACCGATGAATGCTATCATCGGCTTTGCCACCATCGCCGTCAACCATATCGACAACAAAGAGCAGGTCAGGGATTGTCTGCAGAAGGTTCTTTCTTCCAGCAATCATCTGTTGAGCCTGATCAACGATATTCTTGACATGAGCCGTATCGAGAGCGGCAAGGTACAGATCAAGGAACAGGAATGCAATATTTCCGAGTTGATGCACAATCTGGTCAATATCATCCAGCCGCAGGTCAAGGCAAAACAGCTGGAGCTGTTCATTGATACCTTCGAAGTAGTCAATGAAGATGTGATCGCGGACGCTCTGAAATTAAATCAGGTATTCATCAATCTTTTGAGTAACTCCGTAAAGTATACTCCGGCCGGCGGCACCATTTCCTTCCGGATTCAACAGAAGACCACCTTCCGCCACGGATACGGGGAATATGCCTTTATTATCCGGGATTCCGGTATCGGCATGTCAGAAGATTTTGTACGGCATATCTTCGAGCCTTTCGAGCGGGAGACTACCGTGACCCGCTCCGGCATTCAGGGTACAGGGCTTGGCATGGCGATCACGAAGAATATCGTGGAAATGATGAACGGCACCATTTCCGTGGAAAGCGAACCGGGAAAAGGAAGCGCCTTCACCGTGGAACTCACCTTAAAGCTGCAGGATGTAGAAAAGAATGCGGAACAGTTAAAAGAGCTGAACGGACTTCGCGCAATAGTGGTAGACGACGACTTCAATGTCTGTGACAGCGTCACGAAAATGCTCAAACAGCTTGGTATGCGCGCCGAATGGACTACCTCCGGCAGAGAGGCCGCCTACCGCGCCCGGACAGCGCTGGAGGAAAAAGATTCCTTCCAGATTTATATTGTAGACTGGCAGATGCCGGAGATGAGCGGTATCGAGACGGCCAGACAGATCCGCAGCATAGCCGGAGAAGATGTTTCCATTATCATTCTTACCGCCTACGACTGGTCCGATATCGAGGAGGATGCCAGAACAGCCAATATTTCCGCTTTCTGCGCGAAACCGCTCTTTATGTCAGACTTAAAATCTGCACTGCTGGCAGCCAGCAACCCGGCCGGCAGGAATGAGGAAGCCGCCGCCTGGACTCTGGCTGATTTCAGCGGCAAACGCGTCCTTCTGGTGGAAGATATCGAACTGAACCGTGAAATTGCGGAGATGATCCTGACCGAAGCAGGTTTCGCGGTTGAATCCGCCCCTGACGGAACGGATGCCGTAGCCATGATGGAAAAGGCCGAAGAAAACTACTACGACGTGATCCTGATGGATATCCAGATGCCCGTTATGAACGGTTACGAAGCAACCCGCACGATCCGCAACATGCCGCGGAATGACGTCAAGACTCTTCCCATCATCGCCATGACAGCCAACGCCATGGAAGAAGATAAAGAAGCGGCCTTGAAAAACGGCATGAATGCCCATATCGCGAAACCCCTCGATATGGATATCTTTATAGCGGTATTGAAACAATTTGTACACTGAACCATGGTATGTCCGGTATCATCCACAATAAGTACCGTTACCTTACTTATTGCGGTTTTACCGGGAAAATGTAGAGGTTAACAGATAATCATGAAAATTTTACTGATCGCTGTCAATGCCAGATATATCCATTCCAATCCTGCTGTTTTTTCTCTGAAAGCCTGTACAGGCATCTACAATTCTTATGTAGATATCATCGAATTTACGATCAACCAGCCACCTTCTTATCTACTACAGGAAATTTATAAAAGGCAGCCCGATGTGGCCGCCTTCTCCTGTTATATCTGGAATAGGACTATACTGGACTCCGTTATCCCCGACCTGCACAAAATACTGCCAAAGACCGATTTCTGGGCCGGCGGGCCGGAGGTCTCCTACAACGCACAGGAAATGATCGACAGATGGCAGCTGAGCGGCGTTATGACAGGCCCGGGAGAAGGTTCTTTCTCTTATCTGGTATCTTCTTATGTAAATGGAACAGCCGACAGTCTGCCCGCGGTTCTCGATCAAACCAATACGGTCAGGCTTTCCCTTAATGAAATTCCCTTCTGGTATGGCGGATATGGAATCAAAGACACATCAGACGGCTGTATAAGTAATACCGGAGATACTGGAACATACAATGATATCCAACGGGAAAAGAACAGGGCAGACTTTACAAATCGTATCATCTATTACGAAAGCAGCAGAGGATGTCCCTTCTCCTGCAGCTATTGTCTTTCTTCCATCGACAAAACCATGGACTTTCTCCCTGTCGAACGCGTCTGCCGGGAACTGGATTTCTTTCTGGAGCAGGAAGTACCGCAGGTCAAATTTACAGACCGTACTTTTAACTGTAAAAAAGACCATGCACTGCCTGTTCTGCGCCATATTCTCGAACACGATAACGGCATTACCAATTTTCATTTTGAGATCTCTGCAGATCTGATGGATGAAGATTATTTTACAATACTCAAACAGTTACGCCCCGGCGCCGTGCAGCTGGAGATCGGCATTCAATCTACCTGCCCGGAAACCATCGCTGCTATTGACCGGAAAATGGATTTTGCGAAAGCTGCTGACGTGGTCAGACAGATCTCCCTCTGGCATAATATCCATATTCATCTGGATCTGATTGCCGGACTTCCTTTTGAGGATCTGTACACATTCCAAAATTCCTTTAATGACGTCTATGCCCTGCAGCCGCAGCAGCTTCAGCTTGGTTTCCTGAAAGTACTGAAAGGATCTGCCATGGAACAGCGCGCCCTGCAGTATGATCTTGTATATACCAGCCTGCCTCCTTACGAAGTGCTGTCAACGAAGTGGCTCTCCTACCAAGATGTCTGCCGCTTGAAACAAGTGGAAGAAGTGCTGGAAACCTACTATAACAGCGGACAGTTCGTACACACGCTGGCATTTCTGTGCAATCATTTTGATACGCCCTTTGCCATGTATGAAAGCCTTGCCCGCTGGTATGAGAAACATGCTCTGTTCGGCATACAGTCCTCCCGTTTAAAGAAATACGAGACCATACTGGCATTTGGAACCGCTTACATCATGAATGAAAGGCAGATAGACGCTTATGAGAAATCCAGACAGATTTCAATTCTCACTGAATATGTCACCTATGACTTATATCTGCGGGAACATGTGAAAAATCGTCCTTCTTTCGCGGCTTCTCTTGAAAAATGGAAAGATATCATACACGATATCCTGCATCGGGAAGCAGAAACTCATGAACTCTTTCCGGAACTGGCAGATTCCGGTTACCGGGAATTGACGAAAACTCTGCATGTTGAAGTATTCTCGTCTGTTTTTGATATGCCGTGCGCTGTTCTCTTCTCTTATGAAAACCGTGATCCACTGACTAATAATTGTCGGACAATACATTTATATTGTTAAAAAATATCAAAAACTGTAAATACCATTTGCATAAAATCTAAAATGGTATATAATTGAGACAAGCTTGTATTGTATTTTCTGTTATAAATTTCAGTTTATCAAAGTTACTCAGATTTGAATATTTTTTTGGTATTTCCGCTTTAAAGCGAAAATATACCCACACCACACTTACCAAAATATTAAAAACGAAAGGAGTTTCAAAATGAAAAAAGCAAGTAGATTTTTTAGTTTAGTAATGGCTGGCTGCATGGTATTCTCCATGACAGCAATGGCTAAAGAAGTTGGCGCTCCTGTAGCGGATTACGAACAGGCTAAGCCCGCACAGGTTACAGATTATTACTATTGTGTAGATGAGTATGGCAATATCATTGATCTTGCCTATAATGTCTACTCCAAAGATCCCGCAACCGTTCTGCCTTCCAGCATTGTTAACGGCGCTATCGATGAAGACAAAGAGATCGGCGAATTTATGAACAATGCAGTTACAGGCATCTGGGC
This sequence comes from uncultured Lachnospiraceae bacterium, assembly GCA_947576945.1. Taxonomy (GTDB): domain Bacteria; phylum Bacillota; class Clostridia; order Lachnospirales; family Lachnospiraceae; genus UBA3282. The sequence goes on from CANPTH010000052.1 coordinate 16,823, forward strand.
AATGGACGAGGTTGTTCCTGTAGCACAGGGCGGTAAAGTTATTGTTGACGGCGTAGAGTCCAATATGACATTCTCTGTTTTGAAGCCGGAGCTTTCCCGCGTTTATTCCGCTAAAGACTTTGCTGTTACTTTAGGCGGTTCTGTACTTAACGTAGTTAAGGTTGATGTTCCTGCTAACTTAAAGTGGGCATCTGCAAACGTAAACTTCTATACACCTGGCATTGTTACCGGTCAGAACGTTAAGGTTTATACCTATGCTGATGATACCTGGACAGAGTGCAATGTTACAGAAGTAAGAGACGACCATGTCGTTGTTGACATCACATCCGAAGGCATCCTTGCATTCTTTGAAGTACCTGCTGCAACAACTGCAGCTGAATAATTGCAATTCTTTTTTGATATTAAGTGTGGGGAAGTTTTAAGTAAAGCGTGCAGGTTTCTGATAATGGGATCTGCACGCTTTATCTTTTAATCCAATATTTTAAATGACATATCTATTCTGTTTGTGCAGTTCTTTATTTCCCTCTGGGTCTGCTGCATAAAAATTGCGTATATTTCAAATAATTCTACACATACTGTTCCTAAACATCCATATCCCGTACCATCATACCACCATAAATAGAAGTGGATGTTTAGAAACATATGCACACATGCATTCATACAGACAAGCCGCATGAATGCATGGCGCAGTCACAAACAGCGCAGCATGTGCGCAGTTCCAGTACTCCGTACTTGAAGTTCCTGTGCAAATTTTCGAGGATATTTTTTCGAGTGTACAAGTTCAGAAACGGAGGCGTAGCGGGCTACGTTGAGTATTCTGGGCTTGTGCAATCGGGAAAATAGACCGAAATATTTGCACAAGGGTTTTCAGTACGGAGTACTAGTTCTGATTGCCAGTTACTTCTATAGTAACGTCCACATAATCTGCAAATATGACATCAATAATTATAATCCTTTATCTATATCATTAGATTAATTCTTATGATAATATTGATTATATTTAAATAATAATATCTATAGATTAAAGAAAGGAACCAAATATCCACATGAATCCAAAAGCACTCTATCAGTTATCCTACGGCCTCTACGTCGTATCTACAAAACATGATAAGAAGATGAATGGCTGTATCATCAACACAGTCACTCAGGTAACAGATGACCCAAAACAAATTGTAGTGGCTATCAACAAACAAAACTTAACCTGTGAACTGATCCAAAAATCCGGAATCCTTTCTGTCTCCATTCTCTCTGAGACAGCGCCTTTTTCCCTGTTCCAGCATTTTGGATTCCAAAGTGGGAACACCGTGGATAAATTTATAGATATCCCCTTTTCCATGACAGGTCAGGAACTTCCTTACCTCACAGAACATGTCACTGCCTATCTGGACTGTAAAGTCATAAACAGTTACGACCTCGGGACACATATGCTTTTCCTGGCATCTGTATCGGACTGCGACGTCCTTTCCGGAGAAAAGGCGATGACTTACTCCTTCTATCATGAATATGTCAAACCAAAACCTGAAAATACTTCTGTGAAAGGCTGGCGATGCGTTGTCTGCGGATATGTCTATGAAGGAGAAGAGTTACCTCCGGATTTTGTCTGCCCATGGTGTAAACACGGCATAGAAGATTTCGAAAAAATCCTATAGGAAAAAAGTTTCCTCTCATTCAGAGATGCCTTCTTCCTCCGCCCGCAGTTTACAGCCGTTCTCATAAGAATTAATCTCACAGATTTCAGCCTTGTCCTGACTGACACAGAAACTACAGGAAGGACAGGGCTTCTTCACTCCCGCAAAATCACGAGGAACAGCCTTACCCTCCGCATTATGCCTGCAGGTACTGCACCAGCAGGAAGCACATTCCATAAATAAAGAGATTTCGATCGTATCGTGTTTATCATCAACTTCAATATCTTCTGCAGATATATAATCAAAAAGATTTATCTGGCCTTCAATCTGTTTCTTCATATGTATAGGTATCCCCAATCTAAGATTTTTATTCATTTCCCGCACTATTTTTCCATGTCATAATCTCTTTAAGCCGCTCTCCGGTCTCCTTCTCTTCTCCTTCTGCGGTCGGAATATAGTACCGTCTGTTCTGCAAAGTATCCGGCAGACACTTCATTCCTGTCAGTTTCTCTTCCGTATCATGAGCATAACAATATCCCTCTCCATAATGCAGCGCTTCCATCAACTTCGTAGGCGCATTTCTGATCTGCAGCGGAACAGGCTCTGCCGGGAAATCATGGATATCTTTTTTCGCAGTCTCACAGGCTCTGTACAGAGCATTAGACTTAGGTGCCATGGAAAGATAGACCACCGCATGCGTCAAATGCACGTCACACTCCGGCATCCCCAGAAAATGACAGGCCTGATAGACAGAAACCGCCACCTGCAGCGCCCTGGAATCCGCCATTCCGACATCCTCGCTGGCGAAGCGTATCAGACGCCTGGCAATATACAGCGGATTCTCCCCGCCATCCAGCATTCGGTTCATCCAGTAGATTGCCGCATCAGGATCACTGTTTCGCATGGATTTATGAAGAGCGGATATCAGATTATAATGCTCCTCACCTTTCTTGTCATAGAGCAGGGAACGACGGTTTGTACATTCTACCAATGTTTCATCCGTCACGTGTATGGTTCCTTCCCTGTCCAGCTGGCTGTTGATCACCGCCATCTCCAGTGTATTTAAGGCCGTCCTGCCGTCCCCGTTGGCAAAACGCGCTATGGCACGAATCTGTTCCTCAGAGATCACAATCTGTTGATTTCCAAATCCTTTCGGACTCTCCAAAGCGTGCTTCAGCAACTCATACAGATCTTCTTCTTCCAGCATTTTCAGTACAAATACTTTACATCTGGACAACAAAGCCGAATTGATCTCAAAAGAAGGATTTTCCGTAGTGGCGCCCACCAGAACAATACTGCCTTTTTCCACAAAAGGAAGAAATGCGTCCTGTTGTGCTTTATTGAAACGGTGGATCTCATCCACAAAAAGCAAGGTGTTGATTCCCATCCTCCTGCTGCCCTCAGCCTGTTCCATCACCTGTCTGATCTCCTTGATACCGCTTGTCACTGCGCTGAAATCCACAAAATCAGCCCTTGTCATACCGGCAATGATCCGCGCCAGCGTAGTTTTCCCCACACCCGGAGGCCCCCAGAAGATCATGGAGGAAATCTGATCCTGCTCGATCAGACGCCTTAACATCTTCCCCTCACCCAGAAGATGCTTCTGTCCCACATAATCCTGCAATGTCTCCGGCCGCAGCCTGCTGGCAAGCGGAGCGCTTGTGATCCGATTATCAAATAAACTCATCTGTTCCATCGTTCTGACATTACCTCCATTAAAAATAACACATGTTTTTATATATCTGAGGGTATTATAGTAAACGACATTAGAAATTTCGTTTATTATAAGATAAAATAGTATAATAGTATTTGTGTTGCATTTCATCTCTGGAAAAATGCTCTGTCATGACCAGTCAATCCAACATATTTACTATACCACACTATCAGCCAATCGTATGGCCAAAATTATTGTAATACACAAAAACGCCCATTTTACAGGGATGCAACCGCAACTTACCATAAAAAAACCTAAAAGCAACATGAAATTGATAGAGTTTACATCAACTTTTTTCTAAAATAGGAGACAGTGAAAGCAAACCGGTGCTGCTTTATACACATCTTATTTATCTATAGTTAACGACATTAGAAATTTCGTTTACTATAACTTATTTTAAAACAGACATAATCATAACGATCAAAAATATCGACCGTTATAGAAAAGGAGAATTCACATGAGTTTAGGAGAAAATTTACAATTCTTAAGGAAAAAAGAAAACATCACACAGGAGCAGCTGGCAGAACAGCTTGGAGTTTCCAGACAGTCCATATCAAAGTGGGAATCTGATACCGCATACCCTGAAATGGAGAAACTTCTTCAATTATGCAAACTGTTTCACTGCACCATGGATGATCTGATGCAAAAAGAGATCAGCCAGATTTACGTAGAAGATAAGAGTAATTATGACAGGCATTATAATGAATTCAGCAAATTCGTCTCTCTTGGCATCAGCCTTATCTTACTCGGACTTTCCGCTTCGATGCTGGTTTACGGTTTGAATTATTTCCTCGAGGGAGAACCGCTTACGGAAGATTTCTGCGGTATTATATTCCTCATTTTTCTTGTGATTGGCACGGCGATCCTTATCCTGTATGGTATCCGCAATGATGATTTTAAGAAGAAAAACCCTCATATTGTAAACTTCTATCAGGAGAAAGAGATTGACAGCTTCAACAGAAAATTTTCGGTTATGATCGCTACAGGAATTTCTCTTTTTATTATTAACCTGATCCTGCTTTCAGGTTTTGATGCGATCTTTCCACAAATAGACGAAAATGAATACCTGGAATCTTTCGAGATGTCCTTTTTCTTCCTGATTGTTTCGATCGCTACTATTATTATCGTTTACTACGGCACACAAAAGGATAAGTACGACATTGAGAAATACAATAAACTCAATGACAAGAATTCCGATGTTCACAAAAAGAGCGCCCTGGCAGGTACTGTATGTGGCTGCATCATGCTGATTGCCATGATCTTATACCTGATCGCCGGTTTCGTATTCAATAAATGGGGAATGCCTTCCGTCGCAGTATTTCCCATCGGCGGTATTGGCTGCGCCATTGCCTCTATCATCATCAATTTCAAAAAATCATAACAGGTTTAACAGACATAAAAGAGCCGGATTTTTCCGGCTCTTTTAGTATCATAAATTTGCCGGTACAAAAGCGCCGGTATCGCCACGGTCAGGAGTATAAGGAGCGACAAGTTGAGCAAACGCCATCTCCCAGTACTTTTCCGGTATATCCGGCCAGTTTGCTTCTCCTTCCGCCTCCCTGCACAGTTTCATCGCCTGCGGCAGACAAAGGGACGTATAGTCGTTCCCCGTATACAGACAATGCAGGATCAATTTAGGCCAATGCAGCGCTTTCTCCATAATCCCGGAAGTCAGAAATTCTTCCTTCATGGCATCCACATCGTAATTCAACTGAAAAAACTCCTCCTCCCATCCGTGATCCGTTCCATGCAGTATCATATACTGTGTCTTACCTTCATAATACCAAGGAAGCCCTACAGAACCCGGATGAATCAGCTTTATGGAACCAAACATAACGCTCTCCTGTACATGAGTGTGTCCGCTGATGATCAAATCCACATCCAGAGCTTCTATAATCTTTTTCAGAGCATCATTTTCAAATGTTAACAATTCATTGGATCTTGCAGGGGACCCATGGCAATAACGAAAAACAGGATACCCTTCTCTCACATAGATTCCCTGAATGTCCATCTCTTCATAAAAATCCAGATCCCGTTTCGTCAGATTTTCATAAGTATAGAGCAGATTACCGCTGGCGGAAGAATAAGTCCATCTCTGCTGCGGATTTTTCCGGTGATCCAGCATATAATCCTCTCTGTTTCCCCGAATAAACGTACAGCGATACTTCTCTTTCATCTCATAGATCATCTTCATCGTTTTCTGCGGATAAGGACAATCACTGACATAATCTCCCAGAAAAAGGAATTCATCCACATTTCGCGCAAGTGCATGTTCAATACAGGTCTCCAAAGCAATATGATTACTGTGAATATCCCCCATCACTGCAAGCTTCATTTCTACCTCCATTCCGAAGCGTTTTACGCTGAAGACGCGAGCAGAATTCAGGAGTTTTCCGAAGGAATACTCCGATTTTGCTCTGCGATCAATAGAATTTAAAACTCCAGAAATCATATAATATCTCTCTGGAGTTTACAATTTATAAATCGTCTTCTTCTTCCATATTACTTAACTGATCCATAAGATTCTCATGATCCGTATAATCTGTTTCCTCTTCTTCATCTACGATATCATCCAGATTTTCTATCTCATGATGCCCGTCGCTGAGTTTCTCTCTGACTTTGGCGATTCTGGCCACCTTCACATTATCATCCAGATTGATCATCTTCACGCCGGAAGTAATTCTTCCCAGAGTGGAAATATCATCCATACGGAGCTGTATGATAATGCCTTCTGTGGTGATCATCATGATCTCATGCTCATCATCCACCGCTTTCACACCGACCACATCTCCGGTCTTCTCGGTGATCTTATAGCATTTGATACCTTTACCGCCTCGCTTCTGTACCGTAAATTCATCCAGATAAGTACGTTTTCCCATACCATTTTCGGACACGATCAGAAGAGAATCGCCCTGGTGATCCAGCTGCATTCCGACGATCTCATCCCCGTCTGACAAATTCATGCCGATCACACCCATAGAACTTCTGCCGGTGGGCCGCACATCTGTCTCCTTGAAGCGGATACACATACCAAGTTTTGTCACCAGGAAGATCTCCGTATCCCGGGAAGTTGTCTTTACTTCGATCAATTCATCGTCTTCCCGCAGATTAATGGCAGCAAGCCCGTTTTTGCGGACATTACTAAATTCCATAACAGGTGTTTTCTTTACAATACCGCGCTTTGTGACCATGAAAAGATTTTCATTCTCCTCATAATCCTTGATCGGTATCATCGCCGATATCTTTTCTCCCGGATTCAGCTGCAGGATATTGACAATGGCAATCCCTCTGGCGGTCCGGCTGGCCTCCGGAATCTCATACGCTTTGATCCGGTATACCCGTCCTAAATTGGTAAAGAACATCAGATAGTGATGCGTCGATGTCATCAGAAGATCCTCGATATAATCTTCCTCAATCGTCTGCATTCCTTTAATGCCCTTGCCGCCGCGGTTCTGTGACTTGAAGTTATCCACAGTCATACGTTTCACATAACCGAGACTGGTCATGGCGATCACGGTATTTCCTTTGGGAATCAGATCCTCCATATTGATGTCATAGACGTCGAATCCGATCTTACTTCTTCTGTCATCTCCGAATTTCTCGGAAATAATGAGGATTTCTTCTCTGATCACTCCCAGCAGCAGCTTTTCATCCGCCAGAATTGCCTTTAACTCGGCAATCTTAGCCATTAACTCCCTGTGTTCGTTTTCAAGTTTCTCTCTCTCCAGACCTGTCAGCGCGCGCAGACGCATGTCCACGATCGCCTGTGCCTGTGCATCGGAGAACTGGAAACGCTCGATCAGCCTTTCTTTCGCGATCGGCGTAGTCTGGCTGCTTCTGATGATCTGGATCACTTCATCAATATGATCCAGCGCGATCAGAAGACCCTGTAAAATATGATCCCGTTCTTCCGCTTTGTTCAGATCATATCTCGTCCTTCTGGTCACCACTTCTTCCTGATGCCTGATATAGTGCGTCAGCATATCAAGAAGATTCATGACTTTCGGTTCATTATTCACCAGCGCCAGCATGATAACGCCGAAGGAATCCTGAAGCTGTGTATGCTTGTACAGCTGATTCAGAATCACGTTGGCATTGGCATCCTTGCGCAGTTCTATCACGATACGCATACCTTCACGGTTCGTCTCATCCCGAAGGTCCGTGATACCGTCAATCTTTTTTAACTTCACAAGATCCGCGATCTTTAAGATCAGGTTGGCCTTATTGACCATATAGGGAAGTTCCGTCACGATGATACGGCTCTTTCCGTTAGGCATCGTTTCGATATCCGTGACAGCGCGTACTCTCACCTTGCCGCGCCCTGTTCTGTAGGCTTCTTCCGCTCCTCTCGTACCGAGGATAATGCCGCCCGTGGGAAAATCGGGAGCTTTCACGATCTCCAGCAGCTCTTCCATATCGGTAGCTCTGTCCTCATTCACACGATTGTCAATGATCTTCACTACCGCACCGATCACTTCCCGCAGATTATGAGGCGGTATGTTCGTAGCCATACCAACCGCAATACCGGAAGTACCGTTTACAAGCAGATTCGGATAACGGCTGGGCAGAACCTTCGGTTCTTTCTCCGTATCGTCGAAGTTGGGTACAAAATCAACGGTATCTTTATTGATATCCGCCAGAAGCTCCATGGAAATCTTACTCAGCCTTGCCTCCGTATAACGCATGGCCGCCGCTCCGTCGCCGTCCACGGAACCGAAATTCCCATGTCCGTCCACAAGCGGATATCTGGTAGACCACTCCTGCGCCATATTGACAAGCGCTCCATAGATGGAACTGTCACCGTGGGGGTGATATTTACCCATCGTATCACCGACGATACGGGCACTCTTTCTGTGAGGCTTGTCCGGGCCGTTATTCAACTCGATCATGGAATAGAGAACCCGGCGCTGTACCGGCTTCAAACCGTCTCTTACATCAGGAAGCGCACGGGCCGCGATAACGCTCATGGCATAATCTATGTAAGAATCTTCCATCTTTTTTTTGAGATCTACTTCCTCAATCTTGTCAAAAATTCTATCATCCATCCTGTAACAATGTTCCTTTCCAGTAAAGAACTGTCATTATCATATATCCAGATTCTTTACAAACTTCGCATTTTCTTCGATAAAGATCCGGCGCGGCTCCACCTTGTCACCCATCAGCGTGTTAAAGGTAAGATCCACCTCCGACTCCTCTTCCTCATTGATATTCACACGAAGCAGGATACGTCTTTCCGGATCCATGGTGGTCTCCCACAGCTGATCCGCGTCCATCTCTCCCAGACCTTTGTACCGCTGGATCTTATTATTCTGGTCACGGCCCACTTCCACAAGAATTTTTTCCAGTTCCTCATCGCTGTAGGCATACCACACCTGCCTGTTTTTCTCCAGTTTATAGAGAGGCGGCTTCGCCAGATATACATGTCCCTGCTTGATCAGTTCCGGCATGAAACGATAGATAAAAGTCAGCATCAGCGTAGCGATATGCGCCCCGTCCACATCGGCATCCGTCATAATAATGATCTTGTCGTACCGCAGCTTACTGATATCAAAATCATCATGAATCCCCGTGCCGAAAGCCGTGATCATGGCTTTGATCTCCGCATTGGCATAGATTTTATCCAGTCTCGCCTTTTCCACATTCAGGATCTTACCGCGAAGCGGCAGAATGGCCTGCGTCGCACGGCTTCTGGCAGTCTTGGCAGAACCGCCTGCAGAATCTCCCTCCACGATATAGATCTCGCAATTCTTAGGATCTTTGTCAGAACAGTCCGCCAGCTTACCCGGCAGAGCGCTCCCTTCCAGCGCCGTCTTACGCCTCGTCAGATCCCTCGCCTTTCTGGCCGCCTCTCTGGCACGCTGCGCCATAATCGATTTCTCACAGATCGTCTTGGCAACCGACGGATTCTGCTCCAGAAAATAGGTGAGCTGTTCACTGACCACACCGTCAACCGCGCCTCTGGCTTCCGAATTCCCCAGCTTCTGTTTTGTCTGGCCTTCAAACTGCGGATCTTCCACCTTTATACTGATAATAGCCGTCAAACCTTCCCTGATATCCTCTCCGGAAAGATTCGCTTCACTGTCTTTCAACAGTTTATTAGTACGTGCATAATCGTTAAAAGTCTTCGTCAGCGCATTCCTGAAACCTACCAGATGCGTACCGCCTTCCGGCGTATTGATATTATTGACAAACGTATAAACGCTCTCGTTATAGGAATCATTGTGCTGCAGAGCCACCTCCACATACACGCCGTTTCTGCTGCCCTCGAAATACATGACGTCGTTGTACAACGCTTCTTTACTCTTATTCAGATATGTAACGAACTCCTTGATACCGCCTTCGTAATGGAATTCTTTCTTCTGTTCCTTCCCTTCTCTCTCATCAATAAGGACAATTCTTAAACCTTTTGTCAGAAAAGCCGTCTCCCGAAGCCTTGTTTTGAGCGTATCATAATCAAAAACCGTCTCCTCAAAAATCGTCTTATCCGGTATAAAGTGCACTTTCGTTCCCGTCTTATCGGCTTCACATTCTCCCACTACCTTAAGCGGATAACACACATGTCCTCTCTCATAGCGCTGTTTATGCACCTTGCCTTCCGCACAGATTTCCACTTCCAGCCAGTCGGACAACGCATTGACCACGGAAGCGCCCACGCCATGCAGGCCGCCGGATACTTTGTATCCCCCACCGCCGAATTTTCCGCCGGCATGAAGAATCGTAAATACCACTTCCACAGCAGGAATACCCGCCTTGTGGTTGATCCCCACAGGAATCCCTCTTCCGTTATCCTCCACGGTGATCGAATTATCCTGATTGATCGTAACATAAATCGTATTACAGAAACCGGCCAGCGCCTCGTCAACCGAGTTATCCACAATCTCATACACCAGATGATGAAGTCCTCTCAGTGACGTACTGCCTATATACATACCAGGTCTTTTCCTGACTGCCTCAAGACCTTCCAGAATCTGTATTTGATCTGCACCGTATTCGTTAGCCATATTCACCATGCCCTTCTTCAACGCCGCTATCCACGCTTTTCGGCTGACCATACAGCCTGTATCAATAAATAGCTATACTATAATTTTACCACTCTCTATATGAAAAACTTTGTCGATTTCAAATCGATTATTCACAAATTCATCCAGCCCCGTACAGGTGATGATCGTCTGAATATCCCCGATCGTACTTAACAGATAATTCTGCCTGTTGCTGTCAAGCTCCGACAACACATCGTCCAACAGCAGTACCGGATTATCTCTTGTCATCTTCTTTACCAGTTCAATCTCCGATAGCTTAAGCGAAAGCGCCGCCGTCCTCTGCTGCCCCTGGGATCCGAATTTGCGGATGTCGATATCTCCCACCACAAAACTGAAATCATCCCTGTGCGGCCCCGTACTGGTCTGCTTTAGCTTAACATCCCGCTCCTGATTCAACGACATCTTTTTCTCATACTCTTCTATGAGCACGTCCGGCTCATACTGAATGATAAGATTCTCTTTGCCGCCCGACAGTTTCCTGTGTATCTCCAATATGATCTCATTCAGCTGCTCCACAAAGAGCTGCCTTCTCTCTATGATCTTACTTCCGAAAGAGATAAGCTGCGAATCCCATATATTCAGGGTATCGCGCAGAGAAGGATTGAAATACATATCTTTCAGCAGCTTATTGCGCTGGTTTACGATCTTGTTGTAATTGTTCAGGTTGTAGAGATAGAACTGATCCAGCTGACACAATTCCATATCCACAAATCTTCTTCTCTCCGCAGGACCATTCTTAATGATGCTTAAGTCTTCCGGAGAAAAGAAAACAACATTTAACAAACCAAGCAGCTGTGCCGCTTTCTTGATCTTCTGGCCGTCAATCGCAATTCCCTTGGACTTGTTTTTACGAAGATGCATATCCACTCTCGTCTCTATACCTTCTTTTTCCAGATAAGTCCTGATATGCGCTTCCTCTTTCCTGAAATTGACGACGTCCTTATCCTTTGTTCCTTTGTGGGATTTCGTAGTAGCCGACATGTAGATTGCTTCCAGGATATTCGTCTTACCCTGCGCGTTATCTCCATAGAGAATATTTGTGCCGCTGCTGAAATCAATATGTAAAGAGTCGTAATTCCTGTAATCTGCAATTTCCAATGATTTTATAATCATCAGTTTTCTACCCTAACCTGTTGTCCGCCGTATTCTATCACATCGCCCGGATGCACCTTCTTACCGCGCTGCACCTCCACAACACCGTTCAACTTAACCTGTCCTTCCTGCACCTCGATCTTGGCATCCACACCGGATTCCACCAGACCTGCCAGCTTAAGCGCCTGTCCCAGCTTGATAAAATCGTCCCTGATCTTTATTATTTCCATATTTTTCTATCTTATTCCCATCAACTTTTGATAATCGTGAACTAACTTTCAGAGTATGCTTCCTTAATTCACCGTCGTAAAATTCACCGGCAGTATCACATAGATATAAGTCTCTTCCGCATTCCTGATAAAACAGGGAGCCTTCGGATTGACCATAAACAGATTGATCTCTTCATCCTCGATCACGCGCAGGGAATCGATCAGGAACTTGGGATTGAATCCGATCATCAGATCCTTCCCTTCCTTGTCGATATCGATCTCCTCATCCATGCTTCCGACAGTGGAATTCATTTTCAGCTGTATCATGCCTTCCATAACACTCATGATAACAGGCTTCTTGTCCCCTTCTTTTACAAGCAGAGTGGCCCTGTCGATACAGTTGAGTAATTCCTTCTTGTTGATCCGCACTCTTGTCTCGTAGTCGCTGGACAGCATCTGCTCAATCCTGAAATACTCGCCCTCGATCAGTCTGGAGACAACGATCGTATTATCGAATTCAAACAAAATGTGCTTATTCGTAAAATAAATGTTCACATCCTTATCCATATCTCCGGATAGGATCTTGCTTATTTCATTCAATGTCTTACCGGGTACGACCACCTTCTTGTAATCATAAGAATTCTTAAGCAGTATCCTTCTGATCGATATCCTGTGGCCGTCAAGCGCAACTACCTTTAACGTATTGTCACTGATCTCAAACAATTCCCCTGTCATCAGCTTGTTATTATCGTTATCCGAAATGGCGAAGATCGTCTGTCTGATCACTTCTTTCAAAGTAAACTGGGACAGCATCACACAGTCATTCTTCTCGATTTCCGGCAGAAAAGAGAAATCTTCTCCTGATTTACCGATAATGTTAAATTTGGCCTTTTCACAGGTAATGGCCGTCTTAAAAGAGTTATCCGTCTCAATCGTGATATCATTATCAGGAAGCTTCCTTACGATCTCCAGAAAAATTTTGGCATCTAACGCAATAATTCCCTTTTCTATGATCTCACCGTCAATTACAGTTTCTATACCAAGTTCCATATCATTAGCAGTCAGTTTGATCTCACCAGTTCTCGTATCTACAAGAATACATTCCAGAATAGACATCGTCGTCTTGTTGGGAACGGCTTTGGAAACAGTTTGTACTCCGTTTAAGAGACTGGACTTTGAACATATAATCTTCATAATGTGTATAGGTTCCTTTCTTGTATATGTGCAAAAATTTTGGGCTGCCATCAGGTAATATATTAATAATTTATTTCATAGTCTTAGTAATAACAGGTGTTGATAAGTGGATAACCCCGTCTATTATACTATTTATCAGCAGAAAAGTAAAAGAATAACCATGTGAAAAACTCTGTATAACCTGATTATAAATCTGAGATTATCAACATTGATTCTCTGCTGCCCTGATTGTGGTTTACAGACTCTATTATGATATCAACTTGCTTTCCACTGAGTTTCAACAAAATTGTATCCGTGTCTGTGGATAAGAAGGATTATGAAGGGCTTATCTTTTTCTTAATAAGCTCCACTTTACTCTTTAACTCTTCATTATCTACGATACCTTCTGTGATCTTCTTGATACCGTGAATTACAGTGGTATGGTCTTTCTTACCAAGAATTTTGGCAATTCCCGCAAGGGAAGTATCTGTCATAGTTCTGCAAAGATACATAACAATCTGTCTTGGCAGGACAAATTCCGAATTTCTTTTTTTGGAAGTAATATCTGTCGGACTGATATTAAAGTGTTCGGCAACCACATTGATGATTAATGTAGGCGTTATATCTCTTGGCAGGTTTGGATCTATGACATCTTTAAGAGCTTCCTCCGCATAAGCCAGGTTGATGTCTACTTTGTTTAATTTGGAGAAGGCTATAATCTTATTAAAAGCCCCTTCCAGTTCTCTGATATTGGATTTGATATTGTTTGCAATGTATTGGAAAACTTCATCGTCTATTTCTTTAGGATAGGTTTCTGCGTTTTTCTTAAGGATAGCCATTCTGGTCTCATAATCGGGCGGCTGGATATCCGCGATCAGCCCCCATTCGAACCTGGAACGGAATCTTTCTTCCAGAATCTCCATATCTTTAGGCGGTTTATCTGAAGAGAGGATGATCTGCTTTCCGGCAGAATGCAGCGTGTTAAAAGTATGGAAGAATTCTTCCTGGGTACTTTCCTTGCCAATGATGAACTGGATATCATCGATCAGAAGTACGTCAACAGTCCGATATTTTTCACGGAATTTGTTCATCTTGACGATATCGCCGCTTCTGACACTGTCGATGACTTCGTTTGTAAATACTTCTGATGTCACATAAAGAACCTTCATATCAGGATTCTGTTCCAGTATGAAGCGTCCGATCGAATGCATCAGGTGCGTCTTGCCAAGACCTGCTCCTCCATAGATATAGAGAGGATTGTATATATCGCCCGGAGATTCAGCCACTGCCAGAGAAGCCGAGTGAGCAAATTTATTGTTGCTGCCTACGACGAAGGTATCAAATTTATACTTTGGATTCAGATTTGCGCGTTCATATTTCAGATTATAAACAGGGTCGTCTTCTTCCAGGGCGCCTTCTACAACATCTTTTTCTAAAATGAAGGCGATATCATATGTATGGTTCATCATTTCCGATATGGTTACCTGAAAATAACTTTTATATTTGGAAGAAATATAATTAAGAGCATGTGCCTGATCGGAAGGAATAATAATCATCACTACGTTATTTTTTACCTGATAAAAATTAAGGGGAACGATCCATGTATTGTAGGAAATATCGGTAAGCTCATATTCTTCCCGCAATGTCTCTTTTATTAAATTCCATTTGTCTTTGATTGAATCCATATTTTGATAAACCTCGTTTTTTATGTTACGTCGAAACTCTCCTACACTATATATTAATATAAATAATCTAAAAATTCAAATGAAGTTGTCCACAAAATAATATTTATATCCACAGGTTTGTCCACATCTAAAAATTTTTGATATTTGGATCATAAAATTTTTT
>CANPTH010000053.1 GCA_947576945.1 uncultured Lachnospiraceae bacterium
TGGGCAGACTCGACGAGCGGCAACTATGTGAAGATGTGGAATAATCATGTGAAAGACGATCTTGGAAATATGAAGGTAGTACAGCTTCTCCCCTCGCATGTTAAAAGGGCATTATCCGGCGATTACGGAAGACCGCCCGTAGAGAAGGACATTTTGACTTTAGAGCAGCAGGAAAGACTGTTTTCTCTTATTTGTGAGAGCAACGTATACAATGTATATGCACCCATGTTCACAGTTCTACTGGAAACTGGATTAAGGTGTGGTGAGTTAATCGGATTAACCTGGGGCGATGTGGATATGGCGAACAGAGAGCTTACCGTAGATCATCAGCTTATTTATAAGGATTGGGGAGCGGGTTACAGTTTTCGGGCATCCAAGCCTAAGACGAAAGCGGGCGTGTGAACCATACCATTTACGGAGAATGTGTACAGAGCTTTTACGGAACAGCGAAAACTCAATTTCATGTTAGGAAGGCGGAGTACAGAAGAAATAGATGGATATTCTGATTTCATATTTCTTGCAAAGACGGGAAGACCTTTGATGCCGAGCGCAGTTAATAACGTGATCTACAATGTTGTTGATAAATATAATAAGGAAGAAGCAGCAAAGGCAAAGAAAGAACATCGCAAAGCAGACTTGCATCCCAGGATCTCCGCCCATAACCTGCGGCATACCGCCTGTACAAATATGGCAAAGCAGGGGATGAATGTTAAGGTGTTACAATATATCATGGGACACGCTCACAGTGATGTGACAATGGATGTGTATAACCATATCGCAAATAAGCAGGATATCAGAGAAGAAGTGGAGCGTTATGCGAGAGTGGCAGGGAATTAGTACACCAAAAATTTGAAAAAATGGTGTAGTAGAGCATAAAACATCTGTTATTTTAAAAACATATAGTCTGCAAACCCGCATAAACACAGGGTTTGCAAAATTTTAATAAATTTGTTAGCACTCACCTCTTGACAGTGCTGACAATCAGGTGTATTGTGATAGTGTCAGTAGAACAAATAATGCAGGCTGCCAGATGGTTAAAATAACAACGTTGATTAATAATAGTAACAATAGGTATTTAAATTTTAAAAATATAAAGGACCAATACCGGATGCCGGAATCTGACATCCAAAAGGAGGGATATGATGAATCTGACAAAGTTTACCCAGAAATCTATGCAGGCAGTACAGCAGTGTGAGAAACTGGCTTACGAATACGGGAATCAGGAAATTGAGCAAGAACATCTGTTATACAGCCTGCTCACGATTGATGACAGCCTGATTCTGAAACTGATCGAGAAGATGGAAATACAGAGGGAATATTTTACAGACCGTGTAGAGCAGGGAATCCGTAAGCGGACAAAGGTGCAGGGCGGACAGATTTACATTGGGCAGGATCTGAACAAGACGCTGATTGCTGCAGAGGATGAAGCCAGGGCATTGGGTGACGAGTATGTCTCCGTGGAACACCTGTTTTTGGCTATGTTGAACCATCCGAACAGAGAGATCAAGGAGATATTCCGGGAATTTGGCATCACGAAGGAACGTTTTCTGCAGGCGCTGTCTACAGTACGCGGCAATCAGAGAGTTACTTCGGATAATCCGGAAGCAACTTATGATACACTGGAGAAATACGGACAGGATCTGGTGGAGCGGGCGCGCAGCCAGAAGCTTGATCCCGTTATAGGCAGGGACAATGAGATTCGCAACGTGATCCGTATCCTGTCCCGTAAGACGAAGAACAATCCGGTATTGATCGGAGAACCGGGCGTCGGCAAGACAGCGGTAGCAGAGGGGCTGGCGCAGCGTATTGTCAGAGGAGATGTGCCGGAAGGGTTGAAAGATAAGAAAATCTTTTCATTGGATATGGGTGCGCTGGTAGCAGGGGCGAAGTATCGGGGTGAGTTCGAGGAACGTCTGAAAGCGGTACTGGATGATGTGAAGAACAGTGACGGTCAGATCATTCTTTTTATCGACGAACTGCACACGATCGTGGGAGCAGGCAAGACGGACGGCGCCATGGATGCAGGGAACATGTTGAAGCCCATGCTGGCAAGAGGGGAGCTGCACTGTATCGGCGCCACCACGCTGGATGAGTACCGCCGGTATATCGAGAAGGATGCCGCACTGGAGCGGCGTTTTCAACCGGTTATGGTGGATGAACCCACGGTGGAGGATACGATTTCGATTCTGCGCGGCCTGAAGGAGCGCTACGAGGTTTTCCACGGTGTGAAGATCATGGATAATGCGCTGGTCAGCGCAGCAGTGCTCTCGAACCGTTATATTTCCGATCGTTTTCTGCCGGATAAGGCGATCGATCTGGTGGATGAGGCGTGTGCATTGATCAAGACGGAATTAGATTCCATGCCCACAGAGCTGGATGAATTGCAGCGCAGAGTGATGCAGCTGGAGATCGAAGAGACGGCTCTGAAGAAGGAAGAAGATACTCTGAGCAGAGAGCGGCTGGCCACTCTGCAGCGTGATCTTGCAGAGCTAAAAGAAGAGCTGAAGAACCGTATGGCACAGTGGGAAAATGAGAAAGCTTCCGTAGAGAAACTGTCTAAAATGCGGGAAGAGATCGATGAGATCAACAATCAGATCCAGATCGCGCAGCGGGAAGGAGATTATGAGAAGGCGGCGGAACTCAGCTACGGCAGACTGCCGGCTCTGCGGCAGCAGTTGGAGATTGAAGAAGAACAGGTGAAATTGAAAGATCTGTCTCTGGTACATGAGAGTGTATCCGATGAAGAAATCGCACGGATCATTTCCCGATGGACAGGGATACCGGTATCCAAACTGACTGAGAGCGAACGAAATAAGACGCTTCATTTGGATGACGAACTGCATAAACGTGTGATAGGACAGGATGAAGGCGTAACAAAAGTAACGGATGCTATCATTCGATCCAAGGCAGGAATTAAGGATCCTACAAAGCCGATCGGGTCGTTTCTCTTCCTTGGGCCTACCGGCGTGGGTAAGACGGAACTTGCCAAGGCACTGGCCGCTTCCTTGTTCGACGATGAGACTAATATGGTGCGTATCGATATGAGTGAGTATATGGAGAAATATTCGGTATCCAGGCTGATTGGGGCGCCTCCCGGATATGTTGGTTATGAAGAAGGCGGGCAATTAACCGAGGCTGTCAGGAGGAAACCGTATTCAGTAGTGCTCTTTGATGAGATAGAGAAAGCACATCCGGATGTGTTTAATGTATTGCTGCAGGTATTGGATGATGGACGTATTACAGATTCGCAGGGAAGAACAGTTGACTTTAAGAATACCATTCTTATCATGACTTCAAATATCGGAGCAGATTATCTTTTGGATGGGATCGATGCATCTGGGGGAATTACGGAAGAAGCAGAGCAGATGGTCATGGGGGACTTGCGAAATCATTTTCGGCCGGAATTCCTCAACAGGCTGGATGAGACGATACTTTTCAAACCATTGAGCAAGGCTGATATCGGTGGAATCATTCATTTGATCGTGGACGATCTGAACAGACGTCTTGCGGACAGGGAACTGCGGATAGAACTGACACCGGAAGCAGAACAGTTTATCGTAGAAAATGCGTATGATCCAATCTATGGGGCCAGACCATTGAAGCGCTATATACAGAAATATGTGGAAACCTTATCGGCGAAGTTGATCCTGGCAGATCAGGTGTACAGTAAAGATACAATACTGATTGTTATGGAAAACGGAGCGCTGGCCGCAAAACGAAAAGTATAGACAGAATCTGAAATTCTGTCTGCATCTTCAGCAAACAACGCTTTGGAATGAAAGAAAATAAACAGGGTAAAAATATCATATGTGACGGTGAAAACCTTCCTGAGACACTACAGCTCCGGAAGGTTTTTATTTGTATTACTTTGCAGTGTTATATATTACTTGTTATGAATTGAACGGAACAAGTTTGATAAATCTATTATGGAGTGGGCTGAGATTGTGTGCTAAAATAGAGAGGGATTTATTAAATGCAACGCCTGTATTTTTTATATCAAAGGAGATTCAGGCATTAAAAGTGTATGTAGTTCTTTTTTTGAAGGTATTCATGCAAAAATGTATTATATATTAAATCCTTATTTAAGTAGCGTGTGATATAAACCATGAAAAGGAGGAAATTGAAATGAAATATCCAAAATTTTTGCAGGAAAAAGGAACCATTGCATTTGTAGCGCCCTCTTTTGGCTGTGCAATTGAACCTTATAAAAGCGGGTTTGAAAGGGCGCAGGAGAAATGGCAGAAACAGGGATATTCCCTGGAGTTCGGGCCAAACTGTTATGCAGCTGACGGTGTGGGGATCAGCAGTACACCGGAGAACTGTGGAAGGGAATTGACGGAATATTATTGTAACACAACAAGTGATTGCATAATTTCCTGCGGCGGCGGGGAGTTAATGTGCGAAATTTTGGATTATGTAAACTTTGAAAGAATAAAAAATGCAGCTCCCAAATGGTATATGGGGTATTCAGATAATACGAATATGACGTTTCTTCTGACAACCTTATGTGATACAGCTGCTATTTATGGACCATGTGCCGCTTCTTTTGGCATGGAACCGCGTCATGCATCATTAGAGGATGCTATGATGCTCTTGCAGGGGCAAAAACTGACCATGCAGGGATATGACAGGTGGGAGAGGGAATCTTTAAAGGATGAGGAGCATCCATATGAACCCTATAATCTTACAGAATCATCAGTTATTAAATATATTCTGCCAGATGGAAGAACGAATATAGAAAGTCTGCATGGGGATCGAGAAAAAAACATGTGTGATTCAGAGTTGAAAACCAGTAGACCAGATAAGTCAATATTTGATGTACATAATGATACAGGACAAAAATGTCTGTGTGAAACAAGTGTTATTGATTTTAGAGGCAGACTGTTGGGTGGGTGTATGGATTGTCTCATCAATTTGACTGGTACAAAGTATGATAAGGTTACTGATTTCATAGAACGCTACAAAGAAGATGGAATCCTGTGGTTTCTGGAAGCCTGTGATTTGAATCTAATGAGTATACGGCGGGCCATGTGGCAGATGGAACATGCCGGATGGTTCCGTTATTGTAAAGGCTTCCTGATTGGAAGACCCCGTATCAGCATGGACAGCATAGAATTCGGTATCAATCATTATCAGGCGGTTTATGAGACACTTCGACAGTATCGTGTACCGGTGATGATGGATTTGGATATTGGCCATCTGTCGCCAATGATACCGTTGATCTGCGGTAGTATGGCAAGAGTTGTAAGTGATGGCACAGCTTACAGTGTGCAGATGGAACTGCGGTAGGATAAGCGCTGTGAAACTCTGCGTTTTGTTTTGATTACACATGTGTTTTATATTGAAGAAAAGATGTAAAGATTGAAAATTAAAATTTTCAATCGCGAGATTTGTGTCTGTGCGTTGCTTGCCACAAACTCGTTTAATGCGACGTCTCAACATAGTTGAGACAAAAGCAGCGCAGAAATGGAGTAAACTATGATACCAAAAGACCCTGTTATGTTATTAAGCTTTATTAACCTGAAATTGAGGGATTTCTACGAAAATCTTGAATTACTCTGTGATGATCTGGAGCTTGACCGGAAAGAGATTGAAAATAAACTGGGCGTTATTGATTATCATTATGACAACGAAAAAAATCAATTTATATAAACTTATACAGACTTACGGACTTACACAGAATTATAGCATGATATGATCGCGGGAGATTTTGAGGGATGAAGAACAGTTCGAAGGAGATAAAAATTACAATTGTTACAAGTGACGAAAAAACAAGTATACAGTTTGAGGAAAAGAAAAAGCAAAATATTACTTTGACACATGATTCTTCGATGACGATTATGTCAACTTTATTAAAAAATGGATTGATTCAGGGAAGTTTCTGTGGAGGAAGAGGGGATTGCGGCAGATGCCGCATACAATTCATTAAAGGTGTTATAATACCAACAATGTTGGAAAGAAGCGTGATGAGTCCGGAAGAACTTCGACAGGGATATCGCCTGGCATGTTTGGCCAGGCCGAAAGACGATTGTGTCATCAGGCTGGCATTTGTGAAAGAGAAAGAAATTGCTGTTATTTCTGAAATGATAGCTGTGCCGGAAAAATGTGACCAGTTAAGTCAACAAAATTCCCAACCTGAAAACCAAACAACAAGTGTTTTGAATACAGTTGTTATAGAGAAGCATGGAGGCAGCGCAGAGAAAGATACGAATACTGTGGGAAAAAACAGGAATGTTGCAGAAAGGGATACAAGTGCGGCAAAGATAAATAGAAATCATGCAGAGAAGAATACAGATGCTATGGAAAGGTGTGCGGGTAGTGTCAGAATACAAAATGCATCAGAAAAAATTGCAGCTGAAATCAAAGGAATGATTGCCGTTGACCTTGGGACAACTACAATTGCCATGCAGCTTATGGAAATTGACAGCGGGAAGGTTCTTGATACATACTGTGTTATGAATCCTCAAAGAAGATATGGTTCGGATGTTATTTCACGAATCCGGGCGTCCTGTGAAGGACAGCGGGAAGAATTGCAGAATCTGGTACTGGCTGTATTGAAAGAGGGTGTTATACAATTTAGAAGAAGCGGTATAACCATTCAGTGCATGTGTATTGCAGGTAATACTGCCATGGGACATTTACTCATGGGATATGATGTGTTATCGTTGAGCAGCAGTCCATTTGCGCCTGTAGAAATCGGACTGCAGGAGTATGAAGATCCGGATTGGGAGTTTAAAGTATGGATAGCGCCTGGTATCAGTGCATTTGTAGGGGGAGATATCGTGGCAGGGCTTTATGCCCTTGAACTGCTTCCGGATAGTGGAATGACGGACGGCAATGGGCAGTATACGAATGCAGATAGGAGGTTGGCTGAGGTCGATGACAGAGGGAGTGAGATGCTGATTGATCTGGGAACAAATGGAGAAATGGCAATCACGGACGGTAAATGTATGATCGTTACGGCAACAGCGGCGGGGCCGGCCTTCGAAGGAGGCGCTGGAGCAGGAATTGTAGGAAGTGATATGATTGCGAATACAGCACAGCTGTTACGAAGAGGTGTTTTGGATGAAACAGGACTCCTGGAAGAACCGTGGTTTTCAGAAGGAATCGAGGTAGGAAAGCCGCCGGTGAGGTTATTCAATAAAGATATCAGAGCTTTACAAATGGCGAAGGCGGCAGTACGTGCCGGAGTGGAAATTTTATGGAAAGAAATGGGGTACTCCCGGATTAACCGGGTGTATCTGGCCGGAGGATTTGGTTATTATCTGGATGTGGAAGCAGCGTTCAGGATAGGGTTACTGCCTGTTGCTATGCGAGGCAGAGTGATAACGGCAGGAAATACTTCCCTGGCAGGAGCATATCGTATTGGGCGTGATTTATTGAATGGAAAGATAAACAAAGAGAGCTTAAAGAAACAACTGTCATTTATTGAAAGCATTAACCTGGCGGAACAGCAGGGATTTGACACACTGTATATACGGCATATGGATATGCTGTGAAGTTCTGACAATAGTATATGTCTGGAAATCTGATGCATATTTCTCAGCATTTTTAAGACGAAAAGATACAGCTGTATCATTTAAGGATAGGTTAAGGTTTTGCAGGTTTTTATTTAAGATGCAGATGCTATCCTTATTACAGCTATTACAAAAATAATCGAATGAAAGCTGAATCCATAAAGGATTATGGCAGGAAAAGCAAAAAAGTAAATACCTGTAAAATTTAGGGGGGGGGTAAACAGGTATGTGGACAAGAAGAGAATTAAAACAGCAGGCAAAAGACGCCCTGCAGAGAAATTATTGGAAGAGTGTGTTGGTGGCGCTTATTATAATGGTATTGGGTGGAAACTGGATTGGCAGTGTGTTTTCTTCCGCATCGGATGTGCCGGGCGATGTAGTTGAAGCCGTGATAGAAGAAACTTCTGAAACAGAGGAAGATATTTGGGTAGATATTGGTGACGATACAAGTTCACTGTCGGTTATTTTAAACGATGAGGATGATTCCCTGGGTACGATTGCTGATGAAATTACAGACGATACTGAAAGTGTGGAAACGATAATTGGATTTATGGCCGGATTTATCATGATGCTTGTTATTTTTTTAGTCGTATTTCTGATAATGACAGCAATTATACTTTTATATGAGGTGCTGCTGGTTTTTCCATTGACTGTGGGGGCTGGCAGATTTATGTTGAAGAACCTGGATGGTCGGGCGGAAGTCAAAGATGTTGCATACGCTTTTGATCATTCTTATAAGAATATCGTGAAGACAATGTTTCATACGGAACTGTCAGTTTTTTTGTGGGCATTGTTGTTTTTGATTCCCGGAATTTATAAGCAGTATCAATATCGTATGGTGGAATATATTTTGGCAGAGCATCCGGATATGCCCTATAAGGATGTGATGCAGATGAGCAGGGATATGATGGAGGGGCAGAAATGGAATGCGTTTGTACTTGACTTGTCCTTTATCCTGTGGGAGATTGCCGGTGTATTGACCTGCGGCTTGGTGCATGTTTTCTATGTAGCGCCGTATCAGTATCTGACCAATGCGGCATTGTATCGCAGGCTTTGTGCCATGCGGGATGGTAAGCGTACTGCAGACACGCCATGGATACAAAACGCGTGATCTGGAAAGCTGCCGGAAAGCGGAAACAGAACACGTAGTATGCAAAAACAAAATGCGTGATCTGGAAAGCTGCCGGAAAGCGGAAACAGAACAGGCAATATGCAAAAACAAAACGTATGATACGAAAGAATGACGGAAATAGAAGTACAAATCAGGCAAAGGAGTGTTGTATATGGGATACAGGATCTTGATAGCGGATGATGAGACGGAGATCAGGGATCTCCTGCGTCTGTATCTGGAGAAGGACGGATACGAGGTATTGGAGGCGGCCGATGGTCTGGAAGCGATGGAAGCCGCGAAGCGGGAGAAACCGGATCTGCTGATTCTGGATATTATGATGCCGGGACTGGATGGATATCGGGTGTTGCGTAATATCAGGGAGAACAGTAATATTCCAGTCATTATGTTGTCAGCCAGGGGAACTAATACGGACAAGATATTGGGTCTTGACCTGGGGGCGGACGATTATATTTCGAAGCCTTTTGAACCACTGGAAGCGGTGGCCAGAGTGAATTCCAATATTCGGCGTTTCTATTCGCTGGGGGCTGGAACTGATCTGCATAAAAAGGTAAAGGAACTGCGTGCAGGGGATCTTTGTCTCGACCCTGAGGCCTGTCTTGTATATCGCGGAGACGAAGTGATAGAACTGACATCCATTGAATTTAAGATCCTGCGGCTTTTTATGGAAGAACCGGGCAAAGTCTTCACCAAGCAGCAGATTTATGAGAATGCCTGGGGCGATGAGTACATGGCGTCAGATAACAGCGTAATGGTCGGTATCTCGAAGCTGCGGACGAAGCTGGAGCATAATGGTAAGGAGTATATCAAGACCATCAGAGGGTTGGGATACCGCCTGGAAAAAGACGAGAGGATATAAAGACATATGGGAAACAACAGACTGGCAGACACAAAGAGGTCACTCAAATGGTTCCTGATCAAAAAATTCTTTTTCATCATGTTCTTCATCTATTTCAGTGAAGAGGCGATCGGATTCTGTTATGAGAAACTGACTTTGAGAACAGCAGATATTTTATCCAGTCTGCAGATTTCGATTAGTGGCGGCGGCAATCCGATTTCTTTTGCGTTGCAGACGTTATTATATTCTCTGGCCACGCTTCTTCCGGGAGCGCTTCCCGGATATGTGCAGGGAAGCATCAACAAGCTGATGGGGGATTCTCTGCGGATCGCTGTGACTTCACCATTGTTCACGGACAGGTGGAGCGTGATATTGCGAATCATTGTCATAGTAGTTGTGCTGATGATGCTGCTGATCAGCCTGCTGCCGTGGATGATCGGTGCTTTTTATTATTATTGTGTAGTAACTAAGAAAGTCAATGAGCTGATGGAAGAGGAAAAGGCGCAGCAGCAAGCCTATGATCAGAAGAGGAACCTTCTGTTATCTGATATAGCCCATGATATCAAGACGCCTCTCACAACATTATGCGGGTATAGTAAAGCATTATCCGACGGTGTTGTAAAGCAGGAAGCAAAGCAGCGGGAATACCTGGAAGCTATCTACAATAAATCCAAACGGATGGATGACTTGATCACGCTTCTGTTTGAGTATGTGAAAATGGAAAGCAGCGGTTTTGAACTGCATCGGGAAGAAGGAGATCTGGGAGAACTTGTCAGGGAGTGTACGGCAGCGCTGTATACCGATTTTGAAGAGAAAAAAATATCACTTGATATAGATATCTCAGAAGAGGCTATGCCCTGTCTGATGGATAAGGTTCAGTTGGCGCGGGCTATTACAAATTTATTGAATAATGCCATTCGTTATGGTAAAGAAGGCGGCAGAGCATTGGTACATGTGGAAGATTTTTGTCTTACAGTAGCGGATGACGGTATGGCCATTGACAGAGAATTTGCGGCGCATATTTTCGAACCGTTCAGCAGAGCGGATAAGGCACGCGGTACTGCAGGCGGCAGTGGACTGGGACTGAGTATTGCCTATAAAATTGTGCAGATGCATGGCGGTGAGCTGAGCGTAAAGCTGGAGTACGGGCAGGGATACACGAAAGCATTTCAGATTTGGATGCCGTCTTAGTATTTTAGCGATAAAGACGGGAAGTATCTGAAAACGGAACATAATCTGCGCACATTTTTGCGGAGAACTTCGCGAAAGCGCTTCGGGATGGAGGGAGTAAGTATGCATACTGTCCCATTCACATATATATTTCTTATAGAAAAGATGTGACATAAGGGCATCTGGTTACGGGAACTGACAATGTTTCTGATAATTACCAGGCGCTGCATAGTTGCATAGCTGTGAATAGAACAGGGATGGTGTGTATCATGCATGGAAAGAGAAGAATGCCGACAGGGAGAATCCTAAAAACAGCCGTTGTTTTGTCGGCGGTATTTATCCTGTGTGGAGCGGCAGTTTTGAGTGACAGAATTTCGGCTGAAGCAGCCGGGGAGATGACGGACAGTAAGAAGATTGCCCTTACTTTTGATGATGGGCCGCATCCTTACTATACGGAGCAGCTTCTGGATGGTTTGAAGGACAGGGGAGTTAAAGCAACTTTTTTTGTAACCGGAATGCATGCGGAAGAATATCCGGAGGTTATCCAGCGTATGTCTGAGGAGGGTCACCTGATCGGCAACCATACCTACAGCCATATGCAGCTTAGCAGCAGTAACGGCGAGGCCTTTAAAGAGGAGCTGGTGCGAACCAGTGAGGCAATCGAGCAGCTGACGGGACAGGAGGTGCAGTATGTACGTCCGCCTTATGGTACCTGGGATAAAAAATTTGAGAAGGAATTGAATATGTTTCCTGTACTGTGGACGGTAGATCCTTTAGATTGGTGCAGCGATAATGTTTCCGGTATCGTGCAGAAGGTGACCGCGAAAGTGAAGGAAAATTCAATTATCCTGCTGCATGATGAGTATAAGTCCACAGTGACGGCGGCCTTGCAGATTGTTGATGAACTGATGGAAGAGGGGTATGAGTTTGTGACGGTGGATGAACTGCTTTTTGATTAGTGTATCGGTCGTTATTATTCACGATGTCCTGCAGCCCGCTGCAGAGGCAGGCCGCTTGCAAACATCATGGCATCATGTTATAGTTTTCAGGGAGAAAGAAACGCGGCGGGTAAAGAAGCAGGAAAAGTGGAAAGTTTTTGTTTCAGGAAAGGAATAGCACAATATGGATAACAGTAAGATCATGAGGATTGCTCTGGAACAGTCGGCTTATGACTGCTGCTGTGCGCCGGAGGATTTTGTGTCAGCGGACAACAGCGTGCACGTATCGAAAGCGTCTGATCGGGCCAGAAGGTATCTTGAACTGCCGCATATCTGTAATCTGGTATCTTATGGCACAAATATCGTGGCCACGGGCCGGGAGGATTTGCTTCCGGAGATAGAGCGGTGCATCAGTCATATGCCGGCGATTGAGCACTGCTTTGAGACACCGGGACTGTATCCTTTGAATAAAATCTTGGAGAAGGAGGGCGCGAGGATTTGTTTCATGGCAGAATATTTCCTTCCGGATATTGACGAGGTATTTCGGTATGACCGGTCTTGTGCCGATTCCTTTGAGTTCGGGGTTATGGAAGCCGTTGAATTTGAGGGACTGTATCTGCCGGAGTGGAAGAATGCCCTGTGCGCGGACCGCAGACATCTGGACAGGCTGGCAGTAGGAGCATTTGACCAGGGCATACTGGTCGGATTGGCCGGCTGTTCGGCAGATTGTGATACCATGTGGCAGATTGGCGTGGATGTTCTGCCGGAGTATAGAAGAAAGGGAATTGCATCGGCGCTGACCAACAGACTTGCCAGAGAGACTTTTGAACGAGATCTTGTGCCATTTTACTGTGCCGCCTGGTCCAACGTGAAATCTGTCAGAAATGCGATTCGCAGCGGCTTTCGCCCGGGATGGGTAGAGGCAACGGCGAAGAGTGATGCATATATTGAGAATATGTTGAAGAAGGGGTAGAGGATCCCTTCTTCATTTCTTTTGCCTGTTTTAATCTGTTCTGAAAGATCAAAAGTGGAAGTTGCGGTTTTCATCGTAAAATGGTATGATAGAAAGCAATATGTGCCTGAAAATCAGGCATTTGAGTACCAAACACAACATATAGATACAGACAGGATATGGGAACTATATTATGGATTTATTTGAATATATGCGGAACTCCAATCAGGAGAAGGAATCGCCGCTGGCGGCCAGGCTGCGGCCTGCAAAACTGGATGAGGTGGTGGGACAGCAGCATATTATAGGAAAAGATAAACTGCTCTACCGTGCGATCAAAGCGGACAAATTAAGTTCGATCATTTTTTATGGACCGCCCGGTACGGGGAAGACAACTCTGGCCAGGGTGATCGCCAACACAACCAGCGCCGAGTTTACCCAGATCAATGCCACGGTTGCCGGCAAGAAGGATATGGAAGCGGTGGTGGAGAAGGCGAAGGAGCTGCGCGGTATGTATGGGAAGAAGACCATACTTTTTATCGATGAGATCCACCGGTTTAATAAGGGTCAGCAGGACTATCTGCTGCCCTTTGTGGAGGATGGCACCTTGATCCTGATCGGGGCAACTACGGAGAATCCATATTTTGAGGTGAATGGGGCGTTGATTTCCCGTTCTGTCATCTTCGAATTACACCCGCTGTCTATTGAGGATATTAAAGCGCTGATCCATCGGGCAGTGTATGATAAAGACAAAGGGATGGGCGCTTATGATGCGGTAATCGAGGAGGATGCGGTCAGTTTCCTGGCGGAATTATCCGGCGGTGATGCCAGACACGCGTTGAATGCGGTAGAGCTGGGTATCATGACGACTGAACGGAGTGCGGACGGTAAGATACATATCACGCTGGCGGTGGCCCAGGAATGTATTCAGAAACGCGTGCTGCGCTATGATAAGTCAGGAGACAGCCATTACGATACCATATCAGCTTTTATTAAGAGCATGCGCGGTTCTGATCCGGACGCGGCGGTTTATTATCTGAGCCGTATGCTGTATGCGGGGGAGAGTGTGACTTTTATTGCCAGGCGTATTATGATCTGTGCGTCGGAAGATGTAGGCAACGCGGACCCCATGGCGTTGTGTGTGGCGGTCAATGCCTCGTTGGCAGTGGAAAGAGTGGGGATGCCGGAGGCGCAGATTATTCTGTCCCAGGCAGTATCCTATGTGGCATGCGCGCCAAAGAGCAATGCCGCCTGCAATGCAG
Organism: uncultured Lachnospiraceae bacterium; assembly: GCA_947576945.1. Taxonomy (GTDB): domain Bacteria; phylum Bacillota; class Clostridia; order Lachnospirales; family Lachnospiraceae; genus UBA3282. The sequence goes on from CANPTH010000053.1 coordinate 13,804, forward strand.
TCTTTCAAGCGTCGGAGGCAGTCAGGCAGACAGGGAATCTGCCCATACCGACGCATCTGCAGGATGCCCACTATAAAGGGGTTGCCAGGCTGGGGCATGGAACAGGCTATAAATATGCCCACGATTATCCTAACCACTATGTGAGACAACAGTATCTGCCCTATGAGCTGAATGGCAGAGAATTCTACCAGCCCACTGGGAACGGATATGAAATGAAGATCAGAGAGCATATGAAACGTATAAAGGAAGAAGCAGCACATGACACTGAATAATGATAATGATGACAAGAAGATCCCGGATCATAACAGCGCTGCGGACAGGGAGAATCATCAGGATCCGGATGGGAATGGGGGCGGACGTGCATCAGGCAGTAAGAAGGCAGCTGCAGGAAATGGCACAGGTACGCCTGCGAAAAAGAAGAAAAAGAGAAAGCGGATCATCGATAAGGCGAAAGTGGCCGAGAACAAGAAGAAGGCCAAAGCAAGAAAGCGTCGTCAAAAGGAGCAGCTGAAAAAGGAAAAAGCCAGGATCAAAGCTGAGAAACAAAAAGGCAGGGTGCTGGAAGAGTCAGTGAAGCTGGAGGAGTCGGTGACGGTCAATGACAGGGGCGCGGTAGAGCGTACCATTACGGTGGAAGAGACCTATGTTATTGAAGAAGCTGACGAAGCAGGGAAAAAATCAAAAAACAGAAAGAAATTCTTTACCATTGCTGGGATTGCTGCGGCGATGGCGCTGTTAATCGGTTCGGGTTCTTTTCTGGGAATACGATATTATCTGGATCAGACAGAGGCTGCAGATGCCGCGGTAGAGGCGATGGTTCATACCGAGGCGGTGGCCATGACAGAGTACAGCGTTTGGCGGCATAAGAAGGATCGTGTGAAAAAACACGCCGGGGAAGGAATTTCCAGGGCGCTTACAGACGCTGCGCGTTTTGTGATTGACGGTGTAAGGAACAGGCCGCCGGAGGTTGAGCTGACGGAAGCAAACGCGGCTGATTTTGCCAGGATTGAAAGCTGTGTAATCAATACTGAGACGGGGAAAGTGGACGTAACTATGTCCGCGCAGGGACTGGCGATCAGTGATGACGGCTATTACTATTTGTTTGAGGAAAAAGCATATGAGAATGGAATAACGGATGATGAATATATTATAGAGGATCAGAAAGATGTGGATTTGACTTTTTCAGTCAATCTTAATTATAACAGTGTCAATTCCAGATTGTTTTCCAAGTTTGTTGTGGCGGTCAAGAAAGACGGTAAATTTATGGCCATCAGTAAGCCGCGGCATATTACGAATCCGGAGGCTATAGCCAGGTACAGCCCGTCGTTTGGAAATACATCCTCCAAGAAAGGACTTCTGGTGGATCCGGAGAAGCTGCGTGGATCGGAACTGGACGATCTGGGTGTAAAGCATGCAGCTTACAACATTCCGCTCAGCAGAATACTTGGAAATACCAGTAATGCTTATTATCCGACAGTATATTATACCTATAATGGAAGAAGTTATGCCTTTAACGGCCAGGTCATAGCAGAATACGATTATGTGTTTTCAACCCTGACGAATAAGGGTATCATTACGACGGCTATTATTCTGAATGACATACATCCGGGGTATATGGAGCTGATCCATCCAAAGGCACGTTCCGGAGGCGGTAATGCGCCTTACTATGCCTTTAACGCCACGGATGAAGACGGTACGGAATATATTGCGGCCATTGCTTCTTTCCTGGCGAATCGTTATGCGGGCACCGGACATGGTAAGGTTATGAACTGGGTAATCGGTAACGAAATTAATGCCAGAAAGGAATGGAACTACATAGAATATATGGAGACAGAGGCTTACGTCGAGGAGTATGCGAAGGCTTTCCGCATTTTCTATAATGCGATCTTAAGCATCAACGGCAATGCCAGGGTCTATATTTCACTGGATCAGCAGTGGGTTAAGAGCCTGTATTCCAACGGCGGGTATGGTTCCAAGCAGATTCTGGATGAATTTAACAGAAATATTAAAGAAGACGGGAACATAGACTGGGGTGTGGCTCAGCATCCATATAATTATCCGCTGACCAGCGCCAAGGCATGGAGCACCAGCGGTAAGTCCGGTTCTTATGTCTTGAATTCGGAGACCACGCCGGTGATTACCATCAAGAATATCCATGTTTTGACGGACTATCTGCAGAAGGAAGACTATTTAACGGATTCAGGAGAGGTGCGGCATGTGATCCTGAGTGAGATGGGCTATACTTCTTCTGCCGGACAGGATCTGCAGGCAGCTTCCTTTGTGTATGCCTATAAGATCATAGAGTCCAATCAATATATTGACAGCATGCTGTTCTCAAGACAGACGGATGCGCCGACAGAACTGGCGCAGGGATTGGCGCTGGGGATCAATACTCTGGGAGGCGGTCGCAAATCTATCTACAATGCGTTCAAATATGTGGATACAGCAGATGCTGCCAAATATACGGATTTTGCCCTGCGCGTTATCGGTATTACAAATTGGGGAGAAGTGATCTCGAAGCATTGATGAGCTGCAGGCGGTTTTTCAAAATAACTGCTCCGCCAGATATTGATAAATATTCTGATTTTTCCGGTGCCAGTTGGTACAGACCTTTTCTGCAGCCTCTTCATTTGGGACGGACAGAGTGATATCCACTACTGTTGCGTCCTTTTCTTTTACGGCCAGGCGCACTTCGTAATCACCGGAGAAGGCTTTCGTATAATCTGCCAGAACGGAAGTTTCATTGCGCAGTTTAAACTGATTTCGGTTAAAAAATTCATCGATCTCTTTCTTAAAGGAGGTATCGATACGGTTTTTGAAGAAAGAGAGAGTTTCCTGTCCCTCTGCAGTGATTGTAAGATAAGTGCGGTTATGCCTGGAGTTGGCCAATACGAAACCGGTATCTACCAGTTCGGTAATCGCACGCTGTAGATTCATGAAATTGACATAATTTCGCTCTAACAGGAAATCGTAGATTTGAGCCTGGGTTAACGGAAAGGAAACCCGGTTCAGCATATAGAGCACAAGAAGTTTATTATAAAGAGCCAATTGATCGTGATTCATGAAAAAGACCTTTCATATAGCCGCCCCTGCCAGGAGGAGCGTTGTTTCATAGTATGGTGCAGCGTGTTGAGTACGTGCCGTTTGTTCCTGCTCCATAGCGGGGCAAGCAGCAGATCTGCCGGACCGTCTCCGGTCAGTCTGTGTATCACAATATCGGGCGAGAGCCGCTCAAGGCAGGAGATGATCAGATCCGTATAGGACTCCTGAGATAAGGGGATGCAGCGGCCCTTCTCATATAATCCGGCAAGATCGGTATCGCGGAGTATGTGGAGCAGTTGGAGCTTGACGCCCCATGTACCGATCTGATTCAGGTGGTCAATGGTGGACAACAGGTCGTCCGCTGATTCGCCGGGAAGGCCAAGAATAATATGCGTGATCACCGGTATGTGAGCCTGACGAAGTAATCTGACGCAATTGTCATATATGGGCAATGGATAGCCTCTCCTTATAAAAAGGGCAGTTGTTTCATGGATTGTCTGAAGCCCCAATTCAATCCAGACAAATTTGTCAGAAAATTCCAGCTTTAAATTGACCAGTAAGGTCACAATTTCCTGGCTGATGCAGTCCGGCCTGGTCGCAATAGAGATTCCGGCTGTCAAAGGGTTTCGCAGCGCTTCGGAATAAAGGGCGCGCAGCCTGGTCATGGAACCGTAGGTATTGGTATAGGCCTGAAAGTATACAATATAGCGTTGGCCGATGCGCTTATGGTGAAAAAGGGTGATGCCGGCGGCGATCTGCTCGGAGACGGAGGCGTGCAGGGCAGTTTTGACTGCATGCTCCCCGCTGCCGCCGGCCGAACAGAAAATGCAGCCGTTCTTACCGAGCGTGCCGTCACGATTCGGGCAGGTAAAATCGGCGTCCACAGCGATCTTGTACAGTTTTTCTCCGTATGTATTTTTCAGAAAGGCGTCTAATGAGTAGTAAGGCCTGCCATGCCATTGTTCCGGTATTATCATTGCTTAACCTTGTCTGTGAATATGGGATTTTACTGCTTCGGCCACTACTTCGGCTACCTTCGGATTAAAAGCCTCCGGCATGATATTATCTTCGTTCAGTTCTTCCTCCGGTACCAGCCCGGCGATGGCATGTGCGGCAGCCAGCTTCATCTCTTCCGTGATCTGTACGGCGCGTCCTTCCAGAGCGCCTTTGAAAATGCCGGGGAAGGCAACTACATTATTGATCTGGTTCGGGAAGTCAGAGCGTCCTGTTCCAACGACTCTTGCTCCGGCAGCTTTGGCGGCGTCCGGCATAATTTCCGGTACCGGGTTGGCCATGGCGAAGAGGATGGCGTCCTTATGCATGGACGATACCATATCGGGCGTTACGATATTGGGTGCAGATACACCTACGAAGATATCTGCGCCTTTCATGGCATCGGCAAGTGATCCGGTTTCGCCTCCTGTATTGGTCAGCTCGGCCATCTTCTGTTGTACAGGGTTTAAATTTCTGGCATTTTTATTGAGGATGCCTGCTTTATCACACATGATAATGTCGGTGAAGCCGTAGTTTAACAGAAGCCTGGTGATGGCGATGCCGGCGCTTCCCGCTCCGTTCACGACGACTCTGCAGGTTTCTTTCTGTTTGCCGACTACTTTAAGTGCGTTGATGATGCCGGCAAGGACGACGATGGCTGTTCCGTGCTGGTCATCGTGAAATACCGGAATATCCAGGGTTTCCTTCAGCCTTTCCTCAATCTCAAAACAGCGGGGAGCGCTGATGTCTTCCAGATTGATGCCGCCGAAGCCGGGGGCGAGATAGGTTACTGCCTTGATGATCTCTTCGGTATCCTGTGTGTCCAGACAGATTGGCACGGCGTTAACGCCGCCGAATTCTTTGAACAGTACAGCCTTGCCCTCCATGACGGGCATGGCAGCATGTGGACCGATATTGCCAAGCCCCAGTACGGCGCTGCCGTCAGATATGACTGCCACAGTATTAGCCTTCCATGTATAAGTGTAGACAGCTTCCTTCTCCTGTGCAATTACCTTACAAGGCTCTGCGACGCCCGGCGTATACGCCAGCGCCAGATCTTCCCGCGTCTTGACTGCGGCCTTGGATACGGTTTCCAGTTTACCGTTCCACTGTTTATGTAACATCAATGCTTTTTCATTCGTTGTCATGATCATACCTCGCTTACTAAGTTTATATGCGGCATTCTTTTGCTGGGATAATCCACGATAAATTGTGGGGATGGTTGCTCCGCACATCCTACTATACCCTTATTTCTTTTTCTACGCAATATGTAAAAAAGTACTTCCTATTTCGAAAAAGGTAGTGTATAATGTCCAGTAGAATAAACAGCCTATAGATCATTTCGTATGACACATCAGGTAAGAAATCCCCAGACAAGGAACATATATGAAAGAATATATATAGAGGTTTCATGAAAAATACAGGAGGAATGTATGAGAGAAAAGTATGAATCACTTGCGCTTGCCGATCTGAAAGCAGTTGCAAAGGCAAGAGGCATCAAGGGCACTTCGACTATGAAGAAGGCGGAGATCGTAGCGTTAATGCTGGCGGAGGACGAGAAGGACAAAGCGGCAGGCAGGGAGGTTACGGTGAAATCCGTTGTGCCGGCGAAGCAGAACGGTGAGGAAGAGAAATTTCCGGCGGAACTGGACAGTGGAATCACAGCCAGCGGCATTCTGGAAGTTATGAGTGATGGATTCGGATTTATACGGTGTGAGAATTATCTGCCGGGGGAGAATGATGTCTATGTGGCGCCCAGCCAGATTCGGCGGTTTGGCTTGAAAACGGGTGATATTTTAGAGGGAAATACCAGGGTTAAGACGCAGAATGAGAAGTTCAGTGCGCTCCTGTACGTGAAATCTATCAATGGATTTCCGCCGGAGATTGCCATGCGCAGGCCGAGTTTCGAGGATCTGACGCCAATTTTTCCTAACGAGAGATTGAAACTGGAGACACCCGGGGCTTCTGTGGCCATGCGGATCATGGATTTGATCAGCCCGGTAGGTAAGGGGCAGAGAGGTATGATTGTGTCGCCGCCTAAAGCCGGCAAGACAACTTTGTTAAAGGCTGTTGCGAAATCCATTACAAGGACAACGCCGGATGCGCATCTGATTATTTTGCTGATTGATGAACGGCCTGAGGAAGTGACTGATATCAAGGAGGCTATTGAGGGGCCTAATGTTGAAGTAATCTATTCTACGTTTGATGAGCTTCCGGAGCATCATAAGAGAGTGTCCGAGATGGTGATCGAACGCGCGAAGCGTCTTGTAGAGCACGGAAGAGATGTAGTGATCCTCTTAGACAGCATTACCCGTCTGACCAGGGCTTACAATCTGGTGGTTCCGCCCAGTGGACGTACCCTTTCAGGTGGTCTGGATCCGGCGGCATTACATATGCCGAAACGTATCTTCGGTGCGGCCCGTAATATGAGAGAGGGCGGCAGCCTGACGATTCTTGCGACGGCTCTGGTGGAGACGGGCAGCAGAATGGACGATGTGATATATGAAGAATTTAAGGGAACCGGCAATATGGAGATGATTCTGGACCGCAAACTGTCGGAGAAGCGCGTATTCCCGGCCATCGACATTCCGAAATCCAGTACCAGAAGAGAAGACCTGCTTTTGTCTCCTGATGAGTTGGAAGCGATTAATATCATACGTAAAGCGCTGAATGGCATGAAGGCGGATGAAGCGGTGGAGAAGATTCTGGATATGTTTGCCAGAACCAAGAACAACAATGAGTTTGTAAATATGGTCAAGAAGATGAAATTTTTATAAGCTGCTGTTTTTGATGGAAGCAGAGAGACGGACTGATATTTTTATAGGATTATTTTGCCGGAAAGGACTTGCATCCTGCAGGGTCCTATGCTACAATGTAGAGGCTGTCGGTTTTAGGCGGCATGGGATGAGAATAACGGCGGTAACGCCTGTATGTAAGAAGTTCTTAGAAAGGAGTTTAGGTACAGAGATGAAAGAAGGAATCCATCCTGAGTATTATCAGGCAACAGTGACGTGTAACTGTGGCAACACATTTGTGACAGGTTCGACAAAACCTGAGATTCACGTGGAAGTCTGTTCCAAGTGTCATTCGTTCTACACAGGTCAGCAGAAAGCTGCACAGGCCCGCGGACGTATCGATAAGTTTAATAAGAAATACGGTGTGGAGAGCAAATAAGTTTTGTACAGGAAGGGTGAGGTGTGTATCTCACCCTTTTCTATCATTATATATTGTGATTTATAAGAGGGTATAAAAGACTGCGCCTGCAATATACAGAATCTGTGTAAAGACAGCAGGGGCATGTATGAGGATAATACAGAATGAGCAGAAAAAAGAAAACACATTATTCCGGCATCGGCGGACAGGCTGTCCTGGAAGGCGTTATGATGAAGAACAAAGATCAGTACGCAGTGGCTGTCAGGAAGCCGAACGGAGAGATTGAAGTTGAGGTGGAACATTATATAGGGGTACTGCATGAGAGCAAGCTGAAAAACATCCCCTTTATCAGAGGCATATTTCAGTTTCTTGATTCTATGATTCTCGGTATGAGAAGTCTGAACTTTTCCGCATCTTTTTACGAGGACGATACCACGGAGGAAACCGTGACGGACAAAGCTTTCCATAAGCTTTTCAAAGACAGGGCGGATCAGGTATTGAGTGCTGTAGTGATGATATTTTCGTTTGCGCTTGCCATTGGGATCTTCATGGTGCTGCCCTATTTTGTCACATCCCTTTTTGCAGAATATGTCAGAAGTGCATCCTTTATGGCGATCATCGAGGGTGTGCTGCGCATTGCGATTTTTGTACTGTATGTGCTGAGCATCTCCTTAATGAGGGATATCAGACGGCTTTACAGATACCATGGGGCGGAACATAAGTGTATCAACTGTATTGAAAAAGGCCGGCCGCTGACGGTTAAGAATGTGATGCGCAGCTCCAAGCAGCACAAGAGATGCGGAACCAGCTTCATGTTGTTTGTTATGCTGGTCAGTGTAGTGCTGTTCTTTTTTATCCGCGTGGAGAATCCTGTGTATCGCGTGCTGATCAGGATTGCGCTGATCCCGGTGATTGCGGGGATTTCCTATGAAATTATCCGGCTGGCGGGCAGGAGCAGTAATATTCTGGTCAGGATCATTTCGGCGCCGGGTCTGTGGCTGCAGAGATTGACAACCAGGGAGCCTGACGAGAGTATGGTTGAGGTTGCCATTGCGGCAGTAGAGGCAGTTTTTGACTGGAAAGGTTATCTGTATGAAGAGTTTGGATATGAGATAGATGATTCCTGGCTGACAGACGATACAGGAGAAGAGCAGCAAGAGGATGCAGAATGAAGCCGTACAGTACTTATGCCCGGGAGGATACAGGGCGCAGTTATAAGGAAGTATATGAATGGGGATGGCAGCGTTTAGTGCAGGCAGAGATTCCGGAAGCACAACTGGATGCAAGACTGCTTATGGAGTGGAGCTGCGGTACGGACAGAAATACCCTGTTAGTACATGGCAGCCGTGCAGTATCGACAGAGGAATATGACAGATATCGGCAGGCGGTTGACCAAAGAACCAGACGGGTACCGCTGCAATATATTACCGGAGAACAGGAATTTATGGGATTGACTTTTCTGGTCAATAGAAATGTGCTGATACCCAGGCAGGATACGGAGATATTGGTGGAAGAGGTTCTTAAGAATTTGCACGATGGTATGCACATTCTGGATATGTGTACTGGTTCCGGCTGTATTCTGCTCAGCCTGCTGCGGTATTCTAATGAAAGCACGGGCATCGGAGCAGACAGTTCTGAATTGGCGCTGCAGGTTGCAAAGCGGAATGCGGAGCGCATTTTGGGAAGGGATGCGGCGTTGGAGAAAGCGCGTGCTTCCTTTGTGCAGGGGGATCTGTTCCAGGCATTAGATGAGAAGGAGAAATTTGATATAATTGTTTCAAACCCTCCTTATATAAGAACGGATGTTATTGATACATTGATGCCGGAGGTGCGGGACTATGAGCCGATTTCTGCACTGGACGGCAGGGAAGACGGCCTGTTTTATTACAGACGGATCTGTGAACAGGCAGGTGCGTATCTGTATGGAGGCGGCATGCTTTTTTTTGAGATCGGATACGATCAGGGGGAGGAAGTGAGCCGCCTGTTGAGAGAGACCGGTTATACAGAGGTGGAAATTTTCAAAGATTACGCGGGAAATGACAGAGTGGTGCAGGGAACCTGGTGCACTGCCTGATTTAGATCGGAGATATTTTGCAGATACGGATTATCGGAAAGCTGCAGCCTGATAGGATTCTGAGAGTAAGCAGTTGTTGTGGAGGAGATTATGTTTGACAGATTAGATGATTTGCTGAGAAAATTTGAAGAGATCATGAATGCATTGAGTGAACCGGACGTGGCAAATAATCAGGAACGGTTTCGTGCGTTGATGAAGGAACAGAGCGATCTGACACCTATTGTAAATGCTTATAAAGAGTATAAGAAATGCAGCCAGGATATCGAAGACTCTGTTTCCATGTTGGAGAGTGAGTCTGATGAAGATATGCGGGAGATGCTGAAGGAGGAGCTTAGTACATCGAAGAAGCGGGTGGAAGAGCTGGAGAAAGAACTGAAGATTCTGCTCCTGCCGAAGGATCCCAATGATGAGAAGAATGTTATCGTGGAGATTCGCGCGGGCGCGGGCGGAGACGAAGCGGCGCTTTTTGCGGCGGAGATCTACCGCATGTATGTCCATTATGCAGAAGGCAGGCGGTGGAAGGTAGAGACTGTGGAAGTGGAAGAGATTGGAATTGGCGGCATGAAGAGTGTTACGTTCATGGTGACCGGACAGGGAGCTTATTCTGTCTTGAAGTATGAAAGCGGGGTACACCGTGTGCAGCGTGTGCCGGAGACGGAGTCCGGGGGCAGGATTCATACTTCCACGATCAGTGTGGCAGTGATGCCGGAAGTTGACGATAATATTGACATAGTTATTGATGATAAGGATGTGCGGATTGACGTTATGCGGGCATCCGGTAACGGAGGGCAGTGCGTCAATACGACGGACTCGGCTGTTCGGCTGACACATTATCCTACGGGAATTGTAGTATACAGCCAGACGGAGAAATCACAGATACAGAATAAGGCCAAGGCGTTTGCGCTTCTCAAAGCGAAGCTTTATGATATAGAGCAGCAGCAGCGGCATGATGCGGAGGCGGAGATGCGCAGAAGTCAGATAGGTACAGGGGATCGTTCCGAGAAGATCAGAACCTACAATTTCCCGCAGGGGCGCGTGACGGATCACAGGATCAATTTAACGCTCTACAAGCTGGATAAGGTAATGAACGGTGACATTCAGGAGATTATAGATGCCTGTATTGCCGCCGACCAGGCAGCAAAACTGATCAGGATGGGAGAAAACTGAAACGGCCCGTCCGGGATTAATGCGCTGTTTTGTACGTTTGCGCACTGTGAGCACTGGTACCATCCGATAAACAGGACTGTAAGATACTGTAAGACAAGGAGAGTTGACAAGATGGATCATGCGGATCATAAGAAGCGGTGTATATGGGCGAATCCGAACAATGAACTGTATGTAAGATACCATGACGAAGAGTGGGGACGGCCGGTATACGATGATCATCGGCTGTTTGAGATGCTGATTCTGGAATCTTTTCAGGCAGGATTGTCCTGGGAGTGTGTCCTGAATAAAAGAGAGGCGTTTCGGAGGGCCTTTGATGAATTTGATCTTGAGAAGGTTTGCGCCTATGATGAGGAGAAGATAGAAGCGCTTAAGCAGGATAGCGGCATTATCCGCAATCGGCTGAAAATTAAGGCGGCAGTTAATAACGCCCGTATTTTTAAAAAGATTGCGGAGGAGCATGGCAGTTTTGCAAAGTATCTGTGGGGATATACACAGGAACAGGTGGTGTATGAGAATGATCAGGCCAGCTCGCCGCTTTCAGATGCAGTTTCCAGGGATCTTAAGAGACGGGGAATGACCTTCGTGGGAACGACGATTATTTATGCTTATCTGCAGGCGGTCGGCGTCATCAATTCGCATGAAAATGACTGCTATCTATATAGACAGGAGGAAGCACAGAAGAAGGAGGCACAGGGATACGGATGAAGAAGAAAGAACTGGCGCTGGCGGTAATAGAACGGCTGAAGAAAGAATATCCGGATGCGGCGTGTTCTCTTGATTATGATGAAGCGTGGAAGCTTTTGGTCAGCGTGCGGCTGGCAGCGCAGTGTACGGATGCAAGAGTCAATGTGGTGGTGGAGAAGCTGTATGAACAATATCCGGATGTGGCAGCATTAGCGGCGGCTCCGGTGGAGGAGATTGAGAAAATTGTTCATCCATGCGGCCTGGGAAACAGCAAGGCACGGGATATCAGCGCCTGTATGAAAATGCTTCAGGAAGAGTATGGAGGAAAGGTACCGGATGATTTTGATGCACTTCTCAGGCTTCCGGGGGTGGGAAGGAAGAGCGCGAATCTGATTATGGGAGACGTGTTCGGGAAACCGGCTATCGTTACGGATACCCATTGCATCCGTCTTTGCAACAGGATCGGTCTGGTGGATGGTGTGAAAGAACCAAAGAAGGTGGAAATGGCATTATGGAAGATCATTCCGCCGGAAGAAGGAAGCGATTTCTGTCACAGGCTGGTGTGGCATGGCAGAGAAGTGTGTACGGCAAGAACCAGTCCGTATTGCTCCAGGTGCTGTCTGCAGGACATATGCGGCAGGAATATATAATATATAAAATAAATCTTTTCATGCAACGGTTCGTATCGGGCATGAATGTGCAAATAAACCGGATTGTGCTTGTTTTACAGCAGTACAATCCGGTTTGTTATATCGGTGAAGAAAGTCAGATCATTGGAATTTCGAAAGGCCCGTTCTTCTGTGGGGACTCACTGGATGGAATCTTGTGGGTCCGGTAGTAGGTGGGCGTACATCCCAGGAATTTTTTAAACAGCTTGTTGAAATAACTCACGTTATTAAAGCCTACGGACAACGCGATATCAGCGATGGACATAGGATTTTTCATGGTTTCTATCATTTTCTTAGTGGCCTCCAGAATGCGATATCTCATCAGATATTCAAAAGGGGTCATCTGTAAGGTGCGGGCAAAACAGCGGCAGCATTCACTTTTACTGATATGGATGCTGCCGGCGATTTCATCCAGGGAAATAGGATCTGCATGATGCTTTCTGATAAAAAGCATAGCCTGCTTGACACGCTGCTCATCTGTGGAAACGTGAGGCGGAGGCGCGGCGGTCAGTTCCGGGAAACGGGAGATGAGTTCCGCCCAGAAACGGCACAGATACCCTTTCGTGGCAATTTCGTAACCGAATTGTTTGGTCAGATTAGCCGCAATTGTATCGTTGACAGCGTCCAGCATGCGTTCATGCCAGGGATCGTTCTCATTGAGAACCATCATTTTAAACAGATGAAAATTCTGAACCGGCAGCAGAAACTGTGTCTGCAGATAATTACTCTTGTGACCAAAGATGAAATCCGGATGGAAGACAAGAGAATAGAAGGTACAGTTCCTCTGATCCATGGAGCGGATAGAATGCATGACATTCTGGTTGATGATAATGCCCTGTCCCGGATTCAGGGGATAGGAAACGTCATCACTGGAGACTTCTGCGTGACCATTGTTAACGATCAGGATTTCCATCTCTTCATGCCAGTGCCAGCGAATCCTGTTCATGTAGGATTTACTCAGGTCAAGATAGTAGACGCCTACGGGATAGTCCAGGGTTCCGAAGCCGTCTTGTACATAATAATCGTCATATGTTTTAACCGGGGATTCCCCGGCAGGTATATTCGGGGTCAGATCCATGGTGTCAGTATGCACTGCATTCGTATCGGTGTTTGCTGTGTCAGTAAGTTTGTGCATGATTTCCTCTGTCTGGTTCGGTGTAAAATACTTAAGTAGAAATAGCTGCATTTATCATAGCATGTTATGGATGCAGAGTCAAAGCGAACTATAATTATTCTTGTTTGGGATGCTTTTGGTGTTATACTAACTTCATTATATCCTGCTCATATGAAAGGAGTTGCGTTATGCACAGAAAGTCGGTGTTTCTCTGTGTATTTCTCCTACTCGATTGATCCACGGTGGTGGAACGGAATTCTTTTCTTTTTTTAAACCGTTTGAGGTTCTGCTGCATCTAATTAGTAAGAAACAACGAACGAGTTTGAAGTTTCATACTTGCATTCCATGGCAGATTTTGATACAAATACCCGGGGAAGTACTTAGCACGCTATATGGAATGACATGGGATGCAGCGGGTCAAAATGACATATTGGAAAACGAGGAAAGACAATGGAAAAAGAACAATTTGTAAATCTTATGTCTCAGGTAGAGGCTGACATGTTTCACCTTGCCTTCTCTGTTCTGCACAGGGAACAGGAATGTGCTGATGCGGTGCAGGAAGCAGTGGTCAAAGCATATGCAGGACGGAATACGTTGAAGAAGCAGGAGTATTTCAAGACCTGGATCATGAGGATCCTGCTCAATGAATGCTATGCTCTGCTGCGCCGGCAGAAACGCTTGATTCCCATGGAAGAGCAGATGCTGGATGCACAGGTGGATTTTGGCAATTACGTGCAGGAAGAATATCTGGATCTGTATAAGGCGATCGATGCCCTGAAAGAGAAGGACAGGATCTGCGTGCTTTTGTTCTATATAGAAGGCTATTCCATCAGGCAGATCGCACAGATCATGCAGATGCCAGATGGCACCGTCAAAAGCAGACTGCGCAGGGCCAGAATACAGTTGAAGGACAGGTTGAAAGATTAGGAGGTCAGAAATGAAGAGAGATATTTATAAAGAATTACCCGAAAATTTTCACAGACAGTTTGAACAGACCCTGTCGCAGTTGGAAGAGAGTCCTTCCGGTATAAGGAGGGGACGCCGAAAGTATGGATTGATCCTTGCGGCGGCTATTCTTGCCTGCGCATCCGTGACGGCAGTGGCAGCCGGTATGATGGAATGGCATAAAAGCCTGTCTGCTCATTTTGGAACGGATAAGGAATTGGAAGATAAGCTTTCCATGGAACATGTGGCGTCAATACAGGATACCGTAACGGAAGGAAATGGAATGAAATTCGAGGCCCTGCAGGCAGTCAGGACAGATTCTTATGGTTATTTTCTGATCGAAATGACCGTGCCGGACGGCATAGAAGAATGGAATGGAGATATTCTGTTTGAAGAATGTGAAGTCGTAGGGACAGATTTCGGATGTGTTCACGGGTTCGTGGAAGATTCTTTTGCAGAGCAGAAGGTACTTTTGGAGCTGCAGATCATGTATTATGAAGAAAAGTTGCCGGATGGAGCCGAGATCCGTGTAAGATTAAAAGATCTGGTGCAGACAGAGCAGACGGAAACAGTTGCCTGTCTGGCAGAAGGGGAGTGGGAGATTCCTCTGAGTCTGCCGGCAACGGCCAATCTGGTGCAGTTCTATCCGAAGGAGACTTGTGTGCTGGGGGGACATGAACTGCTTTTCAATAAGATGGAGATCAGTCCTTTCCGGATTCGGATGTATACGGAAAAAGAAACCGCACAACATGCCGTATGGGGAAAGACGGTATATCTGACAGGTGTGCGGTATGAGGATGGGAGTGTCATAGAGGAGAACGGAATGCAGTTAAGCATGTCCGGGCATATAGATGAAGCGGAAGAATTCTGTTTTGAGATCGCTCTGGATACGGCCATAGATCCGGATAAAACAGCAGCGCTTTTGCTCTATGACGGCGGAACAGAGAGGGAGATTGCCCTCGGACAGACAAAGGCAGCGCAGGCAGATACAGCCGGGGATACGGCTGGTAAAGAGTCAGAGCGTAATACACAGACTGCAGAAAACGGCGGCGGAGGACAGATATCGGACGTGCGGATCTTGTCCGTCGCATATGGAAATGTAGTATATGAAGAAGGTCGATCAGTCTGGCTCTGGGATGCCTGGTGTGGCAGAAAGGAGGAATTGATTTCTCTTGCGGAGTGTGATTTTTCCTGGGAGCAGGGAGGAGAGATCGGTATGAGCCAGAAAGGCCAGATACAGATACTGCCAAAGACAGGAAGCAGAGAGATCTATCTGTACACGATCGCTGACCGGAGCATGCAAACGCTGGAAGCGGAGACATTCTGGCCCTGGGCTGGTTACGAAGCATATCTGGAACGTTTTCAGGATATTGCGGATATCATCCCGGAGGCTGATAAAAGGTATTCTTCGCAGGCCCTGTTATCGCAGGGGGGATGGTATTACCTGTATAGCGAGGATGGATCGACCGGCAATATGGAACTGAAAGTGGTTGAAGAATAAGAGTGATCTTTGGATTCCGGAACTGCACAGGTAATGCGGTTCCGGAATCATATCTTTAAAGCGGCCTGCCGCAGGCGGAGAATCCTGCAGGCAGGTTTTTCCATGCTTTAGCACATTCGTTTCGCGTAGAGAAGAACTGCATATACTTATCATAACCGACAAATAAAAAAGCCGATTACCATCACCCTGCGAGAAGTTCACACGGTCAATACGGAAATGGGTAAATGGGTAAAGACTGAAAAGTCAGACAGCTATGCTGATTTTTTGAACGGGAGTTTGAGATGGTTCGGCATGGAGGAAACTATGGATTCTCAAAAGCTGGAAAATTTACTGAATCTGGCGTTGGATACACCGATGACACAGCGGGACAAATCTATGGAATTAAATGTGGGATATGATAAGGAGGACAGTACCTGGGAATTGATCGTCAAGTATCACGGTGATCTGCGGCGGGGATTGTCCGTTTTAAATTTACTGCCTCAGTCAACTGTGATAAAGGTGGAAGAATTGATTGCCGGATATGCTATTTTGACAGTACCGGAGTCGATGATAGATGCGTTGGTGACAGTGGAGGAGATTGAATATATTGAGAAACCCAAAAGGCTCTTCTTCTCGGATTTGGCGGGTAATACGGCGGCCTGCTATGCGCCGGGCAGCCGGATCTTTAATGAGCTGAGCGGCAAGGGAGTGCTGGTGGCAGTGATTGATTCCGGGATCAGCTATTGGAATCAGGATTTCCGAAATGCAGACGGGACTACCAGAATCCTGTATCTTTTGGATCAGGTGACCGGCGTGGAATATGACAGGGAGCAGATCAATGCCGCATTGGCAACCGGAAGCAGACTGCAGGCAGAACAGATAGTTCCCAGCATAGACACAACGGGGCATGGGACGGCGGTGGCGGGTATTGCGGCTGGAAATGGCGGGCAGGGTGGGATAGCTTATGCCGGTATGGCACGGGAGAGTGATCTGCTGATCGTGAGGCTGGGAACGCCGCGGGCAGATTCTTTTCCAAGGACGACAGAACTGATGCGCGCATTAACTTATACGGTCAATAAGGCGATTGCGCTCAAAATGCCTGTAGCTATCAACTTAAGCTTTGGCAATACGTACGGGGCTCATAACGGTACGTCACTGTTAGAGCGTTTTCTGGACAATGTATCAGAGATTGGGCGCAGTGTGATCTGTGTGGGAAGTGGAAATGAAGGGGCATCGGGCGGGCATGTAGGCGGCAGTGTGATCGTTACGGGTCATAATAGGAACAGATTACAAAATGACAGGAGTGTCGTAACAGAAAGTACACGCGTGGAACTGACGATCGGAAGCTATGAAACAGGGCTGAATATTCAATTGTGGAAGGAGTATACGGATCGTTATGTAGTGACGTTGGTGTCGCCTGCAGGGCAGTCCCTGACTGTAGATACTGACCGGCCAGGTCAGCAAAACTACCGTCTGAATAATACGCAGATCCTTCTTTATAACGGAGAACCGGCGCCCTATCTGACAAGCCAGGAGATTTATTTTGATCTGCTGCCGGTGGCAGGCAGCAGATATCTGGACAGCGGAGTATGGACTTTTGTGCTGCGGCCGGTGGAAACGATCACGGGAAATTATACCTTCTATCTCCCGTCCGGTACGACGAGGAGTGAGAATACGCGCTTTGTCAGGACTACGCCGGATGTGACGCTGACCATTCCCTCTACCGCTTCCAAGGTTATCACGGTAGGCGCCTATGATCCGGTGTATGAAGCATATGCGGATTTTTCCGGGAGAGGTTATCTGTATCAGGAGCAGGTCAACAGCCGTACCTCGGATTCCTTCGTGAAGCCGGATCTGGTCGCGCCGGGCGTGAATGTGATTGCGCCTGACAGAAATGGGGGATATACACCGGTTACGGGAACTTCTTTTGCAACGCCCTTTGTGACCGGTGCGGCGGCGCTTCTTATGCAGTGGGGGATCGTTATGGGGAATGATCCGTATCTGTACGGGGAGAAGGTGAAGGCGTATCTGAGAAGAGGGGCGAAGCCGATCCGAGGCGAGACGGATTATCCGAATGCAAGAGTGGG
>CANPTH010000054.1 GCA_947576945.1 uncultured Lachnospiraceae bacterium
TAATTAAGATCTATTTCCTCCATACGATATCCCACACTCCTGACAGTCTTAAGACACGACGGCTGCTGCAGCTTTTCACGCAGGCGTTTCATGGTGACGGTGAGCGTGTTGTCATTGACGAAATTGCCGCTGCTGTCCCAGATTTTTTCCAAAAGAGATTGTCTGGTGACGGTTCTTCCTTTATTCTCCAACAGGGTTAAGAGCAGCTGGTATTCTACCGGACTTAAGGGGACTTCCGCCCCGTTCCGGTATACCTGCCTTTTCTCCCGGTCAAGGGATACTTCCCCGCAGGACAGATATTTCCCCGCAACGTCCCGCGTTCTGCGCAGCAATGCCTGTATGCGGGAGTACAGCACTTCCAGTTCAAAAGGTTTCACCACATAGTCGTCGGCGCCGTTTTGAAAGCCGGACACGATATCCCGTGAATCGCCGCGGACAGTGATAAAGATCACCGGCAGATCTTTCCAGCGGGCTCGTATCCACTGGCAGAAAGCGCTGCCGGTGCCGTCCGGCATATTCCAGTCCACCAGCGCCAGCGTGGGGAGCTTTCCTGCAAAAGCCTCCTTTGCCCCGGCGATCGTGGGAAAGATGGAAACGCTGCAGCCCTGTCGGTTCAGATATTCGCTCACCAGCCGGGCGATATTTTCGTCGTCTTCTATGTAGTAGATGGTTGTCATACCTTGTATTTCCACCTTTCTCCAATGTCACTCAGGCTTTGCATTCCTGATCCTGCCGTACTGATTCTTCATTTTTTTGTATCTTTTCACTGCTATGCACCGCAAGATACACATTTCCGCTTATATTCGTGATATTTCCATCCAACGCATATATTCCGCCGCAAATATAATTCAGCATTCCCTGTGCATCGGCATTTTCATATGCATTCAAGCGGAAAATGCATACAACGCCCTTCTTATAGCTGTCAATAATCGCCGTGACGTCATCATACAATTCTATATTTTTGAAAAAACACGACTGTTCCCGGCCGACTGCTGTTCCTTTTTCCAAAGTACAGATTCCATCACGGTCTTCTCTGTCATTTCGGATTCCGCTTCCGATTCGCTCTCTTCGTGTTCTTCATCGGTAAATCTCATCTGATCCAAAAGCCAATCTATTATACTTCTCATCGCTTTTTACCCGAAAATGAGCTCGTCATGGCAATCGGTCTTCTCTCCTGCATAAATACCAACTCTGCCGCCTCTCTTCTCATATGCAATACCTCCTCTGTGCCCGATATATACATATTACCTGATTTCACAGCAAAGCCGGTCGCTTCCAAAGAGACATTTTATCTTGAAAGTGTTCCCTCACCATAGTCGTCCAGCACGATATTAACGAAATGAATATTATATTCATAATTCTCGATCAAATACATGATGATCAGATCAAATCTCGAGGATGCAGATAATGTATAGCCTGCTGTTTCCAGCAATTTCTTTGCTTCTTCCATCTCAAGCTGTAAAGCGAGGCAAAACGCTATTGCAGTCTTTTTACTTGGAACATATTTTTCATCGCCTCGAATCTTCGAAAACAATCTTCTGTCAATATTTGCCCTCTTATACACCTCTGTATCTTTCAGCCCCTTCTCATCGATCATGCGAAGCAGCATGGTAAAGGTTGAATAAATTCTCTGATGAGCAATTTATTCAACCAAGAATTTGTGCCGAAGCGTCACAAATTCTATTGATCGCAGAGCAGAATTTGAAATTCTGCTCGCGTCCTCAGCGTAAAACGCTTCGGAATGGAGGAAAAAATGATTCTTCTTTCTGTTCCAGAATTTTATCCAGTTCCTGACGTTTTCCATATATTCTATAAGAATCGTAAATTCCAGACTTGCCCGGCGCCACACCTTCTGCCGTTTTTCGAGCTTCCGGTTCCGGTATCTGATCAAAAACCGGCTCTGGCGATGCTTTATCCTCAACTTCGTCCGGGAGAAGCGCGTCCTTGTCATCGTAATCTGCATCGTTAAAACCGGCATCACATATCCTCATACAGTTCAGATATTTTACCTGCATATCATCGGCTTTCTCTTGTTCCGGCGTTTTTTCTACGATAGATGCCAGCACTGCGTGCGGATCGTCCCCGCAATAACTTTTCTTAATATAGGAATTCAGTTCACCACGTATTTTTTCTAAACGCTTATGTAATATTGCCTCCAGTTTATTCATCCGCGTACCTCATTCCCTTTTGATCTGATCGCTTTCCATCTGTCTCCTGATCCACTCCATGATCACATCCACCAGATACTCCTGCTCTGACTCCGACAACGCCGCTCCCTCGGCGATCCCGTGCCATTTCGCCAGGCAGCCGCGGCAGCAGGTAGCCGTGGCGTGCTGGGCCACGAAAACCGGATGTCCGCGCATGGGAGTCTGTCTGCCGTCGTTTGCCGGCGCAGCCGGCGACAGCCTTCTGGCAATGAAATCCTGCGCGTGCATTTTCACCGTATCCATTCCTTTTTCCTGAACATAATTCCGGTCATTGCTTTTCAGGGAAAAACTGCTGCGAAACTCGGACTGGCCAAGCCGCTGGAACAGCGAACCGCTGTAGAGGGCCGGCTGTTCACTGACCATGGATGGCTGCGCTCCGCCTTTGTACTGGATCATCTTAATCTTTTTTGGAGCCGCTGCCAAGTCCCCCTCCCGGTGCAGCTGATCCTCTTTGGGAGCTTTCTTCTGACCGGGACTGTCTATGGCAGAGACTTCATTTTGATTGAGACTGCCTGCCGCAGTGCCTTCCTCCTGCTTCAATCGAACCTCCGCAGGAGCATCCCCTGCTTCTGCCGCTGACCGGACAGCGTTATTGTCCGATTGCTGTCCTGCCCGCTCTGTCTGCACCATACGCGCAACGATCCGGGACTCCATGCTGTCCTCCCGCAGACGTTCCGCCAGCTTCGTATTTCTGTCTGCGGTGGTCTCGTTTTTGACGGCGTACCAGACCGCCTTTTTCTCCCCGATCAGCACCAGGATCTTCTTCGCCCTGGTCACGCCGGTGTAAAGCAGGTTTCTCTGCAGCATCACATAATGGCTCATGGTAAAAGGCATCACCACGATGGGATACTCGGATCCCTGGGATTTGTGAATGGTGGTGGCGTAGGCAAGGGTTAATTCCTCCAGCTCACTCACGTCATACACCACTTCCCGGCCGTCAAAATTCACGGTCAGTTCCCGCTCTTCCATGTCTACATGATTTATGACACCTATGTCACCATTAAAAACTTCCTTATCATAGTCGTTGCGGATCTGCATGACTTTATCATGGAGCCGGTACTGCGTGCCGCCTCTGCGCAGGAAAATGCTGCCCGGATTCATGGTCTCCTGCAGCACCTGATTCAAGTTCGCCGCCCCGCAGACGCCTCTCTGCATGGGCGTCAGCACCTGAATATCCTGCAGGGCATCCACATGATAATAGCGCGGCAGATTTTCGGTGCAGTATTTCACCAGAAGCTCCACCACCTCTTCATTGGTCTCTTTCGAGGCAAAGAAGAAATCCGAGTCCCGGCCGCCCCGCATGTCGATCTGTTCCCCTTTGTTGATGCGGTGGGCATTCATGATGATACGACTGCCCTGGGCCTGCCGGAAGATCCGGCTTAAGCGCACTACAGGGATCCGCCCGGAAGAAATGATATCTTTCAGCACATTGCCGGCGCCCACCGAGGGCAGCTGGTCGGTATCGCCCACCATGATCAGCGTCATTTGCTCCGGCATGGCTTTTAACAGGTTGTACATCAACATAATGTCTATCATGGAACACTCGTCCAGAATGAGCACGTCTCCCTCCAGCGGGTTTTCTTCTTTACGCTGGTAGCCCTCCGGCGGCTTATACTCAAGCAGCCTGTGAATGGTCTTTGCCTCCATGCCGGTGGCCTCTGACATGCGCTTCGCCGCCCGCCCCGTAGGCGCCGCCAGAATAATCCGGCAGCCGGCCGCACGATAGGCGGCGATGATCCCCATGGTTGTGGTGGTCTTGCCCGTACCCGGGCCGCCTGTGAGCACCATGATCTTGGAAGATACGGCTACGCGGATCGCTTCCAACTGGACTTCGTCGTAGGTGATGTGCTGTCCCTGTTCCGTAGATGGCACAACATCTGCCTTCTCCTGCTGTTGTTCTGCAGGCGTCGCCGCTCCACCAGCCTCCTGCCCTGTCCGGCCCATGACCGTCTCCATCACCGTATCCACATCCATCTGCACTCGGCGCTCGGCCGCCAGCAATTTAAGCAGCCGCTTCGCACAGCCCGTCTCGGAAAAGAAAAAAGGCGGCAGATAGATGGCCTCCTCCTCACGGATCACATCCTCCATGCGCAGCATTTCGTCCAAAGTAATCTCCAGCTCCGCCTCCTCCACCTCCAAAAGCTGCTCCGCAGTCTGGATCAGCTGCTCCCTTACCGCATAGCAGTGACCATTCTCGGAAAGTTTATTCAATGTATAGAGAATACCGCTCCGCAGGCGGATAAAACGATCCTTCTCAATGCCCATCTTCTCCGCTATGGTATCCGCCGTCTTGAAACCGATGCCCCAGATATCATCGGCCAGCCGGTAAGGATTCTCCTGCACAACGCTGATACTGTCACTGCCATAGGTCTTGAAGATCTTCGTGGCATGACTGGTGCTGACTTCATGCCCCTGCAGAAAAAGCATGATATTCTTGATCTCCTTCTGCTCTTCCCAGCTCTTCCTGATCCGCTCCACCCGCACTCTGCCGATGCCTTCCACCTCGATCAGCGCATCCGGATTTTCCTCAATCACATCCAGCGTGTCCTTTCCGAATTTCTCCACAATGCGGCGGGCAAACTTAGGCCCCACGCCTTTGATCAGACCGGAACCAAGATATTTCTCAATGCCGTAAACCGTAGCCGGAAGGGTCTCTTCGAATTTCTCCACGGAAAACTGGCGGCCGTATTTGGCATCCACCTTCCAGACGCCCTCCAGCGCAAGCACCGAACCTACGTGAGTGTCCGGCATAATGCCGACTACCGTCACCAGATCCTGGGCGTTCTTGACAGCACACTTGAGCACCGTATAGCCGTTATCGGCATTCTGATATGTAATTCGTTCTACTACACAGCGTAAATGATCCATAGGAAGTCTCCTTGAATGAGTGAGCAAGAGAATAGCCTGTTTTCTGGCATTCTCCGGTGTGACTGTGATTTACAGCAGGATAAATGCGGTATTTGTTATGCAATGAAGCTTTCGTTATGCCTTATATAGTCTCACACTATTTTACACCCGCTCCCAGATCTCATATCCCTGCCTTCTGGCCGAATCATACACCGGACGCATATTCTTCATCAGAATATTATAAAATTCCTCTTTTGAGTTCCCTCTACGGTACAGTTCCTGGCCGGCCCAGATAGAATGCAGATTATCTCTGTAACACGCTTTAAATAATCCGTAAATCCCTTCTTTACTGTGTATGATTTCATACATCATATATTGGTTGGAAGCGAATCTGCCAAAGAACGGATCCCACTTAGGAAGTTTATTGCTCTTAGAAGAATTCAAAGAGGAATCCATCGGCATCAGATTCCAGAGCTCATCGTTCATCACAAAGGACCACGGGATAAAATGATCCACATCATATTGCTTAGTCACTACCGGATCACCTGTAAATACATCTTTTACTTCTCCTAAATCCAGGATCCCCTCCCAGAGTTTACGCACTCTGTTCAATTTCCGCATCTTCTCATCCATAGGCGCCAGCTTATAGATCAGACCTGGAATTTCCGGGTTATTATTTTGAAGCCATTTTACTTTTTCATACTGGATCCAGCCAAGTATCGAGACCGTATGATCCTGGATCATTTTGATCCAGGATGTATTAAAATAAACTTCTTTTTTCAGCCGGCTTCCGGAACCCAGCGTATAAGGCAACGGCGTTATCGCCCGATCAATGCGCTCAATATATGCCGTCATCCTTACAACACTTCCCCATTCTGCAGGCTCGATGCTTTTGCGGAAAAACCCGGCCAGAGCGCGGTACGGCACCATATTGGTAAGCTGCTCTTTGTATTTCTTCAATTCGGCATTATGATTTTTTATCTCGTTTTTGATTTCAACTTTTGATGCATTCGCCGGAAGTTTACTCAATGCAGACAGATAGAGGATCGCTCTTTCCAGCCCGTCTCTCACATTACCGTCGCTTTGTATCCCGCTTAAATGAATATGAAATTCCCTCACAGAATACCAGGCATTGGCTATCATCTCATCAATAATCTCGTCGAATGTGGTTTCTGTTCTATTCTCGGAGATCAGTCCAACGATTGCCTCCAGCCAGTAGAATTTATAGCAATAAGACGGATCCTTCATCATCTGTGAGAATCCTTCGATATCCAGAGAACTGTAATATTTGCCGTCAATATTCAGTGTATATCCCATTTCCGCAGGATTATATTGAGCCATTGTTCCTCACCTCTTCCTGACCGTACATCAGCTGATATCCATTGTTCTTCTATCTGTAAGCCGTCAATTTCTTCGATAAAGCCGGCAAACTTTGCCTCTGTCATATCCGTAAAGTATCTTCCATTGCGTTCCCCCGAAAAAGTTCCGTATTTAAAGGATGTATAGATAATGCCATTGGCTTTCAGCGCTGCCTGCATCTTACGCATAACGTCGGCCAGTTCGCTCCAGGGCAGGTGTAGAATAGATGCACATGCCCAGATGCCATCGTATTTGTGAATCGCTGACAATTCCTGGAACAGCATGTGACGGACTTGCATACCGGTGTATTTTGATGCGAGTTTACTTAACTCCAGGGATCCGTCTATGGCTTCGACATAATGGCCCTGCGAGAGGAAATATTTTGTATCGCGGCCCGATCCACAGCCGAAATCAAGGATTGCAGAGCCTTTGGCTAATTTTGATAAAAATATGTTTTGTGTATCCTCAAAGTTTACCGATACTGTACTGTCATAAAACTGCTCAGCCTTATTGTTATAATATTTGATAGTATTCAGATCCTGCATGCTTTTTACCTTTTCTACTAATTTAATATATCAGAAATTACTTAGTCGCTGTGCCGGCAATCTCATAACAATTCCATTCTACCATGTCCTTTGGCCCGCCTCAATCAAAACCAGATATCCTTTGAAATAATGTCAGGATAAGGCTCAAAAAAGGAGTCCCGCCCACGCAAGACCCCTTCTTTCCCATCGCTTTCCTGTCTTTATATTCCTACCTCGACGGTACCATCCGTATGATCCTTCCCGCGAACTCGTTAAAGTTCTGCGTCTGCAGGATTACTTTTCCCGGTCCGGTCAGTTTCGTCAGGAACAGTCCCTCACCGCCCAGGAAAATATTCTTAAGCCCCTTCACCGTCTCAATCTCATAACTCACCGACCGCTCGAAAGCCACCACGTTACCGGTATCCACCTTCAATACTTCTCCCGGCGCCAGGTCTTTCTCCACCTTGTTTCCGTCAATTTCCAGAAAGACCATGCCTGTTCCGCTGATATCCTGCAGGATAAACCCTTCCCCTCCGAACAATCCGGCAGAAAATTTCTTCGTAAACGTTACATTCAAGTGCACTGTCTCCTGTGCGCAGAGGAAAGCGCCCTTCTGGCAGATCATACCACCGTTCGCTCCTACATCCACCGGAAGCACTTCTCCGGCCACGGTAGAGGCGAAAGCTACCATACTGCCTGCACGCTCCGCCTTATAAGTCGCCATAAACAAAGACTCCCCTGTAAACATCCTGCCGATGCTCTTGCCCAGGCCGCCTCTCATATTGGAATCCATAGAGATCCCGTCTGACATCCAGGCCATACCGCCTGACTGTGTGTACATGGATTCACCCGGTGCATCGAAGAGCACCTCTACTGCCGGCATTGTGTCGCCAATAATTCTGTACTGCATACTCAAATTCCCCCTTATGGTAAATTTCCAGGAAACGCCTGCAGGATCTGCTGCATTCAGGCCCCGTATCACAAGAATTTCTCCTGATCACAGATTACATCATTCAGACTTTCCTCAGGCGTCCTGCCCCATTGCCTCCGCCACAGCAGCCTCACAGCTTCTCATCGCCAGGATCGTCTTATCAAAAAGCTCGTCCAGCTCCCAGCCCAGCCGCTCTGCTCCCTGAGAGATCGTCTCTCTGGAACAGCCTGCCGCGAATTTCTTATCTTTAAACTTCTTCTTCAAACTCTTTACTTCCATATCCATCGTGCTCTTAGAGGGGCGCATCAGCGCACAGGACCAGATTAGGCCCGTCAGCTCGTCGGCCGCGTAAAGCACCTTCTCCATCTCCAGCTTCGGTTCCTCTTCGCTGCACATGCCATAACCGTGAGAACAGATGGCGTAAATCATGTCCTCACTTACCCCTGCCTCGCGCAGAAGCTCCGGCGCCTTCTTACAATGCTCCTCCGGATAAAGCTCGAAGTCAATATCATGCAGCAGTCCGGTAATGCCCCAGAAGTCCTCCTCTGCTGTATAACCGAGTTCCTTCGCAAACCAACGCATTACACCTTCCACCGTCAGCGCATGCTGGAGATGGAACGGTTCTTTGTTATATTTCTGTAAAAGATCCCATGCCTGCTCTCTCGTGATACTGCTCTGTTTCGCCACCTGGGTTTTGCCGTTCTTCTCCCGATCGGCGGCCTTCTTCTCCTGTCCCTTCTCCAGACTCTTCATGGTCGGAAAGAGCAGTACATCGCGGATCGCCGGGGAGTTCGTCAGCAGCATCACCAGTCTGTCGATGCCGTATCCGATTCCGCCTGTGGGCGGCATACCGATCTCCAGCGCGTTCATGAAATCTTCATCCGTGGTGTTGGCTTCCTCATCGCCTGCAGCCAGCGCCTCTTCCTGTGCCCGGAAACGCTCCCTCTGATCGATAGGATCATTTAATTCCGAATAGGCATTGCACATCTCACGCCCCGTAATAAACAGCTCGAAACGCTCCACATACTCGGGATTCTCCGGTTTCTTCTTGGTTAACGGCGAGATCTCGATGGGATGATCCATGATAAATGTAGGCTGTACCAGATGCTCCTCCACATACTCTTCAAAGAAAAGATTTAAGATATCGCCCTTTTTGTGCCTGTCTTCATAGTGAACGCCTTTTTCATCAGCCAGCTTCTTCGCCTCTGCGGTGTCCTTCACGGTGTCGAAGTCCACTCCGGCATATTGCTTCACGGCCTCCACCATGGTCATCCGTGCAAAGGGCTGTCCAAGGTCGATCATCGCCTCGCCGTAGGGCACGGTGGTCGTACCGCACACTTCTTCTGCCACATGACGGAACATGTTCTCCGTCAGTTCCATCATACCGTAATAATCAGTGTAAGCCTGATATAATTCCATCAGGGTAAATTCCGGATTGTGTCTGGCATCCAGTCCCTCGTTACGGAACACGCGGCCAATCTCGTAGACTCTCTCCATGCCGCCTACAATCAGTCTTTTCAGATACAATTCCAGAGAAATGCGCAGCTTCACATCTTCGTCCAGCGCATTGTAATGGGTCTCAAAGGGTCTCGCCGCCGCGCCGCCTGCATTGGATACCAGCATCGGCGTCTCCACCTCCAGAAAGCCCTGACCGTCCAGATAGCGTCTGATGGAGCTGATGATTTTAGAGCGGGCCACAAAGGTCTTCTTCACGTCCTCGTTCATGATCAGGTCGGTATATCTCTGCCGGTAACGGATATCCGTGTTTACCAGCCCGTGATACTTCTCCGGCAGGATCTGCAGACTTTTTGACAGCAGTGTCACTTTATGTGCATGGATGGATTTTTCACCGGTCCTGGTTCTGAAAACCTCGCCCTCGATGCCTACGATATCGCCCACATCGTATTTCTTGAAATCCGCATAGGCTTCTTCACCGATACTGTCTCTGGCCACATAGGACTGAATATCGCCCTGCAGATCCTGCACGTTGCAGAAGGAAGCCTTCCCCATGATACGTTTGGACATCACACGGCCCGCGATGGACACCTGCTGCCCCTCCAGCGCCTCGAAGTCATCCTTGATCTCCTGGCTGTGACGGGTCACATTGTATTTTGTGATCTGAAAGGGATCTTTGCCGTTTTCCTGCAGTGCAGCCAGCTTTTCCCTTCGTACTTTTAAGAGCTGATTGATATCCTGATTCTGTACTTCTGCCATACTAATCCTCCATGTCAAAGCATTTTACTGTGATGACCCACGCCGGAAAATCCATCTGCTGCCTGCAATGCTGCGACCGGCTCCTCTGCGGTCAGGGTACAGCTCTGGCTCTGACTCTGCTTATCGATTGATAAAAGCAGCTGTCCTGCTGATTCTACAATCTGTCCTTCGTTTTCCTGTCTGGCGGCGTCTTAAATCCTGACCACCCTTTAATTGGACCGCTGGATCTCCAGTACCTTATACTGGATCATACCTGCCTGTGTCTCCACTTCCACCTGATCACCCACCTTGCAGCCGATCAATGCCTTACCAACAGGAGACTCATTGGAAATCTTCCCTTTCAGGCTGTTCGCCTCGGTAGAACCAACGATCTTATATTCAAGTTCCTCGTTGAACTCCATATCCAGAATCTTCACCTGACAGCCAATGTTGATCTTGTCCAGATCAACCTCGTCCTCAACGACTACTTCCGCATTTTTCAGAATCTTCTCTAATTCTTCGATTCTTGCTTCAATATCACGCTGTTCGTCCTTAGCTGCATCATACTCAGCGTTCTCAGACAGATCTCCCTGCTCCCTGGCTTCCTTGATCTTCTCCGCCACTTCTTTTCTTTTGACCACCTTCAGGTCGTGCAGTTCATCCTCGTATTTTCTCAGTCCTTCATACGTTAAGATATTTTTCTTCTCCTGCATGGCACTACTCCCTTTCTGTTTGTTCCTGAATTTATAAAAAAATCACTTCGCAAAACTGACTTCGCAAACGCTTCTCCGCAAACCTCAAATTTATCTGAAGAATTTCCTGGCGCCTTATAAAAAGTTATACTTTATTTCATTTTAACTTTTCCATCATAACTATTTTTTACCAGAGTGTCAAGATATTTCAGTGGTGATACATACGGAATTGCCGGACTTTTCCGATTAACCAGTCGTTCTTTCTCACCATCGGAAACAACATCGATGTAAACCCCTTCGGACATGAGCTTCGGATAGCGAAAACCGTCGCTGTAATCCAGGATTAAGCCGCCGCATCGCTCTTTTCCGCACCGAAGCGTCACAGAGTCGCCCTGTACGGAAAGCGCATCTTTCGTCGTCTCTGCCGCGCGGACCCTGTTATATGGTATCAGCTGTACCACCAGACCATACTCATAATAATATTCCTCCGTATAATCCTGCAGCATTTCCCGTTCATCCTCACCGACAGTTTCCCCGCCATCCTCATATCCGGAAGACCTTCTCCAGGCCTTCCAGCCATCCTCCAGCTCTGTTTCTCTGCTTTCCCTCAGCGTCTCCTGCCCCTCATAATAGAGCAGCATTCGATTCACTCTGGGCAGATAAGGCGCAAGCAGCTCCCGTATCGTCTGCAGCTGCTGATCCGTCTCTCCGATTTGTCCCAAAAGCACTGTCACCATACCGGTACGCGCAAGCGCTTTTTCTGCCTGCTGCTCCAACAGATATTTTAACAGCAGCTTTATCGTGCGCGCACAGGGCTGCCATCTTTCCCACATCTTTGGCTCAAGAAACCGCAGAATATCCGGATGCACACAAGTATCCGTCATACCGGCGGCAGTTTGCAGAGCTGCTTCCATCGCCTCAAAAAGAACCGGTGCCCTCCACTCCTTTTTTCGATAATAAAAAGGCGGTATGGCGCATCCCATGACGCAAAATTCCTCCTGCGCCCCAAGCTGTCTGGTCTGCAATACCGCCTCCTGAAACCAATGCTTCTTAGCGGCTGTTGTGTTGTCTGCGCTGTCTGACTGCCCAGCCAGCGGATAATAATAAAGAATCGTCTCCTGTTCCATATCAAAGTATATGCACTATGACAATGTGTCATGCGTCCGCCGGCAATACTCTCTTACATCCCTCTTACCAGCTCCTCCAATTCCGCAATACTCTCTACCGCGTTAACGCTCCGTCGCAGTCTGGCGGAATCCGGCATTCCCGCCGTATACCAGGAAACATGCTTTCGCATTTCCCGAATGCCTGTGTACTCTCCTTTGCAGTCCAGCTGCAAATTTGCATGGCGCAGAATTGTCTTCTTTACTTCCTCTTTCTCTGGTCCTGGCAGCTTCGTACCATCCCGCAGATAAGCTGCAATCTGTTGAAAAATCCACGGATTGCCCCTGGCTGCCCGACCCACCATCACGCCGTCGCATCCTGTCTGTTTTAAGATTGCCGCTGCGCTGACGCCGTCCGTGACGTCACCATTACCGATCACCGGAATGGAAACCTTATCTTTCACCCTGGCTATTATCTCCCAGTCGGCCTCTCCGGCATAGTACTGTTCTCTTGTCCTGCCATGCACCATCACCGCCGCAGCGCCGGAATCTTCCGCAATCCGGGCAATCTCCACCGCATTGACACACGTGTCATTAAACCCTTTCCGAATCTTCACGGTAACCGGTTTTCCTATGGCCTTCACCACAGCATCAATAATCTGCCCCACCAGCTTAGGCTCCTTCATCAACGCCGAACCTTCCCCGTTTCCCACCACTTTCGGCACGGGACAGCCCATATTGATATCCAGAACGGCAAATGGCCTGTGCTCGATCCGTTTCGCCATCTCACTGATGATCTTCGGATCGGAACCAAACAGCTGCAGCGACACAGGTCCTTCCTGCGGATGGATGGCGAGCAGGCTTTCCGTATTTCTGTTTCCATACAGGATCGCCTTGGCGCTGATCATCTCCATACAGGCCATCCCTACACCCTGCTCCCTGCACAACAAACGAAATGGCAGGTCTGTCACCCCTGCCATCGGCGCCAATATGATATTATTCTCTAATGTGACACTTCCAATTTTTAATGCATGCAATAAATCCTTCATTCCTCTTTACCATATCTTCCCAAACCTGCATTCCGCAGGATTCCGATCTCACATCTTAAAAACATTACCGCTCGTCCTCCAGCGCCGATCTGTCATGCAGAATAAAAACTCTATAATACAGCTGCAGCGATTCCAGCAGCTCCTGCCTGTTTCTGCGCACTTCTCCCACCAAAAGACCGCTGCCGATCTCATCGTAGAGCAGATCGTCCTCCTCCGCATCTGTCTCCAGCAGGATCGTGCCATCCTCATCGAAGACGATCGTGAAGATACCACCCACTTCCTCCGTAAAAAGCACACAGATCACGTGCAGCTCTTCTTGAATGGATTCGGGAATCCCTGCAAATTTTTGATTAAAATAATATTTCTGCTCATAGGCATTGGCGCCGCAAAGCACGATTCTCTTCTCTTCCATTCTACATCCCCATCCCTCACACATACCCGTACAGTCCGCGCACTGAAACTTCACCGGCGTAGACCGGCGTCTTCTCTCCGTTCTCCCGCACTACGATCAGTTCGCCCTGCAGGTCTATGCCTTCTGCCGTACCGGTATACTCTCCGGCAGGATCCAACACGTTCACCTGTGCGCCCCTGTTCAGCAGATGGCTCTGATAACGCTCCCGCAGGCCCGACAAATCCAACGTCTCAAGAAAGATCGCATAATTTTCTTCAAATCGCTGCAGCACTTTAACGAGCAGCTGCACCCTGCTATACTGCCGCCCGGTCTCAATCCGCAAAGAGGTGGCCGCAGGTCTCACCTCCTCCTGAAATTCTTCCGGATCTGCATTGTTAACGTTGATCCCCGCCCCCACTACAACATACTGTATCTCATCCATCTCCGGCGTCATGGTCATCTCCGTCAGCATCCCGCAGATTTTCTTCCTGTTCATTACAATATCATTGGGCCACTTGATCCCTGCTTCCGCTCCCGTTATCTCCTCCACAGCTTCTGCCACGCTCAGTGCCATCACCAGCGTAATCATCGACGCTTTATCCGGCGCGAAATCCGGTCTGAGGAGCAGGGTAAAAGAAAGCGCTGTGCCTGACAGTGTCTGCCAGCTCCGTCCTCTGCGCCCCTTACCCGCCGTCTGAATATCCGCCACCACCAGGGTACCATGCGGGTTTCCTTCTTCACCAAGCCGCTTCGCATCGGTATTGGTCGAACCTGTACTGTCAAAATAATACAGTTTCCTGCCCGCCCATTGTGTCTGCAGCCTGCTTGCAATCTCACTCTCCGACAGCATATCTGCAGGCCCTTCCACCAATCGATACCCTCTGCCGGAAACCGACTCAATCTGATATCCCTCATCCTTCAGCTGATTGATCACTTTCCAGACGGCCGTCCTCGTCACCTCGAAGCGGTCGCACAACTGCTGTCCTGATACATAATCTTCACTGTTCCTCAGTAATGTTAATATATCTGCTTTATCTGTCTTCATTCTGCTATATCTCTATCCTCAATCATTTCCCGCAAATCGGTTCTTCGTATCAAAACTATAGTTGACGATAACAGATATCTGTCCTAATCGAAGGTATATTCCCCCAAAGTCACTGCCATCACCGCCTTGATCGTATGCATCCGATTCTCCGCCTCGTCAAACACAATGGACTGCGCCGACTCAAACACTTCATGCGTCACTTCCATCTCATCAATCTGGTACTTCTCATGTATCTCCCTGCCGATCCCCGTATTCAGGTCATGGAAAGCAGGCAGGCAATGCATAAACACAGCCTTCTCACCGGCATACTCCATCACCCGGCGATTCACCTGATAGGGCATTAAATCCCGCAGCCTGCTCTCCCAGACCTCCGCCGGTTCTCCCATGGAAACCCATACGTCAGTGTAGATCACATTCGCACCGCCTGCTCCGTCTTCCACATCTTCCGTGAGCGTCACGCTTCCACCGGTTTTCGCTGCAATCTCCTCGCAGCTGCGCACCAGCTCTGCTTCCGGAAAATACGCCTTCGTAGTGCATGCAGTAAAATGCATTCCCATCTTGGCACAGGCCACCATCAGAGAATTGCCCATATTATAACAGGCATCACCCATATAAGTCAGCTTAATTCCCTTCAAATATCCAAAATGCTCTCTGATGGTCAGAAGATCCGCCAGCATCTGTGTCGGATGAAATTCATTCGTCAATCCGTTCCACACCGGCACACCCGCATACTTTGCCAGCTGCTCTACAATCTCCTGCCCATAACCGCGATATTCAATCCCTTCATACATCCGTCCCAGCACCCGGGCCGTATCTGCTATGCTTTCCTTCTTGCCAATCTGAGACCCCGACGGATCCAGATAAGTTGCCCCCATACCCAGATCATGCGCTGCCACCTCGAAGGAACAGCGCGTCCTGGTGCTGGTCTTCTCGAAGATCAACGCCACATTCTTTCCTCGATGGATGTCGGCCGGAATCCCCTTCTTCTTCTTATCCTTCAAATCTGCCGCCACATCCAGCATATATGTGATTTCTTCCGGTGTAAAATCCAAAAGTTTTAAAAAGTGCCGTCCTGTTAAATTCATGATATCCTCCTGTTCTCCTGTGCTGTAATCATTTTCTATTCTGTATTCTGATATAACAGCGGGACGATTCCGTTAAACCGCCCCGCGTCAAACACTCACTGTATCTATTCAGCCTTCTGCTTTCTGCCCTTTACAATCTCTCACGGACTCTGCGGCAGGTGCGAGGTCCTCTGATGAATCGTTACCCTCAGTGAACAAAGGTACCGTTCATTTCCATCACTGTCGGCCTCTTCTATACTTACTGCCAGACTTCCTTCACAGAAGTTGCAAGGCCTGCCAGACCCTGGATCTCAGACGGAATAATGATCTTGGTCGCTTTACCGTCCGCCGCTTTCTCGAACGCCTCCAGACTCTTGATCTTCAGTACTGCCTCGTCCGCTCCGGCCTCACGGATCATACGAATACCATCTGCGGTAGCCTTCTGTACCTTCAGGATTGCTTCTGCCTCACCTTCCGCCTCGCGGATCATCTTCTCTTTCTCGGCCTCCGCACGCAGGATCGCCGACTGCTTCTCGGCCTCCGCCTCCAGAATCGCAGATTCCTTCTTACCTTCCGCAACCAGGACTGTTGATTTCTTCTCACCCTCTGCGCGCAGAATTGCTTCACGACGCTCACGCTCCGCCTTCATCTGTTTCTCCATGGCATCCTGAATCGCTGAAGGCGGGATAATATTCTTAAGTTCCACACGGTTCACCTTAATCCCCCAGGGGTCTGTAGCGATATCCAGAGATGCACGCATCTTCGTGTTGATCACTTCCCTGGAAGTCAGCGTCTGATCCAGTTCCATCTCACCGATGATGTTACGCAGTGTGGTCGCCGTCAGATTCTCGATTGCCATAATCGGATTCTCCACACCATACGCATAAAGCTTCGGATCCGTGATCTGGAAAAATACTACCGTATCAATCCGCATGGTTACGTTGTCTTTGGTGATTACAGGCTGCGGTGCGAAATCCACCACCTGCTCCTTCAGGATAACCTTCTTGGCAACTTTATCAAGAAACGGCACCTTGATGTGGAGACCAACCGACCAGGTCTGCTGGTAGGCTCCCAGCCGCTCAACAACATACGCATTTGCCTGTGGTACGATCTTGATACAGGATAATAAGATCATCACCAACAGAATCAAAACTACTACAAAAGCTATAAGTGCACCCATAATTATACCTCTTTTCTCTCTTCGACGATCAACTTCACACCGTTGATCCCCAATATGGTAGTCACTGTGCCAACCGGCAGCCTGACGCCGTCGATCCGTGTTCTGGCGGACCATTCCATCCCGCCCACATTGACCTGACCGATACCCTGCAGGTTATCGATCTCACTGATTACGATCGCCTGCCGGCCTACCAGGCTCTCCGCATTGGTCCTGACTCTGTCCTTGTTAAAATACTTAACCGCCAACGGCCTTGTAAAAATAATCAGCACGCCGGACACCACAAGGAACAAAATAACCTGCACCGTCAACGGTGTGCCAAGAACCGCCGCAACCGTCGCAACCAGCGCGCCGCCTGCAAACCAGATGGTCGTGAGTCCCATAGTCAACAGTTCGATGACGACCAACACTACAAGAACGATCAGCCAGAACATCGTCATACTCATATCAGCAAATAAAGCCACAAGACCTCACCTCTTTTCTCTGTTGCGTATCAGTATGTTTATAGATTATTCTACTATATTATATCCTGGCCTGCAAGTATCATTCTCCTGTTTTTTATACATATTCTTAGCAATTTTGCAATAGTTCCGGCGCCATGCTGCCGTGTCTTCCGGCAATAACAGCTGTATTGTTTCCTGAGCTGCTGCAGCTTCAGAAAAAGTCTGCACATATACCGCAAACCGCAGCATATATGCAGACTGATACGCCTGTTCTTTATTCCCGTGAGCAACAAGCCAGGCGGCTGCCTGCAGCAGGGTATTTGATTCTGATCCTACCAGAAAACCTGATTATCGATCAGGATTCCCTCATGATTGCCGGCTCTTCTGAAGTGTGTTGCACCGCCTACGTTAGTCTCACCGTTGATGGCAGCCCGCGCCGCATCATAACAGCTGTCGGAAATCCTGCCATTTGTATATACCTTCGCCACTTTACCGTTTAACGCCGGCGTAAACTGCCCGGATGCAAATATAACACCCGATACTGTATTCGGATATGCGCCGCTTCTGACACGGTTCATCACTACTGCGCCCACTGCCAGTTTACCGTTATAGGTCTCACTGCCCGCTTCACACTGGATCAAAGCCGCCAGAAGCTTGGTGTCATCACCGCCCACTACTACCGCGCCCTGATTTGCCTTCAATTTCGCCAGCCGTTCGGCCTCTTCCCGCTCTCTGATTGCTGCCAGCGTCTCCCCGGCGTCGATATGGAAGTCAACATCCACAAATTCCGCAGACACATATCCGGTCTCACCTTCGTAGTCTACGCTGATCCAGTCATCGTTCACGTATTCAATCATCTCCAGCTCATCATCACCGGCCAGAAACCCGAGAACCTCCGCAGCACCGTCCGGTTCCCTGCGGATACATAAGGTCTCTGTTTCGATCATTACAATCAGATTCCCAACATCATTGGCCATAGCTTCCGCTTCTTCTCCAAACAGAAGATATTCGTCGCTGGCCCAGCCGATCAGGTCTCCGCTTTTCATCCGCGTCCAACCGTCCTTACGTTCCAGTATCCGGCCCCCGCAGTCCTTATAAAGCACGCCGACCTTATCCGACTCCTCACCGGCTTCCGCCCTGACATTCATAGCCACCTGCACATTGACCATCACCAGATCAGACTCCTCTTCCTGCTGCAATGCACTGGCTGCCGATATTTGCGTCAGCTCTTCTATCGCCTTCTCATCCACCGCTTCCACTGTAGGATCCACAATCTGCGAGATTCCCACACTCAATGAGTCAAAATATTCTTTCTTTGTAGCCGCTCTGGCATCCAGACAAAAAGCCGTCATAGACAGACAAAGAATGAGGGCGGTGAACAGAATCCGTACTTTCCTGCTTTTCAGCATAAATACAATCCTCCATCTTCCTTCCTAAAATATACAGACTTAATTTCTCGATGTTATAATACTAAAATATTACAAAATTGTTAACTGCCTAAATATGGATAATTTTAGCAAAACACCTTGTCTTTGTCAAGTTTATGCGGCTTGTCTTATTTTTATTCCACTTCTATAAAATTTAGATTACAGAAAAGTTTGTAATTTCTTAACCTTTTTGTCACAATTTTCCGGTCTGCTCCACCACAGCCTGCAGGGCATCTATTACCGCTCCGCGCAGTCCTTTCTCCTCCAATACGCGCACCCCCTGTATGGTCGTGCCGCCCGGTGAACATACCATATCTTTCAGTTCACCCGGATGTTTTCCACTCTCCAGCGCCAGTTTCGCCGAACCATAGACCGCCTGTGCCGCAAACTCATAAGCCTGCATTCTCGGCATGCCTGCCGCCACACCCGCATCGGCCATAGCCTCTATAAACATAAACACAAACGCCGGAGAACTGCCGCTGACGGCTCCCACCGCGCCCATCAGGGATTCCGGCACCAGGCTGGCCCGTCCGAAACTCTCCATCAGCTTAATGCTCAACGCTATCTCCTCCTGCGACACACGGCTGTTCACACAGATCCCCGTACATCCCTCCCCCACCAGCGCCGGTGTATTCGGCATACAGCGCACCAGTTTTATTTCCCTGCGAAACTCCTGTTCAATCCAGGCCAGCGTCTTACCGGCCGCAATACTGATCAACAGCGTATCTTCCGACACTACATCCCGAATTTCTTCTATCACTGTATGAAAAAACTGAGGCTTTACAGCCAGAACCAGTATATCTGCCTCCTGTGCCGCCGCTGCATTGCTGTCCCGCGTCTCTATCCCATATACGGCGTGCATATGCTCCAACGTTTCCCTGGTTTTTGCCGAACCGATAATATCCTTCTTATGTACGATTTCTTTGCGCAGCATACCGCCGATCATAGCTTTTGCCATATTGCCAAGCCCTATAAATCCAATCTTCATATTTTCCTCCATTCCGAAGCGTTTTACGCTGAGGACGCGAGCAGAATTTCAGATTCTGCTCTGCGATCAACAGAATTTGTGACGCTTCTGCACAAATTCCTGGTTGAATAAATTGCTCATCAGAGAATTTATTCAACCTTTACCTCCATCCCGAAGCGTTTTACGCTGAATCCTTCTCCTGACACAAATACGTTTTTCATAGCTTGTGATATTTTATTTATCCATTGAATTTCCCGCCGTTGTTATTCAAATCATGATTTACTTTTTTAATTTATGTTACAGTTATATTTCATGCATTCATATTTGACGCAAGTGTCATTTTCAAAAATCCGCATTATTACAATAAAAATAACATCTGTATTATATTTGTCACATTTTCTCTTCCATCTGGTGGAATATTCACACATTAAATCATGATTTTATAATTTAATTATTCTGTTTTCCTGCTGCCACCCGCTCTCTCCATCCATCATCCATGTCTTCTCTGCCGGTATGCCTCATATAATAAAACCGTTGAAGCCGCCGCTGCGTTCAGGGACTCCACACTGCCTTCCATCGGAATGCTGATCCTCTTATCCGCATATGCTGCCGTTTCCTCCCGCAGTCCCTTACCCTCATTACCAATCAGGAAGGCGGCGGCGCCACAATAATCACACTCGTCATAGTATTTCTCACCATGCAGGTCTGCCGCATAAACACAGATGTTATTTTTTTGTAATTCCTGGATCGTACTGCAGAGATCTTCCGTATAAATAAAGGGAACACGATAGATGGCGCCCATGGTAGAACGGATCGTTTTCGGATTATAGATATCCACAGTATGATTACTCATAATAATACCATCTACCCCCACGGCCTCTCCGGTTCGGAAGATCGTTCCCAGATTACCCGGATCCTGCATATCCTCCACAATAAGGTAGAGCAGGTTCTTCTTACGCACACCACCTATAACGCTGACACTCCTGCCGGTGTTTTTATCTACAATCTTCCTGCTCTGTGTCCTTACCAGCAGCTCTTCCAGACGATAATGATACTGCCTGACCAGTGTAAGGAGGCCCTGAGGCGTCTTTGTGTCAGACATCCTGTCAAAGACATCGTCTGCAACCGTCTCACATTTTACCTGATCCAATTTCTTGCCGTAAGTTTCACGCAGTTCCTCCTCCACCCGTTTCGCAAGATACACCCGTTCTATCCTCTCCACCGG
This sequence comes from uncultured Lachnospiraceae bacterium, assembly GCA_947576945.1. Classification (GTDB taxonomy): domain Bacteria; phylum Bacillota; class Clostridia; order Lachnospirales; family Lachnospiraceae; genus UBA3282. The sequence continues at coordinate 20,645 of CANPTH010000054.1, forward strand.
CGCCTCCCCGAACATCTTGATTCCTTCCACAACAAATACTCCCTGTCTGTTGCGCGCTTTCGCCTTCTGTGTAAGCTGGATCACTTCGCGCACAGACTTATTGCTGAAACTTGTGATCATACTGTCCTCCCATTTCTTCTGAACTTCGCCATAATATATCATTCAACCGTTATTCCGTACCAAAAGCTCTTGCAGTACGGCTGCATAATATGACAATTCCCCGCAAATTCACCATCTGCGGGGAACATACTTCATTTCATACTTATCTCAATGCCTGACGGCTGCCTGCCTTTCGTCTTCCCTCTTGCAATGCCTGTTTTTCCACTTAGATAGCAAGCACCTTAGCAACCTCATACTGGTAATCCTGTATCTCTTTGTGCATATTCAATGCCTCTTCAATATCAAAATCAAGGAATTCCCCATGCTGATACCCTACCACTCTGTTGCTCTTACCCTCGCACAGGATGTCCGTCGCGTAGGCTCCCATAATAGAAGCGTAATAGCGATCCTTACAGGTAGGCGCACCACCGCGCTGCATGTATCCTAAGATCGTCGCCCTTGTCTCCATACCGGTAGCCGCTTCGATTCGTCTTGCCATGGAAGTGGAATGCCCGATTCCTTCGGCGTTGATGATGATGTGGTGTGTCTTGCCGCGTTTCCTGCTGGCAATGATATTATTGATAATCTGCTGTTCATTATAATCATATTTCTCGGGAAGCAGGATATCTTCCGCACCATTGGCGACACCACACCACAATGCAATATAACCGGCATTTCTTCCCATAACTTCAATAATGCTGCACCGTTCGTGGGAAGAAGAAGTGTCCCTGATCTTATCGATTGCTTCCATCGCCGTATTGATGGCCGTGTCAAAACCGATCGTGTACTCCGTACAGGCAATATCCAGATCGATCGTTCCCGGGATGCCTATCGTGTTAATTCCGTGTCTGGCCAATGCCTGGGCGCCACGGTAAGAACCGTCACCACCAATGACAATCAATCCGTCAATCCCATGCTTATGACAGATATCTACGCCTTTCAACTGTCCCTCTTCCGTGCGGAATTCCGAGCAGCGCGCCGTCCCCAGAATCGTACCGCCCTTCTGAATCGTATCGGATACTGACCATCTTTCCAAATCTATGATTTCTTCATTCAAAAGGCCTCTGTAGCCTTTCTTAATCCCTTTCACTTTCACGCCGTTAGCCAGCGCCTTCCTGACAACTGCACGGATAGCCGCATTCATGCCCGGCGCATCGCCGCCGCTTGTCAGAACCCCTATCGTCTTGATCTCTCTTGCCATATCCACACCACGCCTTTCTATGCTCAGTCTATCTGTATTTTACTCTAAACGTGCCTGTATTTCAATATTTTTTCGATATTCTTATGCTACACAGCCTCTCCTTCCCTGTTGTGCACATCCGTCCCCCCCTTTTGTTAAAAACCTATTGACACTGCACGATAAATACTCATCACCGCATTACACCACCTTCACGTTCTCCACTCCATACAACGCCGTCAGCTTCTCTACAAGCTCCTCACCTGCATGCACGTTCCAGTTGCGCGGCAGCGCATTCATGGATTTCGGATCCGCCACATAAATCACCACACTGTCCCTGCCCTCCGACTGACGCAGCGCATCGAACAGCTCGTCCCTATGCGCCTCATATTCCTGCTTCGTAGGAAATTTGATCCACAGCTTTCTGGCCACATTATCAAAGGGTGTGATCTGTTCACAGATCAGCTTTCCGTCCTTATCCTCCTCAATGGAGACACGTCCCCGGATAAAGACCTTGTTATCCTCCGTAATATCCCTGCCAAAGCGCTCATACTGTCCCGGAAATACAATGACCTCCACAGAACCCAGCAGATCCTCCACCTGCAAGAACGCCATGACTCTCTCATTCTTCGTATACTTGATCTTCTTCTCTGAGATCATCCCGCCGATGGTAGCCATTCTGCCATCCTGCACTGCCATCTCCCCGGTCTCCTCATCCAGCATGAAATCCGCCGTGGTGTTGGTGATATTTTTACGCCACATTTCCTGGTACTCTTCCAGAGGATGTCCGCTGATATAGATCCCCAGCACCTCCTTCTCGAAGGCCAGCTTCATTTCCTTGGAGTATTCGCCCACATCCGGCATTTTCACTTCAAAGTCTTCCTTATGATCCTCGGATACAATATCGAAAAGCGACATCTGCCCTGCCATATTGTTTTTCTTATCATGCTGTATACCGTCCATAATCTGGATATACACGCTCATAAACTGTTTTCGGGTACCGCCCAGGCCATCCAGCGCTCCTGCCTTGATAAAATGCTCGAATGCCCGCTTGTTGACTTCCTTATCCGACATGCGGGTGATAAAATCTTCCAGATTTGTGTAAGGCCCTCTCGCCTTGCGCTCCGTGACAACCGCGTCGATCACCGGCCGCCCCACGCTCTTAATGGCCGTCAGCGCATAACGAATCTCATTGCCCGACACCGAAAAGCCGCTCTCCCCTTCGTTGATATCCGGCGGCAGGATCTGGATGCCCATACTGCGGCACGAAACGATATACTCAGACACTTTGTTCGGATTATCGATTACCGAGGTCAGGAGCGCCGCCATAAACTCTACCGGATGATAATATTTCAGATAGGCCGTCTGATAAGCCACCACCGCATAACAGGCCGCATGGGACTTGTTAAAAGCGTATTTCGCAAAATCCATCATCGTATCATAAATATGATCCGCCACCTGTGCGCTGATTCCATTTGCCACACAACCAGGCACGCCTTCCTCCGGGTTGCCGTAGGTGAAATTCCTGCGTTCCTGCTCCATCACATACTGCTTCTTCTTACTCATGGCACGGCGTACCAAGTCACTGCGCCCCATGGTATAGCCGCCCAGATCCTGCACAATCTGCATGACTTGTTCCTGATAGACGATACAGCCATACGTAGGAGCCAGAATCGGCTCCAGCTGCGGACAGTCATAGGTAACGGACTCCGGATCATTTTTCCCCTTGATATATTTCGGGATAAAATCCATCGGACCCGGACGATACAGGGAAATCCCCGCGATCACGTCCTCCAGGCTGCGCGGCTTCAACTCCTTCATGAAGCTCTTCATCCCCCCGCTTTCCAGCTGGAAGATACCGTCTGTCCTGCCGGTGCCGATGGACGCAAGCACCGCCTGGTCATTATAGTCAATGGCATCAATATCGATAAAGATACCGGTGCTTTTCTCCACCATCTCCACCGCGTTCTGGATCACCGTCAAAGTGCGCAGCCCCAGAAAATCCATCTTCAGCAGGCCCAGTTCCTCGATGGTGGTCATCGTAAACTGGGTGGTGATGGAACCGTCAGAGCCGCGTGAAAGGGGTACGAATTTGTCTGCAGCGTCGGGACAGATCACCACGCCCGCCGCATGCATGGATGTATGTCTCGGCAGTCCCTCCAGCCTCCTGCTCATGTCGATCAGCGTATGCACCTGCTCGTCTTCCTGATACAGCTTACGCAGTTCCGGGTTCATCTCCAATGCCTTCTTGATAGGCACCCCCTGGTTCTGCTCGTTGGGGATCATCTTGGCAATAGAGTCCACGAAAGCATAGGGCAGATCCATCACACGCCCCACGTCACGGATTACACCCTTGGCCGCCATCGTACCGAAAGTCACGATCTGCACCACCCGGTCCTTGCCGTACTTGCGGTTCACATGATCGATCACCTCCTGGCGCCTTTCAAAGCAGAAGTCCACATCAATATCCGGCATGGAGATACGCTCCGGATTTAAGAACCGCTCAAACAGCAGATTGTATTTGATGGGATCGATATTGGTGATCCGCAGGCAGTAGGACACTATGCTGCCCGCTGCCGATCCACGGCCCGGCCCCACCGCTATGCCGTTTTCCCGACAGTAATTGATGTAATCCCACACAATCAGGAAATAGTCCACGAATCCCATATCCCTGATAATGCCCAGTTCATATTCCATACGCTTCTGCAGTGACCCGTCATCCTGCGGATACCGCTCGGCCATGCCATCCTGACACAGCTTGTTCAGATAGGTCCAGGAATCATAGCCCTCCGGCACCTCGTAGTGGGGAACCTTGTATTTACCGAATTCAATTTCCACATGACACCGGTCGGCAATGCGCTGGCTGTTCTCCACTGCCTCCCACGCATAAGGGAAAAGCCCCTTCATCTCCTCTTCACTCTTCACATAATACTGGCCGCCCTCGTAGCGCATGCGGTCCTCGTCCGCCAGCTTCTTGCCGGTCTGCAGGCATAACAGGATATCGTGAGGGTGCGCATCTTCCGCATAAGTGTAGTGTACATCATTAGTGGCCACCAGCGGGATATCCAGCTCTTTACTCATCCGCAGCAGTGCCGCATTCACAGTCTGCTGCGTGGGAATCCCATGATCCTGCAGCTCCAGGAAAAAGTTGCCCCTGCCAAAGCAGGCCTCGTACCGCTTCGCCACCTTACCTGCCTCGTCGATCAGCCCTTTCTGGATATAACGCTGCACCTCACCCGCCAGACAGGCCGACAGGGCGATGATGCCCTCGTGAAATTCCTGCAGCACTTCCATGTCCACACGAGGTCTGTAATAGTAGCCCTCCGTAAAACCACGGCTGACAATCTTGACCAGGTTCTCGTATCCCGTATTGTTCTCCGCCAGCAGCACCAGATGATAATACCGATCCTCCCCGCCGGTCAGTTCCCTGTCAAACCGGGAACGGGGCGCCACATACACCTCACAGCCGATAATCGGATTTAAACCCGCCGCCGTCGCCTCCTTATAGAACTCAATGACACCATACATAACGCCGTGGTCTGTGATGGCGGCGCTGTCCATGCCCAGCTCCTTGACGCGCTTGACGTACTCTTTGATCTTGTTGGAACCGTCTAACAGACTGTATTCGGTGTGCACGTGTAAGTGTGTAAATGCCATGTGGGAAACCTCGCTTCTTTGTGTTCTGTTCGTTTGTCACTTTACGCTGCCGTATTCCTTTACAATATTGCCGGCTGCATTTCCAGTACAGCGTACCGGCTTCAGCGATCGTTAAGGTTCATTATACCCTATTTCCCGACAAAAAAAAAGGATATGCGCCGCGCCATATCCTTTTATAAATCAGTTATTACAGATATTTCTTAAGCATCTCTGCCTTATCCAGCTTCTCCCAGGGCAGATCCAGATCGTTGCGTCCGAAGTGGCCGTAAGCCGCTGTCTGCTTGTAGATCGGACGACGCAGATCAAGCATCCTGATGATGCCTGCCGGACGCAGGTCGAAGTTCTCACGCACAATATCCACCAGCTTCTCATCCGATACTTTGCCGGTACCGAAAGTGTCTACCATAATGGAAGTAGGCTGTGCCACACCAATGGCGTAAGACAGCTGAATCTCACACTTGTCGGCCAGACCTGCCGCCACAATGTTCTTTGCCACATAACGTGCCGCATAAGCTGCGGAACGATCCACTTTGGTACAGTCCTTACCGGAGAAAGCGCCGCCGCCGTGCCGTGCATAACCACCGTAAGTATCTACAATAATCTTACGGCCTGTCAAGCCCGCATCACCGTGAGGCCCGCCGATCACAAAACGTCCTGTGGGATTGATGAAGAATTTGGTGTTGTCGTCGATCAGTTCCTTCGGCAGAACCGGATCAAATACATACTTCTTGACATCCTCATGGATCTGCTCCTGCGTCACATCATCATCATGCTGTGTGGACAAAACAACCGCTTCCAGTCTTACCGGTTTGCCCGCCTCGTCATATTCCACGGAAACCTGGCTCTTACCATCCGGTCTTAAGTATTTCAGAGTACCGTCTTTACGTACTTTTGTCAGCTGCAGGGCCAGCTTATGTGCCAGGGAGATCGGATACGGCATATACTCCTCCGTCTCATTGGTAGCATATCCGAACATCATACCCTGATCACCTGCACCGATGGCCTCGATCTCTGCATCGGACATCTTGTTCTCCTTTGCTTCCAGCGCCTTGTCCACGCCCATAGCGATATCTGCAGACTGCTCGTCGATGGCAACCAGCACCGCACAGGTATTACCGTCAAAGCCGTACTCGGATTTCGTATAGCCAATCTCTTTCACGGTATCACGCACAATTTTCTGCATATCTACGTATGCGTTGGTGGTAATCTCACCGGTCACCAGCACAAATCCCGTACACACCGCTGTCTCGCAGGCAACACGGCTCATGGGATCCTTTTCCATACAGGCATCCAGGATCGCGTCTGAGATCGCATCACAGACTTTATCGGGATGGCCTTCCGTTACTGACTCTGAAGTAAACAGTCTCTTTTCCATTTCTCGTTCTCCTTTTTGTTCATCAGATTCTTGCAGCGTTCCTCCTATTGCCTCTTCTCCCCGCGAATAAACAGCCACTGCCTGTTCTTGCTGAATATGTATACTGCCTGAGATCCTCAGGATCTCCCTGCCGAATAAGCAGACTCAGAATGCTGATGCACTCCTTATTCGCGCAAAAAAATCCGCTTATCGAAATAAGCGGACCTGACAGTCGTTCATCAAATCCTCTTATTGTTCGATCTGTCTTACGACAGTGCTTTCGCTCAGGTTGGCACCTTCCTTCTCAAGGGGTTGCCGTGGCTTCACAGATCCTATGTATCTCCACCACTCTGAATAAGAGAAACTTTCACTATATATAGTTGTCTGTATCTGTAAATACCATACACCCTGCATTACTTCCTGTCAACAGGAAATTTAATGCATTACTGCTCATCCGACCTTCAGCTTGAATTTCTTCATCTCCCTCTCTGTGGAGACCTTCTCAATCTGAGCCCCCAGTCCCTGCAGTTTGAGATGAAAGTCTTCGTAGCCGCGTTCAATGTATTTAATTTCGTCTATGGTAGTGATTCCGTCTGCTGAAAGCGCGGCAATTACAAGCGCTGCTCCCGCTCTCAGATCCGGCGCCGTAATGCTTGCTCCCGTATACTTGTTCACACCATCAATAATCGCGGTGTTGCCTTCCACTTTAATATTCGCTCCCATGCGGGTAAGCTCGTCCACATATTTAAAGCGATTTTCAAAAATACTCTCAGTCACAATACTGGTTCCTGCAGACAATCCCAGCGTGATTGTGATCTGTGGCTGCATATCAGTCGGAAACCCCGGATAAGGAAGCGTCTTCACGTGTGTATGTCCCAACGGCTTCGAAGCAACTACACGGACAGCATCATCAGACTCCTCTACCTCACAGCCGATCTCCAGAAGTTTCGCACTGATGGACTCCAGATGCTTGGGAATCACATTCTTAACCGTTACATCCCCCTTCGTCACCGCTGCCGCGAACATAAAAGTACCCGCCTCAATCTGATCCGGAATAATGCCGTATTCTGTGCCATGCAGATGCGACACGCCTCTGATCTTGACCACATCCGTACCGGCTCCTTTGATATTTGCACCCATACTGTTCAAAAAATTAGCGAGATCTACCACATGGGGCTCCTTCGCCGCATTCTCAATCACGGTCTGCCCCTCCGCCATAACGGCGGCCATCATTACATTCATGGTAGCGCCCACCGATACCACGTCCATATAAATATGATTACCTCGAAGCCGTTCCGTCTCCGTGATGATCAGTCCATGCTCAATTCTCACGTTGGCTCCCAGCGCACGAAACCCCTTAATATGCTGATCAATCGGCCGCAATCCGATATTGCAGCCACCCGGAAGCGCTACCTCCGCTTTCTTATATTTTCCAAGCAGCGCACCCAGCAAATAGTAAGAAGCTCTGATCTTCTTGATATAATCATCCTCAATGATCAGATCACTGATCCGGGAAGCATTGATCTTAACGGTATGCCTGTCCACTCTCTGAATAATCACACCGATACTTTCCATCGCCTGCATCAAGACATTCGTGTCCCTGACATCCGGTACATTCTCTATCACAACGGTCTCATCCGTCATGATAGCCGCAGCAAGGATAGCCAGCGCCGCATTCTTTGCACCGCCGATCTCCACTTCGCCGACTAACGGATTTCCACCTTTAATCGCGTATTGTTCCATAAATAGTCCCCTGTATAATTAACGAAATATAATCTGAATAATCTAAACGTAATCTCTCTTACGGTATATGCGTAAATTCACTTATCCTGCCTGCATCTCATGCCTTTCCCGACACTAAAATGCCATAAATGATATCTATACTTCTCTTCGTCACCAATCCACACAAAAGTAAAATATCCTTGCAGTCATCGCTGCAGTAAGAATCTTAATTTTTTATTAAAAATCCTGCAACAATTAATTACCAGTATACCATAATTTGCTCATTTGTAAATGGGCAGATTCACTATAAACCTTCAAGTCACATCATCTCAGGTTGACGTATCGTTAGAAAATACGATCTTACATAAATATCAGCCGGACAGCCGCTGCCTCAATTCAGGTATTTGAGCGGATTAACCTGGGAGCCGCCTATTAAAATTTCAAAATGTACATGCGGTCCTGTGCTGACGCCTGTATTACCGCTCAGCGCAATCTTCTGTCCCTGTGCGACCGTCTGTCCCGGAGATACCAGCACCTTACTCAAATGCCCGTATCTGGTCTGCCGTCCGTCCGCATGGTTGATATAGACCACGTAGCCGTAACCGCTTCCCCATCCTGCTTTCGCTACCGTTCCGGCAGAAGACGCCATAACCGCCGTACCGACCGGCGTCGCCCAGTCAACTCCTTTATGATTACTGCTCGCCCCTCTGGTAGGCGCTCTTCTTCTGCCAAAACCGGAGGTCTGCCTGCCGCCGGAAATCGGCTTGATATAAGTCGGAGGAATCTTCGTACCGCGTTCTACAATCTTCGCAACCGCTTCATAGGTAATTTCTTCTTTAAGGATCTCTCTGCCTGTCTCTTCCCCGTTCCGATAAGAAACATTGGCTACCACAATACGATGGCCGGCCGAGGGTTCCTGAAGCGTCTTTGTCTGTGTAGTATACCAGTCGTCATTATCCACATAGACTACCTCCGCCTCATAATCTTCTTCGTAGTACACCTCTTCCATACGCTCCACGGACAGTTCCGGTTCCGGAACCGTGACGATCAGCTCGTCGCCTACACGGATCATGGAATTCTCATCTTCTATCGTCTCATTCATCGCAATCAGATCCGCCAGCGGAATCTCATTTTTCTCCGCGATCTGAGACAGGGTATCTCCTGACACCACCTCATAGATCTGTTCCTTCTCCTGATCTTTCGTCACTTCCTCTATGGCATTCTCCAGAGAAGTCAGCTCATAGTCCTGCAGGTAGGATTCTACCACTTCCACCGTATCCCCGAACTCCAAATCCTTTAATCCCAGTTCAAAGTCAGAGAACTCCTTCTCCTTCGCCGGCTCCACATCCGCGAACATCTCATCAAGAGCTGCGTCGATCCCCGCGCTGGACATAACCTCTTCTGCCGCCATCTTCTCTTCCTGCTGTTCTTTCGCAGAATAAATCTGAGTCGTGAGAACATTTAACTCTCTGTTGCCGTCCAGTACAAGATCCACATAGTACTCATTCCCATGGTCGTACCGGTTGATGGATGCCTGCAGAAGTGCAAGCACCTCCTCCGTACTGGCAAGATTCACCGTATATTCATTGATCTTCACGGTATAGGAACGGTTCAATGTCTCTTTGACACTGTTGCGCAGTACTCCGGTCATGTTGACGGTTATATCCCCCGGATCATCTACTTTCCCCCAGAGTACCTCGCTTCCCTCTAACCGGAGTTCACTGTCAGCCAGCACCAGCTCATCACTGGTTCCTGCCAGCCTTTTGCGGGCCGCAATCAGGCATCTGTCTACCTGCCCCGGATCTTCCACAATACCAACCTGCGTATCATTCAAAAATACCGTGAAAATATTGTCCCCCGTACTCTCAAGCTTCTGATAACTCGGGAAAAAGAGAATACTGCCAAAGATTGCAACTGCCGCAACCTTAATATATGCAATTTTCAATTTTTTATAATGTCTGCTGATCTTTTTCATCATAATTTATTTATCTGGCGTTCTATACGTCTTTCTGCTGTATTGATCTGTTGCCGTTCACGCCCCTGCCACATTCTTTTCAGCTGTTTTGTAACAAAAACGTAACATTTTATATTCTAGCAGTATTTCCCCAAAATGTAAAGTATTGAGGGCACTGAAAAACTCCCACTTTTTTGCGGGAGCTTTTTCTTTTCAACATAT
>CANPTH010000055.1 GCA_947576945.1 uncultured Lachnospiraceae bacterium
AACGGTATGTCGGGCGGACAGTTCGGCTTCCAGAGCGCCAACGCGGTTGTATTCTTCATCGTGATCGTGGCGGTTTCCGTGGCGCAGATGAAATTTTCCGGTAAAAAGGAGGAGCAGTTATGACAATAAAGAAAACAAACAAAACAGCGATGATCGTCCTGATCCTTGGGCTTTCCACGATCATCCTGCCGTTGTACCTGACGATAGTTATTGCATTCAAACAGCCCTCGGAAATGACCAACAGCATCAGCGGCATCCTGTCGCTGCCCAAGGCATGGAGCCTGAACAATTTCAGGGAAGCCATGGAGATCACAGATTTCTGGCGTTCCTTAAGCAACAGCTTACTGATCACGGTAGCGACCGTAGGACTGTCTATCGCGGTTCATTCTCTGATGGGTTATGCGCTGGGACGTAACAAGGCTCACAGCAGGTTCTACAGCTTCGTGTATCTGTTCATCGTCAGCGGTATGTTCGTGCCTTTTGCAATACTGATGATGCCTCTGGCAAAACAGACGGCAGAGCTGGGACTGGCTAACTGGTTCGGCGTAATCCTGCTGTATGTGGTGTTCTATATGCCTATGAACGTACTGCTCTACTCCGGTTATCTGGTAAATATCCCGATGGCTCTGGAGGAGGCGGCGAAGGTGGACGGCGCTTCAACCTGGAGAACCTACTGGAAGATCATCTTCCCGATCATGAAGCCCATGCATGCGACGGTGGCGGTACTTACGGCGCTGGCGGTTTGGAACGACGTTATGACACCGCTTGTTATCATGGCAGGTTCCGGACAGAATACACTGCCGCTGGCACAGCTTAACTTCCAGTCGCAGTTCGGTACGAATTATAATCTGGCGTTTGCGTCTTATCTGCTTTCGCTGATCCCGATCCTGATCTTCTACATCGTATGTCAGAAGCAGATCCTGAACGGTGTTGTGAACGGAGCGGTTAAGTAAAAACAAAGTGAATAAAATGTAAAATTATGGTATACTTGGAGCAGCCTTATGGCTTGCTTCAAGTATATTGTATATCACAAAATATCCGTCCTGCTGTGTAATGATGTAAGGGGGCCGGATATCTATGACAGCGAGTCCGAAGGATGAACTGTTACCGCATAAGAAAGGCGAAAAACAGTAAATATAAGAAAAAGGTTGGTGCGGCGTATGGCAATTCTATTTCAAGAGGAAAAGCGGATCTTCACATTACAGACAAAGCAGACGACCTACCAGATGAAGGTAGATGATTTCGGGTTTCTTTTGCATCTGTATTATGGGACGAAGGTGTCCGGCGACATGGATTATCTTTTGACTTATTATGACAGGGGGTTTTCGGGAAATCCGAATGATGTGGGGAACAACAGGACTTATTCCATGGACGTTCTGCCACAGGAATATCCGACTTTGGGAACAGGAGATTACAGAAACAGTGCGTTAGTGCTGCGTGGTCATGACGAATCGGAGTGTTGTGATCTGCGGTATGCCGGATATGAGATCCGGGAAGGCAAGTATGAACTTGAGGGACTGCCGGCGGTGTATGCCGGGGAGAAGGAAGCACAGACGCTTAAGATCGTGCTGGAGGATAACGTGAGCAAAGTGCGCGTGCAGTTGTTGTACGGCGTGCTGGAAGACGAGGATATCATTACAAGAAGCGTGAAGATCACCAATTACGGCACAGCGTGTGTGGTTGTGGAGAAGGCGGCCTCGGCCTGTCTGGATTTTATTACGGGACAGTATGACCTGCTCAGTTTCTACGGAAGACATACGATGGAAAGGAATCTGCAGAGGATAAGGATCGGACATGGAAGCCACAGCATCGGAAGCCGCAGAGGCACTTCCAGCCATCAGTATAATCCGGCAGTCATCGTGGCAGAGAAGAACACCACGGAGAATACTGGGGACTGCTATGGTATGGTCTTTGTCTACAGCGGGAATTTTCTCTGTGAGGCGGAGCAGGATCAGTTTGACCAGACGCGTGTGCTGATGGGACTGCAGAGTGATCTTTTTCATTATCCGCTGGAATCCGGACAGACGCTTGAGATTCCGGAGACGATTATGTGTTACAGCGACAGAGGATTTGGGGATCTGTCGGTGAAATATCATCGTTGTATCAGAAATCATATATGCAACGGAGCGCGCAGCAGGCGCACAACAGAAATGCAGGGAAATGGCAGCAGCGAGACGGGATTTGTGCCCCGGCCGGTGCTGGTGAACAGCTGGGAGGCGGCTTACTTTAACTTTACCGGGGAGACGATCGTGGAGCTGGCAAGAGAAGCGGCCGGACTGGGTATCGACATGGTCGTGATGGACGACGGGTGGTTCGGCAAACGCGAGGATGACAACAGCGGCCTGGGAGACTGGCAGGTCAATGAAAAGAAGCTGGGTTGCAGTCTGAGCGAGCTGGTGCGCAGAGTCAACGCGGAAGGTGTTAAGTTCGGTATCTGGATCGAGCCGGAAATGATCTCCGAGGACAGCGATCTGTACAGGGAGCATCCGGACTGGGCGATGCAGAATCCGGGCAGGAATCCGGCCAGAGGCAGGAATCAGCTGGTGCTTGATTTTTCCAGGGAGGATGTGCGGGAGCATATTTTCGATCAGATCTGCAGAGTGCTGGACCAGGGCAATATCGAGTACATCAAATGGGATATGAACCGGAGCGTCACGGATTTCTATTCCGTGGAGAACAGACAGGGCAGGGTGTCCTATGATTTTGTGTCCGGCCTGTATGATTTCATGGAGAAGCTTCTGGCCAGGTATCCGAAGCTGATGATCGAGGGCTGCAGCGGCGGCGGGGGCCGGTTTGACGCCGGAATGATGTATTATACACCGCAGATCTGGTGCAGTGATAATACGGATGCGCTGGACAGGCTGCGGATTCAGTACGGGACCTCTTTCTTCTATCCGATGTCTACGGTCAGCGCTCATGTGTCGGCGGTGCCCAATCATCAGACAGGCAGGATCACAAGCCTGCGCACGAGAGGCATTGTGGCTATGACGGGGGCTTTCGGCTATGAGTTGTCCTTAAGCAGGCTGAGTGCGGAAGAGAAAGAGGAGATCAGAGAGCAGATCAGGCAGTATAAGGAGTTTGAGCCGCTGATCAGCACGGGAGATTATTATCGTCTTTCAAATCCTTTTGAGGATGCCTGTGCGGCATGGATGTTTGTGTCAGCGGACAGGAAGCATATTCTGCTGCATGTGGTGATTTTGGAGAATCACGGCAATATGACCGTGAATTATGTACGGCTGAAAGAACTTCTGCCGGATGCCGTCTATGAGGAGGCGGCAAGCGGTAAGTGCTACTGCGGTTCTGCACTGATGCAGGCGGGAATCCCGATTCCGGTGGAGATGGGAGATTACCGTGCATATCAATTTGTGTTTAGGGTTAAAGAATAGATCAAGGGATTAGAATTATAATTTGGGGAAAGAGAGACTGCCGTATCGGGTTGTTTGACCGGTGTTGGCAGTCTTTTCTGATAACCGGAAGCACCTTCACCTGTTTTTTTGCAAATAGGACTGGTTGTATCGTCAGAATCTTGTTACAATACAACTATGAGTCGGAGGAGATATGGAGGAAAATATGCAGGATTTTATCAAAATATCAAAATACGCAGGAATGCGCAATGATCTGGCACAGGCGGGGGGCGGTAACACTTCCGTGAAGCTTGACGACCATATCATGCTTGTGAAAAGTTCCGGGTTCCAGTTGGCGGATGTGAGTGAGCAGGCGGGATATTCCAGGGTAGATTACAGGAAGATCGTGGAATATTTCAGGGAATATGTGGAGCCGTTTGCGGAGGATGTATTTACGGAGGAGAAGGGGAATCAGCTTCTGAAGGAAGCACAGATCGAGGGAGGGCGCGCTTCCATCGAGACATTCCTTCATGCCATTACCGGAAAGTATACGCTGCATTCTCACCCGCTGCTTGTGAATATCCTGACGGCACGGGAAGGTGCGGAAGAGATAGTGCATGAGCTTTTTCCGAAAGCTGTCTATGTGCCTTACAGGAAGCCGGGTGCTGCGCTGGCGGAAGCTTATGACAGGATTTACCGTGCGAAAGAAGCGCAGGGAGCGGACGGGACGATCGTCTTTTTACAGAATCACGGACTGGTGGTCAGCGGGGACGACGGGGATACGGTGATTGAGAAGACAGAGCAGGTGTTGGCAAAGATTGCAGAGTACCTGGATCTGGATGACAGTGCATACCGTGCTGCGACAAAGCTTTACAGGGTGATCGGAGAGATTGAGGCGCTGGCGGGAAATATTGTCTATCTGTCAGAGAATCGTTATCTGTCGCAGGAATATGCGGGCAGCAGTCTTGTGGAGCAGGGGATGTGGGAACATGCTTTTTGCCCGGACTGTGTTGTATATGCGGGGAAGAAGCTTCTGTGGCTTAAGAAAGATTATGAAAGACAGGATATTCTGGATTTCATGGATATGCATGGCATGCCGGCGCTTATATATTATGAAGGGCATTTTTATATATTGGCAGAAAGTGTGAAGAAGGCGCAGGAGATCGAGAATGTGATGAGTTTTGCCGCCAGAGTGCAGTATGGCAACAGGGGGCAGCGGACGCACCTTTTAAGTGACGCACAAAAGGAGGAACTGCTCAACTGGGATGCGGAGAAATACCGCAGGCAGAAAGCGTAAGCCGGGAGCGGCAGTCAGGTTGGATGCTCTTTGAAGCGTCGTTAACTATAATAATATAGAATAAGGAAAGAGGAAATTAAGATGAATGTGATCATTCCGATGACGGGATATGGATCCCGTTTCGTGGCGGCGGGGTATCAGGAGCTGAAACCTTTTATCAGAGTGCTGGGCAGACCGGTAATTGAGTGGATTGTGAAGGATATGTATCCTGCGGACGTTAACATTATCTTTATCTGCCGTGACGGACACCTGCAAAACGATCCGTCCATGCGGGAGAGACTGCTTTCACTTGTGCCGTCGGCGAAGATCGTTTCCATAGAGGATTGGGTGAAAAAGGGTCCGGTATACGATGTGCTGCGCGGATATAGAGAACTGCTTGCAAACGGCGGTATTGATGCAAAAGAGCCGTGTATCATCAATTACTGTGATTTTTTTATGCACTGGGATTATACCGCTTTTGCCGCGGAGGCTGCAGCGCGTGACTGTGACGGGGCGGTGCCCTGCTATTCCGGATTTCATCCCAATCTGCTGCCGAAGAAGAATTATTATGCTTCGTGCCTGACAGATGCGGACGATTATCTGATAGAAATCCGGGAGAAATACTCTTTTGAACAGGATAAGATGAAGGCGAAGCATTCCCCGGGCGTCTATTATTTCAAGAACGGTTCTGTGATGGAGAAGTACTGCCAGATGCTGACGGAGCATGAAGAATGTGCCATTAACGGAGAATATTATGCGTCCCTGCCCTATAATTTCATGGTGCAGGACGGCTTGAAAGTATGGGTTCCGGTCAA
Source organism: uncultured Lachnospiraceae bacterium (assembly GCA_947576945.1). Lineage (GTDB taxonomy): Bacteria > Bacillota > Clostridia > Lachnospirales > Lachnospiraceae > UBA3282. Next base: position 5,436 of record CANPTH010000055.1, read on the forward strand.
TGTGGAATATTTCTGCCAGTGGGGGACGCCGGAGGACATGCAGGAGTTCGTCTATTGGACCGATCTGATCCGTGGAACCGGAGACGGAAGAAATGATGAAAAGACGACGGCTGTTTTGCAGGCCTCCGAAACAGATCAGCCGGCAGCAGGACGTATCCTGATTCCCATGGCGGGAGCCGGACAGCGTTTTGCGGATGCGGGTTATACGGTACATAAACCGGCGATTATGACAACGGACCGGCAGACAGGGCAGGAGAAGCCGATGGTGGTCTGTGCTACAAAGGATCTGCCGGGTGTAGCGGCGGATGGCAGTAATGTGATCTATGTGGACAGGACATTCCATAAAGCTGATGGAGTGGAGGACACGATCCGTGCCTGGTATCCGCAGGCGCAGTTTATTACGGTAGATCGGCTGACGGAAGGGCAGGCATGTACCTGTATGCTGGCGGAGCCGTATCTGAATCCGGAAGAGCCGCTTTTGATCGCAGGGTGCGATAATGGCATGGACATTGACCGGGCGGCTTTTGATGCGCTGACGAAAGAATGCGATTGTATTGTCTTTACCTACAGGCATAATGAGGCGGTGCTGGCCAATCCTGATGCTTATGGATGGATGATTACCGACGAAAATGGGAATATTACGGGTACATCAATCAAAAAAGCGATCTCGGATACACCGATGGAGGATCCGGCGGTCGTGGCTACTTTCTGGTTCAGGAGAGCGAGAGTATTTATAGAAGCGACGAAGAAGATGATCGCGGAGAATGACCGTATTAATGGTGAATTCTATGTGGATCAGACGGTGAAGCATGTGCTGGATTCAGGATACCGGGCGAAGATCTTTGATATCGACAGGTATGTAGGCTGGGGCACGCCGGCGGACTATGAGGGATACCAGAAAACGTGGAAATATTTCGAGGAATTCATGCGGCTGTATCATACCGCTGCGTTGTGATCCGTCGTCGATCATTGATCTGCGTATGGATTGTCAGCCGGGTTCATTGTATAAAATATTTTCGGAGAGGCATAAGCATTTATGTTACAAAAGCTGGGGGCGTTTGATTTTGAGAAGAACTATCGTAAGCTGTTAAAGACGGCCATCGTGATGACCGTCTTATTAAAGTTACTGTTGATGGGGCTTTTTTCGTCAGATTATCAGGATCTGATGTTCATTCCTTTTGTACAGTGTTTTCTTGGCGGTGAAAATCCATACCAGTATTATTACGACCATCAGCTGCTTTCTTCCTTTCCCTATCCGCCGGTCATGCTGTTTGTGGAGAGTGCAGGGGGAGTTTTGGTCACGGTACTCGGGAGTTTTCCGGTTTTTGTCAGGAACCTGGTTTTTAAGCTGCCGATGCTTGTCATGGATCTTCTGGGCTTATACTATCTGATGCGTATTTCCAGATCGCGGCGTAAGTATATACTGGTATTGTATTTCATGTCTCCGATTATTTTGTATGCGGCTTATATGCATGGGCAGCTGGATCTGATTCCGACGGTCTTCCTGATTATTGCGATGTATTATCTGACGGAAACGGGTATATCTACGGGGCGGATCACAGCCAGTGAATGGAAGTATATGCTGTTTGTTACACTGTCTTTGGCATCGAAATTCCATATTTTATCGGTGCTGCCTCTGTTTTTTCTTTATATCTTAAAGAAGAAAGGCTTTAAAAAGGCAGTAGCCATGACCGGTGTGCCAATGCTGTTTACGGCGTTGATTGTGGCGCCCTTCTGGGGCAGCGGGTTTATCAGCATGGTACTGCTCAACAAGGAGCAGAGCGCCATAGACAATGTCTTTCTGGAATATGGGAGTTCCCATCTTTTACTGTCTGTTCTGGTGCTTTTGATCATCTATTTTCAGGCTTTTCATGTCAATCAGATGAACAGGGATCTTTTGATCAGTATGACGGGGCTGTTGTTTTCGGTCTTTTTGGGGTTTGTTCCGGCGATGCCGGGATGGTATATGTGGGTGGTGCCCTTTTTCATGCTTTATCTGGCAGGGCTGATGGAGAACAGGGCGAAAATGGTCATGGTCTACGGGGGATTTAACCTGTTTTATCTGATCTATTACCTGTTTTTTCATGGAACACAGTTTACGGATCTGTCGATTCTGGGCAGAGGGCTGGAAGGATTGAAATATACGGACAAGGATCTGCATGATATCTTTTTTACATTGATGGTGGGTGTATTCCTGATCCTGGTGGTGTCCATGTATCTGTACGGTGTGAACAGCAATTCGTTCTACAGAAGGCGGAGCCGCCCTTTTACGATCGGCATTGCAGGTGACAGCGGGGCGGGTAAGAGCCGGCTGTTAGTGATGTTGGGAGAGCTGCTTTCGGAGGATCATATTCTGAATATTGAGGGGGACGGCGATCATAGATGGGAGCGGGGGGACGCTAACTGGAAGGCGATGACGCATCTGAATCCGCGTGCCAATTATCTGTACAGGCAGGCGGAGGATCTGCGGGTGCTGCGCGGCAACAATGCGGTAAAGCGGGCGGATTACGACCATAACACGGGTACCTTTACTGCCAAGAGAAAGTTGACGCCAAGGCCATATATCATTATGTGTGGACTGCATTCCCTCTATCTGCCGCAGATGAGACAGGTGCTGGATATGAAGATTTATCTGGATACGGACGAGGCGCTTCGATGTTATTGGAAACTGGGAAGAGACCAGGGAGACCGGGGACATGGCAGGGAAGAAGTGATGGCGCAGATCGATAAGCGTCGTGCGGATGCGGAGAAATATATCTATCCGCAGAAGCAGTATGCCGATCTTGTGATCCGATATTTCGATGAAGGACTGGCAGAGGACGGCAGCAGGAAAGAAGGCTCTTTGGAAGCGGAGCTTGGTGTGGAGTTCCTGATGGATGTGCGGATCAACGCGGAACCTATCCTGGCGCTTTTACAGGAACAGGGAGTGCGAAGCCAGCTTTCATATGATGATCTGCAGCATCAGAGGATCCTGTTTCAAGCCAGGGATCTTGAAGCGGATAAGAAGGTCTGGGAAAAAGTCGCGCATACGGCGATCGTGCAGATCGAGGATCTGGCGGGTAACGGGATCGTGTGGGAAGACGGGATCAATGGCGTGGTGCAGTTGATGCTGATGGCGGTGATCGGAGAGATTATGCAGTGGACATGAAGTTATACTAAGACACCAAGGTACGGTGTCTTAGTATAACTTCATGTCCGGAAGAATGCCAGAAGCGGGCATTCTTCCAAGGTTGTGGCGGGGACTGGAAGGGAGAATGCCCTGTTTAGGGCAGAGCATTGGGGATGCAGGATATAATGTTTTGAGACAGGGGATCAGGTTGAGGGGGACGGATGATAAAAGCTGTTATATTTGATTTGGATGATACTTTATATGGATATAAGGCGCTTGACAAAGAGGCGCGGGTGCGGGTACGGGCGCTTGTGTGCGGAGAGCTGGGAACCTCGGCGGAGGATTATGAAGAAGCGTATTCCTATGGCAGAGAGGAGACGAAACGGCAGCTGGGAGATGTGGCGGCATCTCATAACAGATTACTATATTGTCAGAAGACATTGGAATATCTGGGGATGAATCCGACGCCTCTGTCCCTGCGGATGTATGAAGCATACTGGGGGACATTTCTGGAGAAAATGCAGTTATTTGACGGGGCGCGGGAATTTATGGATTGCATGCACGCACATGGAATTATGCTGATGATCTGCACGGATCTGACGGCACATATCCAGCATCGGAAGATTGCTGCACTGGGAATCACGGAAGATATTAAATATCTGGTGACCAGCGAGGAAGCAGGGAAAGAGAAACCGGCGCCGGAAATGTTTGCTCTCTGCCTTAAGAAGCTGGGAGTAAAGCCGGAAGAAGTCTGTTATCTTGGTGACAGTCCGGTGAAAGATGTGGAAGGCGCCAGGGCGGCCGGTATGCGGGCGGTGCGGTTTTATCCGGAAGAACCGAGCGCGGAACAGTATCGGGCTGTGGCGGAGATGATTCTTGCAGGTAACGGTGAAGCACAGGATAGTAATTAAGAAGGGGGATAACCAATAGCATATGAAATTATCGATTGTTGTACCATGTTATAATGAGGAACAGAATATACCGCTGATCCTGAACCGGTTCGGGGAGATCATCGAGCGGCAGGATATCGAGGTCATTCTGGTGGACAATGGCTCTACGGATGACAGTGCAGTGGTACTTGCGGAACTGCTGCCGAAGTATGCTTTCGCAAGGACGGTGCGGGTGGAAGTGAACCAGGGGTATGGTTATGGCATACTGCAGGGGCTGCGGCAGTGCAGAGGGGAGTATATCGGCTGGACGCATGCGGATATGCAGACAGATCCGGGGGATATTCTCAAAGCGCTGGATATCATAGAGCGGGAACAGGGTCTTGTCTTTGTGAAGGGGAATCGAAAAGGGCGGCCGCTGTTTGATGTGTTCTTTACGGCGGGTATGAGCCTGTTTGAGACTTTTTATTTACATACGAAATTGTATGATATAAATGCACAGCCGAATATTTTCCCGCGGGTATTTTTTGATGAGTGGAAGAATCCGCCGTATGACTTCGCGCTGGATCTGTATGCTTTGTATATGGCGCGCAGAAAGAATCTGAAGGTGATCAGGTTCCCGGTGCTTTTCCCGGAGCGGATCTACGGGGAGTCCAAGTGGAATACAGGGCTTAAGGCCAAATGGAAGTTCATTAAGCGGACGATGGAATTCAGTGTGAAGCTGAAAAAGGAGCTTAGAAATCTGTAATCTGTACAAAGAAACCGTTTAAAGCGGATAGAACAAAAAGGAGACTGATATGGAATACATAGCGCACAGGGTGAATACGATAGAGGAACTGCGGAAACTGCCGACGGAATATGGCGTGGAGCTGGACCTGCGGGACGATTTAAACGGCAGGATCTATATTTCCCATAATCCTTTCGAGGCGGGGGAGGATTTTGAGGCGTACTGTAAGGAGTATCATCACGGTACGATGATCCTGAATATCAAGAGCGAGAGGATCGAGCATAAGGTATTGGAGTATATGGAGCAGTATCATATTGAGAAATATTTCTTTTTGGATTCCTCTTTTCCGATGATCAAGCTGTTAACCGATATGGGAGTGAAGGAGATTGCGCTCCGGTTCAGTGAGCTGGAGGGGCTTGACACGATCCGCAACATGGCGGGGAAGGCAGAGTGGGTGTGGGTGGATTGTTTCACCAGGATTCCGCTTGATCAGGACAGCTACCGGGAGTTGAAAGAACTGGGGTATAAGCTGTGCTTCGTATCGCCGGAACTGGAGGCACAGGAGGAGAAGATCGATGAATACAAACAGTATCTTGCGAAGCAGGGCTTTGTCTTTGATGCTGTCTGTACCAAGAGTTATCATATCAAAGACTGGATGTAAACGAGCCGGCGGCCGGCAGGATACCTGAGGCTGACGTCGGAAATCCAGGGTGGATGCGGGATATTGACAGGAAACTTATGAGGGAAATACCGGATTAAGAATGGCATTAAGACGGTGAGGGGAGTGTGATTCGAGGAAGATGAAATGGATAAAGAAACCGGGCACAGAGATGAGAAAAAAGTTTGGTATGGCGGCCGCAGTGGCGGCGACGCTGCTTGCAGGGCTGCTGGTGTTTTACAGGCACTGGCAGTTTGAACTGCCTTTTTATCCGAATGTGGATGAGCAGTTGTCTCTGGACTGTATTTATAATCTGCTGAACCAGCATCTCTACGCAGGAGATATCTATATCCTGGACTTTTTCCGCTATCCGCATTTTACATTCTATTATGCAGTGTTGGGGGTACGGGTCCTTGGCAGGTTTATTTCCGGCGTGGATACGGTGGTGCTGATCCGTTATGTGGTATGCGGCACGGCGCTGCTGTCCAATGTATTTGTCTATTTTGTGATTAAAATGATGACCGGGTCAGGAAGGTGGGCTTATATCGGTCTTGTGCTGTCGGTCTTTTCCCTGTATGGGTATGCGTACCTGTATTATACCGGGCCGGATACGATGATTTATGCGGTGGCCAACGTGATCCTGTTTCTGGGCTGTCTGATCTATAAAGATTTGCAGTCGGACAGGGTAGTATACCTGTGGTATCCGCTGCTTGCGGTATGCATCGGGCTTGCCGCTGCGGCCAAGTACCACGGCATTTTGTTCGGCCTTTTCTGGCTGGCGTTACATATCAGTAAGAAGTACTGGAAAAGCTATCGCAATAATTTTCTCTTTTTCCTGAACTGTATCCTGATCGTGCTGGTGTTCTGCCTGTGCAATTACTCCATGTTCTTCTATTTCCGGACTTTTGTCGGGGATAATATGTATAATTTCAATCATTATGCATGGGGGCATCCGGGAATCGAACACAACCTGCCGATCCTTGGGTATCTGGAGGCCTACGGGCTGACAAGCTATGGGGTGCTGGGAGGCATACTGCTGCTGTTTGGTATCTGGAGACTGGCGCACAGGAAAGACTGGCGTCAGATCGGCGTATTTCTGATCCTGCCGGTTTTCGTTATCCTTTTCCTGTCGAAATATCAGATCGTGCTGGGGAGGAATCTGTCGCTGATCCTGCCGTTTGCCTATCTGTTTATGGTATATGGCCTGATGGAGACGGAGACAGTATTGGAAAAGCGCCGTTTCTACCGGAAAGGTATGATTACGGCGGTACTGGCGCTGATGGTGGCATTTAATGTGGGGACGGCTTTTAATGATTATCGCTATGATCTGACCTATACGGAGGCAGTGGAGTATATTGAGTCGGAGATCCCGGCGGGCGCTTCCATCTATTGCACGTCCTTTGCGCCGGGTATAGACGAGGAGCGGTATACGGTGATTGATATCGGGGAGGATTTGTCGCTTTTGCCGATGACGCTTGGGGACGGGGAATATTTTGTGGATGTGGAGTACGCCACGGGATATTTTAAACAGCCCAAGGATTATCTGATCAGGGAAGGTGAGGATATGTATCCGGAGCTGCGGGCGGCGTATGAGGAGAAAGAGGCTGCCTTTCCGTTGAAGCAGAGCTATCCGGGGATTTCTTACGGAAGAGAGTGGAAGTATAGAATCGGATATGCGGATATCTTCAGGTATGATCCGGGAGAGTATTATATCGGGCCGACGATCACGATTTATGGGGAGTAACAAAAATCCGGCGAAAAAGTGCGCCGGATTTTTGTGTAAGAAGGGTCAGGAGAATTATAACAGGAGTTCTTTCAGTAAATGTTCCAGTTCTTCGGCTTCATCTTTCGAGAAAGTGAAAGTCTCCTGTGCGTCCATGTTCGTGTCTGCGTCTGTATGGATATTTGCACTTGTACCTGCAGTTACAGCGGTATTGATTCCGGTATTTAAGTCTGTACCGGCAGGTATGGCGCTGCCTGTATTGTTTCTTTTTGTCCGGGCTGCCTCTTTATGCTCCGGCTGGATCAGCTGCATGTCCAGCTCGGCCTGTTCCAGACGGCTGGCAAGATGATTTTCCAGATAATCCACGAGATTGATGTGCAGGATTCTGATCCTGCCGGGAATGTCGACCAGTGAGGAAACGGCAAAGTAACAGTAGAGTCCGAGAAAGCTGATTGCATAAAATGGCGCGATACTGATAAAACTCTCATTATTCACAATGCCCATACATGCCCCGATGCCGGCGATCAGCACCGAGAGGAGCATTAACTGGCCGGAGAGATGTTTTAACAGGGAAAGGGGCAGTCCGCCGATCTTAATGCGGCTGATAAACCTGTCCACAAAAACGGAGACATTTGATACCTTTTCATTGATTTTACGGCAGCCGGAAAATTTAAGTTTAAGCTGCTGCAGGGATTTGTTGGTAGTTGAGGACATATGTTCGGTTTCCCAGATCAGCTTATGATATATCACTCCAAGCGTAATCTGGCATATGATACTTAAAAAAAGAAATACTAACATTGCAATGATGTAATTTTTATGTAGAAAAATCAAGTTGAGCATGCTGTATCACACCTTTCACAATCAATATAGCGGATTGACATTTCATGGATCCGTATGGAGAATACCCTGTTCTTCTGCGTTCCTGGTTTCTTAATGTTTTTCTCACTTTATTATAACGGAAAAAGCGGAAGGCAGAAGCTGTAAGGCGTCGACAAATAAAGCCATATTATGCGGAAGATGCAGGATCTGTTATATATTGGCAATAGCAGGAGAAATGTGGTAAAATAATAAAAGTTTAATATTTTATTAAATACCAATGGATTATGATTTTTAAGGGAAAAGGAGAGGACAGAAATGGTTTATCAACCTAAAGGTGTATGTTCGAAAGCTATTGACGTAGAAGTGGAAGGAAGCGTGATCAAATCGGTGAAATTTACAGGGGGATGCAACGGCAATCTGCAGGGTATTTCCAGCCTGGTGGCAGGTATGGAGATCAAGGATGCCATTGGCAAGCTTCGCGGTATCAAGTGCGGGGTCAAGAATACTTCCTGTCCTGATCAGCTGGCATGCGCATTGCAGGAGATCTTAGATAATTAGGAGGTTTCTTTCAATATGGGTAAGAAGATCGTACTAACCGGCGGCGGGACTGCCGGGCATGTGACCCCTAATATGGCGCTGATTCCCAGACTGCGGGAGCTGGGATATGAGATCAGCTATATGGGTTCTTACGATGGAATTGAAAAGAAGTTAATGGAAGATTTCAACCTTCCCTATTATGGCATTGCGACCGGTAAATTCAGGCGGTATTTTGATCCCAAGAATTTTTCCGATCCGTTCCGTGTGATCAAGGGAATGCGGGAAGCGCGGAAATATCTTAAAGAGATCAATCCGGACGTGGTCTTTTCCAAGGGAGGGTTTGTCAGTGTGCCTGTGGTGCGTGCGGCGGGTTCGCTGGGGATTCCGTGTATCATACATGAGTCCGACATGACGCCGGGGCTGGCGAATAAGCTCTGCATTCCGGTGGCGAAGAAGGTGTGCTGTAATTTCCCGGAGACGCTGCAGCAGCTGCCGCCGAACAAGGCGGTACTGACGGGTTCCCCTATCAGGCAGGAGCTTTCTTCGGGGAGCAGGGAGGCGGCCTACAAGCTCTGCGGTTTCGATTCGTCGAAGCCGGTGATCATGGTGGTGGGCGGCAGCCAGGGTTCGGCGGCCATCAATCAGGCGGTGCGGGATGTACTGCCGGAGCTGCTTACCGACTTTCAGGTGGTGCACCTGTGCGGTAAGGAGAAGATGGATAATCTGCTGCTCACCACACCGGGCTATAAGCAGTTCGAGTATATCAAGTCCGAGATGAAGGATCTCTTTGCCATGGCGGATATGGTTATCTCCCGGGCGGGGGCCAATGCCATCAGCGAACTGTTGTCTCTGAAGAAGCCGAATATTCTGATTCCGCTGCCCTCCACGAGCAGCAGGGGGGACCAGCTGCTCAATGCAAGATCTTTTGAATCGCAGGGATTCAGCATTGTGATCGACGAGGACGACCTGACGAACAAGCTGCTGCTGGAGAAGGTGCAGGAGTTGTATTTTAACCGCAAAACCTATGTGGATGCGATGCGTAAATGCAGCCAGCGGGACGCCATCGGGGTGATCGTGGGGCTGATCGAGAATGCGGTAAGTGAGAAGGAAAAATCTTGAAATACGATAGTTGCAGTGCTACACTTAGAATGACAAAGTAAAGGCAGCAGCGCCTGCCGGAAAAGGAGAAAAACGATGAGCAAAGTTACATTTGATTATTCCAGAGCAGCTTCCTTTATCGGGGAAAATGAAGTGGAGTCCATGAAGAAGCTGGCACTGGATGCGAAGGAAGTACTTGTGAGCAAGACGGGAGCCGGAAATGATTTTCTGGGCTGGATCGATCTGCCGGTGAATTATGACAAGGAAGAATTTGCAAGGATCAAACAGGCGGCGGCTAAGATTCAGAACGATTCAGAGGTGCTTGTGGTGATCGGTATCGGCGGTTCTTATCTGGGTGCGAGAGCGGCCATCGAATTCCTTCGTCACAGTTTTTATAATGTAGTAGACAAGTCGATCCGGAAGACGCCGGAAATTTATTTCGTTGGTAATTCCATCAGCTCTACTTATATCAAGCATCTGATCGATGTCATCGGCGACAGGGATTTCTCGATCAATATGATCTCCAAGTCCGGCACGACCACGGAGCCTGCCATCGCATTCCGCGTATTCAAGGAGATGGCAGAGAAGAAGTATGGCAAGGAAGGCGCAGCAAAGAGAATCTATGCGACCACCGACAAGGCCAGGGGATCGCTTAAGAATCTGGCGAATGAAGAGGGCTATGAGAGCTTCGTAGTGCCGGATGATGTGGGCGGACGTTTTTCCGTATTGACGGCTGTCGGCCTGCTTCCGATCGCAGTATCCGGCGCGGATATCGACAAGCTGATGGAAGGCGCTGCAGAAGGCCGGAAGATGGCGCTGGAAGCTCCTTTTGAAGAGAATGACGCTGTAAAATATGCGGCGCTTCGTAATATCCTGCTTCGTAAAGGCAAGGGAATCGAGATCCTGGCAAACTATGAGCCGTGTGCGCATTTCGTATCCGAATGGTGGAAACAGCTGTACGGTGAGTCTGAGGGCAAGGATCAGAAGGGTATCTTCCCGGCAAGCGTTGATCTGACTACGGATCTGCACTCTATGGGACAGTTTATTCAGGACGGCGCAAGAACGATGTTCGAGACAGTTCTGAACATTGAGACAAGCAGAGAAGAGATCATCATCGGTGAAGAGCCGGTAGATCTGGACGGACTGAATTATCTGGCAGGCAAGAACGTGGATTTCGTCAATAAGAGTGCGATGAACGGTACGATTCTGGCGCATACAGACGGACAGGTTCCGAACTTTATGGTGAATGTACCCGAGGTAAATGAGTTCTATCTGGGTGAGCTGTTCTATTTCTTCGAGTTCGCATGTGGTGTGAGCGGATACCTTCTGGGTGTGAATCCGTTCAACCAGCCGGGTGTGGAGAGCTATAAGAAGAACATGTTCGCACTGCTGGGCAAGCCGGGGTATGAGGCGCAGAGAGAGGAACTGCTTAAGAGACTGTAGAAGTTGGTAATAAAGGATTTATAAAAAGGGCAGACAGCGAGGGTTGATTGGGTGCTGTCTGCTTTTTGCAGTTTAACTATGAAAGTCTTCGACTTTCACAGCATGGATGGCCATGCATTCATACGGCTTGTCTGTATGAATGCATGTGTGCATATGTTTCTAAACATCCACTTCTATTTATGGTGGTATGATGGTATGGGATATGGATGTTTAGGAAGGCGGTTGTCACTGTCATTTATTGTCCATTATGCAATGATACTGTACAAGAGAATACGCCGCACAGTATAATGTTCGTAACAGGGAAGGAGGAGCATCATGGTAACATTTAAGTCAGAAAAAATAACAGAACACTTGACAAGGATCCATGGTATTACGGGGGAACTGATGTATCTGGCGGAGGGGACGCAGAAAGCGGCGCTGGTGGATACCGGAAGCGGTATCGGCAGTCTGCGGGCGTTAGTGGAAACTCTGACCGATAAGCCGTGCATCGTGCTGCTGACGCATGGACATGTGGATCATGCGATGGGCGCGCCGGAGTTTGATACGGAGATCTATATGAATCCGGCGGATAATGCTGTTCACGATGAGCACAGCAATCTGGAGTTCCGGAAAGGTTCTCTGCAGAACGTTTCGGAAGAGATCGTTTCGAAGATTGAGGAGAGCGACTATATTCCGCTGAGAACGAAAGAATATCTGCCGCTTATGCATGGGGATACATTTGATCTGGGCGGACTTACACTGGAGGCTTATGCCTGTCCCGGCCACACGCCCGGTTCGATGGTGATCCTGTTTAAAGAGGAAAGGAGCCTGTTGCTGGGAGATGCCTGCAATCCATTTACCTTCCTTTTCTCCGATCACTGCCTGTATGTCGAGGAGTACAAAGAAAGTCTGAAAACACTGAAAGAGCAGACAGACGGAAAATATGATCATGTATATCTGTCGCACGGCCCTGGAGACGGCGAGGTTAATATGATTGAAGGAGTCATCCAGGTATGTGATGATATCATGTCCGGGAATACGGATGATATGCCCTTTGATTTTATGGGCGAGAAGGCGTTTCTGGCGAAAACGCTGACACCGAAGGGCCGTGCAGACGGCGGCGTCGGCAATATCGTGTACAAGAAAGACAGAGTGTGGAAGACGAAGGGTTGATCCAGCTGTTTTGCGGATTAAAAAGAGGGCTGTTAGGAGTGTGATGAGCAGATGAGTCAAAAATGGACTAAAACGGAACAGGACGGCTATGTTCTGATTGAAAATGAAGGCGGTCAGACACTGGGACTTGCCGCGGGCAGCAAGGTCAAGGTTCTGACAGTAGACGGTTATGCGTTTAAGGACTTCCTGGGTACCGGTGAACTTGCGCCTTACGAGGACTGGCGGCTGCCTTATGAGGAACGGGCAAAGGATCTGGCGGAGAGAATATCCATCGACGATATTGCGGGCCTGATGCTGTACAGCGCCCATCAGCTGATTCCGGCCAAAGGACCGCGGGCGGCTGCCTTTGGCGGAAGTTACGGCGGAAAGAGCTATGAGGAGAGCGGTGTGGATCCCTGGGAGCTGACGGATCAGCAGAAGGAATTTATCGTGAAGGACAAAGTGCGGCATGTGCTGATTATGGGACTGGAGAGTACGGAGACAGCGGTGCGCTGGAACAATAAACTGCAGGCGCTGGCAGAGAACTCCGGATTCGGTATTCCGGCCAACAACAGTTCAGACCCGCGGCACGGGGCAGGTTCCACGGCAGAATACATGGGCGTGACCGGGGAGGCGATCTCCAAATGGGCGAACGGCATCGGCCTGTCCGCTTCTTTCGATCCTGCGCTGGTAAAAGAATTTGGCGAGATTGCCTCGACGGAATACCGTGCGCTGGGAATCACCACCGCGCTTTCTCCACAGATCGATCTGGCGACGGAGCCCAGATGGATGCGGTTTGCGGACACCTTCGGGGAACATACGCAGATGACGATTGATATGACCAGGGCTTACTGCGACGGTTTTCAGACGACGCAGGACAGCGAGACGGGCTGGGGCAAGGACAGCGTCAACACGATGGTTAAGCATTTCCCGGGCGGCGGCGCCTGCGAGGGCGGCAGAGATGCCCACTATGCTTACGGGAAATATGCGGTCTATCCGGGCGGGAACGACAAGGAGCATCTGAAACCGTTTACAGAAGGCGCATTTTCACTGGACGGCAGGACGGGTAAGGCCAGCGCGGTAATGCCCTACTACACGATTTCTTATGGCCTGGACCAGAAGTATGGGGAAAATGTAGGCAACTCTTTTAATAAATATTTGATTCAGGATCTGCTTCGGGAGGAGTTGGGTTATGAGGGCGTGGTCTGCACAGACTGGGGAATCACCCATGATATGGGAGAGACAGAAGAGGTCTTTGCCGGAAAATGCTGGGGCGTGGAAAAGCTGACGGAGGCGGAGCGTCACTGCAAGGCGATCGAGGCAGGCGTGGACCAGTTCGGCGGCAATAACGATGGGGCGCCTGTGATGGAAGCCTATCGGATGTTGTGTGAAAAATATGGAGAAAAAGAGGCGGAGGCACGGTTCAGACGATCCGCTTACAGGCTGCTTCTGAATATCTTCCGCACAGGGCTTTTTGAAAATCCGTATCTGAATCTGGAGGAATCCTTACATACGGTGGGATGCCCGGCTTATATGGAAAAGGGTTATCAGTCCCAGTTAAAATCGGTGACCCTGCTGAAAAATAAGAACAAAGTGCTTCCGCTGAAAGAGGGTATCAGGGTTTACATTCCGGACAGGTTTATCAAGTCCCATATGAGCTTTATGAGTACGCCTACGGGAGACCGGACGGTAGTTTCCGCCGGGAAACGGGCAGCGGAAGAATATTTTACGGTGGTGAATACGCCGGAAGAGGCTGATGCGGCGCTGTGCTTTATAGAGTCTCCGATTTCCTGCGGATATGATCCGGAAGACCGCAAGGCAGGCGGAAGCGGTTACGTGCCTGTCACACTGCAGTATCGGCCTTATCAGGCGGTGAGCGCGAGACAGCCCAGTCTGGCAGGCGGAGATCCTCTGGAAGCCTCTGCTGACCGCAGTTACCGTGATAAATGGAACAGGGCGGCCAACGAGGCGGATCTTGATCTGGTGGAAGAGATGCGCAGACGGATGGGCGATAAGCCTGTGATCACGATAGTTGCTTTGAAAAATCCCACGGTGATGAGTGAGCTGGAGCCATGTACGGATGCGCTTCTTGTGGAGTATGGGGTCAGTGCGCAGGCGGTTCTGGACGTGATCACCGGAAGATTTACACCTCAGGGGCTGCTTCCCGTGCAGATGCCTGCCAATATGGAGACCGTAGAGAAACAGCAGGAAGATGTGGCATTTGACATGGAGTGCTATCAGGATGAAGAAGGACATACCTATGATTTTGGATTTGGCATGGATTTTGACGGTGTGATTGCGGACGAAAGAGTCGGCAGATACCGTAAGTAACAGAAATTTTACATAAATAAATGTATGTATTTTATAATAGCGCTATGATCCCGACAGGGAAAATAGCGCTATAAAAATTGCCATAATTAATGCCAGCTTATCTGCAGCTGTTTCTTTTGCGCTGCGCAATCGGAAAGATAGAGATTGATCAGTGTCTGGTATGGGATGCCGGAAAATTTAGCCTGTGCTTTTTAAATTTTAATAACCACTTGACAGAATGGGTTAGCTTATGCTAACCTCTATTTGAGAACACAGTTAGACTGCGCTAACTTCGAAAAACAGATATACACAGGAAAGGAGACGCACAACATGCCATTAACATTTGCAAAAACAGGCGAACCGGCTTCGATCAAGAAGGTGGGCGGAAAGGAAGAAACGAGACAGTTTCTGGAGAAGCTGGGCTTTGTGACAGGAGCTGCCGTGACGGTTGTCTCTGCAGCGGGAGGAAACCTGATCGTAAATATTAAGGATTCCAGAATCGCCATTGGGAAGGATATGGCCAATCGCATTATGGTTTGAGGGAGGTATTTTTTTGATCAACAGTAAGTTAAGACTAACTTAAGACTTGCTCAAAACTTACTCAAAACCAGCTCAGAACTAATTTTAAACAGAAAAAGATCAGTGGAGGAGGAGACGACAATGAAAACATTAAAAGAAATATCCTGCGGAGAAACGGTGACGGTGAAGCGGCTGACCGGAGAAGGGCCAGTGAAGAGGCGGATCATGGATATGGGGATTACAAAGGGCGTCAATATCTTTGTGCGCAAGGTGGCGCCGTTTGGCGATCCGGTGGAAGTGACGGTGCGGGGCTATGAATTATCTCTGCGAAAAGCAGATGCGGAGATGATAGAAGTCGAATAGAGAATAACAGAGAAAAAAAGATAGAGAGCAAAAGACTGAGAGCAAAAGTCAGAGAATAAAAGGCAGAGAACAAAAGTCAGGAGGAAGAAAAAATGTCGATCAAAATTGCACTTGCAGGGAATCCGAACTGCGGCAAGACAACGTTATTCAATGCACTGACCGGCTCCAACCAGTTTGTTGGAAACTGGCCGGGCGTCACAGTGGAGAAAAAGGAGGGCAGATTAAAAGGAAACAGGGATGTGACCGTCACGGATCTGCCGGGTATCTACTCTCTCTCGCCCTACACGCTGGAGGAAGTGGTGGCAAGGAATTACCTGATTAATGAGAAGCCGGATGTGATCCTGAATATTGTGGACGGTACGAACATCGAGAGGAACCTGTACCTGTCCACGCAGCTGATGGAGCTTGGCATTCCGGTGGTGATGGCGGTTAATATGATGGATCTTGTCAATAAAAACGGCGACCGGATCTCCACAGAGAAGCTGGGCAGGAGCCTTGGCTGTGAGGTGGTTGCGATTTCCGCGCTGAAAGGCACGGGCATTCAGGAAGCGTCAGACAGGGCGGTCAGGGCAGCAGGCAGTAAAAAGCAGACGGCACAACATAGATTTGAGGATGGTGTGGAGAATGCCATTCATCGGGTGTCCGGAATGCTGCAGGGGGTGGCGGAGGAACAGAAGAGATTCTTTGCCATTAAGTTACTGGAAAAGGACGCAGGGATCAGGGAGCAGATGGAGCAGCAGACAACGCAGGCGCCGGATGTAAGCGATGAGATCAAGGCGCTGGAGGAAGCGTATGAGGACGATACGGAGAGTATCATCACGAATGAACGGTATGTGTATATCGCTTCTGTCATTGAAGATTGCGTTATCAAGAGCAGGCAGGGCGCATTGACGACTTCCGACAAAATTGATAAAATCGTGACAAACAGATGGCTGGCGCTGCCGGTTTTTGCGCTGGTGATGTTTGCGGTATATTATCTGTCGGTAACGACGGTGGGTGGATTTTTGACAGACTGGACCAATGACGTGCTATTCGGGGAGATCATTCCGCCTGCGGTGGAGAATATCCTTGTAAGTGCAGACTGTGCCGGATGGCTGCAGGGTCTGATCCTGGACGGGATAGTGGCCGGTGTGGGAGCAGTTCTCGGATTTGTGCCGCAGATGCTTGTGCTGTTCATCATGCTGGCGTTTCTGGAATCCTGCGGGTATATGGCGAGAGTGGCTTTTATCATGGACAGGATCTTCCGCAAATTCGGATTGTCGGGCAAGTCTTTTATCCCGATCATGATCGGGACGGGATGTGGTGTTCCGGGTATCATGGCTTCCCGGACCATCGAAAATGACAGAGACCGGAAGATGACGATCATGACGACCACCTTTATTCCCTGCGGTGCGAAGCTGCCGATCATTGCGCTGATCGCGGGGGCGTTCTTCGACAATTCCGGCGCTGTGGCGTGGAGCGCGTGGCTGATCGGGATAGCGGCCATTGTCTGTTCCGGCATTATTTTAAAGAAAACAAGGATGTTTGCGGGCGATCCGGCACCCTTTGTGATGGAACTTCCGGCTTATCATATGCCTACAGTCAGCGCGGTGCTGCGCAGCATGTGGGAGCGCGGCTGGTCCTTTATCAGGAAGGCGGGCACGATCATCCTTTTATCCACGATCGTACTCTGGTTTCTGATGCGCTTCGGATGGGCGGAAGGAAGTTTCGGAATGTTGGAGGCGGAAGAGCTGGAGGCCAGTATTCTGGCGAAGGCAGGCGGCGTGATCGCATGGATCTTCACACCCCTTGGCTGGACACAGGCGGGAGAAGGCTGGAAAATGGCGGTTGCGGCGGTTACCGGCCTGATTGCAAAGGAAAATGTGGTGGCGACCTTCGGGATGCTGTTTGGGTTTGCAGAGGTTGCCGAGGACGGGACCGAAGTGTGGGGCAGCCTGGCCACGGTGATGACGCCGGCTGCGGCTTTCGGGTTTCTGGCCTTTAACCTGCTGTGCGCTCCCTGTTTTGCGGCCATGGGCGCGATCAGACGGGAGATGAACAACGGCAGGTGGTTCTGGTTTGCCATCGGGTATCAGACTGCGTTGGCTTATGCAGTGGCGATGTGCATTTATCAGATTGGCACGCTGGCGGCAGGCGGCGGGTTTGGAATCGGCACGATCGCGGCATTTGTGCTGACGGGCGGTTTCCTGTATCTGCTGTTTCGGCCGCACAGAGCGACAGGCGGGTCTTTTGCGAAACCTGTGCGGGTCTCTTCCGGCAGGCTGTCGTAATGAAATGTCCGGGAAAATGGATGCTATAACATATAGTAAACGACATAACAAATTTCTAATGTCGTTAACTATAGTATACAGGAGACAGAGCTGTATGGCGCCCGGAATGACGGTGATCAAATAAGATGGTGAAGATAAGGAGATAATGATATGGGAACAGTGATAGTATTGGCGATCGTGGCGGGAGCCGCTGCACTGGCAGTCCGCAGCATGATCAGGGATAAGAAGGCAGGCAGATCAATCCAGTGCGGCGGGGACTGCAGCCGTTGCGGCGGTTGTCACTAAACAGAAAAATCGGTGGAAAGCGGCGTATTTTGGGCGGTGCAACTGCCGGTTGACAAATTTCCAAGTGCTATATATAGCCTTTATATATGGTTTTGCGGTATAAAAGAGAGGTAGCATATGTTCCCGACTGTCTGAGAACAAGGTCGATATGCCTGCGCAGGCGACCCGCATTGTGTATGGGGAATTGCGCCGAATCAATACCTTATATGAGCGCATCCGGAATAAGGATATTCGACGTAACCGACAAGAAGAGGACAAAATGGAGTGGGACAATGCTGCGTAAAAATAAAGATCATACATCATAATAATAATATGGTAAAAGCGATGCGCAGAAAAGAGGCATATTATGACACTTGGAGAAAAAATATATTCGCTGAGGGTTAAGAATGGGCTTTCCCAGGAGGCGTTCGGAGAGAAGCTGGGGGTATCGAGACAGTCCGTTTCGAAGTGGGAGACCGACCAGTCGGTTCCGGAGTTGGATAAGATCGTGATGATCAGCGAACTGTTCATGGTCACCACGGATTATCTGTTAAAAGAATCGGTTGCAGAACCGGCCTTTGGACAATGGAAAGCATCGACGGCAACAGAAGGATCCGGGCAGCGGAGTGGAACATCGACGGCAGCAGAAGGATCCGGGCAGCAGAATGGAGCGTCGACGGCATCAGGAGGATCCGGACAGTGGAAGAAAGCGTCCGGGGCGGAGCAGGACTCCGATCTGTGGGGAGAAACTTCGGATACCGAACAGGATGCATATGAGCGCCGGGGACGTGCCGTGGTGAAGCGGGGATTTTCCTATGAATATAAGAGTAAGAGAAGCTGGCGCGGGATGCCGCTTGTGCATATCAATATCGGGTTCGGAAGATCTGCAAAAGGGGTGATTGCCATTGGGCTTGCGGCTAAGGGGATTGTGGCCATCGGTCTGGCGGGCCTGGGCGTGATCACTCTGGCTCCGGTGGGCATCGGTCTGCTTCTGTCCGCAGGGATCGTTGCTATTGGCGGTATTGCACTGGGTGATTTTGCCATCGGTGTGGTGTCTATAGGCGCTTTCTGCGTAGGGATTTTCTCCATGGGAGCGCTGGCGGTGGGACAGTTCAGCTTCGGTGCGATAGCGGTCGGACAGCAGGTGGCAGTGGGCGATGTGGCGCGGGGGGATATCGCGCTGGGATTCAGCGAAGCGACGGGAACCGTTTTTCAGCAGATCACAGGAAAACAGGGCGGATTTGATCCGCAGGATGTACTGCGGGCAATCGACGAACATGTGGCCGATTACTGGTTCATCTTTAAGCAGTGGATAAAAGGGATGATCTACATTGTGGCGGGTATATAGGGAAGGAGGAAGGGATATGCCTGAAAGTCTTCTGTTACTTAATTTTATCGTGCCGTTTGTGATGGTTCTGCTCGGGGTCATCCAGCGGAAATTTCCGGCGGATAACATGGGTGCTCATAAGCGCGTCCGGTATAATCAGAACGGATACAGCACGCCTGTCTCCACGCGGTCGCAGGCGCATTGGGATTATGCCCAGAAGATCGCCCCTGTCCTGTTTATCCGGCTTGGAACCTATCTGTTTGCCGCAGAAGCTGTTCTGAGTCTCGGCCTGTTTCTTCTTCGGGTCTCCATGTATTGGATACTCGCTTTGGGGTCAGGCATCGGGTTTGCAGGCCTGATTGGTGCATTTCTTTATACAGATGCGAAAATAGAGACATTTGTGCGCGAAAAATCAGATGATACGGAATCCGCTACATGAAGATAAGCAAAAAAGAGCCGGCCGGTATGGAACAGTATCCATCCGGGCAGCTCTTTTTTATAGTTAACGACATTGGAAATTTCGTTTACGATATCTTAACGGAAAGAATCCGGGCTTTCATATTTATGGGGACTGGTGCACCAGCCGCCTTCGTAGAGAACCGTCATATACAAGTCTTTTTCACCGTTTGAGACCAGTACATAGCATACGCCGTCTTTGAACTGGTCTGTGATGTCTGTTTTCTGATCATAGTAGTAGACCCAGATGCTGCCGTCTTCTTTGTAATCTACGGTGGGCTGCTGCAGGTGATCCATCAATTCGGCTTCCGTTAATGGTCTCTCGGTGCCGTCATCTTCGATTGCAACGCCGCCGCCGTGGAGGTCTTCAAGCGTGCCGTCTTCATTTTCATACCACAGGTCGTAACTTCCGTTTGCATTGTATACGATGTCTGCATCCGTCTGGTCGCCCTGGACCCAGAGCTGGATCTTTCTCTGAACACCGCCTAAATCTGCCGCATATACTATACCGCCGCCGCTGGCAAATGCCAGGCATACTGCCGCTGCAGTCGCTGCAATCTGAAATCTCGTTTTTTTCTTCATAATCATCATCCTTTCTTCCTCCAGAGATATTTTGCCGGAGGGTTGTAATACCGAAAACGCCTGCTTATACTTTTCTTTATTCGTCATTTTCCCATTCCTCCTGCAACTTTTCCTTGAGCAGCGAACGCCCGCGCGACAGCCTGACCTTCACATTGCTTTCCGACAGTTTCAAAATACCTGCAATTTCATGTATGCTGTAATCTTCATAATAAAACAGATGGATCACAATCCGGTATTTTTCAGGGAGATTCATAGCCGCTTCGAATAATTCACCCGATTCCGGTGTTTCAAAGGATAAGGTCTCCATATAATCTTCTAAAGACTGCTTATTCCTCCGCCAGAAAGTACGGTTCATATTTTTCGCTTTATTGATCGTCACCCGCAGCAGCCATGCGCGTATATGCTGTTCGCTTTCAAATTCTTTTTTTAATGAGTAGTACTGTATAAAAGTATCCTGGACAACATCTTCCGCATCTTCTGCATTCTTGCAGACATTGAATGCGGCCGCATAAAGATTGCCCTGATATTTTTCAAACAGCTCTTGCATTGGTAGTCTCATGAGTACTCCTTTGGTAGTTGTTGAAAGGCCCTTCACTAATAATACAACTCGTAAAGCATAAAGGTTACAATTTTTATTTTAAAAAATACAGCTTTATTCCCGTGGGCAACGAGCCAAGTAGCTGCTTGCAGCGGGATTTTTGATTTTCGAAGCTGATATTTGTGGTTGACAGGGAATGAATCAGGGACTAAAATATACTTAGCAATACAAAGTATTTAGAAATTGATAAAGTGGCAAGGGGTTATCGGTACAAAGTACCGGGGAGAGCAGGAAGGGATGAGGGATGCAGGAAAAATATGAAAGACAGATGAAAAAGGGAGTTCTGGACATGCTTGTCCTGCAGCTGCTTATGGTGGAGAAGAAATACGGCTATCAGCTGATCATGGAGCTGCGGGAGAAGGCCGGTGATATTTTTGGCTTAAAAGAAGGAACACTCTACCCGATCCTCTACCGTCTGGAGGAAGAGGAACTGGTGGAGAGCAGATGGTTTGAGGCGGAGAATAAGCAGATACCGCGGAAATATTATCTGATGACGGATAAGGGACGGCAGACTCTGGCTGAAATGTATCAAAGCTGGCGGCAGATCGCGGAAGGCGTGGAACGGTTGATGAACCGGGAGAAGAATGAGGAAGCAGGAAAGGATAATTGAAATGGATGCAGAGAAATATGTAAAGAAAATTGTCAGAAATCTGAAATGCACAGGAGCGAAGAAGAAAGAGATTGGAGACTCGCTGTTGTCTGATATTGCCGCCCGCAGAGAACAGGGGGAGCCGATGGAACAGATCATGGAGAGTATGGGTTCACCGGAGGAGATTGCGGAGGCTTTCAGCCAGAATCTTTCCGATGCCGACAGGAAGGCATACAAAAGGAGACGGATCTGGATG
Source organism: uncultured Lachnospiraceae bacterium (assembly GCA_947576945.1). Classification (GTDB taxonomy): domain Bacteria; phylum Bacillota; class Clostridia; order Lachnospirales; family Lachnospiraceae; genus UBA3282. Next base: position 27,102 of record CANPTH010000055.1, read on the forward strand.
ACCATTGGGCAGATTGTGGCAGCTCTTGTATTTTTGTCTGTTCTGGCATGGTGGATGATCCCGAAACCGGCGGCGCTTGGCGACGATCTCTCGCAGGAAGCGGTTACCGCCAGTGTGGAGAATGTGGTCGTCATGTTGAACCAGAATGATTTTGACGGGTTGCAGGAGCTGGCAGTTGACGAATTAAAGAGTAAGCTGACACAGGAAACGATGGACGAAGTACGAAAGAATATTTCCGAGGACTGGGGCGAGATGCAGTCGATCGGGAAGGTATATATGCAGGGTTTGAAACAGAAGGGTAAAGTGATGGTTGTCACGCAGGTTGACGTGGTCTATGAAAATGTCAGAGTGGTTTATACGATTTCTTTCGATGAAGATCTGAGGCTGGGAGGGCTGTACATGCGATGAATACAATGACGACAGCATTTGTGATATGGGCGTTGGCAGGCGGCGTGATGGTCGCCTTCGGCATTTATGCTTTGGGCTCAAAAAGGGCGCTGCCCTTTGGATTCTGGGCGAATGCCAAAGTGTTTGAGGTAAGCGATGTGCGGGCATATAACCGTGCGCTGGGGAAGTTATGGTGTGTCTTCGGCGTATGCTTTGTGCTGCTGGGGCTTCCTCTTTTGAGAGGGCAGAACTCTCCGTATATTATTCTGTCCATTCTGGGATGTATGGTGGAAGCGATCGTGGCGATGGTTGTGTATGTGACGGTGATCGAGAAGAGATACCGCACCAGATAGCCGGCAAATTCTCTGATGATGAAATTTCTGATGTTTTTAACTATATTTATCCAAATTTATCCAACCGGGAATTTGTGATGCTTCGGAATGGAGGAAATGATGGGATTTTGGGTATTTATGATCGTGGCCGACATGGTGATGCCTCTTTTGATGGTGATCATGGGGCGTGTGTTCGTGAAGCATCCGCCGAAAACAATCAACAATGTGTACGGCTACAGGACTGCTCTGTCCAGAAAGAATCAGCAGACATGGGATTATGCGCATGATTGCTGCGGCAGGTTGTGGCAGAAGACGGGTCTGGTCATGTGCCTTTTGACGCTGTTGGTCGCTCTGCCGGTCAAAGACAGGGGAGATACTGTCGTGGGCTTGGTACTGGGTATCTGGGTATGTTTTCAGTGTGCCGTATTGATCCTGTCAGTGCCCGCGGTAGAGTGGAAGTTGAAGAAAAGATTTGATGGAGACGGGAATCAGAGAGTATGCAGAAGGCACAGGAAGCACAGACAGTGAAGCAGATACAGGAATCAGCGGGAATGCGCAAGACACAGCAGCGACAGTCAATGCAGAAGGTACAGCAACTGCAGATTGCGGGGCTGTGTTGTGATCTGGTTCTGCCCGGGGACTATGAGCGGGGGCAGATGCGGTATCCGGTACTCTATGTCAACGGAGAGGTACCTGCGCAGGAGATTCTTGCAGAGGTGAAACGGGCAGGCGGCAGGACGGATTTCATCCTGCTCTGTGTGAGACCGGACAGTTGGAATGATGATTTCACGCCGTGGCCTGCACCGGCCTTCCACAGAGACGAGGCGCCGCCGCAGGGCAGGGCGCAGGCATATCTCGCCCGGCTGGCGGGAGAGATCAAGCCTTATATGGATATGCGTTACCGGACGAAACCGGAGCCGGAACATGCGGCGCTGGCAGGCTATTCTCTTGGTGGTCTGACGGCGCTTTATGCGCTCTATCAGACTGACTGCTTCGGGTGGACTGCCAGCCTTTCCGGATCGCTGTGGTATGATGGTTTCTGTGAATTTATGGAAAAAGAAAGGCCGCTGCGGCGGGAGGTTAACGTCTATCTCTCTCTGGGAAAGAAAGAGCGGTTAAGCAGAAATCCGCGTATGGGAAAAGTGGCAGAGTGCACGGAGCGGGCCAGACAGATTCTGGAATCGCAGCTGGGGCAGGAGCCGGCAGGGGAGATGAAGGAGGAGCAGGCAGATAACCGGAAAAGAGCAGATGACCGGAGCAGAAGCGGAGAAGTCTGTCTGGAATGGAACGAGGGCGGCCATTTTCATGAGACGGCAAAACGGTTTGCCAGGGCAATTTTATGGTGGGAGGGAAGGAATCTATGAGACTGGGATTTTGGATGTGTTTTGTTTTGGCGGTGGTGTTTGCCGTGCTTGCGCTGCTGTTTGGACTGGGCAGGGAGAAAGCGGCAGGATTCGTATCAGGCTTCAATTCGATTCCGTTTAAAGAGCAGGAGAAGTATGACAAAGCCTGGATCGCGAGAGATATGCGGAATTCTCTTTTCGTGTGGGCAGCCGTCATGCTGGCAGGCGCGGCAGGCTCCCGTTTTATATCGGTCTATTTCGCGGTGGCAGCTTATGTTGTGTGGATCGTGCTGTTTTTCCGGGAGGTACATCTGGATGCGCGGAAGGCGTTTGAGAAGTATTTGCTGTGAAAGTCCTTGACTTTCACAGCATGATGAAGATTTACTATAATATTCAAAGGGACCGTGGCGCAGAAGGTCATTTATGGTAGAATAGGAATGGGCATAAAAGCCGGGTGGCTCATAAGCACACAGCATAATGGCAGAAAACAAGGAGAAATGACAGCATGGCGACGATCAAAGAGATTGCCGAAAAGGCGGGGGTATCGATCGGAACGGTTGACCGCGTTCTGCATAACCGGGGTATGGTGAATGCACAGACGAAAGAACGTGTAGAGACTGTTATGCGGGAATTGAACTACCGGCCCAATCAGGTGGCTCAGGGATTAGCGGTGATGAAGAAGAAACTGAAGATCGGTTTTTTTATACTTGGTGTGGAATACCATCCCTATTTCCAGCATGTGGCCCGCGCGGCACAGAAGAAGGCGAGGGAGCTGGCGCAATACGGCGTGCAGGTGAACTTCTACCCGGTGGGAAAAAGCAGGGAATTTTCTTTTTCCAGAGAATCGGCATACTGGCATATGCTGCGGGAGCTGGACGGGATTGTGACTCTTGGCATGGATACGTCGGAAGTGCGGGGTTATGTGGAAGAGGCACGAAGGCTTGAGATACCGGTGGTTTTCTACAATACTTATGTGGCGGATCAGGAATTTCTTGCGTATGTGGGATGTGACTATGAGCGGTCCGGCAGACTGGCGGCGGGTCTTGGCGCGCTTGTCGGGGGAGAGAACGCCGGAGTGTGTATTTATTCGGAGGGTAATGAAGCGGTAACCAGCCACAGGGAGCGTATAAAGGGCTTTTGCAGGGAAGCGGCGGAGCGATATCCGGAGATGAAGATTCTGGATATTTGTAAGATTGAAGAGGAACAGGAGCAGAACGAGGCTTCGGTACGGGAAATGTTCCGCAGATATCCGGATGTGAACGTGGTTTATGTGGTGAATCCCAGAGATTATGAGATCTGCCGGACGGTTGTGCAGATGGATGCAAAGCGTCAGGTGAAGATCATAACCAATGATCTTGTGGAGGAGCTGGAAGAACTGATCAGGCAGGGCAGCGTTTCGGCTACGATCTGTCAGGAGCCGGAGAAGCAGGGGGAGCAGTCGCTGGAGATACTGTTTCAGTATCTTGCCTATGGTACGCTTCCGAAAGAGAAGATGTGCTACACAGACCTGAGTATACATATTGCACAAAATCTCTGAAAACAGACAAACAGAATCTCGCAGGAAATCATTTGTGCAAAATCCCGACAAAGATGACTGTAACGCGGCACTTTATAGTAGACGAAAAAAGCATTTTATTTTCGACAGTAT
>CANPTH010000056.1 GCA_947576945.1 uncultured Lachnospiraceae bacterium
GCCCAAAACCGGAAACAGACAATATGGTGTGGATATTCGTGCATATAATGACAATAAAATACTTCTTACCGTAGTGAAGCAAGGAAATTTGAATCGAAAAAACTGGGATTCTGATCAGAATGCAGTCAGGCAAAGTTTAAATGATATTCAGGATACATATATAGAATTTATTAAAGGAAAAGACCGCAAAAAAGAGTTACATATTATTGTAGCTTCAAACGGTGTGATAGATGAAGCAGTTAGACCAAGCTGGGAAGGATATGTAAGCCACAATACTACATGGAGTGGAATGAAAGTACAAACTGAATTTTGGAATATAGACAAATTAGTAGATGATGTTCAAAAATATCTATTTGATGAACATATTTTTGGAGCAGAGATGCAGAGTTTCTTGAGAAAAGCCTTGTATTTTATTGATGATTATCTTTTACGATTAAAAAGTATAGACACACCAAAGGAACGGAGAAAGAAACTTTCAGGTCTCTATTTGGCATGTCAGATGATTGCTCAATATGCAGCGGAAGCAGGTATTTACAAAATTGGTATTATGGTATCAGAATATCTGATTATCAAATACCGGAAATATATGTTAGAGAACAATAAACTTGGCAAATTATTAGATGTAGAGTGGCTACATAAATTTGCCATTTACAGGGGTTTTGTTACCCTCAGTGGACTCTCAGGCGTCGCAGGGAGAATACAGATTGCCCAACTGAATGAAATCCCTTATAATACTTAAAAATGCTTCGGGGTAATACGATATCGAGTGTGGGAATTTTTCGGTCGGAAAATTTTTCTTTGCCTTTTTCATAAAATTTCTTTTCGTAATTCATTATATATGATATAGTATAATGGAATGTGGAATAAGGGGCAGATGAAAATGATGCAGACGGATGCCGGACAGAAACAGCAGTCAGGAAAGAACGGACGTGTCCGCCGATTGAAGAAAGTGATCATCCTTGTTCCGTTTTCTGTGATATTGATCTTACTGGCCGCATGCATATTTCTGTCTGTAAGGCTTCATATGGTTAAAGGGGAGCTGCGGGATGCACTGACAAGATTGGAAACAATATCCGTCATGAAGCAGACAGATGCAGGAGGCGGACCGGAAGAAGCTGCAGAAGAAGTGTTGTATACGGTTTCTGGAGTGGACGAGTCAGGTAGAAGAACAGTTGATCCTGATGCTGTGCCGGTACAGGAAGCGGAGGATGCCGTGCATAAGGTCTATTTGACATTTGATGATGGACCAAGCAGTAATACAGACCGGATTCTGGATATATTGTCTGATTATGATGTGAAGGCCACTTTTTTTGTTGTTGGAAGAGAGGAAGAAGAATATCGTGCGTTATATCAAAGGATTGTAGAAGAAGGGCACACGTTGGCGATGCACTCATACAGTCATAAATATAACGAGATATATCAGAGCGTGGAGAGTTATAGTGCTGATCTGAAAAAATTACAGGAGTTTTTGTATGATATTACGGGTGTCTGGTGCAGATACTGCAGATTTCCCGGAGGCAGCAGTAATACGGTAAGCAGAGTGGACATGCATGAACTGATTGAATATCTTGATGAACAGGATATTTCTTATTTTGACTGGAATGTTTCGTCGGGTGATGCATCCAGTGCGTCGATCAGTCCGGAGAGTATCATACGTAACTGTACGGCGAAACTACAGGAGTATGATGAGTCCATAATATTGATGCACGACGCATACGAGAAATCGACTACCGTGGAGGCGCTGCCTGCACTGATCGAGACAATCCAGGCGATGGAGGGTACGAAGATCGTTCCGATCTCTGATGATACGGAAGCGATTCATCATATAAGTAATGACTAAAGAATGGAGGATGTGGGAATGGGGTTTTTTTCAGATTTAAAGGAAGATTTATCTCAGGCGGTGAATGAATTGATGCCGGAGGAGGCATTGGATACTACACCGGCAGACAGCACAGAGATGGAGAGTGTGTTATCCGATGAGCAGTATGCTCAGGAGACATCAACGATGGAAGAGATGCCGGATACGGTAAATTCTTTTGATATCAGCAGTATGCTGGACAAATTGGATGAGGCGGATATGACGGCAGAAGATACTTTAGAGGAGTCAGAGAGTGCAGCGGATGTTTCAGAGAACGACGAAGATGGTCTGTCATGGACGGAAGCACAGGCTGTGACAGAGACTTCGGAGCTGGAAGAGACGGAGGAAGTACTGGAAGAGACAGAACTGGAGAGTCAGGAAGAAGTACTGGAAGAGACGGAGCCGGAGAGCCAGGAGGAAGTATTGGAAGAGACGGCGTCAGAGGATCTGGAGGAGGAACTGCTTTCGGAAGCAGTGGAAGAAGAGAGCGAAATCGATAATACATTATCTCAGCCGAGTGAGGAGGAAGAGAAGACTATGGATATGCAGACTAATCGTGTTGCGGTGGATGAGACAGCAGTGGTAACGGAAGGGATGACGATCACGGGTGATATTGTGTCCGAAGGATCGATGGAATTAATCGGTACGGTAAACGGTAATCTTGATATTTACGGTAAACTCAATATTACGGGCAGGGTGCAGGGAAACTCCAAGGCGGCAGAGATCTATGCGGAAGGCGCCAAGATCGTTGGTGAAGTGAACAGTGACGGCAGCGTAAAGATTGGACAGAGTTCCGTTATCATCGGTAATATTACAGCTACCAGCGCAGTGATTGCAGGCGCTGTGAAGGGTGATATAGATGTGCATGGCCCGGTTATTTTAGATACTACGGCCATTGTTATGGGTAATATTAAGTCTAAATCTGTACAAATCAATAATGGCGCCGTAATTGAAGGCTTATGTTCTCAGTGCTATGCGGATATCAGTCCATCTACTTTCTTCGAGGAGTTTAAGAAACAGAAATAAATCAGGATCTGTAGCATTGACGGGTTGATGAGGGATAGCAGACGGGAGAAATAGCATATGCGGCGTATACTGTTGAAATTAAGTGGTGAAGCTTTGGCCGGGGATAAGAAAACAGGCTTTGATGAGGATACTGTGCGTGGGGTAGCCGTACAGGTCAGAGAGCTGGTCGAAAGTGGGATTCAGGTTGGTATTGTGATCGGCGGCGGCAATTTTTGGCGGGGGCGTTCCAGTGACAGTATTGACAGGACGAAGGCAGATCAGATCGGCATGCTTGCAACGATCATGAACTGCATCTATGTTTCGGAGATCTTCCGTTCAGAAGGTATGATGACGAATGTGCTGACACCTTTTGAGTGCGGTTCTTTTACGAAACTGTTTTCAAAGGACAGAGCTAACAAATATTTTTCCAAGGACATGGTAGTCTTTTTTGCAGGAGGTACCGGGCATCCATATTTTTCAACAGACACCGGAGTTGTATTGCGGGCGGTGGAGGTGGATGCTGACGTGATTCTGCTGGCGAAAGCGGTTGACGGCGTTTACGACAGTGACCCGAGATGTAATCCGGACGCGAAGAAGTATGCTGAGGTATCCATAGAAGAAGTGATTGAGAAGAACTTACAGGTAGTGGATATGACAGCATCTATTATGGCAAGAGATAACAGGATGCCGATGTGGGTTTTTGCGCTGAATGAAGATAACAGCATTGTAAACACCGTAAGAGGTGAATTTAACGGGACGAAGGTAACCGTGTGACAGGAAGATAATCGGAGGGTTATGGACCTGTAAATGATTATAAATGGGAGGTTCACTATGGACGAGAGATTAAAACCCTATGAGGAGAAGATGCAGAAGTCTTATGATTATCTGGAAGGCGATCTTGCAACAATCCGGGCAGGACGTGCTAATCCGCATGTTCTTGATAAGCTGAGGGTGGATTATTACGGAACACCTACACCGATCCAGCAGGTAGGGAATGTTACGGTACCGGAACCAAGGATCATACAGATTGCACCCTGGGAGAAGACGCTGATCAAAGCCATTGAGAAGGCAATTATGACATCAGATATAGGGATTAACCCGACGAATGATGGAGCGGTAATCCGGCTTGTATTTCCGGAATTGACGGAGGAACGCCGCCGTGATCTGGTTAAGGATGTTAAGAAGCGTGGTGAGGAAGGGAAAGTAGCAATCCGAAATACACGGCGTGACGGTAATGATGCGCTCAAGAAGCTGGCTAAGGCAGAGGTTTCTGAGGATGAGATCAAGGAACTGGAGGAAAAGCTGCAGAAGATGACGGACAAGTTTATCAAGAATATCGATAAGCTTGTGGAAGAGAAATCCAAAGAAATCCTTACAGTGTAATGTGATTTGTGGGGTACAGACATTCGTTCATTAGATAAATAACGAGTGTTTCATGAAAGAAACGTATAGAGAGGGGCTTACAGAATCGATATTCTGTTGTCCCTTTTCCAATTTTTACAGTGTCGTCAGGCGTGCAGTGATCCGGAACAGTTGGATGTACTGCCGGAAGAAAATAACTGACCCGTTACGATGAATTTGAGCTGATGGGGACGCAGGTTTGTGTTTTACGGCTGCAAATTCACAGAATGAGAAGGAGGCATGGCTATGAACAGGGAGATTCCGAACCATGTAGCGATTATTTTGGATGGAAATGGCAGATGGGCAAAGCAGAAAGGTATGCCGCGGAACTATGGGCATGTACAGGGCGCTAAGGCAGTGGAGGTAATCTGTGAAGAAGCATATAAGATGGGAATCCAGTATTTGACGGTATATGCGTTCAGCACGGAGAACTGGAGCAGGCCTCGCGAAGAGGTAGATGCTTTGATGGGATTACTGCGGAATTATATGAAGACGTGTCTGAAGACGGCAGCCAAAAACAATATGTGTGTACGGATTATCGGAGAAAAATCCAGGCTGGATGATGATATCAGAAAGCGTATGGAGCAGCTGGAGGAAGCGACAAGAAATAATACGGGACTGCATTTTCAGATTGCGATCAACTATGGGGGCAGGGATGAGATTGTCCGTGCGGTACGCCGGGTGACGGAGGAAGTTGTTGATGGCAGGATGACTGTTGATGATATCACGGAAGAAAAGATAAGCGCCGCGTTGGATACATGCGGGATACCGGAGCCGGATCTGTTAATACGTACGTGCAATGAGCAGCGTATTTCGAACTTCCTGTTGTGGCAGCTGGCCTATACGGAATTGTATTTTACACCGGTAGCGTGGCCGGATTTTTCAAAGGAAGAATTGGAGAAGGCGATCACTGCATATAATAGCAGAGACAGACGGTATGGTTTGGTTAAGGAGCTATAGGAAGGAGCGGGAATATGTTTCGCACTAGATTGTTAAGCGGTATCTTTCTGGTGATCATTGCGCTGGCAACGATCATGGCTGGAAATGGTATATTGGCTGTAGTTTTGTGTCTGATCTCTCTGATTGCCTACGGCGAACTGGTAAAAGCGTGTGGTACACATAGAGTCAAAGAAGATTTTCACGAGAAGCAGATAACAGAAGGGCACACGTCCTTTTGGGCTGTATATGGCGGTCTGCATGCGCCGGAATATATCGGAATGTTCATGACAATATTATATTATATTCTCCTCTACTGCAGTCTGTGCTACGGCAGGGAAAACGGGGAAGGGTTAGTGCCAGTATATCCGGTTATCATGATCGCAGTGGTGGTTACCTTGATTGGTATGCTGTTTATGTATGTATTCACTTTTCCGCGTTATCATGCATCGCAGATCATGTCGGCCGTGTTTGCCTATCTGTATGCACCGGTCATGTTGTCTTTCATCTATTTGATCAGAGAGGGATTTGATCAGGGAAAGTATTTGGTCTGGTTTGTCTTCCTTTGTTCCTGGGGAAGTGATACTTGTGCCTATGCAGTCGGAGTGCTTATTGGCAAACATAAGATGACACCGAAATTAAGTCCGAAGAAGTCGGTGGAGGGTGCAGTTGGCGGAGTAGCAGGCGCGGCACTTTTATTTGTACTTTATACGCAGTTTGTGATCAACGCATATTCAGAGGCGTATCTTCCACTTTTGCTGGTGGCCGGGCTTGGTGCAGCAGGAGCGCTGGTATCTATGGTAGGAGACCTGGCGGCGTCTGCAATCAAGAGAGATCATGACATTAAGGATTATGGTAAGCTGATCCCCGGTCATGGTGGAATTATGGATCGATTTGACAGTGTGATCATTGCGGCGCCGCTTGTTTTTATCGGGTTGATGTTTTATGTAGGATAAACGGCAGCGGGATGAACAGATCTACATGACAGGGAGAATAAAGTCGGAACTGTTACATGAGAAGAGAGGAAACGTATGAAAAGGATTGCGATATTGGGCTCTACGGGGTCAATTGGTACGCAGACGCTGGAGATTGTAAGGAAAGAACCTGATTTACAGGTGGTTGCGCTGGCGGCCGGAACGAATGTTGATTTGATGGAGAAGCAGGTGCGGGAATTTCGTCCTGCGCTGGCGGCGATGTGGTCTGAGGAAGCGGCACGTGATCTGCGTGTAAGATTGGCAGATCTGTCTGTTCGGGTAGTACATGGCATGGAAGGTCTGCTGGAAACGGCAGTTTGTGAAGAATCAGATGTATTGGTGACGGCAATTGTGGGAATGATCGGTATCAGACCTACAATCGCGGCCATAGAACATCACAAGACGATTGCGCTTGCCAATAAAGAGACTCTGGTGACTGCGGGCCATATCATTATGCCGTTGGCAGCGCGCAACGGTGTGTCGATCCTGCCGGTTGACAGTGAGCACAGCGCCATATTTCAGTCCCTGCATGGTGAGAACAGGGAGCGTGTGAGTAAGATCTTACTGACGGCGTCAGGCGGCCCTTTTCGCGGAAAGACCAGGGAGCAGTTGAGTACAATGACGGTGGAAGATGCGCTGAAGCATCCCAATTGGTCTATGGGAAAGAAGGTTACGATTGATTCGGCTTCTCTTATAAATAAGGGGCTGGAAGTGATGGAAGCGAAATGGCTGTTTGATGTGGGCTTAGAGCAGATTCAGGTGGTGGTACATCCGCAGAGTATTCTCCATTCGGCGGTGGAATATGTGGATGGCGGCATAATGGCACAGCTCGGGGTGCCGGATATGAAATTGCCGATCCAATATGCCCTTTTTTATCCTGACAGGCGTCCTATGGATAACGGAAGAGTGGATTTCTTTCAGTTGGGACAGCTTACGTTCGAAGCGCCGGATACAGAGACTTTTCGGGGACTTGCGCTGGCATATCAGGCGGCGGAAACAGGAGGAACGATGCCGACTGTATTCAATGCGGCTAATGAGAAGGCAGTAGCTTTGTTCCTGCAGAAACAGATCACATTTTTGCAGATACCGGAGTTGATTGAGCGATCCATGGAACAGCACTGTGTGATTGATAATCCGACGGTGGAACAGATTCTGGAAGCGGAGGCATCCACCGGTGAAGTTATAGATGAAATGACGAAAAATTAGGTTTGGAGAGTAGAAATTTGATCAGGACAATTATTTTATTTATCATTATTTTCAGTATTGTAGTGATCTCCCATGAACTTGGCCATTTTCTGATTGGCAGGAGAAATGGTATCCGAGTCGTGGAGTTTTCGGTGGGGATGGGGCCGACACTGTTTTCTTTTGTAAAAAATGGTATTAAATATTCTCTGAAACTGCTGCCTATAGGCGGTGCATGTATGTTTGATGGGGAAGACGGCATGGGAAGCGAGGAGGAAAAGCCGGGAGGACTGTATCAAAAAGCAGGTGTGGAACCGGACTTACTTCGTGCGCAGAAGAAAGACATCGGTCAGGACTTTGCAATTGACCGGGAGTCAACAGGTGTTTCCTTTCCGGAGGCAGGAGTGTGGAGAAGGATTGCAACTGTGTTTGCGGGACCGTTTTTTAACTTTATTCTGGCATTTATGGTAGCAGTTGTTTTGACGGCATTTTCAGGAGCAGACCTGCCGGTGATTGGACAGTTGTCTGAGAATTCTGCAGCCGGGGAGGCAGGTTTGCAGCCTGGAGATCGAATCACGCAGATCGATCACGAGAAAATTCACTTCTATCGGGAAGTAGCGGTGATTTCGGCACTCAATCAGGGAGAGGCACTGGAGGTTACCTATGAGCGGGATGGGGAGAGAGGAGTCGTTACGGTACAGCCTCGGTACGATGAACAGTCTGGCCGTTATTACATGGGATTTGTCGGAGCCGGTGAATATTTAAAGTGTAATCCGCTGCAGGTATTTCAGTATGGCTTCTATGAAGTAGAGTATTATGTAAAGACTACTTATAAAAGCCTGGGCCAGCTGCTGCGCGGGCGGGTTACAAAGGACGACGTATCAGGGCCGATCGGTATTGCACAGTTTGTGGGAGAAAGTTATGACCATGCGGAAAAGAATTACGGAACTTCTTCAGCTGTATTGACGATGTTGGAGATTGTGGTGCTTCTGTCAGTAAATCTGGGGATTTTAAATCTGCTGCCGCTTCCGGCGCTGGATGGCGGAAGACTTCTGTTTATGCTTGTGGAAGTTGTACGCGGTAAACCCGTATCGCCGGAGAAAGAGGGGATGGTTCACTTTGCCGGGCTTGTGGTTTTGATGATTTTGATGGTATTTATAATGTATAATGATATTATGAGGTTGGTACACTAAGAGAAGATTGCGCAGCATGTTATTTGCAACAGGCTGCGCATTTTAAGTTTATAGCTTTCATAGTACGGATGGCCAGGTGGCAAGCTGGAGGTTATTATGAAAGTTTATAACTTTTAATTTCTGATAGTCAGGTATATGCGGCTTGACTTCAACTATGAATGTGGTATAATAATAAAATATAAATTCTTAATAAAGTGATGAATTCTTTTATTATCTGCAGGAGCAGATGGTTCCGGCGGGCATCCCGCAACGATTCATACAGACAGAAAGTGATAAGTGGGGTTGTAAAGTGGTATTTTCAATCTCGAAATTTGTGTCAATGCTGACAGTGTTTTGACTTATAGAATTGTATCTTGGGAAGGAGGCAGAACTATAACAATGAAGTATATGACAGGCATTTATTGGAATCGGGGGAGTGTGACGCCGGATAATCAGGACTCGGTTGTATTACAGCAGGTATTGACTGCACGCGGCAGGGTGCTGCTGGCAGCAGTTTGCGACGGAATGGGAGGTTTGGAACAGGGAGAATGGGCCAGCGGTTATGTGACGAGACGTATACAGGAATGGTTTTATGAATTTATGCTGCGGGCTGTCCAGAGAAAGAAACCATGTTGGGTGATCAGAAGGTCTATGGAGCGATTGGTTTACCATATGCAGGAAAAGATTTTACAGTATAGTATACAGGAAAAGATCAGTTTAGGGACAACAATGACAGTTCTGGCAATTGTTGAGAAAACATATTTTCTCTGGCATTTGGGGGATAGCAGAGCCTATCGGATTTATAATGGACGTAAACAGACAAAGGTTATGTGTGTGACCCGTGACCATGTGAAGGGCAGGAATATGCTGACAAAATGTGTTGGCAGTTTTGGATACGAGAAGCCTGATTTTATAACAGGAAATATCAGGAGCGGGCAGGCGGTATTGTTATGCAGTGACGGTTTTTATCATTGTATCACACAACAGGAGATGGCGGAGGTTCTTGATCCGGGAAGGCTTAGGGAAGAAGAACAGATCACGAGGAGGCTTCGGGAGATTGGGGAGGCATGCATGAGACGTGGGGAGAGAGATAATCTTTCTGCTGTCTATGTGAAGGTGACAGACAGATGAAGATATAGAAAGAAAGGACGAGTGTTTGCAGGAAGAATATGGAGTTGAGAGAGAGGATTGGAAAATACAGAATTATCAGGCCGATAGGACAGGGGGCTGAAGGAAATGTATATCTGGCACAGGATGAAGATCTGTGCAGGAAGGTGGCCATTAAGCAGGTATACAAACTGCAGGGACAAAAGTCTGGTGAGGCAGCACAGGCTGAAGGAAATGTTGTAGAGGATGGAATGTCACAGGAAGCAGGAAGTAAAGAAGAAAAAGAAACAGATTGGAAATCAGGATATACCTGGACGAATAAGAGAATATTACAGGAAGCGGATATCCTCAGACAACTGAAACATCCTATGCTGCCTGTTGTCTATGACCTGCTGTGGGAGGATGACCTATGGTATATGGTAATGGAATATATACAGGGAATGACATTACAGGAATATGTAGAAAAAAATGACAGTATAGAAGAAAAACAGGTGTATATATGGGCAGAACAGCTGTTGGATATCATGTGCTATTTACATACAAGGAAACCACCCGTTATTTATCGGGATTTGAAGCCGCAGAATGTTATGGTCTGTCCGGATAATCATCTGAAACTGATCGATTTCGGAGCGGCATATTGGCGAAATTTTGGAACGTGTGAGATGAGGATGGCAGCGACTCCGGGATACAGTGCGCCGGAACAGTTTGGACATACAGGCCAGGGAATCCGGGCAGATGAACGAAGTGATATATATGCTTTTGGCATGTTGCTGTACTTTACGGTAACAGGCATGGAACCGACAAAACCACCATATACATCGTTGCCTGTAAGAGATTATCAGCCTCTTCTGGGAGACTGGGTGGAATCGATTATTCGTCGATGTATTCGAAAAGATCCGTCGGAACGGTACCAGATGGTACAGGAGATCCAGAAAGAGCTGCATGATTGTGGAGGGCATCATGCTAAGCGGATGCGACGGTCCTTTATAAGAGTTGTGGAGAAGAAAGTATGGCTTACGGAAATGGAATAGCAGCAGACTGTTATGATTTATTCCAGCGAAGCAATGAGTCAAGCAGCCATGCCTGCATGGATATTTGACTTGCAGAACCTTGTCGTGAAAATATAGATCACTGTTTTTATTAATAAGCTGTGATATGCTTTCATGATTCGTTGATAACTGAATAGACTTTACATTTAGATTGTGATATAGTTATATCAGTATCAATAATACGTTATTTTGTTAAAAGTGGTGATACTATGACATAGAATAACGTAAAAGGTATCAGGAAAGCTGCAGGTTCTTTGAGATGACTGGCTGTGAAACCTGTGGCTGAATGAAGGGATATGGACGCAAAGATACTTGATGAAGCCGGACATGTACATGGGCTTTTAGAGAAGCATAAGGCTGATACAAGGGTATATGCGGTATGGAGGTAGGTATGCATCGGGAAAATACGAGAGTGGTAAAAATAGGAGATCAGATGATCGGGGGCGGCAATCCGATCCTGATTCAGTCCATGACGAACACGAAGACGGAGGATGTGGAGGCGACGGTTAAACAGATCCTGCGGCTGGAGCAGGCAGGGTGTGAGATCATCCGCTGCACTGTACCGACTGTGGAGGCAGCAGCGGCAGTGAAGGAGATTAAGAAGCAGATACACATTCCGCTGGTGGCGGATATTCATTTTGATTATAAGATGGCGATCGCGGCCATGGAGAACGGGGCAGACAAGATCCGCATCAATCCGGGCAATATTGGAAGCCGTGACAAGGTGGCTGCAGTGGTGGCGGTGGCGAAAGAGCGGAATATTCCCATTCGAGTGGGGGTGAACAGCGGTTCTCTGGAGAAAGAGCTGGTGGAGAAATATCATGGCGTGACGGCGGAGGGCATCGTGGAGAGCGCTCTGGATAAGGTGGGGATCATCGAGGATCTGGGTTATGATAATCTGGTGATCAGCATCAAATCTTCGGATGTGCTGATGTGTGTGGCGGCACATGAGCTGCTGGCGCAGAAGACGCAGTATCCGCTGCATGTGGGCATCACAGAGGCCGGGACGGTGACAAGCGGCAATATCAAGTCGGCCATCGGGCTGGGGCTTATTCTGCATCAGGGGATCGGTGATACGATCCGTGTCTCTCTGACCGGGGATCCTGTGGAGGAGATCAAGTCCGCCAGGCTGATTCTGCGCACATTGGGGCTGAGGAAAGGCGGTATCGAGGTGGTGTCCTGTCCTACCTGTGGCAGAACCCGCATTGACCTGATCGGGCTGGCCAACCAGGTGGAAAAGATGGTGGAAGATATTCCATTAGATATTAAGGTAGCCGTGATGGGCTGTGCGGTCAACGGCCCCGGCGAGGCGAAGGAAGCGGATATCGGAATTGCCGGCGGCCTGGGAGAAGGCCTGCTGATCAAGAAGGGTGAGATCGTGAAGAAGGTGCCGGAGGATCGGCTGCTTGAGACTTTGCGGGAAGAGTTGTTGAACTGGAATCAGTCAGCTACCTGAGAATATTTCGCAAACAGCAGTGAAGCGGTAATCGCCAGGCTATAGTAAACGAAATTTCTAATGTCGTTAACTATAGAAGAGCGGGAAAGGGATATTTGGATAGATGGGTAAGAAATTTTTCGAGGTGTTTCCTTCTTTAAAACTGGATACGGGGCTGCGGGATCTGTATGAACAGGTTACGGTGGAGAAGGTTTCGGCTACAAAGCGGAAAGATTTTCTGCGTGTCTATATTTCTTCGGACAGGCTGATCCAGAAGGAGGATGTATTCCGGGCGGAAGGAGAGATCAAGAAGCAGTTTTTTCCGAATGTGCCGATGGTGATCAAGTTCTATGAGCGTTTTCATCTGTCATCCCAGTATGACCCGAAGAAGCTGACGGAGATTTACCGGGACAGTATCCTGTTGGAGCTGCGGGAGTATTCTCCGGTGGAGTACAATCTGTTCAAGAAAGCGGATATCGCTTTTACGGAGGAGAATACGCTGCAGCTGACTGTGGAGGATACGGTGCTTGGCAAAAGCAAGACGGAAGAGCTGACCAGAATTCTGGAAAAGATCTACAACGAGCGCTGTGGCTTCGCGGTGTCGGTGCAGATTTCTTATAAGGAACATATAACGGGGAAATATAAGAAGGAGGACGAGCACAGACTGGCCATGCAGGTGGCGGAGATTTCGGCCAGAGCAGGCTATGGCGGCGGCCGGCCGGATGGGTATATGGACGGTGCAGAGGCAGGGACTGACACAGGGGCCGGCATGGAAGGTTTACATAATTCTGAGTCCGGCTACAGTCAGGGAGCGGCATCGGGTGTGTATCAGGATGAATTTGCACCGTATATGCAGGGAGCAGCCGGAGACCTGGCGCCCGGCCAGTTGATGACAGAGGGGCAGGGAGCAGCAGGCGGTTTCGATGGCTTTGCGCCCGGGCAGAACGGGGCAGGCAGCTCCATGCAGGGACAGTCCGGGAACGGGGGCGTTTTACAGGCGCAGTCCGGAGCGGGACAGCTTCTGCCGGGAGCGGGACAGGCAGGCCGTTATGGTGCAAAGTCGTCGTTCAAGGGCGGCAGAAAGGGCGAAGACGGAAAGAAGAGCGATTTCCGGCGGGCGCTGAAACGTTCCGACAATCCGGACGTGCTGTACGGCCGGGATTTTGACGAGGAGTCCATGCCGATCAACGATATCATCGGCGAGATGGGCGAGGTGGTCATCCGCGGCAAGATCCTCAATATGGACAAGCGGGAGATCAAGAACGAGCGGACGATCCTGATCTTCGATGTGACGGACTTCTCCGATACGATGACGATTAAGATGTTTCTGCACAACGATCAGGTGGCGGAGCTGACCGGGGATGTGAAGCCGGGCGCTTTCGTGAAGATCAAGGGCATGACGCTGATGGACAAATTTGACCATGAGCTGACCATCGGTTCTTTGACGGGGATCAAGAAGATACCGGATTTTACCACATCACGCCTGGATACCAGTGTGCGCAAGCGGGTGGAGCTACACTGTCATACGAAGATGAGCGATATGGACGGCGTGTCCGAGGCCAAGGATATTGTCAAGAGGGCTTATCAGTGGGGGCATCCGGCGATCGCCATCACGGATCACGGCGTGGTGCAGTCCTTTCCGGACGCCAACCATGTCTGGGAAGATCTGTGGAAGGCGGAGAAGAACAAGCGCAAGGAGGCGGGAGATCCGGATCCGGACAAGCAGGACTTTTTCAAGGTGATCTACGGAGTGGAAGCTTATCTGGTGGACGATCTGCATGAGATCGCTGCCAATGACAAGGGGCAGGATTTCAGCCAGGATTTCGTGGTGTTCGATATCGAGACCACGGGCTTTTCCCCGGTGGAAAACCGGATCATAGAGATCGGCGCGGTGAAGGTCTGCGGCGGTAAGATTGTGGACCGCTTTTCGGTGTTCGTCAATCCGGAGGTGCCGATCCCCTTCGAGATCGAGAAGCTGACGGGAATCAAGGACGATATGGTGATCGACGCGGAGAAGATCGAGAGCGTGCTGCCGCAGTTTCTCAGCTTCTGCGAGGGGTGTATGCTGGTAGCCCACAATGCCGGGTTCGACATGAGTTTTATCATGGAAAACTGCGACAGGCAGGGAATTGCCCATGATTTCACCTATGTGGACACGGTGGGGATGGCGAGAGTGATGCTGCCGGCGCAGGCCAAACACACGCTGGACGCGGTGGCAAAGACGCTGGGTGTTTCGTTGGAGAATCATCACCGGGCAGTGGATGACGCGGAGGCCACGGCGCAGATCTTCGTCAAGCTGATTCCGATGATGGCAAAGGACGGCATCACTACGCTGGCCCAGATCAACGAGAAGGGCAATTTAAGTCCCGGCATTATAAAGAAACTGCCCACCTATCATGCTATCATTCTGGCCAAAAACAATGTGGGACGGATGAACCTGTACCGGCTGATCTCACTGTCTCATCTGACTTATTTTGCCAGAAGGCCGCGGATTCCGAAGAGTCTTCTGAACCAGTACCGGGAAGGGCTGATCGTGGGCAGCGCCTGCGAGGCGGGAGAGCTTTACCGGGCGCTTCTGGAGCGGAAGCCGGATGCGGAGATCGCCAGACTTGTGGATTTCTATGATTATCTGGAGATTCAGCCGCTTGGCAACAACAAGTTCATGATCGAGTCCGAGCGGGTGCAGAATGTGAATTCCATGGAAGATATCATGGAGATCAACCGGAAGATCGTGCGGCTGGGGGAACAGTTCCATAAGCCGGTGGCGGCTACCTGTGACGTGCATTTCCTGAATCCGGAGGATGAGATCTACCGCCGCATCATCATGGCGGGACAGGGATTCCCGGATGCGGATAACCAGGCGCCGCTGTATTTTCGGACGACGGAGGAGATGCTTCTGGAGTTCGCCTATCTGGGAAGCGATAAGGCCGAGGAGGTGGTCATCACCAACACCAACCTGATCGCGGATATGATCGAGACCATGTCGCCGGTACGGCCGGACAAGTGCCCGCCGGTGATCGAGGACAGCGACAGGCAGCTGACAGAGATCTGCTACAACAGGGCACATGAGCTGTACGGGGAGACGCTGCCGAAGATCGTGGAGGACAGGCTGGAGAAGGAGCTGCATTCCATCATCTCCAACGGGTTTGCGGTGATGTACATCATCGCCCAGAAGCTGGTGTGGAAATCGGTGGAGGACGGTTATCTGGTGGGCTCCCGCGGTTCTGTGGGAAGCTCTTTTGTGGCCAATATGGCGGGGATCACGGAGGTAAATTCCCTGAGCCCTCATTACCTGTGCCCAAAGTGCCACTATTATGATTTTGATTCCGAGGAAGTGAGGGCTTACGGCGGCGGCGCGGGATGCGATATGCCGGATAAGAATTGTCCGCAGTGCGGCACACCCCTTGACAAGGAAGGATTTGATATCCCTTTCGAGACCTTCCTCGGCTTTAAGGGGGACAAGGAGCCGGATATCGACCTGAACTTTTCCGGTGAATATCAGAGTAAGGCGCACAAATATACGGAGGTGATCTTCGGCAGCGGCCAGACTTACCGGGCCGGGACCATCGGTACGCTGGCGGACAAGACGGCTTTCGGTTATGTGCGGAACTATTATGAGGAGCGGGGCAGGCATAAGCGTGTCTGTGAGATCAACCGCATCGTGACGGGATGCACGGGAATCCGCAGGAGCACCGGCCAGCATCCGGGCGGTATCGTGGTGCTGCCGGTGGGGGAGGATATCAACTCTTTTACGCCGGTACAGCATCCGGCCAACGATATGACGACAGACATCGTCACCACCCATTTTGACTATCATTCCATCGACCACAATCTGTTGAAGCTGGATATTCTGGGACACGATGATCCGACCATGATCCGTATGTTGCAGGATCTGACGGGGATAGACCCTGTGACGATCCCGCTGGACGATCCGGGCGTGATGTCGCTTTTCCAGTCAACGGAGGCGCTGGGGATCACGCCGGAGCAGATCGGCGGCTGTAAGCTGGGGTGCCTGGGCGTGCCGGAGTTCGGTACGGAGTTCGTTATTCAGATGGTCATTGATGCGAAGCCCAAGTGCTTTACGGACCTGGTGCGGATTTCCGGCCTGTCCCACGGCACGGATGTGTGGCTGGGCAATGCCCAGACGCTGATCGAGGAGGGCAAGGCAACGATTTCCACGGCCATCTGCTGTCGTGACGATATTATGATCTATTTGATGCAGAAGGGGGTGGATCCGTCTTTATCCTTCACGATCATGGAGAGCGTCCGTAAGGGCAAGGGCCTGAAAGACGACTGGATCACGGCGATGACGGAGAAGGGTGTGCCGGACTGGTATATCGGTTCCTGCAAGAAGATCAAATACATGTTCCCGAAGGCCCACGCGGCGGCCTATGTCATGATGGCCTGGCGCATCGCCTACTGTAAGATCAATTATCCGCTGGCGTACTACGCGGCCTATTTCAGTATCCGGGCTTCGGCTTTTTCCTATGAGATCATGTGTCAGGGGCAGCAGCATCTGGAGAACGTGATGGCGGATTATAAGCGCAGAAGCGACACCCTGTCCAAGAAAGAGCAGGATACCAATAAGGATATGAAGATTGTACAGGAGATGTATGCCAGAGGATTTGAGTTCGTACCCATCGATCTTTTCTCGGCGCAGTCGCGGCTGTTCCAGATCGTGGACGGGAAGCTGATGCCGTCCTTAAGCAGCATAGACGGTCTGGGAGAGAAGGCGGCGGATGCCATCGTGGAGGCGGCCAAGGACGGTCCGTTCCTCAGCAAAGACGATTTCAGGCAGCGTACGAAGGCATCCAAGACGATCATCGATCTGATGAGTACGCTGGGGATTTTGGGGAACCTGCCGGAGTCCAACCAGATCAGCCTGTTTGATTTTGTGAGTTAGAAGTTGGTTTAAGAAGATGAAAGCAGTGTCCGCGCAACTTATGTATTAGATTATGCTAATCGGAGATACCTTCAATTGACCGTGTGCTTCGCTGTCAATTGAAGGTAAGGAACGAAAATTCTAAAAAAATTTTAAAAAAGTACTTGCTTTTTTGGGGAAAATGTAATAATATAATTAAGTGCTCAACAAATGGCTCGTTGGTCAAGCGGTTAAGACGCCGCCCTCTCACGGCGGAAACAGGGGTTCGATTCCCCTACGAGCTGTTGACTGTTTATAACAGCCCAACCCTGAAAGAGTTCTGAAAACCCGATATGAGGATTCAGGGCTTTTTTATTTTATTAGAAAAGGCAGCTGGTCACTCTATAACAGGGAGAGCATGGAGGAGTGTCTGAAGGGCGGATTTTATGGACAGAAAAACGGATCTGCACAACAAAAGAAAGTGAAAAACCATAATCAGCAAATATAGTAAACGACTTAACAAAAGAGAACCGGGCAGGGCGAGATCTTCGTCGGCCCGGTTTTTTGATCCTCCGGTGAGCTTCAGACAGGTGACTTTACAATGGGATAGGTACATTGGAATCTGCGGCCGGTAACTTTACGGTTTCAGGCATCCAGTCTCTCGACGAAGGCGACCTGGAATGGGCTGGGAGGTTACAGTCTGCGGCCGGTCAGGCCGTGAACTGTGACCACTCAGGTATGAAATGGGGCAGGACATGCTGTGAGTCGTTGTGTACCGTCTGTCAGTGTGATATCTTTAGATAGTACAACGAATCATGCAGATTCGTTGCGCATGGACAACAGGGAGGAGAGTGAATCCGAACAGTTGGAGCAGAGAGGAACAGGTATATGAAAATAGAGATCAAAGTGGACAGCGGCATCGAGGAAAACTGCATCAGCATATCCTGCAGCAGACTGACGCCGGAGCTGGAGCGAATCATCGCCATGCTGCGGATCATGGAGAAGAAGTTTGCCGTGTCCGCAGAGGGAGAGACTTTTCTGTTGGACGTGGCGACGATTCTTTACATCGAGGCCGTGGACAGAAAGACTTTTGTCTATACAGAAAAAGGGGTGTACGAGTCGGATCTGCGGCTGTATGAATTGGAAGAACAGCTGGAAGAATACGGCTTCTTTCGGGTAGGCCGGTCGTGCCTGATTCAGCTGCGCGCCATCAAATCACTGAAAAGGGATATCAACAGACGGATCCGCGTCACTATGGAGAACGGGGAAGTACTTATGGTGTCGCGGCAGTATGCGGAAGCATTGAAAAAAAGGCTTGGAATTTAAGGTTGAGTTAGTGACGTTTCGGAATGGAGGAAAAAATGGAAGAACAGAAAACAATCTTTGATTATCTGGGGCAGGTTATGATTATATTCGGGTTCAGCGTGGCGGTGATGAATATACTGTGTCTGCTTGTAGGAGAGGAGGCGCGGGAGGTCTCCACGATCTACTCCCTGGGCAAAGAAGGACTGTCCGTGGCTACCATGCTGCAGTTTCTGGTCGTTGCGGTCTGTATCACGGGCCTGCGTGTGCTCCTTTTTACGGATCGTGTCATCAGGCATATGTCCATTACGGTGCGGACGGTGTGTATGTTATCTGCGGTGGTTGTGGTGATCGTGATTTTTACGGTACTGTTTGACTGGTTCCCGGTGGATATGTGGGAGTCGTGGGCGGCCTTTTTTCTGACCTTTGCCCTGTGTTTTGCGGGCAGCCTTACGGTCATGCATTTGAAGGAAAAGGCGGAGAACCGGAAGATGGAGGAGGCGCTGCGGCGTATCAAGGAGACGAAGGGAAAGAAAGCCTGTGACAGGTATTAGGAGGACGAAGGGAAAGAAAGCCTGTGACAGGTATCAGGAGGGCGAAGGGAAGGAAAGCCTGTGACAGGTATCAGGAGAACGAAAGGAAGGATAGACTATGACATGTGAGACTGCGATCGGTATAAAAGAGATAACACATTATTTTGGGGAGAAGAAGGTTTTGGCAGGAATCTCGTTTTCCGTAGAAAAGGGGGAAATCCTGGGGCTGCTGGGACCTTCCGGAGCCGGTAAGACGACGTTGATCCGGATTGTGACAGGACAGCTTACTCCGTCGACAGGCAGTGTCAGTCTGGAGGGAAACGATATGGCGCTGGTGAAGCAGGAGGCGTATCGACGGATTGGTATGATGATGGACGATCTCGGTTTTTATGAGCGATTATCCTGTTATGACAATCTGAAACTGTGTGCCGGATTCTATGAAGTGCGGGAGGAACGGATCAGGGAGGTGCTGGAACAGGTAGGACTGTATCAGGACAGAAAATGCCCGGTGCAGAAATTATCCAAGGGGATGAAGAGCAGGCTGGCCCTGGCGAGGGCGGTGCTGCACGGACCGGAGTTTCTTTTTCTCGACGAACCCACGGCCGGATTGGACCCTGCGACAACGAGGCAGATACATGAGCTGATCCTGCAGCTGCAGAGGGACGGGGCGACGATCTTTCTGACGACCCACAATATGACGGAGGCAGAGAAGTTATGTAAACATGTCGCGCTTCTCCATGAGGGGCAGATCGTAGAGTACGGAGCGCCGCAGGAGATCAACAGGAGGTACAATCACCGCAATAAGCTGAAGATCCGGCTGTACGGCGGCAGCAGTCTGGAACTGCCCAATACGGCGGCCTCAGCAGAGGAAGTCTGCGGTTATCTGCAGAAAGGGCAGATTGAGACGATCCACTCCACGGAACCCGATCTGGAATCTGTGTTTCTGGAGCTGACGGGATGCAGCCTGCAGGAAGAAGATTGAATAAATTCTGCTCGCAGCCTCAGCGTAAAACGTTTCGGAATAGAGGAAAGATTGAAACCGCATTGGACAGGGAAAAAGAAAGGGTAGGAATCAGACATGAAAAATACAGCGATCATCTACAAAAAGCAGTTGAAAGACACCGGAAAGAATATGGCGTTGTGGATCCAGTTCGTGATGTTTCCGGTGATGGCAGCCATTATGGAAAACAGCATCCGCGTGGAAAATATGCCGGATCATTTCTTCGTTGGCATGTTTACGGTGATGCATATAGGGATGGCCCCGCTCACGGTATCGGCATCCATCATTTCGGAGGAAAAGGAGAAGAATACGCTGCGTATGCTGCTCTTTGCCAATGTAAGGCCAATGGAATATCTGTGCGGCGTGGGCGGATTTGTGTTCAGCGCCTGTATGGCGGGCGGTGTGGTCTTCGGCTTTCTGGGAGGGTATACAGGGGAAAAGCTGTTTTCTTTCTGGCTGATCATGGCAGCAGGCATCCTTGCATCCATGCTGCTTGGCGCGGCAGTTGGCGTGTGGAGCAAAAACCAGATTGCGGCCACTGCGGTGGTGACGCCGGTGATGATGGTCTTCTCTTTCCTGCCGATGCTGGCCATGTTTAACGGAACGATTGCGAAAGCGGCGGATTTCGTCTACTCGCAGCATATTCAGCTTTTGATGAACAGCTTAAGCGCCGGAACGCCGGCAGAGGCAAAGAATGTGATCGTTATCGCGGTGAATATTACGATAGCGGCGGCGCTTTTCGTGATCGCTTACCGCCGCAGAGGATTAACATAACATCAGTCACTCTGTTTTATCCGATCACGCTGTTCCTCATGATTCTGCTCAGAGAAATCCTGAATTTGTACATCTCATTACGCACTATGATCTGGACTGCCCTTTATGATCGGGGCGGTCTTTCTCACTGTCTAAGTTGCTGTCTAAAGACGTTTCATCCTCTGGCAGACTGGAGAGGGCTTCCGACTGCCGCTCCTTCATCAGACCGTAGAACCAGATAAAGAGCCAGAGGATAACAGGCAGTCCGATGGTGGACACCAGGCAGGCGGCGAAGAGCCGGCCGGTATCGGCGCCGCCCAGACATGCCACAAGGAAGGTGATCAGGTACAGAGAAACAAGCAGAACGACACAGATCAGTGCGGCGATCTGCTTTGGGGTCTTCTTTTTCATGGCGGGAACTCCTTTTCGATTATGTTCTGGCAGAAGGGACTGCCATCTTTATTCTCGCGAAGCAACGAGCCAGGCGGCCATGCCTGCATGGATATTTGACTAACAAGCATTATACATGATTGTCATTGCGATGTACAGAATCGGAGCCAAAACTTTTCAGAGTTTTTTCGGAGCCTTTTTGGCACTGTTTCGGATGTTTTGGCTCGGCCTTTCTGTCCGGGTCTGCTATAATGATAGTAAACGACATAACAAATTTCTGCATCCAGAGCGGCATAAACAGAGCGAACCGGATCCGGACCGGGGTGGAGCAGCAGGAGGAGCGCCATGAACAATCTGTATGAATATATTGATCCCATCATCTCGCCTTACGAGGCATTCTGCTTTGACAGCGATGCGACCGGACTGCCCATTCCGGCGCACTGGCATTATTATGTGGAACTGCTTTACCTGCTGGAGGGGAATGTGAGAATCACCATTGACCGCGTCGTTCAGACATGCCCGCCCGGTTCGGTGGTTCTGTTTCCGCCCAGATGTGTGCACGCCATCGGTTACGCTGACAGGCGGGAGCGGGTACGGTATCATGTGATAAAGTTTGATTCGGAAGTTCTGCTCCGCTCCAGAAAAGAAGAGGTAGATCTGCATGCATCGCTGAGAAATATCAGCACATCCACGTGTCCCTGCTGTTTTTTGCCGGAGCAGAGTAAGCAAATGAATCTGTGGCCGTTGTTTGAGGAGATCATGCAGGAATATGCGGAGAAGGACTATGCCTATGCGACGATCCTGCGGGCTGATCTTTGCAGGATCCTGGGAAAGATATTCAGGAGCTGGCAGAAAGACGGTTATCTTCTGACAGCTCCCGATATTCACCCCTCTTATGAGCTGCGTTTTGACTTTATAGCGGAATATATCGACAGGCATTATTTCGAGGAGCTGACCGCTGAAAAGCTGGCCTCCATGTGCGGCATGTCGCATTCCACCTTTTCGCTGCATTTTCGCAGGCGGTACGGCATGACATGCCGGGAATATATCAATGCGACCCGCATCAATGTGGCCGAGAACATGCTTCTCTTTTCCAGTCATGATGTAGCCTTCATCGCGCAGGAGGTAGGCTACTGCGATTGCAGCTATTTCATACGCTGTTATAAGAAAATAAAAGGCGTCACGCCAAGACAGGCGCGCAGGGCCGGAAAGTGACAGCACTGCACGCCAAAAGCCTTATTGCTTCGCACTACAAGCCGTATCGCTTTGCACAAAACCCTTATCGTTCCGCGCTCTCATAGATGCTTCTTACGCGGTAAGCGCCGGAAACCAGGGTGCCGTCATCGGTGAAATCACGGCTGGGCAGGATGCGGAAGGTTCTGCTGCCGGCCTCCATATCGACGAAATTGTCATCCAGCCGGAGGACGCCGTTCTCGGTCTCCACGCTGACGGACTTCGCATAATTTGCGGCCGTCACAGTTACCACATCATTCTCTACGCTGACCTGCAGCAGCGGATCTAGAAATGCATAATGCTTCGGTGCGCAGAACAGGGTGCTGCCGGAAGAGACGAGAGTATCTTCTATATAAAGTGCATACTCCAGATGTACCTTGAGCGGATCCTGTCCGGTGAAATCCAGATGAGGAAGCCAGGCGCCGCCAAAGGCCGGGGCTGTCACTGTAAACAGGCCTTCCTGTACCACGGAGGAATCCGGCAGGCGGAGCGCCCATTTTACGGTGCCCGTTACCGGTTTGGCGGTCTCGTTGGCCACATGCAGATCGGCGCTGAGATCCACGGGACGGGGCAGGGTGTTGACGTAAGGCTTCTGGTCTATCTCGCCGTGTTCCGCACAGGAGAGAAGGATCGGTGCAAACATGCGTTTCTCGGCATATTGCAGGGCCTTCCAGTTGCCGTAATAGTCTACGCTGGCCCAGGAAGCCACCGGCCAGATGTCATTTAACTGCCAGACGACAGCCCCCATGCAGGTGCCGCGGAACCGCCGGAAATGCTCGACGCCGTAACGGATGGCATCCGCCTGCAGAAGCTGGGAACAGTAGAGCAGTTCGTCGAAATTCTTCGGATACAGGTAGGTCTGGGACAGATAGTTGCTGATCTTGCCGTTGGCCGCTGTATTTCTCTGGTGCATTTCCATCACGCGGGAATAAATGTTGCGGTCTTCTTTTTCCGTGAAACGGCGGACCGTCTGCAGGGCCGGGAAAGACTGGAAGCCGAACTCGGACAGGAAACGATAGTGATGCTTCCTGTAGGCGGTAAAGGGTTCACCGCCGTGCCAGACGCCCCAGTAGTGGACGTCGCCTACGTTCTCGGCGTTGCTGTTCTCGTAATTGCCGCCGGAGCTGGGAGAGGAAGGCCAGTAAAAGGTCATGGGATCTTCTTCTTCCACGATCCGGGGGATGATATATTCGTACAGCCGGATATAGTCGTAATATTGTTTCTTCGACTTGGGCCATGCATTCTCTTCGTACTGCGCTTCCATCTCGTTGTTGCCGCACCAGAGGCCGATGCAGGGATGGGAGCGGAGCCTGCGGATGTTCTGGCGGATCTCTGCGGACACGTTTGCCTCGAAGGCCGGCGTCAGCTCATAGGATGCGCAGGCGAACATGAAATCGTGCCAGACTAAGAGGCCGCGCTCGTCGCATACATCATAGAAGAAATCGTCCAGAAAATAGCCGCCGCCCCAGATACGGATGCAGTTGAAATGGGACTCCTGTGCGGAGGATAACAGCAGGTTGGTACGTTCTCTGGTCTGTCTTGTGAGGATATTATCCTCCGGAATATAGTCTGCGCCCATGGCGAAGATCTGCAGGCCGTTGACTTCAAAGGCGAAATTGCGGCCGGGCAGTTCTTTCGCTTTTCTGTCGGCGATAAGAAGCGTCTTCTCTCCGTGATGCAGGAGGACGTTTGTGCCGTCGTCCAGATCTTTCTCCTGATCGGTGAGATGGGAGTCCCACACCTCGTCGGGCATCGGGTCCGTGTTCACGGTCATGGTCCGCAGGCCGATCCGCTTCTGCCACAGATCCAAAGGAGCAGCATTTTCAGCATCGGGCAGCAACAGAGCTTTGACCGTATACAGCGGCTGCTCACCGTAGCCGTTGGGCCACCAGAGCTGCGGGTCGGTAATGGCCAGTTCCACGCGGACATGATTGCTGCGCAGATCACCTGACAATCCGGTCAGCGGCGCAGAAGGGGCGGAGTTCGTAAGGGCATCGAACGGTGCGCTCTCGGCGGACAGGGTGGTAACGCCGTCGGGGGCGGTCACAAGAAGGAGCAGTTTCACCTTGTCCGCGCTGATCCCGGGCATCCATTCCACCTCGGCGTCAGCGGCCAGCTGCACACAGGAGACGGTATTGCCGTGGGTGGTCTTCTCCTTTATCTTGTGCTGCTGGGTGAGATAAACCTGCGCGATGCGTGCGGTCTTTACGGCCTGGATGGATACCGGACGGAATAAGCCGGCGTCAGGAAGCCTGGGACCCCAGTCCCAGCCAAACATGCAGGCTGCCTTGCGGATATGCGGAAAACCGGGCATGGCGTCGGAGCTGCCGCCTACGGGGCACTTTTCATTCTCCTCACGGATAAAACGGGTGGGAGAGTGGAGCACCACTTTCAGCTGATAGACGGTGTCCGGTGCATCCTCCATGACTTCGGCGGTGATATCGAACTCCCAGACACGGTTCATGTTGTCGGCTGCTCCCAGATGTTTTCCATTCAGATAGAGATCCGCCAGAGTATCAATCCCTTCAAACCGAAGGAAAATACGGTCGGCCTCCCGGTCTGCGGCCTGCAGCGTGAAGGTCGTCTCGTAGGCAAAGTCATTTTCCATCAGCTTCAACGAGGTCAGCTCGTTGTCACGGTAAAAAGGGTCCGGGATCAGATCCTGCCCAAGCAGCGTGCTGTACACGGTGGAGGGAACCTCGGTGCGGATGGGTGTCCCGGGGATGTTGTACACATTTTCGCCGAGAACGGTTAAGGTCCACTGGTCGTTTAAGATTGTTGTCTTCATGATGATTCCTCCTGCAGTCAGGCGCCGGCCGCATCAATGTCCCTGCGGCGGCGGCCTGATTTTCGATTTCGTCCTGTAGATGAATGTTCTTGTAGATTAATGCTATTGTAGTATTTTGGGCGGATCTGTGGTAAGAAAAATCTCTGATAAAATAGAATAAATCTCTGAATTATATATATTTTTTCATACACTACCAGAGTAGTGTTGACAAACGATTGAGAAAGGTGTAATGTATAGTCAAGAGACACTACTGCAGTAGTATACAGATGATACCAGGAGGTAAAGTTGAAAATCACACGGATGTGCTGATTTTTCAGCTTCGTAAAAACTGCTTCGGCATGGAGGAGAAAATGGATATTAAACTTTTTGATTCGGAATTAAAAGTAATGGGTGTGCTTTGGAGCGAGGGCGATTCCACGGCAAAGCACATTTCAGATGTTCTGAAAGAAGAAATCGGCTGGAACATGAATACCACCTACACACTGATAAAAAGGTGTATCAAAAAAGGAGCGATTGAGCGTTCCGAACCGAATTTCATGTGCCATGCCCTTATTCCGAAAGAAGAGGTACAGGAAGCGGAAACGAATGAATTGATTGACAAGATTTATGACGGTTCAGTTGACAAGCTGTTTGCAGCCCTGTTAGGCAGGAAAAAACTTTCCGCCGAGCAGATTCATAAGCTCAGACAGATTGTGGAAGATTTGGAATGAGGTGGTGTAGATGAGTTTACTGCAAATGAGCTTTTCGGGGGCTGTTTTCATTACTGCGGTCGTGATGATCCGCGCGGCGGCAATCAATAAACTGCCGAAAAAGACGTTCCTTGTTCTATGGGAACTGGTGATGGTGAGGCTGCTGATCCCGTTTTCGATTCCGTCAGTGTTCAGTGTTTATACACTGGTAACTCACGGCCTGTCTTCCGCAGCATTGCCGGAAGTAACAACAGATTACAACATGCCGGCTGTAGAAGGGGTATTTGCTGCAACAGGGGGGATGGAACAGCCGCCGGCGGATATTTTGTCATCTGTTTCCCTGTGGTTTATTGTATGGTGTGCAGGCATGATACCTGCCGCATTGTTTTTCGTCATATCTTACCTGCGTTGTCTGATGGAATTCCGGACAGCGTTACCCGTCCGCAGCCATTATGTGGAAAAATGGCTGGAGCAGCACCCGTTGAAACGTCCGATCCTGGTAAGGCAGTCTGATCGGATTTCCACCCCGTTGACTTATGGCATTTTCCGTCCGGTTATTTTAATGCCGAAAAAAACGGACTGGAAGAATGAGAAACAACTGCCGTATATCCTCACTCATGAGTATGTGCATATTTATCGTTATGACACGGTCACAAAGCTGATTGCGGCGTGTGCCCTTTGTGTCCATTGGTTTAACCCTTTTGTGTGGGTGATGTACAGACTCTTTAACCGTGATATCGAGCTGGCCTGTGATGAGAGCGTTATACGGCAATTCGGAGAAAAGTCAAAATCTGCCTATTCGCTGATGCTGATCAACATGGAAGCGGCAAAAAGCGGCCTGTTGCCATTTTGTAACAACTTTAGTAAAAATGCTGTCGAAGAAAGGATTACAGCGATTATGAAAATGAAAAAAACCTCATTATTTGCAATTTGTATTGCCGCAATGCTGATTGTGGGCGTGACAACTACCTTTGCGACTTCCGCAGCCGACAGGGAAAGGAATACTGTTCAGGGCACAGATTTTTCAGATGAAGAATTTGACATGCCGCTTTCGGAACCGGACACCGGAAGGGGCGGACAGGAAACGATAGAGGAAGAACAGGAGAGCCGGGAATATCCTAATGGCACTGAGGAAGATTACCGTTCCTTATTGGAATTGAAAACAGCCGATTACCAAACCAGGTCAGTTGCAGATTTTAACATGGATTTACTGGAATGGGCAAATGAAAGTTATGAACGAATGGAACGGATCAATATTGATATTGCTCAGCAGGATTTTTCCGTGAACCTGGACAGTGACGAGCTTATCTTTGTAGCATTGACCACATGGCTTTCCGGAGTGGAAAATGGAAAATATGTGCAAAGTATTAATACGGGACGGAAAGAGGAAGACCCTGGCTATAATCAATATCTTCCGTCAAAAACAGCGGAAGAAAACGGATACGCCGCCTGGTGCGATTTATTCTATCAGTTTTCCTATCATATCGCGGACAAGGAGACGCTTACTGTCGGGGAACGTGACTATTGTATCGGCAGTATGATGAACGGGGTACAGGATTTTTGGAACGAAACAGATCTTGAAGAAATGTTAAGCATGACAAAAGATGATGTGATAAGTAAGCTGAAAGAAATTGCAGAGGAGTACAGTAATGATGACATCTCAATTACAATTTATGAAGATTCTGTAGGTTTTGAAAAGATGGACGAACGAAACAGGGGAAGGCGGGATATCTATGCAGTGGAAAGGGTTGAGCATCAGCCCCTGTAATCTGTGTCCGAGAGAGTGTCTGGCACACAGGGCAGAGGGACAGAAGGGATTTTGTCAGGTGGACGATGGGATCAGGGTGGCGCGGGCGGCGCTGCATCCGTGGGAGGAACCGTGCATTTCAGGACCAAAGGGTTCCGGGACGGTATTCTTTGCAGGCTGCAATCTGCGCTGTGTCTACTGCCAGAATTATGAGATCGCGGCCGGCGGAAAAGGAAAAGCGGTGACAACAAAGCAGCTGGCGGACATTTTTTTAAACCTGCAGGCAAAAGGGGCGGCCAATATCAATCTGGTCACGCCGGATCATTATGTGACCGGCGTGGCGGAGGCCGTGCTGCTGGCCAGAGACAGCGGGCTTGCGCTGCCGGTGGTCTACAATGGCAGCGGCTACGAGAAGCGGGAAGTGATCAGGGCGCTGGCAGGCATCGTGGACATCTATCTGACGGACTTCAAGTATATGGATCCGGCGTTGGCGGCCGGATATTCGGCGGCTCCTGACTATCCGGAGGTGGCAAAGGGGGCGCTTGGAGAGATGGCAGACACAGTGGGAAAGCCGGTCTTTGATGAGAATGGTATGATGCAGAGGGGCGTGATTGTCAGGCATCTTCTTTTGCCCGGGCACAAGAAGAATGCCAGGGATGTGATCCGGTATGTGTTTGAGACCTACGGCGACGCTGTGTATTTGAGCCTGTTGAATCAGTATACACCGTTCGAGCGCCTGCGGGAGATGCCGGAGTATCAGTCCATTTGCCGTAAAGTGACACGGAGGGAATACGATGCTGTAGTAGACTATGCGCTGGAACTGGGGGTTCGGAATGCTTTTGTGCAGGAGGGGGATACGGCGAGGGAGAGCTTTATCCCTGCTTTTGACGGGGAAGGGATGGATTTTTAATTTGCACATTGATATCTCTTACTGGGTACTCGCAGGCAAAAGTATTGCAGAATGGCCTAAAATAAATAGAAAACGCAGCTTTCTATTGGGATTATTGAGGTTTGGTGGGGTTCATCACGGTGGGTGGTAGACCCCTCTTTTTTCGTGTTGTAGTTTTTTCGTCCAACAAATTGAATACCTCACAGAAGAAAAGTTTTACCCTCTAAGCACATCAGACGAATTTCTCAAATCACCCTGCGAATAATACCCCGTTACGATATGCGATCAGACAATTATCCTCACCAATGGGGAGTTTGCCGCCGCCCTGTTATCTCTGCCGGAGAAAAAAGGAAATCATTTACCTTTACTTTTTTGGAAATTATACACAGCAGGAAATTGCGGATTTATACGGACAATGCAAGAGTATGTCGTGGCATTATATCCACAGTGCCTTATGTGATTGGGGCAGCGGTGCTTGAGTTTACTCTGAGAAGGGTTGTACAGGTTGGCCCGGAGCAATAAAAAACCGCCAGCGTCAGCCAGCGGTTCCATCGTTACTATATTTTGTTTTATCCTTCGTTGTCATTCTGCGGCAGATCAGGAAACAGAATCCGAAGATAATCCCGTCTGCCGTAGAGAACACGGTCAATGTACACATCCTGCCCATTCACACGGTAGAAAACCATGTAATTTCCACTGGTGAGAAATCGGTAGTCGCTTTCTATATCTGTCACAGAGGACAGCGGAGCGCCGATTTCTGAAAAATTTTCCAGTTCATCAACAGTGTCCATGATTTTGTTTATGGTGTTTTCAGCAGCTTGCGGATTACATAATTCAAAGGTAATATACTCCCAGATTTCGTCCAGGTCGTTCTGGGCTTCCGGGGAGTAATGGATGTTATTCTTCATTTGCCTTTGCCCGGAAATGTGCTCTCACATCCGAGGACGAAAGCCATCCCTTTTCCTCTCCAGATTTTTTCCCTTTTGCAAGCTCGCCCATGAGCTTCAGGGTCGCCCGTGTTTTTTCATAGTCCTGCATGTCAATGATTGCATAGCGCCCGCGTCCGTTTTTGGTGAGAAAGACCGGTGCACCCACAGATACGTCACGGAGCACATCGCTGTAATTCCTCAAATCAGAGATTGGTTTGATATTCGGCATAATCACATTCTCCTTTCCTGCCCTTAGTATACCCTGATTTGATGTAAAATTCAACAGCATATTTTACAACAGTATTTTAGTGAGCATCCCATATGGATTTTGAGAGGCTCCCGGTATTGAAGAGGAAGAAGCACAGCAGCACCGTGTACCCACGCAGGTCCAGATGGCCCCATCAGGTCACTGCCCGCCGCGATACCCTGCACCAGCACGGCGTAGACCGCCATGCAGACCATGATAAAGCATACCCTGGAACCCCACGGCAAAAAGGGACTTGAAATAGTTGTGCCCCATGTGCCCGGCCTCCTGGTTGGTGATAGTGGCGAAGGGGATGGGGCAAGGCTGGTCATTAAGTAAATCTCTATCATGCGACCTTACCCTCAGTGAACAAAGTGATACATTGGAATCCGAAGGATTTTGCCGTGAGCCAGAATTTCAACAAGGTAATCCGGGAGAATGAAAAGGTTCCCAATGATTATTACTGGAAAAGCAATAAGTCTGAGAGCGTGGACTGTTTTGGGAGGGCACTTGATCTGATCACGCTTATCAATAAGCCGGACGGATACCTGCAGGGGAGGTTGGCAGAGACAGGCTGGTTCCCTTGTTACATATCAGTGCGGAGTACAAATTATCCGGCGCGAAAAATTTTCCATAAAAATTTGTTTTTTTGACATTGTTCTTTTTCCTGCTTTTGCGTATAATATAGTTGCAAGACGCTTTACGGTGTGCGGCATGGAAACACTGTTTATTCAAGCACGTTTCACAATGTACGGCAGAGAAACATTGTTTACCAGCCTCCGGCGCAAGCCGGAGGCTTTCTTTGGCAAAACATCTTTTGACGGATTGATTGGTGATTCATTAGAACTGCGAAACTGCGCTTTGAAATATAATTCAGGTCATTCTATTTCAAACAACGGACGAATAATTCTATTATCCTGTAATGCTGTTAAAACTTTTGGTATAGATATAAGAAACTTAATTTAGGAGAGAAGGTTGAAAAATCACACTGATGTGCTGATTTTTCAACTGCGAGTTTGTGCCGGAGCCACAAACTCGGGATTGCAGAGCCAAATTTGAGATTTGGCTCGCAGCCTTCGCAAAAAACTGCTTCGGCATGGAGGTAAAAATGAAGAAAGTACGTTTTGAGAAGAAAAAGTATACATATTTGGATTCCTTGAGATTTTCTATAATCAGCTCACCAGTGTGTACGATATTGT
Source organism: uncultured Lachnospiraceae bacterium (assembly GCA_947576945.1). Lineage (GTDB taxonomy): Bacteria > Bacillota > Clostridia > Lachnospirales > Lachnospiraceae > UBA3282. Next base: position 30,677 of record CANPTH010000056.1, read on the forward strand.
ATTTGATGCTGTCTCTTGCTGTTGCAATTCTGCCAACCTGCCAGGTTATTATGAATGCAGGATTTATTGATAATGCGCTGGGACTTATAGGCGGCTCTGCAACAAAAAGAGCGGT
>CANPTH010000057.1 GCA_947576945.1 uncultured Lachnospiraceae bacterium
TTGTTTCCAGTACTTTCGGGACATATTGCCTTGTAACTTGTAAACTTACGCTAGCACAGAAAGTCTCAGTTTGTCACTGTATAAAGAATAATCTTTAACATTTAACAACTGATAGGCTGCATAGAATTTCTCTTTAAATTTTTTTGATTTTTAGAGATTAAATAGAGAAAAGGCTGTTAGGATGAAAGAGTGAAGAGGTTAACCGGTGAATGCGAGGGCGGATATGTGGATAAAACTGCATAAATTCTCTGATGAGCAATTTAGTTCAACAAACTGAACAAGTTCAGTTGGAATTTGTGACGCTTCGGCATGAAAAAAGATGATTACAACCGTGCAGGGAGGTATATGATTTTATGAGATGGAAGAGCTGTGACAAGAGGAAACAAAAGAGCAGATGGCTGGCAGCAGGCCTGGCAGCGCTTATGACGATGGCGGCGGTGTGCGGCTGCGGCGGTGGAGAAACCGGGAGGAGCAAAGGCGGTAAAGCAGACGGATCAGAGGGCACCGTGACTGGCGAAGACGGCCAGTCGGCCAGGTACGGCGGAGACGGTGAGGCCATGGGCAGATATCTGGAAGAGGAGAGCGACCTGTCGGAGTATCTTGAGGGGTATCGTAATCATCTTTTCAGGCTGCAGGACGGGAAGCTGGTCATTGCCGAGCCGATGCAGCAGCTTCTGGTGTCGGAAGATAACGGTGCTGCCTGGACATGGGAAGAGAGCGACTGGCTTTCCCCTCTGATCGAGGAGGGCAATTATATCCAAAGCATCGCTATCGGGGCGGACGGAACAAAGGGGGTTGTCTATACGCTTATGGATACGGACGGGGGTACGGCAGCTGACGGACAGGACGAGGATAAGTCGGAAAGCGGCGAAGAACAGGACGAGGATAAGCCGGAAAGCGGCGAAGAACAGGACGAGAATAAGCCGGAAAGCGGCGAAGAACAGAACGAATCAGGCAACGGGCAGACGGCACAGGATACCGATGCGGCAGCCGGAGGAGACGGCGCAGAAACGGCAGATGATGCAGCGGACCCGGATGCGTCAGGAGATGAGCCGGAAGACAGCTTTCAGGAATCTGCAGGCAATGAATGGTGGATTTCGCCGAAACCCTCAGTGCTCGTCGTGAAACCGGACGGTACGCAGATTCCGGTGGAATTTCCGGCAGCGGAGGAGGAGTATCCGGTGAATATCTGGATCGCGGACAACGGACGTATCTTCCTTGGCACTTACGGCGATGTGCTCTATGAGGTGAAGGAGGACGGCAGCTGTGAGAGTTTTCTGACACTGGAAAACAGTCCGCAGATGATCGCTTTTCAAGGAAGCCGTATGATCATAGACGGTTACGAGTTTGAGGGTCTTTTGATCTATGACATGGAAGCGCAGGAATATATCAGCGATGAGGCGCTGGATACTTTTGTGAAAGAGAATTACGGGGACCGCACTTTTAACGGCGGCAGCTGGTTCGATCTGTATTGTTTTCCGGGAGGGGACGATGTGATCTACCTGGCCGGGAAAAAGGGAGTGCATCGTCATGTGATCGGCGGCGGCGCCATGGAACAGATCATCGATGCCAGTCTTTCTTCCTTCGGCAATCCGGCCAGACATCTGCTGGGGATGGTGACGCTGGAAAATAATGAATTTATGGCAATATTTACAGATGCGTGCCTGATTCGTTATGTCTACGACACAACAGTGCCCACGGTACCGAATGAGACAGTGCGGGCATACAGCCTGACGGATAATGTTTCGCTGCGGCAGGCAATCTCTCTGTATCAGGCGCAGAATCCGGAGGTATATGTGGAATATGAGATCGGTATGGAGGAAGGAAGCGCCGTCACGAGGGAGGATGCACTGAAGAAGCTGAATACACAGATCATGGCGGGACAGGGACCGGACTTTCTGATCCTCAGTGATCTGCCGGCAGACTCTTATATAGAGAAAGGGCTTCTCGCAGATCTTGGCCCCTTGATCGACGGTCTGGAAGGGGAGGAAAAGCTGTTTGACAACGTTGTGAATGCATTCAGGAAAGACGGCAGTCTCTATACCGTTCCCTGCGATGTGAACCTGCCGACGATCCTGTGCCGGGAGAAGTATATATCGGACGTTCAGGATCTGGAAGATATCGCGGATGCGATGGAAAAGCTGCGGGCCGACAATCCGGAGAAGGATCTGCTGCGGGTCTGCTCGGAGAAGGGCGTCATGAAGACTTTCAGTGTAGGCTATGCCCCTTTCTGGAAGACGGAAGCGGGAGAGATCGATCCACAGGCGGTAGAGGAGTTTCTGACACAGACGAAGCGGATCTATGATGCGCAGATGGACGGCCTGCCGCAGGAGATCGTAGAGGATTATGAGAGACGGAATGAGGAGTATATGGAATATACCGGAACGCGCTATGAGGATGATACGTATTTTGCCTACGGCATGGATGATATGAACTATACGATGGGATACCGGCAGTTTCTGGCCGGAACGCTGAGCGGCCCTTACGGCTATGCGGAGCTGACAAGCGTACCGCGGACGAAGCAGTTTGCGGACTGTATAAACGTTCCCATGGACGGAAAAGACGGCAGCGTTTTCTGCGTACATACACTGGCAGGGATCAGCGCAGTATCGGAGCATAAGGAACATGCGGAAGGCCTGCTTAAGGTGCTGCTGGGTCCGGAAAGTCCTGCGGCCGGTTTTCCGGTAAATCAGGCGGCTTTTGAGAAGGAGCTCTATCCGGATGACTATGAGTCGCCCGATGCGCCTTATTCGGATATGGCTTATGTGGAGGAAGACGGAAAGGCGTACACATGGACAATATACTGGTTCGACGAGGCGGCGGCGGATGCGCTTCGCAGCCGGATCGGATCGGTGAACAGGGCTTATGTGGAGGACCGGGAGCTGGAAGAGGTAGTCTATCAGGCCGGGACCGCCTACATGCGCGGCGAGATGAGCGTGGAAGAAGCAGTTGCGGACGTGGAGAAGAGCATGTCAATTTATATGGCGGAATAGAGCAGGCCGAGGGCCAGAAGAAGGAAACAGTCGGAAAGAAATGCGGTGCAGATGACAGCGCAGGATGGAGGAGATGTTTGATCAATGAGTGTGACAAAGCGTAGGAAAAGGCGAAAGGGCGGCTTGCGGGCACATAAGGATATGCGGGCGTTTCTGGTATTTTTGGCGCCGAGTCTTGCGGGGGTGGCTGTGTTTGTGCTGATGCCGTTTCTGGATGTGTTCGGCCGGTCTTTCAGGACGGTGGTGACGGGGCAGTTTGTCTGGTTCGAGAATTATAAGACCATCTTTGCGAACCAGGCATTCCAGCTGGCGGTGAAGAATACATTCCGGTTTACACTGGTCTGTATTCCGCTGCTGGTGGTGATCGGGCTGATGATCGCCATGCCTGTCAGTAAGTTAAAGAGTATGGGGACGATCAAGTCGCTGTATCTGTTCCCGCTGGCAATGCCTACGGCCACCATTGTGATCGTGTGGAAAATGGTCTTCTATAAACAGGGCTTCTTAAACCTGTTCCTGACAAAGCTGGGAGAGTGGACAGGGCTGTGGGGTGAGTTTCATACGGATTACCTGGGGACGGGCGCGGCCTTCTGGGTGCTGGTCTTCAGCTATATCTGGAAAAATACAGGCTACACGGTAGTGCTCTGGCTGGCGGGGATTTTAGGGATTCCGAGTGAATATCTGGAAGCCGCCAGAGTGGACGGGGCCACGGAGCGGCAGTGCTTCTATCGGATCATTCTGCCGAATCTGAAGGGGAGTCTCTACACCATCGTGATCCTCTCCTTCCTGAATTCTTTTAAGATCTACAGGGAGGCTTATCTGGTGGCGGGCGCTTACCCACAGCAGGATATGTATCTGCTGCAGCATCTTTTTAACAACTGGTTCGTCAATCTGGATTTCGATAAGATGGCGGCGGCAGCGGTCTGTGTGGGCGGATTTTTGTTTGTGGTGATCATGCTGCTGCAGAGAATGTGGGACAGCAGGACATAAAGAGAGGATAAGAGACAGCAGAACATAAGGCTGATAATTTTATGGTTTCAGACATAATAGATATAAGAATCAGGAAACAGATCAGACTGAAAGAGAAAAGGATGTGGTAGTAAGATATGGATTTCATGAAATCTAGGGTAAGATGGAAAGAACTGAAAAGAGGCGTTACGCTCTGTCTGCTATTCGTGCCGACGCTGCTTGTCTGTCTGCCGATCGTACTGCTGGTGACGGGATCGGTGATGGGAAACGGAGAGCTGCGGCGGTATCTGGCGCCGGTTTTTTCGGATGCGCTTACCTATATCAGCTGGAAATTGGTGCCGGATTATCCTACCTTTGAGAGCTACGGGAAACTGCTTTTGATGACGCCGCAGTTTTTCGTGCTGTTCTGGAATTCCATGAAAATGGTGGGCTGTATCCTGCTTGGGCAGCTGGTGATCGGAGTGCCTGCGGCGTGGGCGTTTGCGGTCTATCAGGTGCGGGGCAGCAGGGCGTTGTTTGCCCTTTATGTGGTGCTGATGCTTCTGCCTTTTCAGGTGACCATGCTGTCCAGTTATCTGGTATTAAACAGGCTGGGACTGCTGGACACGCCGGCGTCGGTAATTCTGCCGGCGGTGTTCTCCACGTTTCCGGTATTTCTGACGTATGGCGGGTTCCGCTGTATTCCCGTGCAGCTTTTTGAGGCGGCGCGGATCGACGGTGCGGGGGAGCTGCGCATCTTCTGGAAGCTGGGCGTGCCGCTGGGCAAAAGCGGCCTGCTGTCAGCGATGGTGCTGGGATTTCTGGAGTACTGGAATATGATGGAACAGCCGATGGCCTTTCTGGAAAACAAGGCTTTGTGGCCGCTGTCCCTGTATCTGCCGGAGATTACCTGGGCGCAGGCGGGGTATGCCTTTACGGCATCCATCATTACGCTGATTCCGGCGGTTTTCGTGTTTGTATGGGGACAGGATTATCTGGAGCAGGGAATTATTTTTTCCGGTTTGAAAGAGTAATGTAGATCTGCTGAACGCCGCCGAAGGGTTCTGAGTTATAGGAATCGGGTATTTGCAGAGCAGATGAATGGCGGTCAGTAAGAACTGTGGCGGTCAACAGGAAATATGGCGGCATCAGGAAACGATAAATAAGTGCAGCAGGAAACGATAAATAAGTGCAGCAGGAAACGATAAATAAGTGCAGCAGGAGGAGATAACGTTGGAGGATAAGAGGAAGAAAAAAATCGTGACGGGATTTATGGTATTTCTGGCGGCCATGTGGTTGTGTACCGTGATCTCGAAAAGTATCTATGCATCCAGGCTTCCGATTGTTTCGACGGAATCAATTGAGAGTAAATATGTGGAGCATGTCGTGAATGTGGACGGTATCGTGGTGGCGGGGGAGAAGAATCCGGTCACGGCGCTTGGCGGTCTGCGGGTGGAGAGGCTTGCGGTGCAGGTAGGAGACCAGGTGGAAGAGGGTGATATGCTGTTTGCCGTTGATCTGGAGGATCTGGCGTCTATTATGGAAGAAAAGCAGAATGCCATCGCCAGGATCCAGACACAGGTAGATACGATCCTGGCCAATGAAGAGCTGGCAAGACAGCGGAAAGCGTTGGAAGAACAGCGGGCCAGAGAAGATTATGATGAGCTGGCACGACGCGAAGATACACTTGTGGGACGGGCAGCGGAAGCTTATAGTCAGGCTGAGGACGATTTGGGAGAACTGCATGACGGACTGGGCGGGGAGACGGATGATGCATTGAAGGATGCACTGCAGCAGGCGGCCTATGCAGAGGCAGATGCCAAATGGCAGAGAGATTCGGCGATGAAGGATGCCGGACGGAAGGTAGAAGATATTCTGGCGCCGGAGAATGAGGATGCCACGCTGGAGGTGAGTCGGCTGGAGCTTGCCGATCTGCGGGCGGATCTGGCGCTCTATCAGGAAGTAAAGAATGCAAACGGGGAAATCAGGGCGGAACATGGCGGCATGGTCACGGATATTTTCATCACGACGGGCGGTAGAACATCGGATTCAGCGGTGATGCTGCTGGCAGATGATTCCGTGCCCTGTCAGTTCAAGACAACGCTTACACAGGAACAGAAAAAGTACGTAGGATTAAACGATACGGTGTCCTTAAAGCTGGATGGCAGCAGTAAGGAAAAGGAAGTGGTCATCGACTATCTGGCGGAGAGCAGTTCTGCTCCTGGCAGCTATGAGGTCTATATTAATCTGCCGGAAGGAACAGGGGCGCCGGGGATGTCAGGCACGATGAGCCATGTGGAGTCAGGAGAGAAGCGGCCTTGCTGTGTGACGCCGGCAGCAGTGACGACTGTGGAAGGCCGCAGTCATGTTTATGTGGTCAGAGAGCGGGAGGGGATTCTGGGTATGGAGTACTATGCAGAGCAGGTCAGTGTGCGGATCGCGGATCAGAACGACTACTTTGTGGCGTTGGAGAGTGCACCGCTGGACAAGGAGGACAGGATTATCATATCATCCACGAAGGCGCTTGAAAATGGAGAGATCGTCAGGCTGTCGGAGTAAACGACAGAGAAACAATGGGACGGGGAAACCTGATCAGGAAAGAGAAATCCCGGGAGCTTTGAAATGTTTCAGAAGCTTCCGGGATTATTGTGTACGAAACGTTTATGTTTCCGTACAGGATTCCGCAGATTAACAATGCGGATTAGTTTGTGAAGTTATCATTGCCTTGTTTTGTTGTTTCTTTGCGGCGTTTCACAAAGTGTATGCTGTAGAGACCGCTCAATGCACCGATAATCAATGCCAGCCACAGGCCCATGTGATTGTTGTCACCAGTTTGTACGGCTGTACTTTGGGCGGATGTATTGCTCCCTTCCAGTATGTATTCCCACCTGTTCAGTTCAGCATTCCAGGTTTTGGAATAAATCTGAGGTATGCCGTCTTTGAAAACAGTGACGGTATCAGGACTGTTCGGATCATTGGGATCCGGCAGTTCAGTGGGAGTGGGTACATTCGTTCCGGGTGTCTTAAGATGATCCGGAGTCTCCGGTTTGGGAGGCTCAATGCTTGTACCCGGATTGTTCTCCTCGGCAGGATTTTCGCCGTTGACAGGATTTTTCGTGCCGTCAGGAACGGTTGGTTTGTCGGGAGTACCGGGCTTATCGGGATCTTCCGGCTTATCAGGTTCCTCGGGAATATCAGGGACTTCAGGAGTATCAGGATCCTCTGGCTTGGGCGGGGTGCCGCCTTCACGTATGTAGCGGAGGATAATGATATCTTTGCCTTCGGTGGTTGCGGAAGCACGGTGCTTGTCAACAATACATTCGTAATACCCGTCTTCGGTGGTATAGCCATATCCGGCATTATAATATGTATAGTTCGTTTGTGTACCACTGTCAGGAGTATAAACAGGCTTCTCGGTTACATTATCTTTCGTATAATGAGATTCCAGAGGGCCGGAAAATGATTCTATCTGCTGCATTCCTTCAAAGGTGTAATCATAAGCGTCATTTTGTATCAGCGTACCTTTAAAAGAAGTATTGCCTGTGGCATTGAGCACGGTTTCCGGGCCGGCCGGACTGTCTGGTGCAGAGATCAGCAGGGGCGCCGCGATATTCTTTGTCAGCGCCGCGTCGTCATCACCCTCCTCCGTCTCTTCGCCCTTTTCACGGTAATAATATTCGTGAACCACGTTATAGGATCCGATGGATACAGATGGCGGCAGTTCCGGCAGCACCTCCCTGTAATAGCGAAGTATGATGATCTGGTCGCCGACTTCGGTTGCGTAGACTTCGCGCATTTTGGTATCCGGCGTATAAATCCAGCCCTCGCCGGCATTTCCCTCACCTGTAAAGTCATCTTTATGATCGCTTTCCGTTACCTTGCCGTAGGCAGGTATATCGTAAGTATAGGTATAATGCTGGCCGTTGACGGTAAAGTTTTTCGGTTCGGGTTCTTTGACAACGTTGTCGGCAGTGTAAGTTTTTTTCCTGCTTTCGCTATCCAGCTGGCCCACATCAACAGTCCGCAGATCGCTGGTTCCCTCCCAGGTATCCCCGTTCTTATCTCTGAGGTAATATACGTGGATAACTTTGTAGGAACCGGTAGTTATCACGGGGATTTCTTCCCGGTAATAGCGGAGGATGATGATATGATCCCCATTTGCAGTAGCCTGAACACCTTCGGTCATGGAAGCGTCCGGCCTGTAGCTGCGCAGGTTATCATCTGTGTCCTGACCGATACCCTCTGAGATGATGCCCTTGCTGTCATAAGCGTTTGTAGTAACGGAGCGGCGGCGTAAAGCTTTGCCTGGACGCTCAGTAAGCTCTGTTTCCTGATCGGTTGTGAGATCTTTGTCAATGTCCGTGCTGTTGTCCGATATGGAGTCCTCATCCTGTTCAGGTTCACTATCCGGGTCGGTGCTGCCATCGTTGTCAGTATTGTCATCCGGATTGGTATTGTCATCGTTGTCAGCAGAGTCATCCGGGTTAGTATCGCCATCATTGTCAGTATTGCCGTCCGGATTGGTATTGCCATCGTTGTCAGTATTGCCGTCCGGATTGGTATTGCCATCGTTGTCAGTATTGCCGTCCGGATTGGTATTGCTATCGTTATCAGCATTGCCGTCCGGATTGGTATTGCTATCGTTATCAGCATTGCCGTCCGGATTGGTATTGCTATCGTTATCAGTATTGCCGTCCGGATTGGTATTGTCATCAGTACTTGTATTGTCGCCTGGTTCGGAAGCGCTATTTGCGGACAATGTCGTTCCGGTATAGGATAGCGCGATCAGCGAAGAGGCGCTGCTGCGATAAGAACCGGTCCGGTGAGGCTGATCATGTCTGACAGAATGAACAGCAGCTTTGGAGAGCATATTCTGCGGCATCTGAACGCTTGGTTCAGACTTGGCATCGGAAGATGGTTCCTGACTTGTTTCAGGATTATTATCGGGTGAAGCATCCTGGTTCGTGTCTGAACTGTCGTCCGACGAGGTATCCTGGTCTGTGTCAGAGCTGTCATCCGGCGAAGCATCCTGTTCCGTGTCGGAGCTGTCGTCCGGTGGAGTATTCTGTTCCGTGTCGGACTCGTCGTCCGGTGAAGTATCCTGGTCTGTGTCAGAGTCATCTTCCGGTTTCGAGTCTTTCTCGTCATCGGACGCGGTATCCGTGTCGTCATCGGAATCTTCATCGATCTCCGGCTCGCTTTCTTCCTTTATGCTCTTAGTGACGTCGGAAGTATCAGTGTCCGCTGCATCTACTGTACCGTATCCATCATCCATGTAAGTATATTGCTGACCATTGTACAGAGGCTCCATACCGACATCGCCTGAAGTATATCTGGTCGTATCTAACGGCAGGCCATTGACAGCACTCAGCAGACTGCTTCCCTCATACTGATAAGAATCATCTCCTGTCTTCAGATAATATTCATGAATAACGTGATAGGAACCTTCTTCTTTGGTAAAGGTATTGGTAACGGTTATCTGGGCAGGCCTGCCGTGGCTGATCTGTACGGTGCTGCTGTCGTTATAGGTAAGGACGAATGCATGATCCTGGTCATCGATGGCTCTTACTTTGTAGCGGCCCTTTGGAAGCCGGAGTTTGTCACTGGTACCTGCTTTCAGCGTTACAGTTTTGTATTCAGTTTCCTGATTACTATCGTTGATAGTGTAAATCCGGAAATTATAGTCACGTCCGCCGTCTCCGGCGCCATCGGTAGCAGCCGGTTTACTGACAGTAAGGTCACGATCACCCAGGACGATGACATCGAATTCTCCGCCTGCACTGGTAGTGTTCTTGGTATCTTCTACGACAGCCATATGGAAAGCTTCGGCTTTGTCCTGCTGGACGGTTTCCATAATATTATAATCTCCGGCAGCCAATCCCTTCAAAGTGACCGTCTGACCGGCTTTGAGCATTAAAGTGGTACCGTCCTTGTCGGTGAAAGTAGTGATCGGGTTGTCATTTTCATCCGTGGTGCTGAAGTTGGTGATCGGCTGGCCGGTGGAATCGGTGACTGTATAGTAGTATTTTACGGTACTTTCGGCGTCACTTCCGGCACCGGTGCTTTTGGCTTTGCTGATGGTCATCCATCCGCGGTCGTCTACGGTCTGACTGTATGGGATGTCGGCGTAGGGACATTTGTCGGTATTTGTTTTTTGATAATACGGAATCAGGGTTGCCTTCAAACTATTGATGTCAGGAGTCGGTACTTTAATGCGAAGACGGTTGTCTTCCGGTGGAATAAAGTAACTGGCAAGAGTATGTAAAGATCCAACCTTAAGCGTATATGTCAACGTCAATAATCCATCGCGGCCGTACCAGTTGCCTTTCACCTGGCACTTATACTGTGTTCCTTTAGGCAACGGGGAACTTACATTACCGATCTTGACTTGATAGTAGGCAGCTGATGATGCCGGTAACTGATGATAGAAAAAAGTGTCGTTCTTTTTGATAGTAAAAGTATATGCTTTGGAAGATCCCTCGCTTGTATAGGGCGTCTTCACCGTATATCCTGCGGAGCCGCTGTGTATGTATTCCGTTACGCTGTAGGAGCCGCTGGGCAGGTTGTCCAGATTGTAAGTCTCTCCGGGCTTAACGGCTACTATCCTGCTGTAGAAGTCACCTGCACCGGAGCTCTTTATGACAGAATAATAGTAAATATCATCGGGACCCTGGCCGGCAGGGGCGGTTATGGACAGCTTGCCGGAGTTGCCGTTGATGTGAAATTCGCCAATCTCTCCGGGCAGCACATCGGCTTCTCTGGGACCTACCAGAATGCCGTAACCTTCCGGGGCCTTCAGTTCCTGAATCGTATATTCTCCACGAGAGAGATTTGTCAGAGTATGTTCCCTGCCGGGTTCGACAGCAAATGTTTCAGAGTATTGTGAAGCTTCACCCTGGGCGTCCCCGGAACTGTTTTCCTGAAAGCTTTTACCGGTGACCTTGAAATAAGTAACGGCAGTTGCAGTGGGCCGGGAGATCCTGAGCTGTCCGTTATCCTTGCTGATGCCGACCGTGTGACTGCGCGTACCGGCCGGTACGGTCATCTGGCTTTCACATTTGGCAGTAGACATATTGTACTTTCCATCGGCATTCGTTATGTCTACTTTGTCTGTCTGCTCTGCCACAGTGATCATGGTGGGGCCGCCAAAATAAATGGTTTTCTCGCCCTCACCTGTGATGGTCACATCTTTCTGGATCTTCGTTTGCGTATTATCGCCTAAAGAATAACCTTCGATCCTGAACTTGTACTGCTGGTTAGAAGCTTCAGGCGGGCTTCCGCTGGCCAGAACCTTTCGGATGATCAGGCTGTAGGGCGTTTCTGATTCTTCTGCAAATACAACTGTCCCTATGGACAGTATGACCAGTAGAAGAAGAATAATGCCGCAATACAGTCTTTTGCTTCTGCTTTTGGTGTTCATTGTTGGAAATCTCCCCTCTTTAAGTTTATAGACACAGATATTCTGTAAGTAAGCCGTGCAAATGTTGTGATTGACAAAAATGATATTTTGTCAAAAGTGAAAGTAAAAAATACACTTTTGGGAGTTTGATGCCGGAAAAAGTATATAAAACAGCTTTTGTCTGACAAAATTTCAATTTTGTCAATAAAAACGCAATTAACCATACAAAAATAAACATATTACCAACCAAAGGGATATATGTTCAAGTAAAAATATTATATTGAAATTTTAAAAGGCTGTCAAGGAGAAAACCCTGTAAAATCCGCGTGTTTTCGGCATTTTACAGGGTGGGGGGGGGTAAAATATGTTATAGAGTTAAGCGATGAACGGAATAAACTGTATTCAACATCATAGTCTGCCGCACAAATAAGCGCAGGCATTTAAAATTGTATTGGGGCGTTTTCCGGCGATGAAATAGTAATCCATCTGCACCTCGGATTTCGCATAGAGATAGGTGCCATATGTGGGCAGGTCACAGCAAATCACCGGGCTGTCAGCGGCCAAAACGATGCCGTATCCTCTCTCGGAGAGAAGGATGGGCAGTGGGGCGGCAGAACCGGCTGCAGGCGTTTCCTGTCCGAAAGCTATGCATTGAGACGATGGATTGTTGGCTGCCGGCCTGCTGTGGGAGATATATCTGGCGGTCTTGCGGATATTCATGCCCCTGGTCTCTCCGGCGCCCATGGCGTAGATGGTCTCGTTCTTTGGCCAGTCAGGGTAGAGCCAGACTTTCATCCGGCCGCCGGCAGCTCCTTCCAGCTGCCGGCATTCTTTGTTCCGCTCCGCAAAAAGCAGCTTCTTATCCCGTGTCATAAAGCGGATGGCGCCGCTTGCCTTATCTGTCTGCACAAGCAGCTCGTCGGTCATCAGGTCTATTGTGGCTGCAGATTCCTTGTACATCCAGGTGCGCTCAGTCCTGCGGACGGCGATGGCGGGATGGAAGCGGTCTTCGATCTGACCGCTCTTTGCAAAAGTGACCCGCACGATGGCGCTGCCCACGGGACTTAAGCGCAGCACACCGTAACGACTGTGAAGATAGAGTCCGTCCGGCTGCTTTGCGCTCCAGCGCACGGCCAGATCGATCTTGCCGTGGCCCGCCGGCCGCAGAATCTCGGTGGCAGGCATGTCACCGAATTCCGGGAAGGTTTCCTGCATCACAGGGGTGTTGTTCTCCGGTTTTGGCAGGGCAGGGTTCTGTCCGTCCGGGGCGTGCGCAGCATGGCGTTGTGGTGACCTGCCGGATTTTCTCTGTTCGGAGGGCAGGGCATGAGATGCGCGGATGGTATCTGCAGTTTTTGGTCTTGCCCTGTCGCTTTTCCGGGGATTGGTATGAGCCGTTCCGGCAGGCGCGGCGGAAGGAATCGGGTTGTTTACCGCCGGGGCCTTGTCTGCCGGAAGCGTATGTTCCGGCACCGGATCCGTGATCAGCCCGGTCAGGTTTCCGGTGTGCAGGATGCAGAGCTCATGCAGGGCGCGGGTTGCGGCTACGTAGAGCAGCTTTGCATGGCCGTCCTCCACGGGATAGTCTTCCCGTGTGGGATCTAAGAGCAGCACGGCGTCAAATTCCAGTCCCTTGGTATAGTCCACCGGCAGAACCATAATGCCGGTGCCGAAGACTGCTTTCTCCGGATCGCTCTCGATACCCTCCAGCCAGGCGGAAAGCTCGCCGGCGGTCTTTGCGGCAGCATCCAGGCTGCGGCAGATTACGGCGATGGTATCCCATCCCTTTTGCCTCCATCCCTGGCAGGTGTCGGCCACGGTCCTGATGAGGGCAGGCCTGTCCGGCAGCTGTCTTGTCTGTACCGGACTTCCATGGCGCAGGACGGGTTCCACCGGATAGACGAAGAAACGGCCGTGGCGCAGGATACGGGTGGCAAAGTCGGAGATCTCCACAGTGTTGCGGTAGCTCTTTTTCAGAAGGCCGAAGGTATCGGCGGGATCGGGCAAGAGCAGGTCGCGCAGCGCTTCCCAGTCGTTTAAGCCGTAGCCGAAATGGATGTTCTGGGAGACGTCGCCCATCACCGTATAGGTACAGCCGCGGATGCAGGCGTGCAGGACGTGATAGGCCATCATGCCGAAATCCTGTGCTTCATCGATGACGATATGGTGCGCTTCGCTGATGACTTCCGTCTCTTTGACCCGTTTGTAGAGGTAGGCCAGTGCGGCCAGGTCGTAGACATCGAACGCGGTATCCGGGATGGTGACCATAGCGCCGTCTGCATTCTGTTTTACCAGAAAGTCATGATAAAGATCGTAGATTGACTTTTTCCAGACATTGGCGCCGTAATGCCGGCGGTAGGCCTTGAGGATGGCTTTCTTCTCCGGCTCTGTGTATTTGATGCCTTTGCCCAGAAATTCTTCTTTGATCTTATTGCGCAGGCGGTCGTTCAGCATGTTGATCTTGCTCTGGATGGAGACGGTGGGATTCTGCCGCAGGTAGCGTTCCACGGCTTCGCCTTCCAGCAGGCAGACAAGGTCGCGGGGGTCGGTTTGGCCTCCGGTGGTGTCGAATACGCCGAATTTACCGTCCTGCAGGCCTTCTACGAACTGTTTCGGGTTCAGGTAGACTGATTTACAGGAGATGGTGCGCTCTTCCAGCCGGCGGCAGTAGCCTTCCAGCGCCTGGAACCAGCAGGCGCTGCCCTTGATGCTTTCGTCAGCGCCTGAATCTGCCGATCCGGAAGAAGAGGCGGCGGAGGGTACGGTCCGGTTCACACTTCTGATGGTATATTTCTCTTTATCCCAGTCTTCATACAGAAGCCTTACGAAAAGCTCTTCCATGGTCATCTGGCGCACGCCGTAGACATCCAGATCCGGCAGGACGCCCGTGATATAATCCAGCAGGATGCGGTTGCTGCCCACGATATAGAAATCATCGGGGCGGAAACGGTCCTCGTAATTGTAGAGGATATATGAGATCCGATGCATGGCTACGGTGGTCTTGCCGGAGCCTGCCACGCCCTGCACGATGATATTGTGGTAAGGTGATTTACGGATGATCTCATTCTGCTCTTTCTGGATCGTGGCAACGATCTCACTTAACACGGCCTGCTTGTTTTTGGCCAGATATTTGGTGAGCAGGTCGTCGTTGGCGATCACTTCGCTGTCGAAATAATCGAGCAGCTTACCCGATTCGATCTCGTAGGTACGTTTCAGCTGCAGGTCGATGGCGATCTCAGCTTCGCCTGGCGCCTGGTAGCTGCATTTGCCCAGGCCGTTCTCATAGTAGACGCCTGCCACAGGAGCGCGCCAGTCAATGACGATCTGGTGAGTGGAGTCTTTGGCGATGCCGCCCTTGCCGATGTAGAGAGATTCCGTCTTGTCAAGGGATTCGTCATGAAAAATGATCCTGCCGAAGTATGGCTTGTTCTGTGCCTTTTCATTTCGCTGCAGGGCGCGCTTCATATGGTCGTGCAGAGTGACGGTATTGTTGAGGATGGTGAGGACTTCTGCGTCATTGTCGTGATAATGGGCAAGCATTTCGTCGATATCCTCCTGCATCCTCGCCACTTCTCTCCCATAATGGGAGAGATTGTCCTCCACAACGGCAAGTGTTTGCTGCAGGTAGGCTTCTTCGGCCTTCCGTGAAGTGGATGCGCTCGTTTGGGTTGGTTTTGTGCTCATGTGTGACCTCCTGTGTTCCGGTGCCGGACAAATGATAGTAGCAGTTCAGTCCAGGCCTATGCATTTACTGCAAAGGCCGTGAGAATATGTAAATTGGGCCAAAAGAATCTGCCCCTCGCCGAAGGCTGAACTGTTACCTATTGTAAGGAAAAAGAGAAAATATTGCTAGACTTTTATTTTCCGATGTGATAAAGTGGATATTAGAGTTGTGCCTGAAATAAATATTCTCAATATAGTCAACAGAGATTCAGTTTTTTGAGAAAAGAGTACGATGCCGCAGTTCCGGAATCAGTGCTCTTGCGGCTTTGAACTCGGTTCCGATGGCTTTGTGTTCTGCGCAAAAGCGGGATCTGTTATCTGTTTTTCTAATATCTGTGAAGATTGTTCATGCCGTTTGGCACCTTTCCTGCATTCTGTGTTCATAATCGGCTTATGTCAAACATAATTCCCTTTTTTATTGGTACTGAAAACCCTTGTGAAGATGTTGCTTTTACGTAACGGTTGAGATTTCTTTACTGTTACACTTTTCTTCTCCCCGATGGCATGCATTCAAAACGACGTACCTGGCAGCTGTGTGAAGTATGTCAGATTGCCTGTCGGGAGAATGAAATCTCCGTATAGGTAATTGGAAGCGGGAAGCGTTTCGGTTACAATAAAGGAAAGGGTGAAGGGACAGTGAGGAAGGAGGATGTGTAGATGGCAGTGATCAGGCTTAGAATTTACGATCTGAGAAAAGCAGGGCAGATGAGCCAGAAGGAACTGGCGGACGGGGTCGGCGTTTCTGTGCAGACGGTCAGCAAGTGGGAGAACAATGTCTGTATGCCGGATATTGCACTGCTGCCGGATATTGCGAAATTTTTTCGGGTGACGGTGGATGCGCTTCTGGGGCTTGTGCCGCTGGCCGGGGAAGAGTATATACCGATCAGGAGCGGAGAGAAGGATTACTGGGAGGACAGACTGGCCTATCTGAAAGCCAGCAGACGGGCGATGTGGAACGAGGATTATCTGCGCTTTCTGGTGGAGCAGGTGTGGAAGATCGACAGGCCGGTGGACGTGCTGGACTGTGGCTGCGGTTTCGGATATATGGGAAGAATGCTTCTGCCGCTTCTGCCGGAGGGCAGTACTTACACGGGGATTGATTTCAGCGCCAGCCTGCTGCAGGAGGCAAAGCGGCTTATGGGACAGGAGAGCTGGCAGAGCGGGTTTATCTGTGATGATTTTCTTTCGCATGAATTTCACAGGCATTATGACGTGACGATCAGCCAGTGTGCCATGCGCCATGTGAATGATCCCCGGGCTTTCCTGCGTAAGATGATCGAGCAGACGAAGCCGGGCGGTCTGGTGATCGCCATTGATGTGAACCGGGAGCTGGAGAGCGACGGGCTGTATATAGAAGGCCTGGAATACGCCGGATTATGCGACCGCATGGGATTTCGTAAGATGTGGGAGAAGGAGCGGCAGTGCCAGGGACGGGACTACGCCATCGGTATGCGGCTTCCTCTGATGATGTGGGAAGAAGGGCTTGCGGATGTGGACGTGCGGATGAATGACCGCGTGTCGCTGATCTGTCCGGAGCGGGAGGATCATGAAGAGCTGCTGGCCTGTTTGCTGGAGGAAAAAGGCTGGACGGAGCGTATCAGCGCCGAGGCGGAGGAAGAGGCCGTGTGCGGATTTATGAATCACGGTATGGACCGGAAAGAGGCGGAGAGCCATTGCCGCAGGCAGCGGCAGATTCAACAGTATGCGGCGGAGAACAGGGCGGCGCTTAGCTGTTTGCACTATCGGGGGCTGCTGGTGAGTTATGGGTGGAAGAGACAGCCTGATGCAGCTGCGATATAGGCAGCATGAATGAAAGAAAAACAAAACAGGAGGAAAAAGAAAATGGGAATTGTGATCAGAAATGCGTTGGCGGTTCTGCCGGAAGGGGCAGAGGATGTGGTACGGGAGACGCGTATCTACGTGGAGAAGGACAGGATCGTGGGGATCGGACAGGCACCGGCGGGATTTCATGAGGAGAAGGTGATTGACGGGACGGATAAGCTGGTGATTCCCGGCCTGATCAACTGCCATACCCATTCTTACATGTCGTTTATGCGGAATGTGGCGGATGATCTGTCCTTCATGGACTGGCTGTTCGGCACCATTGATCCGATTGAGCAGCAGATGACGGATGAGGATACGTACTGGGGTGCGAATCTGGCCATCATCGAGATGATGAAGAGCGGGACGACCTGCTTTAACGATATGCAGATGAACATTCACCAGACGACCCGGGCGGTCAGGGAATCCGGGATGCGGGCAGTGATCAGCCGTGGGCTGGTGGGCAGCGGCAATGACGAGGGCGGACAGATGCGGCTGCGGCAGGCATATGAGGAACGGGACGCGGCGAAGGACTGTGACCGGTTGTCCTTTATGCTGGGGCCTCATGCACCGTATACCTGTGATGAGGCATATCTGAAAATTGTTGCCGAAGAGGCGAAGAAGAACAGTATGGGCATCCATATCCATCTGTCGGAGAGTGAGAGCGAGATCGGACAGATCAGGGAGAAATACGGCTGCAGTCCGATCGCGCTGGCAGACAGATGCGGCCTGTTCGATGTGCCGGCCGTTGCGGCCCACTGTGTGCAGATCGACGAGGCGGACATGGACATTCTGAAAGCAAAAAATGTCAGCGTAGTGACCAATCCGGCCAGCAATATGAAGCTGGGCAACGGTTTTGCGCCGGTGGCCGGTATGCTGGCAAAGGGGATTAACGTCTGTCTCGGCACGGACGGCGCCGCCAGCAATAACTGCCTGAATATGTTCCATGAACTGAGCCTGCTTACGCTGATCCATAAAGGCACGGGCAGAACACCGCAGTGCGTCAGCGCCAGAGAGGGCTTTCGTATCGCGACGATGAACGGCGCCCGGGCGCTTGGCATGGAGAAAGAGATCGGCAGTATTGAGGTTGGGAAAAAGGCGGATCTGGCGGTTCTTGATCTGAATACGCCCTCGCTGACGCCCAGAAATAACCTGATCGCAGGATTGTCCTATTCGGCGAACGGGTCGGAGGTGGACACCGTCATCATCGACGGTAAGATCACCATGGAGAATCGGAAATTGCTGACCATTGACGAACAGCTGGTTTACCGGAAGATCCAGGAGATCATCGAACGTATGGGGCTGGATAAGAAAGTATATTGAGAGTCTCTTAAACAGTAGTTTTATTACTGAATGGAAAAACCTGACCGCCTTGTTGACAAGGCGGTCTATTTATGATAGACTGCCCGTATAGTCTATTGTAAATAGACTGGAAAGGGATTATGAACGGAGAAAGGCAGATTATTCAATGGATAGGGAAACATTGCACATGAAAGAATACAGACTTGCGGAGACGGAAGCGCGTTTTGCGGAACTGATCTGGCAGAGGGAACCGATCTCATCACCGGAGCTTGTCAGGTTATGTGAGAAAGAGTTCAAGTGGAAGAAGTCTACCACATACACGGTCCTGAAGAAGCTGTGTGACAGGGGGATTTTCCGGAATGAGAAGGCGGTGGTGACGTCGCTGATCTCGCGGGAGGAATTTTTCAGCTATAAGAGCAGGAAATTTGTGGAGGATTCTTTTGGCGGCTCTATCCCACGGTTTCTGGCGGCCTTTATGGGCGGGAAGAAACTGACGGCACAAGAAGCGGAAGAGATCAGAAAAGTGATTGATGATTTTACATAGAGTCTCGGTGTCGTTAACGATAGATTTATCATATGGAGGGAGGAAATGGAATGGACATGGTTTTTGTCTTCGAGAAGATTTTGAATATGAGCATTGTTTCTTCTTACTGTATTGGAGCGGTCATTCTGCTGCGGTTTATACTGCGGCGTCAGCCGAAGATATTTTCCTATCTGTTGTGGAGTGTTGTCCTGTTTCGGCTGCTTTGTCCGGTTACTTTGTCCAGCCCGTACAGCCTGTTGTGGATCGATACGGAACTTTTTTCAAGGGAAAGGATCGCGGAGGGCGGGAAGAGCGAAGCAGAGACGGCAGACTGGCAGGGTGCAGATTCATCAACTATGGATATGGTACGGGAAACGGCCGGAATCTCCGGGGATACAGAGAAGGATGGCTACGGCAGTGCCATGGCAGCGCCGGAAGCAGATTTGTTTATGGCGGAGCGCATCAACAGTCTTTTTCGGGCAGCTGCATGGATATGGCTGATCGGAACGAGCCTGTTTACCTTTTACGGTATTGCGGCAGCAGTGCGAATCCATTTTTTCCTGCAAAGGGTGTCCCCCGTGCCGGTAAAAGAGTGCAGGAATGTATACGAAGCAGAAGAGATCCCGACGCCCTTTGTGTTCGGCATCGTCCGGCCGAAGATTTACATATCGGCGAACCTTTCTGAGAAGGCACGCGGCTATGTGCTGGGACATGAGCGTGTGCATATTGCCAGATTGGATCATCTGGTTAAAATCGCGGCATGGACGGCGAGATGCCTTCATTGGTTTAACCCGTTGGTGTGGGTGGCCTTTGCATGGATGGAGAACGATATGGAGATGTCCTGTGACGAGGCGGTCATACGGAAATTTGGCATGGATGCGCGGCAGGAGTATTCCTGCGCCCTGCTTTCCCTTTCCTGTGAAAAGGCGGGAACTGTCGGCAGTCCGTTGGCTTTTGGCGAAGGACAGGTGAAAAGCAGGATCCTCAATGTCCTTACTTACCGGAGGAAGACATATACGGCGGTTCTGGCAGCGATTTTTCTTCTGATCCTTGCAGTTTCAGGGCTTTCGCTGAATCCCATGGGAGCATCTGGACGACAGGACGGCGGGGAGGCGCTGGCTTTTGCCACGGCATATGCCAACTATTTTGTGGGCCGGGACGGCAACGGGCTTGTGGATCTTTATCTGGATGAAGAGACGGCGTTTGACCATGTGATTCTGTTGGAGAAGAATAACGGGGTGTATACATTTGGCTATTCCAGCCCCTGGCCGGATGAGTTTCGCCTGACGGTGGACGAAGAAGCGCAGAAGGCTGTTTTGCGTTACTATGCCTGGTCTTCAGATCCCCATGTGACTGTCTGGAAGGAAGAAATGTTTTTCGAAAAGACGCAGGACGGTTACCGGGTGACGGACAGTCAGCTCAGGCAGTTTGACGAAATCTCCACTATGGAAGAATTCGAGGAGGCATACTGGGTTTTTGACGCGTATCAGTTTACCGATTATGTGGAGAGAGGATATGTTGAGGCCATCAATGATCAGACGGTCTATGACCGGGAAGCAAAGATAGAGCAGGACAGAAATGCTGTATATAGAAGCCCGCGGACTGCGGCGGCGTGGATCCTGAATCTGGTCGGAGGAGAGAGTGTGGTGCATATCGATTCTGACGGAAAGGCGGTTGTTAAGTATACTTTTGCAGACGGGGACAGTGTTACGATTCCCATGTACAATGCCAATTACACCTCAGAGACAGGAAATACGGCTTATCAATATGGACAGAGCGCAGAGTATGGGGACGTGTGGATCGTGGATCTGGCGTCATGGAGTGCGAAGGCGTCATGAGAAAACCGTGACCAGTCTGTGAGACGAAAAGGGGAGTATGGGAGAGAGCTGAAAATTTTGGCTCTCTTTTATAATTTTCTGCAACTTTTATCCTTCTGCATTTGTCTGTAATAGTAGGCGCGGGGAAGAGGAAGCCTGGAATGGGCAGATTCCGCAACAGCGCTGTATATCAAAAGCGGAAGAAGGATAAGTTACGGGCAGAACGGAGGTGAGGTGTTGAAGCAGGAACTGTACAGGAAGCTGGTTGCCTATATCGTTGAGAACCAGGAGAAGTTCTACCGGCTGGCCTTCAGTTACGTAAAGAATCAGGAAGATGCGCTGGACGTGGTGCAGAGTGCGGTCTGTAAGGCGCTGGAGCATTATGGGGAGCTGAAAAATGAAGCGGCGCTCAAGACATGGTTTTACAGGATCGTGCTGCATGAGAGTATTATCCTTTACAATAAAAGAAAGCGGGAGATCCTCACTCAGGAAAGCGAATGGGTGGAACAATCCTATGAAGAAAAAGGATTTGAGATTCACGATGACCTGTATGCCAGGATCGACAGGATGGAGGAAGATGCGCAGAAGATCATAAAGCTCCGATTTTTTGAAGAACTGACACTGGAGGAAATTGCCCGGGTTCTGGAGATGAACGTAAATACGGTAAAGGCGAAACTGTATCGGGGACTGAAAGCATTAAAGACCGCTGAGGGAGAGGAGGATGAGACGTGGACCGTATGACAGAGGCAAAACGAGAATATCTGAATATCCCGATTCCGCAGGCGCTGTCAAAGCGGGTTATGCTGGAAGTGGAACGTGCGGAGAAGAGACGCCGCTTTTCTCTGATAAAAAAGAGAATTGTCTCCGCGGCGGCCGCTGTGGTGATCCTGTTTGTGGCGGGATTGAATACCAGCGAAGTTTTTGCCGGAGAAATGAACGACATCCCGGTAATTGGCACACTGGCAAAAATTTTCACGATTCGTTCTTATGAGA
The DNA here is from genome assembly GCA_947576945.1 of uncultured Lachnospiraceae bacterium. Taxonomy (GTDB): domain Bacteria; phylum Bacillota; class Clostridia; order Lachnospirales; family Lachnospiraceae; genus UBA3282. Next base: position 21,517 of record CANPTH010000057.1, read on the forward strand.
CGGAAACAGAAGAGTACAGGATTTCCGTGGACATTCCCAGCGTTGCAATGATTGAAGAAGATCTGGGGGATCTGGAAAAAGAGGTAAATGAAGATATTTACGCGTTCTGTGAACAGTATGCAGGAGAAGCGGAAGGCAGGGCATTAGAGTATAGGCAGGCTTTTCTGGATACCGGCGGCACGAAGGAGGAATGGGCGGAGCATGAAGTCACGGTCAAGGTGTGGTATGAAGTGAAAGCCCAGACCGACAGGTATCTGTCCCTGATCGTAAAAGGGACGGAGAGCTGGGTCAGCGCATACAGTGAGGAGCGGTATTATAATCTGGATATGGAAACGGGTAAATGGGTAACGCTTCGGGATATTCTGGGGGATGACTATGCACGGATCGCAAGGCAGAGCATCCTCTCCCAGATCGAGCAAAGACAGGCGAAAGACGGAATGGAGTATTGGGCAGATAAGTGGACCGGTATTGATGACAATACGAAGTTCTATATGAACCAGGATCAGAATCCGGTAATCATACTTGAAAAATATGCGGTCGCACCGGGCGGCGCGGGCCAGTTGGAATTTGAGATTGACCTCGCGGCCTTCGCAAAAGAACTGCTTCGTCATGGAGGTAAGGTTGAAAAATCACACTGATGTGCTGATTTTTCAACTGCGAGTTTGTGCCGGAGCCACAAACTCGAAATTGCAGAGCCAAATTTGAAATTTGGCTCGCAGCCTCAGCGTAAAACGCTTCGGCATGGAGGTAAGGTTGAATAAATTCTCTGATGAGCAATTTATTCAACCAGGAATTTGTGCAGAAGCGTCACAAATTCTGTTGATCGCAGAGCAAAATCGGAGTATTCCTTCGGAAAACTCCTAAATTCTGCTCGCAGCCTCCGCAAAAAAACTGCTTCGGCATGGAGGTAAAGATGAAAAACGGAATCCGGAAAGGAAGAGAGTGGAAGAAGATTATGAAAAAAAGATGGGTATTTTTGGCGGCGGCTGCGCTGATGCTGGCATTGACGGGCTGCGGGCAGAAGAAAGAAACGACATATAACGTGGTGCCGGAAGGCGGTACGCTTCTGGAAAGTGAGGATATTGAAACGGAACAGACACAGGAAGAGGAAACGGCAGAACAGGAGAATGCGGCGTCCGGGTATTCCTTTCAGGGAGTACAGGAGGGGGAGAACTGGGAGGATAACTTTGCAGTGGATGCGGCATCGGCGGCGGAATTCGGCGCCGCGATCAAGGCTGCTGTTGCCGGTAAGGATGTTGAGAAACTGGCGGATCTGACGGCGTTTCCCGTGTATGTAGGTTTGACGGAAGAGGGAGAAATCGTGGAGACGCGGGAGGACTTCATTGCTTTGGGAGCAGATGCGCTTTTTACGGAAGAACTGATAAAGTCCGTCGCAGGTGCGGACGAAAGCAGCTTAAGCGCCAGCAAGGCGGGATTTACTCTTTACAGCGGAGACGAGGCGCCGGGTATTACCTTCGGGGTACAGGACGGAAAGCTGGGGATCAGCGGGATCAATTATTAGTAAGCTGTTATGCAGCGGATTCTTATAAATAAAAAGACGGCGATGTGCTTTTTACTTGAACTTTATGTGAAAATTTGTATAATAGAATATAAGTGAAGAAAGCACCTACAATGTAGGTGTTTTCTTAATCATATAGGAACCTTCTTCGAATTTCCCATATGATTAAAACAGTGACCGCACTGCGGCGGAACGGGATTATGTCGTTTAAGCGACCCGCCGCCGGCGGAAATTCTACAGGAAGGTTTTTAATGGGAAGTGTTGATATGGAATTAGAATTTGACGTGAAAATAACTTCCGGTATTTTATATGATTACATGCTGCGTCATACTTACAGCAGTCTGTCGGGTCTGATGGGATCGTTGACGGGTGTGTTGATGCTGATGCTTTTTGCATCCAACAGGCACCCGATCTGCCTGATCGTCGGCGTGGTAAGTCTGCTGTATCTTCCGTGGACGCTTTTTATCAGGTCGAAACAGCAGGCGCTGAATACACCGGCTTTCAGGAAGCCGCTGCATTACCGCCTGTCGGATGAGGGGATTGAGGTATCCCAGGACGAGACGACAGAGAGGATGGGATGGGACGGCATGTACAGGGCGGTTTCCACTTCCCGCAGTATTATTGTGTATACGACACGCACCAATGCCTGTATTTTTCCAAAGCAGGATCTGGGTGAGAACAAATATAAGGTGATCGAGATCATCTCGACGCATATGCCGCCGAAGAAAGTAAAGATCAGAGGTTGATGACGGAAGCTATGAAGACGACAGAGACATACAGCGCAGAAGAGACTTTTGCGCTTGGCAGACAGATCGGACAGCAGGCGAAGGCAGGGGAAGTCTATACCCTGATCGGGGACCTGGGTGTGGGCAAGACCGTATTGACGCAGGGGGTGGCTGCCGGGCTTGGCATAGAAGAGCCGGTGAACAGTCCTACGTTTACGATCGTACAGATCTATGAAGAGGGCCGCCTGCCTTTTTACCATTTCGATGTGTACCGCATCGGTGATGTGGAGGAGATGGAGGAGATCGGTTATGAGGACTGCTTTTACGGCGAGGGCGTATGCCTGATCGAATGGGCGAATCTGATCGAAGAAATCCTGCCTGGAGAGTATCGGCAGATCACCATCGAGAAGGATCCCGGCAGGGGGTTCGATTATCGCAGGATCACGATAGAAGAACGAAGGAATTAGACGAGAGGACCTATAACTGTTTGTGCCGCCGGTGGTAAAGCGGCGGAATGGAGACTGTGTATGAAGATACTGGCATTGGACAGTTCAGGGCTGGTGGCTTCCGTGGCACTTACGGAAGAGGACGCTCTGATCGCGGAATATACGATACAATATAAGAAGACCCATTCCCAGACGCTGCTGCCCATGCTGGAAGAGATCAGGCGGATGGTGGAGCTGGATATGGATACGGTGGATGCCGTCGCGGTGGCGGCAGGGCCAGGTTCCTTTACCGGACTGCGGATCGGTTCTGCGACGGCCAAGGGACTTGCTTTTGCCATGGAGAAGCCCATCATTCCGGTACCGACTTTGGAAGGGCTTGCCTGGCAGATGTACGGTACGGATGCGCTGGTGTGTCCCATTATGGATGCAAGAAGGAGCCAGGTCTATACGGGACTCTATGAATTTGTCGATCGGTCTCACAAGGAAGCAGCAGACTCTTCGGCGTTTCCGGATGGGAAAGAGACTGTGATGTCGGAAGGGGAAACGTCGGAGAATAGATATGACATGCGTGTCGTGAAAGAACAATGTGCTGTCGCTTTTGATGAGATTGCGCAGGAGATCAACCGGATCGGCCGGAAAGTTATCTTTGTGGGGGATGGTATCCCTGTTTTCCGGGAAAGGATGCCGGAGGTTCTGCGGGTTTCCTATATGTTGGCGCCGGCGCACCGCAACAGGCAGTCCGCCGCGTGTATTGCCGCGCTTGGCAGGATTTATTTCGAGCAGGGAAAGGCCGTGAACGGTGCGGAACATGTGCCGGAGTATCTGCGGCTCTCTCAGGCAGAGCGGGAGCGCGGATCCGGCAGCGGCGGGCAGAAACCGGATGCCGGATCCGCATAGGCTGTGCAGCAGCGCAGGAAGATGACAGGGTGGCAGGAGGATTCCCATGGTTATTTATAGAAGAATGACTCCGGAGGATGTCCCTTTTATCAGCAGGCTGGAGGAAGAAACTTTCTCCATGCCCTGGTCTGCGGATTCCTTTCTGGAGATGATCAGTAAGGAGGACGCCCGATACTATGTGGCGGAGGAGGACGGCCGGCTTCTGGGCGGCTGCGGTGTTTTGATGATCGCGGGGGAGGGAAATATCACCAATGTGGTCATCGCGCCGGAGGCGAGGAACCGGGGGATCGGAACGGCCATGCTGCAGCATCTGATGGCGGAAGGGAACCAGGAGGGGCTTACGGCCTATACGCTGGAAGTGCGGGTCAGCAACGCAGCGGCCATTCATGTGTATGAGAAGCTTGGATTCGAGTCGGCGGGCATTCGTCCCGGATTTTATGAGAAGCCGGCGGAGGATGCGGAGATCTTCTGGAAGAGATAGGAACGGCATGGAACAATTACCACTGTTGTGACGCGTTTTGTCTGATAAAATGAGATGGAACGATAGAAGAAGTGTAACACGATGGAGGAGGTTTTTCATGCGCGTTTATACAGAACAGAAAACAAAGCAGTTAACCGTGGCAGTCTGCAACTGTTGCGGCAGAAAATTATTGGTAGAAAATGGAATTTTGAAGGAAGAATGCGTTCATGTAACGCATGATTTTGGCTTTTTCGGGAAAAAAGACGGCACAAGCCATACATTTGATCTGTGTGAGGAATGTTATGAGAAGATCACTGCCGGATTTGCAGTTCCTGTGGAGGCAAGAGAGAGGGAAGAGCTGTTGTGACAGTGGTCTTTTCTATTGCGGTCTTATCGCGGAAGGAACGGTAAACAGCAAATATACGCATTGTTTATCATGATTTTCCGGCCTTCCTGAGAATTCTACAGAACAGGAGCACACATGTTAGATATCTGCTTATTAGGTACAGGAGGCATGATGCCTCTGCCGTATCGGTGGCTCACATCGATGATGGCGCGGTATAACGGGACAGGCATATTGATCGATTGCGGAGAAGGGACGCAGATCGCCTTGAAGGAGAAGGGGTGGAGTCCGAAGCCCATCGATATCATCTGTTTCACCCATTATCATGCGGATCATATCAGTGGTCTGCCGGGAATGCTGCTCACGATGGGTAATGCGGAACGCACCGAACCCCTGCTGCTCATAGGACCAAAGGGATTGACCAAGGTGGTCAGCTCTCTGCGTGTGATCGCGCCGGAGCTTCCATTTGAAGTGAACTGCATGGAACTGACGGAGACTGAACAGACCGTTGTTTTTGACGGTTTTCGTATTGAGGCATACAGAGTCAATCACAATGTGCTTTGCTATGGTTATAATATAGTAGTGGATCGTATCGGACGATTTGACGTTAACAGGGCAATGGAACGAAATATTCCGAAAAACTACTGGAATCGGCTGCAAAAAGGTGAGATAATAGAGACAGAGGAGGGAACCTTCACGCCGGAAATGGTGCTGGGGAAGCCGCGCAAAGGATTGAAAGTAACGTACTGCACGGATACCAGGCCGACGGAAAGCATTGTGCGCGCCGCGGCAGAAGCCGATCTTTTTATCTGTGAGGGCATGTACGGAGAGCCTGAGAAACAGCAGAAGGCAAGAGAATACAAGCACATGACTTTCTATGAAGCGGCAGAGCTGGCGAAGAGGGCGGCAGTGAAGGAGATGTGGCTGACGCACTACAGTCCGTCATTGACCCGGCCGGAGGAATATATGCACGATGTACGCAGTATATTTCCTAATGCGGTTGCCGCCAAAGACGGCAGAAGCATAGATCTCATGTTTGAGGAAGCGTAGGCATTCGACAGGCCGTGATGCTGTTCACGATTGAATGCAGGCGGCAGCGAAAGAATCGGGGCTGCTGTCGAAAGTACGCTCAGGAAGGAGGATAACATGAAGCGTTCCGGAGTAATCAGTATAGTCATAACCTGTGTGATTCTTGCTGCAGTTATTGGAGGATTTGCCTTTTTTCTGACCCATAAGGCCAAATCGAAAGGGGAAGAAGTGGTGGAATCGACGGCGGTGCAGAAGGTTTTGCAGAAAGACCTGGAGCGGAATTATCCGCCAACGCCGAAGGAAGTGGTGAAATATTTTGCCGAGATCACAAAGTGCTTCTACAATGAAGAATACTCTGAGGAAGATCTGGAGGATCTGGCGGAACAGATTCAGCTGCTGTACGATGAAGAATTGATTGCCAATAAGTCTCAGGAAGATTATATGGAAGATCTGCGTTCTGAGATCGTCAGCATGAAGGATAATAAATATACGATAGTCGGTTATGATGTTTCGCCCAGTACGGATGTGGAATATTTTACGGAAAAGGAAGATTCCTGTGCCAGACTGTACTGCAATTTCTATATAAAGCAGGGGGCCGGCAATGTGCCTTCCCTGGAGCAGTTTGTTCTGCGTAAGGATGAGGCGGGGCACTGGAAGATCATGGGATGGGATCTGGTGAACGAGTGAGCATGGCAATCCGGAGCCGGCGGTTTTGATATTGTTTTTCAGGAGAGAGTTTTGATGCGGTATGGCGGATTCAGACGCGATGCCGCATTATTTAGTAGAAAACGGTGCGGGCATCCCCTGGGGCTATGGTGGACGGGAAATTTATCTGTCGTCTGCAGTGCCCTCACATTTGGGACCGCTATGAGTTATGCCAGGAGTGTTTCGGCGGAAAGGACAGGGACATGCAGACGGTGGAAACGTGCAGGGGAGAGAATGTGACGATACTGGCCATAGAGAGTTCCTGCGATGAAACGGCAGTTGCTGTTGTCAGAAATGGCAGGGAAGTTTTGTCGAATATCATTTCTTCCCAGATAGATCTACATACGCTGTATGGCGGGGTGGTACCGGAGATTGCCTCGCGGAAGCATATCGAGCGAATTGATCAGGTGATCGCTGAGGCGTTGAAGACGGCAGACAGAAAGCTGAAGGATATGGACGCTGTGGCGGTGACTTACGGGCCGGGGCTTGTGGGTGCATTGCTGGTGGGCGTGTCGGCAGCCAAGGCCATCAGCTTTGCATCGGGCCTTCCGCTGATTGGCGTGCATCATATCGAAGGCCATATCAGCGCCAATTACATAGAAAATAAAGAGCTGGAACCGCCGTTTGTCTGTCTGGTGGTATCGGGCGGGCATTCTCATCTGGTGGTGGTGAAAGACTATGGAACGTATGAAATTCTGGGACGTACCCGGGATGACGCCGCGGGGGAGGCTTTTGACAAGGTGGCGAGGGCCATTGGACTGGGATATCCCGGCGGGCCGAAGATCGACAGAGTTTCCCGGGAAGGGAATCCGGATGCAGTCAGATTTCCCCGGGCGAAAGTGGCGGATTCTGTTTATGATTTCAGTTTCAGCGGCCTGAAATCGGCAGTATTGAACTATCTGAATTCCTGTGAAATGAAAGGGCTTCCCATTTGCCAGGCAGACGTGGCGGCATCTTTTCAGAAGGCGGTAGTAGATGTGCTGGTGGAGCATTCCATGCAGGCTGTGGAAATGTGCGGTATGCGTAAGTTTGCCATTGCGGGCGGTGTGGCGTCGAATACGGCGCTTAGAAGCGCGCTGGAAAAGGAGTGTAAGGAGAGAGGAATTGCATTTTATCATCCTTCACCTGTTCTTTGTACGGATAATGCTGCAATGATCGGAGCGGCCGCTTATTACGAGTATCGTAACGGCGTACGGCACGGCTATGATCTGAATGCGGTGCCGAATTTGAGGCTGGGACAGAGAATGTAGTGCAATTTAGTTCAACAAACTGAACAGGTTCAGTTAGAGTTTGTGCTGAAGCGTCACAAACTCCTTGACCGCAGAGCAGAATCGAAGTATTTCTTCGGAAAACTCCTGAATTCTGCTCATGCGTCCGAAAGTATTCTTTCGGAAAACTTTGCGTAAAACGCTTCGGAATAGAGGGGAAGATGGAGAAGAAGCGATGTACGGCAATCGTGCTGGCAGCGGGAAGCGGAAGCCGGATGAAAAGCGATGTGGCGAAACAGTATATGCTGCTGCGGGGCAGGCCGCTGCTTTGGTATGCGCTGCGGGCGGTGGAGGAATCGGCCGTGATTGATGACTGTATTCTGGTTACGGGGGCGGAAGATATTCCTTATGTGAAGGAAGAGATTGTGGAGCGCTATGGCTTTCGGAAGGTGGAGGCGGTCACGGCAGGCGGTAAAGAACGCTATGATTCTGTTCAGCAGGCGCTTAAGGTGGTCAAGGCCGGAAATATGCGGGTGCCGAACCGGGATGGATATCTTTTCATTCATGACGGCGCAAGGCCGTTTCTGACAGAGGAAATCCTTTACAGGGGGTATCAGGCAGTGGAGAAGTTCCGGGCCTGCGTGACGGGGATGCCTGTGAAAGATACGATCAGGATTGCAGATCAGAACGGCTTTGCGTCGCGGACGCCGGATCGCAGTCTTGTCTGGCAGATTCAGACGCCTCAGGTATTTGAGAGCGCATTGATCATAGAAGCCTACGAAAAGCTTATGCAGGAGAAAGACAGGCTGGCAGCAGAAGGAATCAGCATCACAGATGATGCTATGGTAGTAGAGACTTTGATGAATCTGCCGGTCAGGCTGGTGCAGGGGTCTTATGAAAACATTAAGATCACTACGCCCGAGGATCTGTTAACGGCGGAGGCATTTTTATGTCATTACAATATCCTGGAAAAGAGCGGCGGATGACACAGCATGGGCTGCCGCTATGACAGAAATATGGGTAAATCGAAAGAAACGCAGGATATTTTGTGCCCGGAAAACCTTGTAAAATCGCACCTTTTAATTTTTTGAAAAAATTTTTTGAAATTTGTTAAAAAACAGGTTGACAATGAATTCCATTTTTGCTAGAATAAATTTCGCGCTGACCGAGAGGGCAGGCGCAAAACAAATCCGGAGAGGTATCGAAGTGGTCATAACGAGGCGGTCTTGAAAACCGTTTGTCCGCAAGGGCGCGTGGGTTCGAATCCCACCCTCTCCGCTGGAGTTACCTCTCCACCCGAGTCCCTTTGGTATATGGACAAGGGAATGTAAGCTGACAGCTGTGAGATCCACAGAGCGGGATTTATAATCAGGATGCAGCATAACGGATTTGTAACGCTGCATGAATGCAGTTGAGTTATTTTGAGTTAGAACAGAAAATCTGGCGGTAAGCTATATTTGGAGAAGTACCCAAGATGGCTGAAGGGACACCCCTGGAAAGGGTGCAGGTCGTTAATAGCGGCGCGAGGGTTCAAATCCCTCCTTCTCCGTTCGCATCAGGAATCTGAGTGGTGCGAGATTGAACCTTGACAAATAAACAGTAATGCAACCCTGAAAATTCAAGAGAAAAAATTCTTAAAGATTTTTCAGAGAGTATCGAACAGATACAAACCAAACAGTAAATGTTTAGGGAAACGGATACGAAAGAAGCCAAGCTTGTTTTGATCCGGATCAGACGAAAAAGTAAATCTACTAAAGTTAATTTGTGAAACAAATTTACTTTTCTTATTCGAGAGTTTGATCCTGGCTCAGGATGAACGCTGG
>CANPTH010000058.1 GCA_947576945.1 uncultured Lachnospiraceae bacterium
ACAGTGGTGTGGGAGGTCGGCTGCTCAACTAATGGGTAGCCTCCTACCCGATATGTTACAGTCCGGCAGACTTATACTGCCTGCGGTAGTCCAGAGGCGTCTGCCCGTAAGCCTTTTCAAACAGCCGGTAGAAGTGGCTTCTGTTGGAAAAGCCCAGTTCGTCGATGATGGCGGAGATGCTTTTATCGGTGCCGGCGAGCATGGTCCGCGCCTCTTCCAGGTAGACGGACTGCCCGTATTCGAGAATGGTCTTGCCGGTGTACTTCTTGATGATCCGGTTCAGATATTCTCCGTTGTAGTGCAGCTGGGAGGACAGTTCTTCTCGGGTGCAGCGTCCGTGACTGGATTTCATGATGTGGGTGATCTTGCTGAACAGATATTCCTGATTGTCTGACTCGGAGTGTATGCGGTTGATGCTGAACAGACCGGGATCTGTCATCAGCTGCAGCAGTCGGGAGAAAGCGCCCTTGATATAAAAAAGGGAGCCGGGCTGCAGATTGATGATCTCATGCAGGATGCTGTTGAACAGCGGAGCAGTCTTTTCCAGGATCCTGTCGGCGGGGATGACGGGAAAGCAGTCGAGATAGACCTTGTCGAACTGCAGGGACTGGTTCTGGCTGTCCTGAAAAAGCTGCAGCACCAGATTGGCGTCGTCGGGTTTGGAAGCGACGGCGGCCATCTCATAGTATTCGGCCAGCAGTTCCGCGATAAAGTCATCCCGCATCATGAGAAAAACGGCCTGAAAATCACCGGTGAAATCCTCGGAGTGCCGTATGTTTTTATTCATGATACAGCATTCACCGGCCTCGTAGGTGAAGATCTGGTTCTCTACATGGTTGGTCACACAGCCCTGCAGGACATACATGATCTCGATGCAGGAATGCCGGTGCAGGGGCCTTCTTCTCGTGAAATCCACGACCTTTTTGTCCAGCTGGAGAGGACGGTAAGAGTGTTGCGTGAACTGGAACATATTGAAGAGGCCCTCCTGTTCTCTACAGGTCTCCAGCAGGATCATGAAGGGGGTCTGGATCCCGTACTGTGACAGATCCTGACTGATGACCAGCGGATTGGAGGGATCACTGAGAAGCTGCAGTTCTTCCGGAGAAAAGTAACATTCCGGCGGAATATTTTTTGAAATATGAATATGGGTATTTGGGGCGGCCGGATCTGCCGGCCGGGGAGTTTTCGGGTGGTTTATCATGGAAAGCTCCTTTTTTGTACGGTGCAGTCTGACATTCCGGCAGCTGGCGTCCACAGGTTGAATATGGTTACAAACGGGCTTTCTGCCAGTTGGTTTCTGTCATTGAGCGCCGGAAAGGATGCACCTATAATGAGATATAAACAGTAATCTGCACAACAGTTCTGCTTACAGCGCTGTGCTGTATGCAGGAAAGCATACCGCAAGGGGTACGGATCCGCAAATATGTATGGACAGTATAACATGAAAAGACGGAAATGGAAAGGCGGGTTTCTGAACTGTTATCGGCAGACATTTTGTAAAAAAGTAGAGAGGAGAGGGTATTATGATCCGGGAGAATTTTAACAGAGACTGGCAGTTCGCCAGAGGGAGCGCATCGCTGATGTCGGCTTTTATGGGAGGGCAGCAGTTTGAGGCGGTGAATCTGCCTCATGACGCCATGGTGCATGAGGAGCGGACGCCGGACACGGCCAACAGCGCGCAGACGGGATTTTGGCCGGGCGGGCTTTATACGTACAGCAGGAAGCTGGACGTGCCGCAGGAGTGGCGGGAGAAAACGGTGCTTCTGGAGTTTGAAGGGGTCTACGCTACGGCCATGGTGTATGTGAACGGGAATCTGGCACAGAGCAATCTGTACGGTTATTCGGATTTCTATGTGGCGCTGGACAAATATCTGGAGTACGGTGCGGAGAATGAGATCAGAGTGGTTGCCGATAACGCTGCGGAGAAGAACAGCCGCTGGTATTCGGGAAGCGGTATCTATCGCAATGTCAATCTTCTGGTGGGTTCACGGATTCATGTGCCGGCGGACGGCGTGCGGATCACTACGCCGGATGTGGGAGAGGAAAGCGCGGCGGTGGAGATCTGTACGTCTGTGCGGAATCTTACGAGGAAGAAAGAAAAGATCACGGTGGAGACGACGTTACTTTGTGACGGAATCGTGGTGGGCGCGGATAAAGTGGGCGTGACCATGTTTATGGAGGCGCAGGAGCAGGTCAGTCAGCGGATCGCACTGCTTAAGCCGAAGCTGTGGAGTCCTGACACGCCGCAGCTGTACGACTGCGTAGTGAAGATTTATGCGGGCGAAGAGCTTCTGGATGAGACGAGGGAACATTTCGGTATCCGCAGGCTGGAACTGGATGCGGAGCACGGCCTGCGCATCAACGGCAGGCAGGTGAAGCTGCGGGGCACCTGTATCCATCATGACAACGGCATTATCGGCGCGACGACGCTGAAAAAGGCGGAGGAGCGACGGTGCCGTCAGTTAAAGGAGGCAGGTTTTAACAGTATCCGCAGCGCCCATCATCCCATGAGTAAGGCCATGCTGGATGCCTGCGACAGGATCGGTATGGTGGTCATGGACGAGCTGAGCGACATGTGGACGAACCATAAGAATGCCAATGATTTCGCGCTGCATTTTCTGGACTGCATGGATACGGAAGTGGAACGCATGGTAAGAAAAGACTACAATCACCCCAGTGTGGTTCTGTATTCTGCAGGCAATGAGATCCCGGATCTGGGGACGGCCAGGGGCGCACAGCTTAACCGCGCCATCTGCAATCGGTTCCATGCGCTGGATCCTTACCGCTACACGACCAATGCGATCAACGGTATGCTGGCGCTGGGGCCGCGGATGGGGACGATTATTCAGGATTTGATGAAGGCGGCCGAAGCATCTAAACCGGCAGCAGGAGAAGAACAGCCGGTGCAGGAAGGCCGTGCGGAAGAAGGGGCAAGTGTATTAAACGGCATGATGGCGTTGATGGTGGGACCGGCGGCGGATGCTCTGGCCTGCCATCCGCTGATGACGGAGTGTATCGAGGAAGCCAGTCAGGGCATGGATATTATCGGGTTGAATTATCTGACCGGTCGTCATGTGCTGGAGAGGGAACTGCATCCCAACAAACCGGTGGTGGGTACGGAGACCTTCCCTGCCGATATCGTGAGGCTTTGGGATATCGTGAAGAACAATGACCATGTGCTGGGTGACTATACGTGGACCGGTTATGATTATCTGGGCGAGGCGGGCTGCGGTATTTTCTATTATGACGGCACCCAGAATTTCAACGGCGTCTATCCGGACCGAACCGCCTATATCGGTGATCTGGACATTATCGGTTACCGCAGACCGATCAGTTTTCTGCGGGAGATTGTCTTTGGCCTGCGCAAAGAGCCGTATATCGCGGTAGAACGTGTGGACCGCCACGGTATGCCGCACTCTCAGACCGCATGGATGTTAAAGGACAATATCGCCAGCTGGACCTGGCCGGGGTATGAAGGAAAACCGGCAAATGTGGATGTTTACAGCGAGGCGGAGGAAGTGGAGCTGTTCTTAAACGGCACATCTCTGGGCAGGAAACCGGCCGGTGAGGCAAATGGTTTTACGGCTTCCTATGAGATGACCTACGAACCGGGGGAGCTTCTGGCAGTGAGCTATACCGACGGCGCAGAGACGGGACGTTTCGTGCTGAAGACCGCAGATGCCGCTGTGGAGCTGCAGGTGACCGTGGAAGGAGAAACACTGCGGGCGGATGGCGAAGACCTGGCCTTTGTGACGGTAAGGTTAGCGGACAAGGAAGGCGTGGAGAATCTGTACGCTGAAAAGGAGATCACGGTGACCGTGGAAGGCGCGGGCACCCTGCAGGGCTTTGGCAGCGCAGACCCGCGGGCCATCGGCAGCTATGACAGCGTTACCTGGAAGACTTACGACGGCTATGTGATGGCAGTGATCCGCGCAGGCATGGAAGCGGGCGAGGTCCGTGTGAAATTTGCGGCGGAAGGCTGTGAGACACAGGAAGTTGTGATTCATACGGAGAAATAGAAGCAAAGGAATAAAGGTAAAAGTGAAGATGCAAAAAGGCGTTTATGCATACAGGACAGGTAAACGCTTTTTTGCTTTATAAGATAAAGATAAAAAAGAGGAAAAAAGGGGAATCCATATGCTATACTGAATAGGAACAGAGTAGCATAGCAGGAGTGGATTTTGAAGAAAGGTGCAGGGTGCTGTTATGAAGTACAGGATCAACACAACGAACTACCAGGATTTTCACACATTTGAGATCAACAAACTTCCGCCGAGAAGTTATTTTATCCCGTATCCGGACAGGGAGCAGGCGGACAGGGTGAGCGGGGCCGGGAAGCGTTACGGCTCTCCGAAGGTCGTCTGCCTGAACGGCGAGTGGGACTTTAAGTTTTATCCGCGGCCGGGTGAGCTTCCGGAAGTGATTGACACGGATGAAATGCAGTTTGACAGGCTGGACGTGCCTTCCTGCTGGCAGTTTCGCGGGTATGCGAAGCCTTTCTATGTGAATATGCGTTACCAGTTCCCATACCAGCCGCCGGAGATTCCGACCACGGAGAAGGTGGGGAAGAGCTTTTGCTGGATCGGTTCAGATTACGGGATCGGGCCGCGGTGGCAGGAGCCGGAGGAAGAGTACAATTATGTGGGTGTGTACCGCAGGTTTTTTGAGGTGGAGGACTGTACGAAAAACCATGTGCTGTCCTTCCTCGGGGTGGCAAGCTGTATCGACCTGTATGTGAACGGCAGCTTTGCGGGCTATTCGGAAGGTTCCCACAATACGGCGGAGTTCGATATTTCTTCTTATATCCATGCGGGGACCAATGAACTGGTGGCGGTGGTGCGCCGCTGGTGTAACGGCACCTATCTGGAGTGTCAGGATATGTTCCGCAATAACGGCATCTTTCGGGATGTGCTGCTGCGGATCAGCGAGAAAGGGGACATCTGGGATATCGGTTTTAAGACACGTAAGACAGCGCGGGGCTACCGGGCGGCGGCCAGTGCGAAGCTGTATGCGGACGGAGAAGTGACTTTTATTCTGGAAGGAAACGGTATCTCCGAACGCCGGACGGTGCAGTCGAAAAACAGGGTGGCCAAAGCGGTATTCGAGGATCTGCCGGCAGCGGAATGGAATGCGGAGTCGCCGGTGCTGTACGATCTGTACTATGAAGTGCCCGGCAGCTGTGTGAAGATACGGGCGGGCTTTAAGGATGTGACGATCCGGGGCGCCGTTTTTTATCTGAATGACCGTAAAGTGAAGCTGCACGGCGTCAATCACCACGATACGAGCTGTGACAACGGTTATACGCTGACGCCGGAAGAGATCGAGCGGGATATGAAGCTCTGTAAGGAATATAATATTGATACGGTGCGCACTTCTCACTATCCGCCGGATCCGTATCTGCTGGAGCTGTGCGACGAACTGGGCATCTATGTGGTGGACGAGGCGGATCTGGAGACGCACGGCACCATGTCGCACAGGCTTCCGCCGGATTACAACCGCATCAGCAACGATCCGGCGTGGGCGAGGCATTACGTGGACCGGGCAAGACGGCTGTACCAGCGTGACAAGACTCACGTGTCTGTGATTCTGTGGAGTCTGGGGAATGAGGCGGGCGGCATTTATAATACGGACCGGATGTATGCCTATCTGAAAAAGCATACGGACCTGCCGGTGCACTATGAGAGTGCGGTACACACGAAGAAAAAGGCCTACGATGTGGGGAGCGAGATGTATCCGCCGATCAGGAGGGTGCATGACATCGGTGAGAAGACTTACCGGGTACGGGAACTGTGCGACAGGCCCTATTTCCTCTGTGAATATGCGCACGCCATGGGGGTAGGACCGGGAAACGCGGAAGGGTATTGGAAGGAAATCTATGCATACGACAATCTGATGGGCGGCTGTGTGTGGGAGATGGTTGATCATGCGGTACGTCACGCGGACGGCACTTATACCTATGGCGGTGACCACGGGGAGTGGGAGCATGACGGCAACTTCTGTGTGGACGGCATGTTTTATCCGGACCGCACCCCGTCCACCGGGGCCAGGATCATGCGGTTTATATATCGTCCGATCAGGATGCGGCATCTCGGCGGAGACCGGTTCGAGATTTTTAATACGACTGCCTTTTCGGCGGGAAGCCGTTACCGGCTGGTATGCAGATGGAGCGACGGCAGCGAAATGACGCTGGCGCCGGAGGCCGGGCCGCTTTCGAGAGAGGAGATCGTGCTGGATACGAAATTGCATAGAGAGGCGGCAAGGGCAGCAGGGAAAGACCTGATGCTGACGATCGTGACCATAGATACGAAAGACGGCGCTGACAGGGAAGCGGCGAGAGAACAGATCGTTTTGGAGGAAAAGATCGCTGCAGTGCCGGAGGATGCCGGATGCGTGGAACTTACATCGGCTCTGGCGACAGGTGGACAGACTGAGAACGGTGCGGACATGGCTGCGGATACTGCGCTGAAAACAGGAGGATTTGCCATAAACGGCGGCCGGCCGGTGATACAGCTGGCAGCTGGCTGTCTGGAAACCGCGGATCCCTATACGATCCTGTTCCGTGCTCCCACGGACAATGATTTTAACTTCTCTCTGCACAACTGTATGGAGGATTTTCTGGAACAGAAGGAGGATGTGCTGTCCGTGGAACGGGAGGAAAACCGCATCACAGTCACTACAAGAATCCTTTGTAAAAAGCAGACATTTCTCTGTACGGACTGTTATGAAGGCAGTGCGGAGGGGCTTGTGGTCACAAGCAGGCTGCACTGTGAGAAGGGCAGGGGCAACCTGCCGCGGTTTGGCAAGGCGTTCCGGCTGGACAACAGCTTTGGGCAGGTGCGCTATCTGGGAAGAAACGGGGAATCCTACGCTGATATGAAGGAGCAGGCGCAGATCGAGGAAGCGGCCTGCAGGGTGACGGACATGACGGAGCCGAATATCCGGCCCCAGGAGAGCGGCAATCGCTGTGACTGCCGCTGGGCAGCGTTAAGCGACGGCAGGCAGACCGTGACTTTTACCGCGCTCGAGCAGCCTTTCGAGCTGGGGATCAAGCCCTACAGTGACAGAGAGCTTCTTAAGATGAGACACCGGGAAGAGGAAACGGTGACCGGCACTTACGTGACGATCTCGGCCTTCCAGATGGGAATTGGCACCGGGATCTGCGGTCCGAAGACGGCGAAAGAGTACTGTTATCCGATGGAGCGGGATTATGTGCTGAAGTTCCTGATCCGGATAGAACAGGAAGAGCCGGTCAGGAATAGACAGGCGGTATAGCGATTTGATAACGGCAGACAGCAGAAGGCGGTATGCTTCCGGACAGGAGACATACCGCCTGATTTTGTGCTATTTGTTGCTGTAATATAACTGCTTTGTGCTTTTTGGTTTATCCGGGATGCTCAGATGGATCAATCCCTGTTCCACAAGCGGCATGACATAAACCTGCATCGCGTAGGACGTGGAGGAAAGCCCCAGATAATCGCAGATTTCCTTTCGTGTTCTGGGAGTCTGACAGAACAGGAGCAGGTTAGCAATATCTGCATCGTGCGCAGGCGTATCTTTTGCGGGGGTGAGGATTTCTTTGTAAAATGTGACGACGAAATGCCCTCTTTCACTGGAAAATTCCGGTTCCCGCATACCAAGCTGTGCGAACTCCCGGCGTATGGTTGGAATACCGGAATAGCGGTTTTCTGTTATGCCGGCAACTTCCAGTGCGGCCGCCAGAACAGGATTGCGCGTATCGGGCTGCATTTTTCCCAGCTGGTCGATACGGAGTCTTCCGTAGATTCCGCCGGGATTGTGTATCTCCATCCGATCTTCAAACATCAGGATCTGGATTGGCATTCCTTCCGTATGCATACTGTAATCTCGATGTACAAGCGCATTGACAATGGTTTCTCTGATGGCAGTCATCGGGTAGTCCATACGATCTTCCCGTATACCGCTGTCAGGATGGATGATGGCCTTTGTCTTCATATTCCGGCGGACAAACTGGAGAGCGCCGTTGAGCATTTCCGGAATGCTGCCTTCTATGCGTTCATTGTCCAGAAAACGTTCTCCGAGATCCCCGACAGTGCCGATCTCCCGGCCGGGCACCACGATGGCAGTGATGCATAATTGGGGAAAATATGCCTGCGGATACAGACCAAACAGCATGACAGTACTTAAGGTAAATTCGCCATCCCGCGTAATACTCATCAGTTCATAGATATTCTGTTCCGGTAAATGTGACAGATTAGGCTTTCCGGAACGCAGTTTTTGAACATACTCTGCCAGTTTTTCGTGACTGAGTGCAGAAGATGCGGCTCTTGGTACTGTGCGGATATCATCCTGATATTTCCTGCGAAAAGCCTCATAGCTGTAGATTTCGTATTCGGTCATCGGCTGATCATTATCGCCGACGCGCGTGAAGGAACCTTTCAGACGGCCCTGCCCTTTATAATAGCAGGGACGCTCTACAAGATCCATGCCCGGTATCTCTGCGGCAACGAAATTTCTTCCGTCTTTCCGAAGTACTGTGATCAACGGACGGACAGGCGGCTCCATCTGCAGACATTGTTCCGCTATTTTCTTTTGCAGGTCCTGCGAATCGTAGACGCCGGATTCTGCGTAATCGTTCTCTTCGTCAATGCCAAAAACGAGAATTCCGCCATCATCCTGGTTGGAGAAGCTGGAGAGCGTATCATAGAGACGCTTAGGACATCCTCTCCCGGCGCTTTTCAATTCTAAAATTTGAGTTTCGCATTTTATTTTCTGTATTTGTTTTAGTAATTCAATGAAATTTTCAGTTGTCATTTTAGATTCTCTTTCTTTTTTTCATATTTTACTAAAAAATTTGAGTTATTTCAAGAATCTAAAAAAGAAACTCAAATTTTTCATTATCGATTTGAGTTCCTTTTTAGATTCTTATCTTAAGTTTTCCTGTTTACAGGAAAGAGCCGGATCAACGGGAGACTTCCGGCACACGTCCATAGCGGGCCGTTTCGTATCTGGCGTGGAGCGCCATGCCTTCTTCGGTCTGCGCTATGCCGGCTTCCTGTTCAATTTCGGCAGGAGATTCGTGATCGGCGGGTTGGTCCTTACGGTGACGGCGGATCACCCGGCGGTACTCTCTGCGGATGCGCTCCCGCTCGGACAGCCTGTGGCGGCGGGCGGGTGCCGCAATTTTCACTTCATCCTCCGTATCGTGCAGTTCCTCGACAATATCCCCGTTTTCGTCATTTGTGATACGGAAATCCTGAAAAACGGCGAGCGCCTTTTTGACCAGCGTCAGGGCCAGCAGTACAAAGATCAGAGTCGTAAGGCCGTAGAATATATAGTCCAGCCACCAGGGAGCAGGTTTGATGTCTTCCGGATCTCCTATAAGAGCGGCCATGGGATTTTCACCCATGTTCTCTGTAAGAGAGGGCAGTGCGGTTTCGGTAAAGTCCATTTCGACATTGGTTTTCAGATCCCGAAGATCGCGGTAATGCCGCAGCGAAACGGTAAACAGGGAAGACAGCGTCAGCACCATGAGCAGTGTCAGATAGATCGCCAGCATACCGCTCCCGATTCCATAGATGCGCCGGGAAGGCAGGTTGCAGGTTCTTCTGTTCAGGGCAAGGTAGCGTTCGGTTTCACATACATAGTGATATAAAAATGCGGTCACGGCGTATAAAATGGCGCTGAACAGGGCGGCATTGCACACGGAAGGGCCGTTAAAATTGGCTCCCAGAAGATAAACGCCGCCGAAATAGAAAAGCATCGGAAAGGCAGGTTCCTTTAATATATCATTGTAAGGACGAAAGGACGGATCGGCTTCGAAAGCGGCCTCCCGGTCCTTTTTTTTCTGCAGGCGCGCAATCATCCGGTTGACGATCACAAACAGGGTCTCGCCAAGCAGCAGCAGTAAGTAGCCCCACACCAGAAAACTGTCGCGCAGGGAACCGGCCAGTACCCAGCCTGCGGCTCCTGTGGCGGCGAAGGTCAGCACAGAAAGAAGCAGGTAGGAGAAGAGCGTTCTGCATTTGTCGGCGGCAAAGTCGGTAACCACGACAGGAAACACGATCACAAGGCATTTCAGATACAGATACGGGCCGACCAGGGTCTGGTCTCTCACGCACAGGACGTAGAGCAACGGTATGATAACGGACAGGATGAGCGTGGTGTGGATCCATCCAGCAGTTGTTTTGATCAGTTTTCTCAAAGCGGCTGTCCCCTTTCTGATAAAATAAATGATTCACGGCGGCCGGAAACTGCTGCCGGGCTCAGAAATCGTTCACTTCTCTGTTGATCAGACGGATATTGTCTGCGGTCTGCAGGCAGCAGGGTTCATTACGCGGGCACGGAACCACCCACACGGCCTGTTCCCTGCCGGTAAAGGCTTCGATAGCGGTCTGATTTTGCGCAGCATTTTTGGAGATGAAGATCATGACTGCATCCTCCATCTGATCCGCCGCCTGACCTGCAAAGCTGTCGAGCATGGATGGCAGGGGAAGCACGCCTGCGTCGGACTGGTGCGTCGCCAGCAGCCGTTCGATGTCGGTGAGCTGCTTTTTGCCGCTGGTGGGAGGCAGACAGGTGTACGCAGAATCGGAATCCGCCGCGATATTGGTACACAATCCGACTTCCATGCCGCGGGCGATCATCTTCTGCGCCAGAGTGGCGGTCACGGAGACGGCGTCTTCGATCAGGTATTCGTATTTCAGGATGCCGCCGTCTTCCACGTCCAGAAAGAGCAGCACCTTTTCCATATGAGTGGATTCGAAGGTGTTGACCATCAACTCGCCTGTTCTCGCGCTGGCTTTCCAGTTGATCGTCTTCATGGGATCGGTGACGGTATATTCGCGGATCGAGGCATAGGCAAAAGGATCCTCGAAGAGACGCTTCGCGCACTGCACGCTGCCCATAAGCCGTTCGCAGGTGACGAGGATATCCGAGACGTTGGTCCGTGCGGCATAGACATAAAGCTGTGTGTCTGCCGGCGCCTCTATGGAGAAACGTTTCCTGTGCAGCATGGAAAAAGCCGTCAGGTAAGATTTGTCGATGCGGTAACAGCCGCGTTTCGTACAGTTGAGCGTTAGTTTCCTAGTGATACGCTGATAGCCAAGCAGGGAAAAGATATCCCTTTTGTAAGTAAAATCGCTGACGCTGGTGTTCTCACAGTCGTGGAAGGCAAGCCTTTTATCCATATGAAAAGCGACTTCCAGCACGGGCAGCACCAGTTTCTTGCGGTTTTCGATCTGCTCGGTCATTTCCGCCTGTTCGCCCGCATAGACGAAATCCTGCAGGAAGCGCAGCGTGACCAGCAGGCCGGCGTTCCAGTGCTTTTCATAATACCGATTCCAGAGAAATGTCAAAAGCAGCAGACTTAAGAAAAATAAACTTATCATGGCCGCGTCCAATCTTCCGTAGGCAGGGAAATGCTGTTCAACAGTCCACGGATGGCTGATTCTTTCTGCTGCGTGTAGGCGGCTTCCGAGATCATTCTGTGCGCCAGCACCGGAATGGCCACTGCCTTGATATCCTCGGGAGCGACAAAATCTCTGCCCTGCACCATGGCATAACCCTGAGAGGCGCGGAGCAGCGCCAGCGTTCCACGGGGGCTGACTCCTTCCGCGATGCTGTGGGCGTTGGTATCACCGGAACCGGCATCGTATTTGCGGGTTCCCTGGACAAGATTAACGATATAATTTCTCAGATCTTCATGTACATAGATGTTACGGCATTCTTTTTGCAGGGCCGCTGCCTCCGGGAGGGTACAGACCGGCTCGATGGTCTCTAACGGCTGATCGTTGATATACCGGTCGATCATCTGCCGTTCCTGTGTCTCGCTCAGGCTGCCCATGCTGATCCGCATCAGAAAACGGTCCATCTGTGCTTCGGGAAGGGGATAACAGCCCAGTGTTTCCACCGGGTTCTGCGTGGCGATCACGAAGAAGGGAACGCCCAGAGAGCGGGTCACACCGTCCACAGTCACCTGACCTTCGCCCATGCATTCCAGAAGGCTTGACTGGGTTCTGGGTGTGGCGCGGTTGATCTCGTCCGCCAGCAGCAGATTCGTGAACACGGGGCCTTCCTTAAAGACGAAAGCGCCCTTTTCCTGATTGAAATAAGAAAGGCCGGTCACGTCGCTGGGCAGCAGGTCCGGTGTGAACTGAATCCGTCCGAAAGAGAATTCCATAGAGCGGGCCAGTGATTTGGCCAGCACCGTCTTGCCGGTCCCGGGCACGTCTTCCAGCAGAACATGCCCTCCCGCCGCCAGTGCGGAAAGAAGCAGTTCGGTGACGTGTTCTTTGCCGATGATAACTTTGGATACATTGTCTTTGATGCGGGTCAATAAGTCGTTCATGTGGGTGAGATGTCCTTTCTTATATAATTTGTCATGAGAATGTGCTATATTTGTTATGGAACACAGAAGAGAAGACAGTGGTCTGCCGGCAGTTACCAAACAGCGCCGCCACTTATCAGTATAGCATAAAACAAATGAAAAATGGCGAATGGATTTAAAAAAATAAAGGGAGAGATCACAATGCGAAACAGGATCCTGTTGGTTGAAGATGATGAAGAGATCAGGAGCATGATACAAGACTATTTATCGGGCGAATTTGAAGTGTGCTTTTTCAACGACGGAAAAACCGCCATGCGAAAGCTCGCAAATCTTGACGAATATTCCCTTGCCCTGATTGACCTTATGCTGCCGGACATAAGCGGCATGGAGGTTATTAAGGCGATCAGACAGGTCAGCACCATTCCGGTAATCATCATTACTGCGAAAGATAATGATACGGATAAATCGCTGGGGCTGAATTTAGGGGCGGATGATTATGTAGTGAAGCCCTTTTCCCTGATTGAACTTACCGCAAGAATTAAGGCAAATATCCGGCGGGCCGGTACTTATCAGGCCATTTCGGACAATACGGTTGTAAAGTTCAGGGATTTGAAGATAGACCGTGCCGGCCATTCTGTCAGCCGGCAGGGCGCTGTTATGGATTTAACACCGATCGAATTTGATATTCTGTATCTGCTGGCGACCCATCCGGGGCAGGCCTTTTCAAAGGAACGTCTCTATGAACTGATCTGGAAGGAGCCGTATTTCGGCAACGAGAATGTACTGAATACGCATATCAACCGCCTGCGTCAGAAACTGAAAAAAGATCAGGCAGATACGACGACGTATATTAAAACCTTATGGGGAATCGGTTATAAGATGGAGGAGAGATAAATGTGGATTCTGTTTGCTGCGCTTTCGGCCGTGTTGATGCTGATTCTGATCCGGCAGCGAATCCTGTACAGGAAGCTGCAAAAAGAAATCGAGTATATCAGCAACCGTCTCGCAACACTTTCTATCGCTTCTGAAAACGGTTTCGTTCTGCTTCCCGCTGCGCACATCTGCGTCAGGAAATTAGGGGCGGCTGTTAACACGCTGCTGCGGGATTTTTATGCAAAAAAGTCGGAATTCGGGCAGGAGCAGAAAGCAATGGCACAGGTTCTGACGAATATTTCACATGATATCCGCACCCCGCTTACGGTATTAAAAGGAAACAGCGAAATGCTGGCGGCCAGAACAACGGATTTGCCCGGTGCAGAAAATATTCATGAGATGGCTGTTAAAATCGACCGCAAAGCGGACGCCTTGATAACGACGATAAGCGATTATTTCACAATGTCCAGGATCACTTCCGGCGATCTTCCCCTGAAATTGCAGAAGGAGGATATTTCGCAGCTGTGCCATGATACCATTTTGGATTACTATGATCTGCTTGATCAAAAGCAGTTTACGGTGGAGATTCAGGTGCCGTCTGTACCGATCTGCGCAGATACGGACAGGGACCTGCTGCAGCGCATTTTGAAGAATCTGATCGACAATGCGATCCGGCATGGCGGTGACGGAAAATATATTGCCCTGCGTCTTACGACAACAAAAGACAGAAGCGTTATTGAAATAGAAGATCACGGCAAAGGAATGACGCCGCAGCAGCAGAAACGGATTTTTGCAAGAGATTATACGACGGCCCCCGGATCAACAGGCAGCGGCCTGGGACTTGCAATCGCCAAAAGCCTTTGCGAAATGACAGGGGCAGAGTTGGAGGTTCACAGCATACAGAATCAAAAAACGATTTTCTCCATTATTATGAAAAGTTGTAAAAGTTAGAAAAAAGTTAGAATTCCGGCAGAGAAAAGAGAAGTCCGTACTGTATCATAAAGTCATAGATATTATTGAGTGCAGAGCAGAATTGGAGTATTCCTTCGGAAAATTCTGAAATTCTGCCCGCGTCCTCAGCGCAAAGCGCTTCGGAATGGAGGAAAGGTTGAATAAATTCTCTGATGAGCAATTTATTCAACCAGGAATTTGTGCCGAAGCGTCACAAATTCTGTTGATCGCAGAGCAGAATCTGAAATTCTGCTCGCGTCCTCAGCGCAAAGCGCTTCGGAATGGAGGAAAAAATGGATTACATTATGGAAACCGTGGGACTGCGAAAATCCTACAGGGGAAATGCGGTGGTAGACAATGTTAATATTCATATCCCCAGAGGAGCCGTTTATGGATTTGTCGGCCCGAATGGGGCGGGAAAAAGTACAGTGATGAAAATGGTTTTGAACCTGATACAGCCGGATGCCGGGGAGGTTCATCTCTTCGGGGAGAAGGTCACTGATCACAGCTATGAGGTATTCAAAAGGGTTGGCTCCATTATTGAAAATCCGTACTTCTATGAAAAAATGACGGCCCGTCAAAACCTGGAGTTACACTGTGAGTATATGGGTTTTCCGAACAGGGAACGAATTGATGAAGTGCTGCAAATGGTTGGCTTGCAGGAGGTCAGGGGAAAGCAGGTTCGGCATTTTTCGCTGGGCATGAAGCAGCGGCTGGCTATCGCAAGGGCTGTCCTTGCATATCCGGAATTTTTGATGCTGGATGAGCCGATCAATGCCCTGGATCCCGAAGGAATCCGGGAAATGAGAAAACTGTTCCAGCGGTTAAACCGTGAAAACGGGACGACTGTTTTCATATCCAGTCACATTCTTTCCGAGGTGGATCTGCTTGCGGATACCATTGGGATCCTTCGGCACGGAAAACTTCTGGCGGAATTGCCTGTTGAGGAGATCCATAAACACCAGACAGAATATATCAGCCTGCAGGTTGATGACGTACCCCGTGCAGCGGTCCTCCTTGAAAAGAAGGGAATTACAAACTTTACTGCAGAGGATCAGGAGTTTATCCGGGTTTATGATTCTGACCTTCCCGGTAAAACTCTTTCGAAATACCTCGTTGAGAACGGCGTTGGTCTGGAAAGTCTGGGACGCAGGCAGGATACGCTGGAGGATTATTTCTTTCAGCTCACAGAGGAAGGAGACTAGTGTGAAAAATCCATATGCGACAGATTTTTCACACACAAATTTGTGCTTGCGCCCAAATTTGCAAACTGAGCAACAATGGGGGATTAATATGGAACATCTGATCAGGCTGGAACTGAAGAAATTCGGAGTGGGGCGAAACATAATGTTTACTGTCGCCGCGATTCTTTTCAGCATCCTTTTTATTACGGTATCTCTGGTTGACAGTATGACGGATCCGGAACAGACAAAGGACACTTTTGAAAGCACCTTTCTTATCATCGGCCTTTTGGTGTCGAGTATCTTTCTTGTCTATTCGTCGGTTTTGACGGCACGTTTCGTGATCGGGGAGTACGATCGGCGGACGATTATCCTGCTTTTTTCCTACCCACTGAACCGAAAAGGGCTGATTGCCGGGAAGATGATGATCATCATGGTCTACACGGCAGTTTCTGTAATGATGGGGTATATCTGCTGTACAGGTTTTATGATAATTGCCGATAACTATTTCGATATGTTAGAGGGTACATTTAAAATATCCTTATTGCAGACATGGATACCGGCGGCTGTTACTGCTGCCATAGTGTGCACGATACTGTCGGTCTGGCCGTTTATCATTGGCATGATCCGCAAATCCGTTTCGGCGACGATAGTATCCTCTATGATCGTCGTTGTATTTCGCCAGATTATAATAAGTAAGAACGCAGCAAACCGGGAATCTTTGCTGCAGATTCTTTTGGCAGCGGTGATTACGTTCGCAATAGCAGCAGTGATCTTTAAAAAGAAAGTGCCGCAGCTGTTTTGATAAAGTATTTTTGCAGTAACATTGCAGTAAGAGAAGCAGGGTTACGCAGATTGGAAATCGAATTTCAGAACCGGAGAACGAGACATTAGGACAGTCCGGTATATCATGGAGCTGGCGGCGAATGCACAGGTCTTTGTATCCGAGGGAAATGTGGAAGAACATCGGCTGGAGATCCTCTGTGATACGACGGCGGGAAGTGAAGAACGTTTCCGGGAGTTTATCCGCTGGCAGAAAAAGCACTGGGGACGCGGCCTGTTCCTGGACATGCTGGCGGAACTTGATATTTCCGCAACGGAGCTGACTTTAGAGGACACACCGGCCTTTTCCAGATGTGTTGTGACAGGACACTGGCCTGTCAGCCTTTACCGGCATGAGGAGGCGGATTTGCGGCCGATTTTCGAGTATGAGCGCAGGATCATCTGTATGGACGGCGGGTGCGGCCTGAAAGAAGTTGGACAGCTTAACGCGCTTGTTTTTCCGGATAAGGATGCGGGTATGGAAGAGATCGGCTGGGAGTATTGTGACAGTTTTCCGGTGGTGACTGCGCTGGACGGGCAGGAAGGAAAGCATAAGACTTTGTATATCCAGTATTTCGACAGCCGTGTTGACCGGCTGGAGGAGCGGGAAGGCATGGTGTGCTGCCGCCATTTGAGCAGTGACAGGACATTGTGGGTACCGTCCGCTTTTCTTTATCTGGATGACGATAAAGAATGGCATGTGGATGATTACTGCGATGCACAGCTGGAAGTAAAACCCGGGGACAGGATCTCCGTTGTAATACGCAATGCTGCCGGCTGCTATGGAAAGATCAATGGAGTTCTGGGGTGGTATTACGGCCGCTGCGGCGAATAAACGATTTTTTGAATATAAATCATATGTGACAGGTTTAAAAAGATTTTTAGGCACAAAGATTTTCAGGTGCAGAAAAAGTAACTGAAATTAGCGGTAAAGGTGAAGATATATAGTATTAATATTATGATTATATATAGATATATATATTTTACACTATAAAAACTCCAATGTTATAATTATGGTAAACGTCATATCAGTTATCTGTTTCCGGGTGTTGTCAAAGTCATATTACTAAAAGGTTCCTGCAGCGCCAAAAGCATAATTTCCAGTATCGTTTATTAAAAAGGAGTTTTTCTATGGAAATCGTAAGCTTACTGTTTCGGCAGAATGTGGTCATGTTTCTTTATCTGTTTATCGGGTATGTGCTGTATAAGAAAAAGGTGATTACGGCGCACGGAAGCGGTGAGATTGGCAGACTGCTTTTACATGTGATCATGCCGGCAGCAATCATAAAGTCATACATAAAGGATTATTCGGGGGAAATGCTGGCAGGTTTTCTGGTTTCTTTCGGGGCTGCGCTTGGCGCTTTACTGCTTGCGATGCTGATAAGCTGGCTGGTGTTTCGCAGAAAGTCGGCGATCAGGCAGTTTGGGGCGGCGTTTTCTAATGCAGGCTTTATCGGTATCCCGCTGGTACAGATGACATTGGGAGAGGAAGCGGTATTCTATGTGGCTTCTTTTGTAGCGATTCTGAATATTCTGCAGTGGACTTACGGTGTCTTTATCATGACAGGTGACAGATCTCGGATCAGCTTAAAAAAGATCGCGACGAATCCGATCGCTGTCAGTCTGGCCATTGGTTTGCTGCTGTTTTTTCTGCCTGTCAGGCTTCCCGCTATTGTAACGGGTGTGATTGGGACGCTGGCATCCATGAATGGCCCGCTGGCTATGATCGTGCTGGGCGCGTATCTGGCGCAGGTGCCGTTTAAGGAGTTATTGACGGACAGGCTGACTTATTTATGTGTGGCGGTGCGGCTGCTTCTCATTCCACTGCTGACTATGTTGTGCCTGTTCCTGATACCGGAAGGCTTCGGAACGGTGCGTCTGGCGGTGATGCTGGCAGCAGCAGCGCCGGTGGGGTCAAATGTGGCAATCTTTGCGCAGATTTATGATAAAGAGTATACGGATGCGGTGAAGGATGTATGTCTGAGTACCGTATTGAGTATTCTGACCCTGCCTGTGATGATCGGACTTGCCAATTACATCTGGTAGGATTGACGTCAGCCGTTTCTGTCAACAGGTCGCAAAATACCGGATAATAACATCCCGGCACAGGACAACGGAAGGCGTGAGGAATGCTTTCGGATTCCAGCGCAGCAGAAGAAAACGCCTCATGGGCAGAGTTTCTACCTGTCGCATCTGAATACCGCTGGAGGCCAGGCCCCGCCATGTCAGAGTCGGCACGAAAGCAAGACCGGCCTGCGCTGCCAGAAGTTTGCGCATGATGTCGGGATTGTCGATATAGGTTGTGACATTCGGCCGAAAATTCCTGTCGGTGAAATAATGGGCCAGGATGCGTGTCAGAGAACGGCTGGGGGAGAGACTGATAAAAGGTTGCCCGGTCAGATCCTCCGGACGGATAACCGGCCTGGCAAGCAGAGGATGTTCGCGGGGCAGAGCCAGCTGGATTTCCTCTTCCAGCAGGACATAACAGGAGGATGTATCGGCCGGAAGCTGCCAGTCGGATGAAATGATAAGTTCGTTCGGTTCTGGCAGATGCTCCTGATCTGCCTGCAGAATATGGAGCAGGACAGACGGCTCAGCCTGTTTGATTTCCCGATAAAGATCCGGCAGCAGCATGGAAGCGGACAGCATGCTTAAATTTACGGTTTTGGAGGCTGTACCGCGAAGCGTTTGGATTTCCAGCGTGGCATTATCCAGCGCTGTAAAGACTTCTTCTACATATTTCAGGAAGACGGAGCCGTAAACATTCAGGACAATACGCTTGCCTTTACGGTCGAAGAGGGGGGCGCCTGCTTCCTGTTCCAGCCGTTTAAGAAGCTGGCTTAAGGAAGGCTGTGAGATATGGAGTTGTTCTGCGGCGGCAGAGATATTCTGTGTCCGGGCGATTACCTGAAAATATTGCAGTTGCAGCAATTCCATGGAAGAACCTCCTGAGTTATGGTGAGCGTTTGCCTGCAGTGGGCCGCTGCCCTGACCGAATGTCATCAGGCAGGTATGACATGTCATACGGTTAAGTATTACCGGCGGTATTCAGCAGGGTGATGATATTGGTATAAGGATAGTATAATGCAAATACCTGCAGGTTGTAACATTTTTTATGCTGTATACAGAAAATGAATTCAGATTTTCTGTATACAGATTTGTACCTGCGCTCAAACCCGCAGGTTGGATAGGAATGGGGGATTAATATGGACTTTTTTAAGGAACTTATGCACAGAGAACAGCAGGATAAACTGGAGAGATATCGCATTCTGAATCAGAATGTAAGGAAGGGGGAAATCCTTTTCACGGGGTCTTCACTGATGGAGCAGTTTCCGGTCAATGAGCTTCTGATGACAAACGGCATGGATCAGGTCATCTACAACCGGGGCATCGGCGGATTTACAACGATGGATATGCTGCAGTATATGGAAGAGATGGTATTCGGTACGGAGCCTTCCAGGATCTTTATCAATATCGGAACGAATGATATTGGCAGTCCGGACTATCAGCTGGAGGCGCTGCTGGAGCGGTACGAGGAGATCATTTCCAGGATTCAGGAGAGACTGCCGGAGGTGGAGATCAACATGATGGCGTATTATCCGGTCAATGAAACGGATAAGATTCCGGAGGGTGAGTGGGGCAGGACGGCCTTTGTTACGAGAACCAATGAGAACATTGATATTGCCAATGCGGCGGTGGAGAAACTGGCGGCGAAGAAGGGCTGCCGCTTTATCAATGTCAATGAAGGACTGGCGGACGAGCGGGGTAAATTGAAGAAAGAGTTTACGATCGAAGGGATCCATATGTACGCCAACGGGTATCAGGTGGTACTGCAAAATCTGAAAAAGTATCTGTAGTATCTTTCTGGAAGGAGAGCCGGCCTCCGGCTTGAACCGAAAATAAGTTATTAACAAAAGGTTGACTGGTGTAACCCTGATATGTTATATTGTTATCAGGGTTACATTAGTCAACCTTTTCTGAAATTTGAACAGAATGCTGCAGATCAGAGCAGATATGCATGCAGTACGCTGAACTGCTGATTTTTCAGTTGGGAACTTGAGAGATTTTGGAATGGAGGGAAATATGGAGGATAAGACAATCGGCCTTTCTAACAGTGAATGGCGCATCATGGAAAATTTGTGGGAGCAGTTCCCGAAGACGGCGACACAGCTGATCAGGGCGATGGAGACAGAGACCGGGTGGGCCAAGAGCACTACGAAGACGCTGCTGAAACGGATGGAGCAGAAGGGATGCATTGCATACCGGGAAGGGACGAAGGCAAGGGAATATTATCCGCTATTGAAGCGGGAAGAGGTGGTGGAGTCCGAGACGAGCAGCTTTTTAAACCGGATTTACAACGGCAGTCTGGGGCTGATGGTCAATACTCTGGTAAAAAAGCAGGACATCCCGGACGAAGAGATGGAAGAGTTGTACCGGATCATTCAGGAGGCCAGAGCAGAGAAACAGGAGAAGGGGGAAGCGTGATGGGTGTAATGACGGGTGTTATGATTCAGGCAGCGGTTTTGGTGACCGCCATACTGATCGTGCGGAAATTGTCTGGAGAGAAACTGCATGCTTATGTAAGGTACAGTCTGTGGCTGCTTGTGGCGCTGCGGCTGCTCATTCCGGTCAATTTAATAGACAGCCCGTTCAGTTTGCTGCGGGCTGTGCATGTGGTGACGGAGGGTTATAAGGAGGTATCTTCTTCGGTCAAAGAGCCGGACGGTCAGCCGCAGAACAGCAGCATTACAGACAGGGAATCGCAGGAGCTGGCTTCAGAAAGCAAGCGGGATGCTGTGACGGAGCAGACAGAGGGGACTTTGTCCTCACCGGAGGGCGATGATTTCCGGCTGGTGAACGGTACTGTGACGGACGACATGGAGAATGCGACTGCCCGTAACCGGATCATGTCCGCGGACTATACAGTGCCGGCGGTTGTGCGGGGGATATGGATCGTGGGCAGTATGGTGGTCGGCGGGATATTCTTTACGATACATTTTCGTTTTCGCAGGAGGCTGTACAAGGCGCGCAGACTCTGTCAACAGAGTGAGGATAAAATTGTGGGGAATGGCAGAAAGAACGTCGGGCCGCACAGGAATCTGCCGATTTATCAGGTGAAGAAACTGGAGGCGCCCTGCCTTGCCGGTGTTTGGCAGCCGGCGATCTATGTTGGTACGGATGTCCGGACCGGTACAGAACGGTTTCGCCATGTAGTGACCCATGAGCAGGTACATTATCTTCACGGCGATCATATCTGGGCGCTGCTGCGCACCGTACTGGTCACTGTGTACTGGTTTCATCCTTTTGTGTGGATTGCAGCGGCGGCTTCGGTCAGGGACGGGGAGATCGCCTGTGATCACGGCGCCATAAAGCAGCTGGGAGAGGCGCAGCGGCTGACTTACGGAGAGATGCTGCTGGAGCTTTCCAGGAAAAACCGGGGCAAAAGGGTTTATTCTTTCGGCACCATGCTTCGCCCGGGCAGATCAGAGATGAAAGAGAGGATCATGCGTCTTGCGGGTGGCAGCGGCGCCAGATTGTCGGCGGGAATTCTCGCGGCCATACTGATGCTTGGTATGGCGGGCTGCGCTTTTACCGGAGCAGCGGAGGAAAATGCGGAAGCGGCAGAAGCTCCGGCAGATATCAGCATACAGCGCCTGGAAGAAGGGGCGGATGGTAAAGCAGGTCCGGACGAAAATCCGGAAGAAGAGATCAGTGAAGCGCGTCAGCTGACTGCGGCTCCGGCAGTGATATCCGAGGAGACGGAGCTTGGGGTAGACGGTCCGTGGCTTGATTATGCAGGACAGCCGGGGTTGGGTGGTGCGAATAACAGGGTTATTATATTCCATGATTATTTTGGATTGGTGGTCTATGATCTGACGGACAGAGAAGTAGTGCGCAGTCTGGATCTGGCGGCCATCGGCTGTAACTTTACGCAGGGAGATAACGCCTGTCAGGTTGCCGTATCAGCTGACGGCAGAGATGTGTGGCTGCATCCGATGAAGAGACAGTATATGTTCCATTATGATGTGGAGAAGAATCAGCTTCGGCAGCTGCCGCTGGCGAAGAGTTTTGAGGTTGATCTGGAGACGCAGGATCTTTTTGACCGGTATCTGGTGACAGAGGAGCAGTATGTGGGATGGCATTCCAATTACCTGTATGAAGAATACAAGGATGAGAGAGGTCTGCAGACTGCTTATATCTATTTGTATGCGTCCACCAGTGAAGAAGCTGCAAAACTCCGCAATCTGCAGTGTGTCTGGGATGACATGGTCTATACTTTGTGGGACGGAAACCAGGCCGGGGCCGTGCAGACAGCTGCAGAATTTCCCTATCAGCATGACGGTAACATACATGATGCAGAGATCATATATGACGAACCCTGCGTGTATTCCCGGATTTCAGATACTTTCGGTGAGAGGACGCATCCCGTCAGTGGGGAGGTGAGTATGCACGAAGGAATTGACTTTGCGGCTGAAGAGGGTGCGGATATCAAAGCGGCAGCCGACGGCATTGTCCATGAAACCGGTTACACGGCGGAATACGGTAACTATGTTGTCCTGCTGCATCAAAATGGAGATATGACTTATTATTGTCACTGCAAAGACATTAACGTGTCGCAGGATGAGCAGGTAAAGAGAGGCGATAAGATCGCCACGGTGGGGCGCAGCGGAAGAGCAACCGGATTCTTTCTGCATTTTGCGCTCAGCCGTAACGGAGAGTTTGTGGATCCGGCTGATAGTATGAGCTTTGAGGATCCTGCTGTTAATTGAACTGTTCGCGATATTGCGCTGGCGTGCAGTAAAGGGTTGAATACCGGATGACAATTTCAGCAGAGCAAAGTAAAAAAGGGCTTCCGAATCAGGCGGAACCCCTTTTTTATAACAAATTTATAAGTTTACAACATTCCTGTTCTCACCGGCCAGAAAGGCCTCAATATTCTGTACAACTTCTTCTACCAGATGGGTTCTGGATTCGAAGCTTGCCCATGCCATATGTGGTGTGATGATCAGCTTCGTGCTGTCTTTGATCTGTGCCAGCGGATTATCTCCCGCCATCGGTTCCTGCTCCAGCACATCCAGGCCGGCGCCGGCAATCTGGTTCGTGATGAGTGCATCGTAGAGAGCCTGGGTGTCCACCACCGGTCCACGGGCTACATTTACCAGAATGGCGGTTTCCTTCATTTTCGAGAGGGCGTCTTTATTGATCAGCCCTCTTGTCCGGTCGCTGAGCGGACAGTGCAGGGACAGGATGTCAGACTTCTGTAAAAGGGTGTCGAACTGCACCTGTTCATAATCGGTGCAGGTGCTTTTACCGGAAGCGGAATAGAAGATGACCCGACAGCCGAAAGCCTGCGCAAGTCCTGCTACCCGGCGCCCGATTGTTCCCATGCCTATGATGCCCCATGTTTTCCCTTCCAGATCATAGAAGGTTCTGTCAAAGTTAGAAAAGCGATCCTGAGCGCTGTAGGCGCCGGATTTCACATAGTCATCGTAGAATGCAATCTTCTCGGAAAGAGCAAGAGCCAGCAGAAGCGTGTGCTGCGCCACTGTGGAAGTGCAGTAATTGGTGACGTTGGTGATTTTGATGCCGCGGTTTTTGCAGTAGGCCAGATCTACATTATCGAAGCCTGTGGCCAGCAGGCAGATCAGTTTTACATTGGCAGCGTCTTTCAGGGTGGATTCATTGAGAGGCGCCTTATTTGCGAGGATAATATCTGCGTCTTTGACACGTTCTGCAGTGTTCTCCGCAATCGTGTTTGGGTAACAGGTTACCTTCCCGAATTTTTCAAAGCAGGATATGTCAACGTCCGTTCCTGCGCTGTTTCGTTCTAATATGACCAGGTTCATAAGTATCCTCCGTTCTCTGAAAAGCTGTAAGAAATTATGTTTGTCTCATTTTATCACAGTGTGGAGGCTTTTGACAGTATTTCTTTTCAGAGGAGGCATTGATTTCGGTAAATCAAATGAATATACCCTCAGTGAACAAAAGTACGCCCGATGTACTGAAAATACCTGTAAAAATACCATGGCAATCGCAAATAAAGTCTGATATAATATAAGAAATTTGCAGGTAAACGGTGGAGAACCATAATAACTTTGAAAGGGGACTATAGAGTATGCTTGCCACATTGATTCCTTTTTTTGATAAAGATATGAAAGTATGCGCCTATTCGCTCTTCTCGCAGAAGGCGAATCTGCTGCTGAATCCGGCGTTGCAGAGTTCGGCTGTAAACGACGGTGCGGCGAGGGTGGAGGGCCTTGATATTTTGCAGAGGATCGGCATTGATACGCTGTCGCCGGGATCGGACGTGTTTGTTCCGGTGGGATCCATTGCGGTTTTTTCGGATATTGAGTCACAGAGCGAGGAGATGATCGGACGTCTTGTCTTGCTTTTTGACAATTCTGTGACGAATACACCGGATTATCAGGAGCGGTTCAGGCAACTGAAGCAGAAGGGTTATAAGCTGGCAATCCGTAAGCTGCCGGTGAAGGAATTTGAGAATTATAAAGAAATTCTTTCCTTGATGGATTATATCATTCTGGATTATAAGAAAGTGGATGTCTATAAGGCCAAGATTTATTTCGGACATCAGTATCCGAATATCAAAATCTGTGTGGGGAATATTGAGAAGCAGGAAGCTTTCGACGATGTCAGGGTGGATCGGGCGTTTCATCTGTTTGAGGGCGCGTTCTACCGGATTCCGGTCACAAAGGGGCAGACAGAGGTGGAGCCGCTGAAGGTGAACTATCTGGAGCTGATGAACATTGTTAACGATGTGGATTTCGAACTGACGAAGGCTGCCGATGTGATCGGCAGGGACACGGCGCTTGTGGTATCTCTTCTGGAGATGGTGAACCGTATTGCCGCCAAATCCGAGATAACATCAATTCGTCACGCAGCGGCGCTGTTGGGACAGCGGGAACTTAAAAAGTGGATCAATACTGTGATCACGAAAGAGCTTTGTTCTGACAGACCGAATGAGATCACGAGGGTGTCTCTCCTGAGAGCCAAGTTTCTGGAATGTCTGGCGCCTTCTTTTGGCATGGGGATGAAGGCTTCCGAGCTGTTTTTAATGGGCCTTTTTTCAGTACTGAATATCATTCTGAGCATGCCTATGGAAGAAGCGCTTAATAAGGTCAACGTTTCCAGGGATATCAGAGATGCGCTGTTAAGTTGTGAAGGTGAATTTGCGGAAATATACGGCTTTATGACAGCATATGAGAATGCGGACTGGCAGGAAGTCAGCCGGATGCAGATCCTTAAAAATATTGACAATGATGCGGTGTTTAAGGCATATATTGAGGCGGTATGCTGGTATAAGGAAATGTTCTTTTAATCTTTGCCGGCATTAGAACCGGAAGTAACAGTTTGTTATGACTTTTACTTATAAACCAGAGCATTTTACAGGAGGATTCTTAAGGATTTCCTGTGAAAAGATACAGGTGCCGGCAGAATGTTGTCTGTACCACAAAAAGTGATGACAGGACAGACGACCATCACTATAATAAAAATTCGGCTGATTAATATTAAGGAGGAAACTATTAAAATGAGTAGCGAAATCAGAGACATTAATCTTGCCGAATCCGGTGAGAAGAAGATTGAGTGGGTGAAGAGGAACTGTGACCTGCTGCGCACGCTGGAGAAAGAGTTCTCCGAGAGTAAGCCCTTTGCAGGGAAGAAGATAGCCCTGTCCGTGCATCTGGAGGCAAAGACGGCTTATCTGTGCCTGGTGCTGGCGGCAGGCGGAGCCGAGATGTATGTGACCGGTTCCAACCCGTTGTCTACGCAGGATGACGTGGCGGCAGCGCTTGTGAAAGCCGGATTGGAAGTGCACGCCTGGTATGGCACTACGCCGGAGGAGTATGAGACCCATATCCGTCATGTGCTGGAGGCGGAGCCGAATATCATCATCGACGACGGCGGCGATCTGGTGACGATGGTACATAAGGAGATGCCGCAGCTGATCCCTAATATCATTGGCGGATGCGAAGAGACCACCACAGGTATTATCCGTCTGGAAGCTATGAATAAAGCGGGCGAATTGAAGTTCCCCATGGTGCGCGTTAACAATGCGGCATGTAAGCATTTCTTCGATAACAGATATGGCACGGGACAGTCTGTATTCGACGGTATCAACAGGACAACGAATCTGATCGTAGCGGGCAAGATCGTGGTAGTGGCAGGTTACGGCTGGTGCGGTAAGGGTACTGCCATGAGAGCCAAGGGGCTGGGCGCGCGAGTGGTCGTAACCGAGATCGATCCGATCAAAGCTATTGAGGCAGTGATGGATGGTTTCGATGTGATGCCTATGAAGGAAGCGGCTAAAGTCGGTGATTTCTTTATTACTGTAACCGGCTGTGACGGTGTCATTGACAAAGAAGATTTTGCGGTGATGAAAGAAGGAGCGATCCTCTGCAATGCAGGACATTTTGACTGTGAGATCGATATGGCATGGCTGAAAGCCAATGCGGTGGAGAAGAAAGAACAGCGGAAGAACATCATGGGCTATAAGCTGCCTACCGGACAGTGGATCTTTGTACTGGCAGAAGGGCGTCTTGTGAACCTGGCGGCCGGTGACGGTCATCCGGCAGAGATTATGGATATGAGCTTTGCAATTCAGGCGCTCTCCGCGAAATATCTTGTGGAGCACAGCAGCGAGCTTACAGAGAAACTGATTGACGTGCCGGAGGAAGTGGACAGGGATGTGGCGAAGCGCAAGCTGGCGTTTCTTGGTAAAGAGATTGACGTATTGACGCCGGAGCAGGAAAAATATTTGAATAGTTATACGGTTTAATATTGTATTTGTATTTGCTATAGTGTATAATAGGTCTTCCAGAAAGAGTTTGTGATAAGAACGATTAGATATGGAAGCGGGAAGGCGCTGTGATGAACAGTGCCATGTAGAGTAAAGGGAAACAGACAATGGATAAGGAGGAGACACTATGGCATTGACGAATGAAGATCTGCAGGCGATTTCGAACTTACTGCAGCCGATCAAAGACGAAGTAGGAAGCGTAAAATCTGAAGTCCAGGGCATGAAGACCGACATTCAGGGCATGAAGGTCGAGATGAAGGACATGAAGACCGACATTCAGGGTATGAAGACTGAGATGAAGGACATGAAAACCGATATCCAGGGTATGAAGACTGAGATGAAAGGCATGAAGACCGACATTCAGGGTATGAAGACTGAGATGAAGGACATGAAGACCGACATTCAGGGCATGAAGACTGAGATGAAGGACATGAAGACCGACATTCAGGGTATGAAAACTGAGATGGAAGGCATGAAAACCGATATCCAGGGCATGAAGGTCGAAATGAAAGGCATGAAAGCCGACCTATGGGATTTAAGATTTGATGTGAAGAATCTTCAGCTTGATTCGAAGGAAGTGAAGAATAAAGTGACAAAGATGGAATTGACAGTTGAGAATGAGATTCGTGTCAATATTCAGAGAGTCGCGGAAGGACACTTGGATCTGTACAGGAAACTCAATGAGTGCATTAAGTTTTCTTCCGATGTCAGGGCCAAACAGGAATTGCAGGATATGTATATCACTATGCACGATATCAAGTTGAAAGCTCTTGCGTAAAACAAAATTACTATGATCGGCGGTTGCAATAACCGCCGATTTTAGTATATAAAATCTATATATGGAAGATTGTTTTACGGTCTGAACAGGTTCAGATGCAAATGTATGCCTTTTGGAATGGAGGAAAGAATGGGAGGATATTATGGAGATACAAAACAATGCAAAATCGTATAAGTCAGGCGAACTGCTCAGACGATTTCTGCCTTACTATAAGCGATATTGGAAGATTGTTGTCATTGATCTGTTCTGTGCAGGATTGACGACGATCTGTGAGCTGGTGCTGCCGATGATCATCCGCTTCATCACGAATGCGGGGATGAATGATCTGGCGTCGCTTACGGTGACGGTGATCCTGCGGCTGGGGGCGTTGTACCTGCTTTTGCGGATCGTGGATTCAATGGCCAATTTCTATATGGCGTATACCGGACATGTCATGGGGACGCGGATCGAGACGGATATGCGGCGGGACGCCTACGCGCATCTGCAGAAGCTGTCCAATACATACTATAATAATACCAAAGTGGGTCAGATCATGGGGCGGATCACCAACGATCTGTTTGATGTGACGGAGTTTTCCCATCACTGTCCGGAGGAATTTTTTATTGCGGGTATCAAGGCGGTCATTTCCTTTGTGATCCTGGCCCGGATCAGTCTTGGACTGACGCTGATCCTTTTTGCGGTGATACCGGTTATGGTGGTGACCTGCACGATGATCAATCTGCGTATGAGGGAGGCCTTCCGTAAGCAGCGCGTGCAGATCGGTGAGCTGAACGCCCGCATTGAGGACAGCCTTCTCGGGCAGAAGGTGGTGAAGGCTTTTACCAACGAAGAAAAGGAAAAAGAAAAGTTTGAGAAGGACAATATCAATTTCTTTCATATTAAGAAGGAAACTTATAAGTTTATGGCGGCTTTTCAGACTACGACCAGAGCCTTTGACGGTGTGATGTATCTGGTACTGCTGGTGGCGGGCGGCATCTTTATGATCAGAGGAAAGATCGTGCCCGGTGATCTGGTGGCCTATGTGATGTATGTGAGTACGCTGATCGCTACGATCCGGCGGATCATCGAGTTTGCGGAGCAGTTTCAGCGCGGCATGACAGGCATCGAGCGTTTTGTGCAGATCATGGACAGCGATATTGAGATCTTTGACGAGCCGGATGCGGCGCCCTGTGAACATCCGCGGGGGAATATTGCTTTTCATAATGTGGGTTTTGAGTATCCGGATGACCACAACGTGGTGTTCAGGGGCTTGAATCTGGATATCCGTGCAGGAGAAAAGATTGCCATCGTAGGCCCGTCCGGCGGCGGTAAGACCACGCTTTGCAACCTGATTCCCCGTTTTTATGATATCAACGAGGGTGAAATCCTTCTGGACGGGAAGAATATTCATAAGTATACGATCAAGAGCCTGCGGCAGAATATCGGTATGGTGCAGCAGGATGTGTATCTGTTCTCGGGAACGGTATATGAAAATATCGCTTACGGCAGGGAGCAGGCCACCAGAGAGGAAGTGATCGAGGCGGCAAAACGCGCCGGGGCGCATGAGTTTATCTGTGCGCTGAAAGACGGTTACGACACTTATGTGGGCGAGCGCGGCGTGAAGCTGTCCGGCGGACAGAAACAGCGGATCAGCATTGCCAGAGTATTCCTGAAAAACCCGCCCATTCTTATTCTGGACGAGGCCACTTCGGCGCTGGACAATGAGAGCGAGTTTCAGGTGGCAAGGTCGTTGGAAGCGCTGGCAAAGGGCAGGACTACGATCACGATCGCACACAGACTGTCCAGCATCCGCAATTCCGACCGGATTCTGGTGCTGACAGAGGAAGGGATCGTGGAGGAAGGCACGCATGACAGCCTGCTGGAGCTGGGCGGCATTTACCATCACTTTTACGTGACGGCCAATGAATTGAAGTAG
>CANPTH010000059.1 GCA_947576945.1 uncultured Lachnospiraceae bacterium
TATGTTGAAAAGAAAAAGCTCCCGCAAAAAAGTGGGAGTTTTTCAGTGCCCTCATAATAGGGGGAAACGGCCCTTCCCTCCCTGTCCACATACAAAATCCCATGCATCTGACTGGAAATGCCAATTGCCGAAAGCCTGTCAGTGCTGTAATCGCTTTGCAGGATATTGTCCAGCATCCCCGCTACCACCGCATAGATTCTATCAGGATCCTGCCGGAATGTGCCGTCGAGAAAATAATTCTTCTCCTGACGCACCGCCGACAGTCTCCCCGTCTCCTCCTCATAAACACACAGACAGATGCTGGTAGTTCCAATATCGATTCCGATCGCTCTCATAATCCGTTCCCTTCCTCCTTGTCCGCCTGCCTGATCATCTTTTCCTCCATTCCGAAGCGTCACAAACTCTTGGTTGAATAAATTGCTCATCAGAGAATTTATTCAACCTTTTCTCCTCTTATCATCGCGGCCAGCGCTGCATTCTCTCCTATGGCATAGAGTTTCTATCTTCCCTTCACCATACCAGTTTCCTTCATATACCGTCAAGAAACTATTATCTAAAAATCTCTAACTATTTTCAATACCCATTTCAGGCTGTATAATATATAGAAAACGAAATTTTTAATGTCGTTAACTACAAAGGAATCGAAAGGAACTTTGAACATGGTAGAAGTCAATTTTTATGAGCAGGTGGAGGATTCCCTCTTAAAATTCGCAGTCATCCTGGCAAAAACCGGCGGCAAATGGGTTTTCTGCAAGCATCGGGAACGGGATACCTACGAATTCCCGGGCGGACACAGAGAACCCGGCGAGACCATACTGAAAACGGCCGCAAGAGAACTGCAGGAGGAAACAGGCGCCATTGATTTTACGCTGAAACCTGTCTGCGCCTATTCTGTGAAAGGGAAAACACAGGTGAACAAAAGC
The DNA here is from genome assembly GCA_947576945.1 of uncultured Lachnospiraceae bacterium. Classification (GTDB taxonomy): domain Bacteria; phylum Bacillota; class Clostridia; order Lachnospirales; family Lachnospiraceae; genus UBA3282. Next base: position 924 of record CANPTH010000059.1, read on the forward strand.
GAAGATGACGAGAGTTTTGGTATGCTGTTTGCTGCGGATATCACTTCTTTTGAAAAAGAGCTGCACAGTGAGATCGAGAAGATTCTGATCACCGATACTCCGGTGGAAAATTGGACTTATCCGTTGATCCAGCCGCGGCTGTTTGAAGAAGCGGAGAAAAGAGGTTTCGCATGAACTGGACACTTCCCAAAGATAACACAGCGCCGGTCATTACCGCCGAAAAACACATTCATAATCGGTATGGCAATACACATTTTGATGCACTGCCAAAGACTTGTGTAATCTTTGAAATAGGCATGGCCATGGATTTTCTGGAATCCAATTTTCAGACAATAACCTTATTTGAAAAACTCCCCTGCTTCCTGGAGGATTCCAGATGTATTTCCATAAAGGGAAACGAAACTGTCTGTTTCACGCGCGGCGGCTATGGCTCACCTGCGGCTGTTGACACTTTGGAGACCGTCAGGGCTTTGGGCGCCAGACGCATCATTGTCGTCGGAATGTGCGGCGGTTTCGGGGAAAAAATCAATGTTGGCAGCGTGATCATACCAAACAAAATACTTTGTGAAGAAGGCACTTCATTTCACTATCTTGAACATATAGAATTTGCCGAACCGGATCCGTCCCTCTTTACAAAGGCCAGCGCCTGCTTCTCAGACAGATTTGAAACATCTACAGAGCCCACCGTTACCAGCGATGCTTTTTATCGTCAGACATATGCCAAAGAGGCTCTCTGGCGCGAAAAAGGATGCGTAGCCGTAGACATGGAGTCTTCAGCCCTTTTGTCTGTAAGCCGGTATTATTCGCTGCCCGCTGTTTCGATTCTGCTATGCTCCGACAGGCATCCGGTTTCTGAAAGCAGTACAGAATGGAACTGGGGTAATTCTTCTTTCAAAGAAATAAGGGAGCAATTTGTCAGGCAGTCGGTACAATTTGCGCTTCATTTAACATGAGTTATCTTTCTGACACACCGGACAGTACACGCTGCTCCTGCCGCCGATCACCATGCGGCACAGCGTCTCCCTGCATTTCGGACAGGGACTGCCGCCATGCCCGTATACCTGCAGAAACGGCGTATTGCGGTAATCCCTTCCTTTTGTCTCCAGATATTCTTCCGCCGTTATGGCGTTTTTCTCGATAAAATAGGAGATCCGCTCCGGAATCGCTTCTGCAAGGCGTTCCCATTCCGTCTGCTTTAAGCTGTTGGCGGGACGCGCCGGATAGATTCCCGCCGTAAATAAAATCTCATCAGAGTAAATATTGCCGATTCCGGCAATGATCGTCTGTTCCAACAGGCATTCTTTGATTGCCTTCCGGCGTTTACTCAAATGGCTGCTCAGATATTCCGCATTACAGGCCGGAGCCAGCGGATCCACACCCAATTTATCCATTCCGGTGCAGGTATCGTTCTCCTCCTCCCGAAGAAGCCAGAAACGTCCAAAGCGGCGCATATCGGAAAACCGTAATTCCGTCCCGTTGTCCAGCGAAAAAACAACATGTGTATACTTTTCTTCCGGACACTGTGCCGGGGCAAGCAAAAGACCGCCTGTCATCCGCAGATGCAGAACAATCCGTTCCTTACTTTCTAAATGGATGATAAGGAATTTCCCCTGACGCGCCATATGGGAAACCGTCTGTCCCGTCAGCCGCCTGCAGAATTCATCCGCTTCCGGATATGCCGCAACTTCCGGGCGCCTTACCGCCGCCTTTGTGATCATACGCCCCTGGATCTGCGGCTCTATCACTCTCTTGATTGTTTCCACTTCCGGTAATTCAGGCATGTTCTCTTCTGTCCTTTCTGTATTCTGCCGTCTGTTTTCAGCGGCTGTTTCGCAGATTTACGCTCAAACAATCGCTTCCACAAGCGCCTTTTCTCCAAATGTAATGTTCTTTACTCCGATTTGCTTCTTTTTATTAAAATTGAAGCTGATTCTGCAGCCCCGGTATACAATTTGCATTTACGTTAAACAGTTTGCTCATGAATTTCCCATACCCTCATTTTTTTCATTATAGCCGAAGCCCTGTTGTTTTACAAGGCGTTGGATGGCCAAAGCCTTCCTGATCCCCAAAAATCACCTTTTCTATAGAGACAAGCCATGGATTTCTGTGTTAGACTTATAGTGGATAATAATCAGCATCAAATTAAAGGGGGAATCAAATATGGAACTGATCCTACAGCCAACACCTGAAACCTGCGGACAGGCGTGCATCGCCATGATCACAGGAAAAAAGATCGAAGAAGTGATCAAAGATATGAAAACAAGCGGTCCAACGAGCATCGGCCAGCTGATCGAGATATTGGACTTTTACGGCATCCGACATGCAGAAAGAAATACGCGTATCTCCAAAAAGAATCCTGTACCGCACGAATATTCTATCCTCACGGTACATACCGATGCAGGATACACCCATTGGACACTGCTTTATGATCACAAATATTATGATCCCGAATTCGGTCTCATTGAAGGCACGTATCCGCATGGAAAAATAACATCATTTCTGGGAATCTATGAACCTGACAATGACTAATCAAAATAAAAAATATCTTCAAATTTCTTATCAAGCGCAATGCACAGGATCAAAGCCAGCTTTGCAGTAGGACTAAACTGTACCGCTTTACCATCCTGCAAACAGATCACAGATATGTGCTGCACAAACGCCCATGCAGGCAATCCCGCATGGGCGTTTTACTTATTTCTATATCAATTATATCAATTTAAACAGGCTTCTTCCGCACATCATTCTGCAGAAGCCTGTAGAGCGCTGCCGCTGTCGGCACCCCCAGCAGCATGCCGCCGATACCCATCACACCGCCGCCAACCGTCACTGCCGCCAGCACCCAGATGCCCGGCAGGCCAATAGAGGAACCGACTACCTTCGGATAGATCAGGTTGCCTTCCAGCTGCTGCAGGACTACCAGAAATACGATAAAGATAATCGCCTTGACAGGGGAGACCGTAACGATCATAACTGCTCCCACTACGGCCCCGATATAAGCGCCCGCCACCGGGATCAGCGCCGTAAATCCGATCAGACAGCCGATCATCGCCGCATAGGGCAGACGCAGCAAAAGCATTCCGGCCACACAGAGTACACCCAGAACCACCGCTTCAGTACACTGCCCCACGATAAAGCTATGAAAACAGCCGTCAAAGACATGCAGCACGTAAAATATCTTATCAACCAGTTTTGCAGGCAGATATTTCCGTAACAGCAGGGTCATCTGTCCGCCGATCTTCTCTTTCCCCGCCAGCAGATACAGTGCGAAAATAAAACCGACCACCACCGTGACCGTCGTAGAGAAGACGGATGATACGATCCCGGCCGCCACGCCCATCGCTCCGCCAAGGCCGCTCCACACGAACGAAGACAGCTTCGTCACCCACTCCTGCCAGTCTCCAATACTGTCACTGTCTATGGCCAGCAGGCCATTCTCACCCTCCAGATACGAACTGATCTGCAGATTATCCTCCAGCCACTGCATGGTATCCTGCAGAACGCCCGGCAGTTCCCGGAACAGAAGCTGCATGCAGCTGAGCAGTTCCGGCACGATCATCCGGACTATCAGAAAGACGATGAACACCAGACTGACCAGTGCAAGTACCAGACTGACCGGCCGGCACAGCTTCTGCGGAAAAACAATTCTCACGCCCTTTTTCTTCTGCTGACGCTTCTGATCCTTCTGCACTCCCTGCGTATCCCGGCTCCGGCTCAGCTTCTGCAGATATTTCTCGATAAAAGTCATCGGGATATTGACCGTATAAGCAATGACACACCCCAAAAACAAAGGCACAGCAGCTCCCAGCGCAATTCCCGCAACGCTGACAAAATCCGTCCAGTAATGGATCATCAGAAAAAGAATGATCACCGTAACACCGGCCCGCAGGCAGCTTTTCCATTTTAATTCCATAGTATGCCCATGCCTCCTTCTTAGCAGTTCTCTCCATGCAGCATCGCCCATCCGGTCAGCTGTTAATTGACAGACGCCGAAAAGTGTTCGATCTCCTGCTCCAGCGTGCCGCTCACACCGCGGCATACGTTAACCGCATTCTGCACCTCATTCATCTTTTCCACAAGGCTGGACGCATTCTCGGCGGAGATATCCACGGCTGTGGAACCCTCGCCCACAGCATTGGTGATGCAGTCAACAGAATCGATGATTTCCGCCATGCTGTCATTAAGCCCCTTCGAGCTGGTTGAGAAATTATGCAGAATAGAGTAAAACTCTTCCATATTCGTCACATATTCGTCCATCGCCGCCACAAACTGGTCATAATCCTTTAGGACATATTTGTTGATATATTCCAGTACTTCGGAAGTATTATCCGCCATCTCGTGCACGGTATCGATCACTTCCTGATTGATATGCTGAATGTTCTTAGCCGTTTCCTGGCTGTTGTTAGCCAGAGAGTTGATCTCACCTGCCACGACGGCAAATCCCCGCCCCGCTTCCCCGGCCCTTGCCGCTTCAATCGAAGCATTCAGGGACAAAAGCGTAGTCTCATTGGCAATATTCATAATGGTTTCCGACAGCATATTAATCTTGGACACCTTTTCGCTGTTCTTGATAGAACGATTCAAAAGCTCGGAGATCTCGCCTACTTTCTTTACCGTGAAGCTCTTCACCTCAACAATATGCTTCTTCATTGCCCTCGCTTCTTCAGACACCTCAACAGCCTTCCGTGATCCCTGGTCTGCTTCCTGCCAGAGAACGTCTACCTGTTCCTTAACGCCGCCGATCGTATTCTGAATATCCTCAGAAGTATTGGCAACCGCCTCCATATTGGCCGACAATTCCTCCATAGCAGCTGAAGATTCCGTAATATTTGTGTTGGCAATATCTACCATGCTGACGATCTGATCGTTGGAATCAGCCAGTGCTTTTGCACTCACTGACACCTTATCGATGATATTCTGCAGTGTCGCCAGAAAATCATTCATACCGCCGACAAGAATCGAAAGCTCACTCCTTGTTCTGGTCGTAATCCGCGCGTGCAGATTGCCGTCGTTCCTGTTGATATCATCGATCATATGCTGCAGCTCCAGCGAAGATTTCCTGATCGGGCTGATCACATTGCGCTGGAACAGTATCTGATTAATACCGATGACTACGATCATCAGGATCGCACCCAGTATACTGGTTCGGATAGTGCGGTCATACATATCCCGCTGCTCCTGCCGCAGCGAAGCCACAGACTGTTCAAAATAAGCATTCGCCAGTTCCAGATTGCTGTCAAACTTTTCATCCTCCGCCTCCAGGGCATCGATCTCGGCAATGACATCTTCCGTGCTTTTACCGACTGAGGACAGCAGAGCGTTCTTTGCATTTTCCGTATATGCCCTCAATCCGCTTTCCATCTCCGCAATGTTGACCTCGCTGCCGTCTTCCAGATAATCGTCCACCTGATTGATGTCCGTAAGCAGCTGGTTATAGCGTTTATCAATATTTTCCAGCAGATGTTCATGCTCTTCCGCGTCATTTGTCGCCAGATAAGCATATATGTACCGCTGAATCTTCTCATAATCCTTCTTCATGTCACCTCTGAGCACCATCGCAGAAAGGTATACATCACTGATCTTGTTACACTTTTCAATCGTGCCTCGAAAATCGGTTATACTGTTACCGAAATAAATTCCAAACACCACAATCAGTGCCAGGTTCATTAAGCTTAATTGCGTTGTGATACGGCTCCAAAAGGAAACCCTGGGTACCTTTTTGTCCATCGTTAGAATTCCTCCAATTTTATTCCCTTCTTTTAAGCATTGATGCAATGCCTAAATTATTATATACTAAAGAAACCTCAAAATCAACTTTCTGTGTCACTTTCCATGCCCCAATATTATCCTCAATCCGCCTCTGATGAAGGGCCGCGGGCCGATCCCCTGATGACGCAGGGCTCCAGAAAATACCTTTCCCTTCCACCGCATAAAATCTGCTCATACGCGCCATCTTTGTCACAGTCAGAACAGATTCTTCTGTCGACAGAGTTTTGCTGGAATTACGATGAATCCTGTGATAGAATAGTACTAATATGGAGTCTGCCGACAGACTCAGATATATCGGTGCCAACAAGAACACCTTTCACAACATAACAGGACGGTGAACGATACCATGAAAAAGAACACAGAGAAAACAAATGTCATGCGGCTGCTGGACCAGAAAAAGATTCCTTACGAAACATACTGTTATGCAGACACCAGCGTTATCAGCGGCACCGAAGTTGCAGACGTTCTCGGACAGGATCCGCAGCAGGTGTTCAAGACGCTTGTGACGGTCGGGAACTCGAACAACAACTACGTCTTTCTGATCCCCGTGCACCAGGAGCTGGATCTGAAGAAAGCCGCCAAAGCAGTCGGCGAGAAAAGTATCAGCATGATCAAATCCAAAGAACTGCTGCCCCTGACAGGATATATCCACGGCGGCTGTTCCCCGGTGGGCATGAAAAAGCAGTTCAAAACCGTGATCGACGCATCCGCAGCAGATTTTGATACGATCATCTTCAGCGCCGGCAGGATCGGTTATCAGGTGCAGCTGTCTCTGGACGCCCTCAGGCAGATCGTCAGATTTGAACTGGCGGATCTGACCGTCAGCCAGCCATGATCCGGCATTTGGAATTGCCAGTCTGTACAGACCGGTATTATCTTAATTATAAGTAACCCGTTATTTTGCACCGCAGAGCAGCGCAGAAATGGAGGCAGCCATGTCCAAAGAGATTCCTGCAGATATGAATGCAGAAAACACTGATTCAGGCGAAATCCCGCTGGCAGAGATCCGCTTTTTTGAGGCGAAGCGGGACGCCTTCCCCTTATACGAATCCCTGCGGACGGCAATCCTGCAAAACTGCGGTCCGACAGAGATCCAGGTGAAGAAGACCCAGATTTCTTTCGTCAACCGGCATCTGTTCGGCGCAGTGTCCTTTACCCCTGTCCGCAGGGCAAAAGAGCGGCCGGATCCATACATCACCGTCACTTTCGGTCTTTCTTACCAGCTTGACTCCCCCAGGATTGATGCGGCCGTGGAGGCATATCCGCACCGTTTTACACATCATCTGATCATCGGCAGCGTCGATGAGATTGACGGGGAGCTGCTCGGATGGCTGCGGGAAGCGGCGGATTTTGCCTGCTCGAAACGTTAGCCATTCCAGGCGTCCATATCCCGTATCAGCATACCGTCATGAATAGAAGTGGAGGTTTATCATGAATCGTTTGTTTTTATTCCGGATCGCGTGCCTGCTTTTATTTCTTGTATGCGCGGCCGCTCTTTTTATAGAAATCTTTGTCAACGACATTAACAGCCTGACTGCCATTTATCTGTGGGCCGGTCTGGCGCTCTTAAGCCTGTCCGGCATCATCGCCGGCGCTTTTCTCCACCTGATCAGAAACGAAAGGAGCAAATAGAACTATGGACAGTCATATCATACGTCTGAAAGACCAGCCGGAACTTCTGACCGCTGCCGCGCAGTGGTTCCACGAGAAATGGGGCATCCCGACTGAAGCCTATCTGGAAAGTATGCAGCAGTGTCTGGCCGGCAACCATCCTGTTCCACAATGGTATCTCGCTCTGGAACAGGACAGGATCATCGGCGGGCTGGGCGTGATTGAGAATGATTTCCACAACCGGAAAGACCTCACTCCCAATGTCTGTGCCGTCTACACAGAAGAAGACCGGCGCTTACAGGGTATCGCGGGCGCTCTGCTGGCCTGCGTCTGCACCGACATGAAGGAGCAGGGCATCGATACGCTGTATCTTTTGACCGACCATGCCTCCTTCTATGAACGTTACGGCTGGGAATTCTTCTGCATGGTACAGGGCGACGGCGAACCCGAACCGTCACGGATGTATATCCACCGTGCCTGAACTCTCAGAAATCCATCATAACAGCCGTTTCTACGGCGAAGGAGGTATTGTAAATGATCGACCTGCAGGATAAAAATCACTGCCCCACCCTGGATGAAATCGGAGCGTATGTCAGGAATCCCGTTTTCCACAAATTCTGTTCCGACATCGGAACCAAATATGACTGCACGGAAAAAATAGAATTCAGCGCCTGCAGTATGGAAAAAGGCTGGAACATTAAATACAGAAAATCCGGCCGGAATCAATAATTTTTTCAAAAACTTCTCATATTTTCTTGACCTTATACCAACTATATCCCTTATATTGAGCTTACGGAAGGAGGTCATATCCATGAATATTAATGAGCTGGAACGTCTCACGGGAATCACGAAGCAGAACATCCGTTTCTATGAAAAGAAGGGGCTGCTGCACCCCGCAAGAAATTCCGTAAATAATTATCGTGAATATACACCGGAAGACCTTACTCGTCTGAAAGCTGTCAAGCTGCTGCGGAAGCTGGACCTGCCCCTGGAGGATATCCATAAGATCCTGCAGGACGAAGCGCCGCTGTCGGAAGCCCTCTCACAGCATCTCAAAACGCTGCAGGAGAAGCAGCAGGAACTGAGCGCCTGCATTGATGTCTGTAAAAATCTGCTGCAAAAGACGAAGTCCCAAACAGCACAGACAATGCTCCGGTACAGCAAAGCGCAGGATGACATACTGTCCGACACAGCACAGGATTCCATGCAAAGCAATACCGCGCAGACTGCTCAGACTGCTGCACAGGACGCTGCCTCACAGGCAGCCTCGCAGCCTCACACAGCGCTCAGCCCACAGCTGGCCCTGCTTGACATAGACGAGACACTACGCAAAATGGAAGAGATTGAGAAAAATGGAGGGAAGTTTATGTCGATCATTAAAGATTATCAGAAATTTTCTGCTGCAGAACGTTTAAAAGGTTTTTCTTTTAAACCGGATACCATGGTAATGAATGCGGATGAATTTAAGGAAGCGCTCCTGCAATACGCCGAAGAAAACCAGTTGAATCTGACCATCATAAAAGAAGGAATGTATCCTCTTTTCAGAATTGACAACCTGGAATATAAGGCGGAACGCATCTTCGACCGTTTCGGCGCAACAATACACTGTTCGCTGACGAATCCGGAAGAACTGGAAACAGGGCTGGAACATATCCCACCCGCCCGCAAACGGCTGTACAGCTTCTTCCATGGCCCATGGTTTTTCCTGCTGGTACTGTTCATCGTCATGGCGATCAGCCGTCAGAGCTTCTTCTGGGCTTTCTTTGTACTCGCCATGGTGGGACCGTATCTCTTCTGGCTGTTTATACGTTACTTCAGATAGTCATATGAATCTTTATTTTCAGAAACCGCCCCTGCCTGCCGGCAGGGGTGATTTTATGTTTCCCCACCACCTGCCGATACCAGAATCAGCCGCTTTCCTTTCCCGCCACAGAACATTATATCTGTCTTGTCACATGTCTTGTTAATTATTTCGCAAATCTCTTTCCTATTTTCCCCCTTTGGTGTAAAATGCAAAACAGAGAATGTACCTCGGTGCAAAACGACGCTTTGGATATGGATGAATGGAGGAAAAAATGGACAGACAGAACCTGACACTGCTCACTGACTTATATGAGCTGACGATGATGCAGGGTTATTTCAGGAACAAAGACCGCAACGAAACCGTGATTTTCGATGCCTTCTACCGCAGCAATCCCTGCGACGGCGGTTTTGCCATTGCGGCAGGATTAGAGCAGCTGATTCAATATATAAAGGAATTGCGCTTCGACGATCAGGATATCGCTTACCTCGCAGGTCTCGGCATCTTTGACAAGGACTTCCTTGACTACCTGAAAGATTTCAAGTTCACCGGAGATATTTACGCGATCCCGGAAGGTACAGTGGTATTTCCGCGTGAACCGCTGATCAAAGTTATCGCTCCCATCATGCAGGCGCAGCTGGTAGAAACCGCTGTCTTAAATATCATCAACCATCAGAGCCTGATCGCCACCAAGGCCGCCAGGGTCTGCTATGCCGCCCACGGCGACGGCATCATGGAATTCGGCCTGCGCCGCGCACAGGGACCGGACGCCGGCACCTACGGCGCCAGGGCTGCCATCATCGGCGGCTGCATCGGCACCTCCAACGTCCTGTGCGGACAGCTTTTTGACGTGCCGGTGAAGGGCACTCACGCACACAGCTGGATCATGAGTTTTCCCGATGAATACACGGCCTTCAAGACCTATGCCGACATGTATCCTTCGGCCTGCATTCTGCTTGTAGACACCTACGACACCTTAAAATCCGGCGTGCCCAACGCCATCCGCGTCTTTACCGAAATGCGCGCCGCAGGCATCCCCCTGAACTTCTACGGCATCCGTCTGGACAGCGGCGACCTCGCCTATCTGTCCAAGAAAGCCCGCAGGATGCTGGACGAAGCCGGTTTTCCGGATGCCGTCATTTCCGCCTCCAACGATCTGGACGAGTTCCTGATCCAGAGCCTGAAGGAGCAGGGCGCCGCCATCACTTCCTGGGGTGTGGGCACACACCTGATCACCTCCAAAGACTGCCCCTCCTTCGGCGGCGTATACAAACTGGCTGCCATCATGGGCGAAGACGGCGCCTTCATCCCCAAGATCAAGCTGTCCGAGAATTCGGAGAAGGTGACCAATCCCGGCAACAAGACCATCTACCGTATTTATGAGAAGGAGACCGGCAAAATTAAAGCCGATCTGATCTGCCTCGTGGAAGAAACGTTTGATGAGAAAGAACCGCTGCTTCTTTTTGACCCCCACGAACCCTGGAAGAAAACGAAGCTGCCCGGCGGCAGCTATACCCTCCGTGAACTGATGGTGCCGATCTTTCTGAACGGCACGTGCTGCTACACGTCTCCGAAAGTCATGGAGATACGCTCCTACTGTCAGGAAGAACAAAACACCCTCTGGGACGAGACACGCAGACTGGTAAATCCTCATAAAGTATATGTGGATCTGTCCGGTAAACTGTATGATATCAAGATCAAACTGCTGGATCAGATGAATCAGGGATGAGTCTGTTTAAAGATCGCGCTGCAAGAATTTGCTTGAAAAGTCCTTTTCGTTGCATTATGATAAGATTGAAAAATCAGACACAAAAAAACTCCCGGAGCCTGTTGCAAAGAAACGGAGGAATGCCATATGCTTCGTATTATTACAGATTCGGCAAGTGATCTGCCCAAAGATTACATCAGACAGCATGATCTTCATGTGATTCCGACACCCGTCGTGATCGACGATGTAGATTATCTGGACGGCAAGACCATACAGACAGAAGAATTTTACCATATACTGGACGATATCCGGCGGGATGTCAAAACCTACCACATCAATCCCGCCATGTTTACCGATGCTTTCCTGCCCTACGCGCAGGCCGGGGACAGCATCATTTATCTGTGTTTTTCGACGGGAATCGCCGGCACCTACAATGCGGCTAACCTTGCCCTGACCGGTATCCGTGAGGATTATCCCGATTTCGACCTGACTATCATCGACTCCAAATGCGCATCGATCGGTTTCGGCCTGCTTGTCAGCAAGTTGGTTACCATGCTGGAAAAAGGCGCTTCCAGGGAGGAACTGATCGAAGCCGCGGAGTATTATATCTCACACATCCGCCATGTCTTCACGGTACAGACACTGGCTTATCTGGTCAAGGGCGGCCGCCTCACCAAATTCAAAGGCACACTGGCAGAGACATTGGACATGAAGCCCGTTCTGGTGGTAAATGAAGCCGGCGCACTGGCTGTGGTCAAGACCGTGCGCGGCCGTAAAAAGTCCCTGCGATATCTCATCGAGTATGCCAAAGAGACCGGCTGCCGGCTGGAAGGACAGACCGTTGCCCTCTGCCACGGAGAAGATCCCGAATCCCTCGAGTTTGTCAACACACTGGTGCAGGATACTTTTCATCCAAAAGATACCCTGATCTCCGTAGTCGGCTGTGCCATCGGCGCTCATACCGGACGCGGCCTTGTGGGCTTCTGCTTCTTTGACGCAGACGACGGCAGATACAGCAGATATTTCGATTAAAATCAGACTGAGAATGAGGCAATGATCATGGAAGAACAACAACGAACCTGTACTTATCTGGAAACCGACGGTGAATTCAAGATGCGTGAACTGGACAAAGGCGATCTGGAGCAGTTTAATGCCCTGCTGCAGTACGCATTTCAGGTCACCTCCTACGATCTGTTTCAGACCGGATGGGAACAGGAAGAGATCAAGTACGCCAAACGCCCCATTTTGGAGGAGGCCTACGTTCTGGGATGGTTCTATCAGGATAAACTGGCCTCCATGATCGTCGTCTATTCCATGAAAGTCAATGTCCACGATACGATCATGGATATAGGCGGCATTACCGGTGTCGCCACCTATCCCGAATACACCGGCCGCGGGCTGATCCATGCGCTCATGCGTCATGCCCTCGACTACATACACCAAAACGGAATGCTTCTTTCCTTCCTCTACCCTTACTCCATTCCCTTCTATCGCAAGATGGGCTGGGAAATCGTATCCGATAAGCTCTCCTTTACCGTAAAAGATACCCAGCTTCCCAAAATGCGTCCGGTAGACGGCATGGTGGAACGTGTAAGCCTTGACTCCGAGGATTATCACAATGTACACTCTTACTTTGCCCTGCAGCGGCACGGCGCCCTCATTCGTGACACGCTTTCCTGGGAGGAATACTGGCGCTGGGACAATGACGATATGATCGCCGCAGTCTATTACAGTAAGGAGCATAAACCGCTGGGTTATGTGGTCTATTATATTGCCAATGAGATTTTTCATATCAAGGAAATGGTCTATCTGAATATTGAAGCCAACTACGGCCTCTGGAACTATATCAGCGCCCATTTTTCCATGATCACACAGGTGCAGGGCGACAATTATTCCGGTGAGCCTATGGCTTATCTGTTCGAAGACAGCGAGATCACGGAGACGATCTCGCCCTACATCATGGCGCGGATCATAGACGTCCGGGAATTCCTTGCCGAATATCCCTTCCAGATCCAGCCCGAAGACCTCAAACTGCACTTTCTCGTACACGATGAAATGGCTCCCTGGAACGAAGGAGATTACATGGTTTCCTGGCATGAGGGCAAGACCATCTGTGAGCAGGTTGACAACAACCAGTCCATCAACGTTGTGGAGCTGTCCATCAATACCCTCACCACCATGCTGATGGGATATAAGAGGCCTTCCTACCTCTACGAACACGAAAAGATCAAGACCGAGTATTACATGCTGACATGGCTGGAACGCCTGATTCCGGTCGAGAAAGCGTATTTCTCGGATTATTTCTGATAACAATTAAGACGTCTCAACATAGTTGAGACAAAAGCAGCGCAGAAATGGAGAAAACTATGAAAGGTATCTACTATGATGGAAAAGATGCACTTTACCGTGAGGATATCCCCATGCCCGTACAAAAAGCAGGAGAAAGCCTTGTGAAGATCCGTATGTGCGCTGTCTGCAATACGGACAAGGAGGTCCGAAAAGGCTACCGCCCCGACTTCCGGGGCGTGATGGGACATGAATTTGTGGGTGAAGTGCTGGACTCTCCCGTAAAAGACCTGCTCAAAAAAAGAGTGGTGGGAGAACTCAATGCCGCCTGCGGGAAATGCATCTACTGTAAGACAGGACGCCCCACCCACTGTAACAGCCGCAGAGTTCTTGGCATGTCAGATAAAGACGGCGCGTTTGCGGAGTATATGACCATCGACACAGATCTTCTCCACGTGATTCCGGACGGCCTTCCAGACGAGATCGCCATTTTTACAGAACCCCTGGCGGCAGCTCTCGAGATTCTCACACAGATTCATATTTCTCCTGACAAAAATGCGGCGGTTCTGGGAGACGGACGACTGGCCCTTCTGACAGCCCAGGTACTGGCGCTTACCGGGATTGACCTTACAGTGATAGGAAAACACCCGGAAAAACTGGAACTGTTTAAGCCTTTTGCAAAAGTGGTCACGCAGGGTGAGCGGGAAGGCTACGAGTATGTGGCCGAGTGTACGGGTTCCGAGACCGGACTTCCCAGCGCCCTGGAACTGGTACGGAAAAAGGGAACTGTCATCTTAAAGAGTACCTATGCCGGAAAGCTCAGTCTGGATATGAGCATGGTGGCCGTGAACGAAATCACTATTGTGGGAAGCAGATGCGGCCCCTTCGAACCGGCGCTCAAACTGCTTTTGGAGGGAAAGGTGAAGCTGCCGCCCATAGAGCTGTATGATCTGATGGACTTTGAAAAGGCCTTTGCATCAAGAGCGTTTAAGGCAGGGTTTACAGTATAGGAAATACCTCTCCTTAAAATATCTGAATCAGTTAAATCTTACCGCAGATAGTAAACCCTGCAGTACTTCTCCTCAAAGACAGGCTCCGCCCCGGCATACTTCTCTGCACTGCTGCCGCTCACCCTGCCGATCTGCGCCTCCGCGTCCGCTCCGTCCGCAACATAGACCACCAGCGCTCCCGCCTCTTCGATCCGCTCCTCCTTTATTTTCTCCACACTGTCTGCAGCGGCAAAATAAACCTCCGGATAGACGAACAGTTCATCCGCCACATCCCAGATACACCATTCCGCCCCCGGCTCGTACAGATAGAGTACCGGCGTGTTCTCCTGCTCCCGTTCCTTTGCGAACTCCAGCTGTTCCCTGTCTTCCGGATAAAGAAATACCACTTTTCCGGATAGCAGCCCCGCCAGATCAAGCAGCAGGCAGGCCGCGCCCGCTGCTATACAGAGAGTCTCTTTGCGCCAGAATTTTTTCTCCGGCATCACCCGCTTCCACAACGCCCATACCGCCCGAAACAGCAGCAGTACGATCATCCCATAGACAGGCAGCTGATACCGGTTCGAGGTATCGCCCAGCAGAAGCGCCGTCTTCGACACTGTCAGAAAATATCCCAGCACAGAAAAAGACAGCATCACAGCCGCCGCATCGGCATTCCCCTTCTCCAGCTCCCGCTTAAACTTCCGCAGGCTCCTCTGTCTATAAGCCGTCACCGCCAGCACCAGAATCACCAGCAGCAGTACCGGAAGCATTTTCCCAAAAACATACTCATCCACCAGTCCGAAGAAAAACTCCAACCGCTCCAGCGTATTCGACAGATCAAAGAAATTCTCCGTGGCCTGCGCTCCTCTCTGCCCCCGGAACATCTGTCCCAGACAGGCCGGATAGGTCAGATAAGCCAGCACAAACGCGACTGCCTGGCTCACGCCGTACCGCACACAGTTCCACAGCTTCCGCTCCCGCCACAGCATCCACACGCCAAACGCCGCCGCCAGATAAAACAGAAAAATAAAATAATAATACTGCGTCAAAAATCCCAGATAAGTTACCGCAGCCATCGGCACAAGACACCGCATCACCGGCAGCTTCACCCATTTTCCTGCAAGCATATGTTCCACTGCCCGCACATGCAGGATCGCGCACAGCAGTACAAACGTCGTCAGCATCTCGTACATTCTGATAAAGACCACACCGCTCATGGCCGCCGGAGTCAGTCCGTAAAATAACGTCACCAGCAGCGCCATTCTCTCACTGCAGCCGCTCACCCGATATGCCAGATACGCCAAAAGTACAATATTGATCCCCCACAACACCAGGTTCACCGTCAGCCCGATCCACTTCGAGAACACCCCCGGCGCCAATGAGGCTGCCGTATGGAAGACCCAATAATACACCGGCGGGTGCACGTCCCAGGACTGTACCAGCTTCACCAGCCCATACCGGAACCCCTGACCCGGCAGCACCACGAACTCATTGCGGTAAGTATCCCGCTCCATCCACTGCCCGTCCTCCACATAGAAGCCGTTGGTGCGTGCCGTGGAATAGTACGTATAATATTCATCCTCATGAAATCCCTGTTTCTGCACACAGAAACAGAAGGCGGCCGCCATCTGCACCGCCCAGATTATCAGGAATATAACGATATAGTTTTTCTTTATCATCTTCTCCTGTTCAAACCACTCTCTCATTTTTACTGTCTGTTCTCTCCCGCCACAATCAGTCTCCCGGTATTGAATACCTGTCCCCTTTACCCTGACACAGAACGCCGCAGAAAAGCATGTACCCTCCGCACGGTCCTCGGCGCCACGGTCAGAAGCAGCAGATACACTTTATTTTTCCCCGTCAGATAAGGGTTACGCACCGTATCCTGAACATGTCGTCTCAAATACCGTTTTACCTTTGTGTAGAAAACATTATCCTTCGTCATCTGCACGATGGGCACATGCAGCAGATAGTCCAGCCGCTGGTACAGATTAAACCGTATCGCATACACATGCAGCTCCGGATACGTCCGGTCCACAAGCGCCTGCATCCTGTCCGCATTGTCCACGATATCTATAAAAACCCTGGAAAAGCTGTCCTTCGTTTTCCTGCGGGTGGTGCTCTCCTGCCGGCACACCACATGATAACACTGTCCTGGCAGAATCGTGATCCCCCGTACCTCCTGCAGCATATCCACCAGAAGCCGGAAATCCTCGTTCAGCAAACCTTCCGGAAATCTGTGTCTCTCAAACAGTTCCCGCCTGACCAGTTTGGTGCAGAACGAACAATCCCCCCTGTGCAGAAGCAGTTCCCGCAGAAAATCCTCCGCACTGCAGAAGCAGATCTGCTCCGGCGGAATGCACACATCCGGCAGACGCCGTCCCTGCTCATCCACCTCGTCCCGGGAGATCTGTACGATATCCTCTTTCCGTTCGCACATGGCATGCATCATCAGCGCATACATATCCGGCTCGATATAATCGTCGCTGTCCACAAATCCCAGATATGCGCCCGACGCCAGCCCGATGCCCAGATTCCGCGCCGAAGAAGCCCCGCCGTTTTCCTTATGCCGGACAAGGATGCGTTCATCCTCCCGCGCCAGCCGTTCGCACAATGCTCCCGTTCCGTCCGTAGACCCGTCGTCGATCAGCAAAATCTCCAGCGCCTGATATGTCTGCGCACAGATCGACCGCACACATCGCTCCAGACAGTCTATCGAATTGTATACCGGTATGACCACACTAATCTTCTCATCCATATCTTCCAGGTTTCCGCCCCGTCTTTCCTTTTACCGCGGCCGCAGAATCGGCGCTGCGCTCAGCGGACCTTCTTTGCCCGGCACAATTTCCCCGCGCAGCAGTCCTTCCGCAAACCGCAGCAGCTCTTTCGCCGCATACTCCGCATTCCACACATCCCGGATCGTCTCGTAGGCCGCGCGTCCCATACGCCTGCGCGTCTCCCAGTTTTCAAACAGATCCAGCACCAGCGCCTCCATCTTCCCGTATCTGTCCTTCGGATACACCAGCCCGTTCTCCCCATGCCGGATCAGATAAGGAGCCGCCCCCACCTGTTCATTGACCACTTCCACGCAGCCGCTGTTCATCCCTTCATTCACCACGGCCCCCCAGCCTTCCAGATGATTGCTGGTAAAAAGATGGATATGGCACTGCTCCATCACATCCCGCACCCGCTCCGGCTCCGTGTAGCCATAGAACCGGAACGACTCCGCCAGTCCTGCCCGTTCTACATCCTGTCTGATCTGCGGCTCCAGTTCCCCGTCTCCCAGCATATGTATGAAAAACGGACAGCCTTTCTCCCGCAGCGTCCCCGCCAGACGCACCACATACTCCGGATGTTTCAGCGGAATAAACCGCCCCGCCCACACGATATGCAGCCTGCCGTCCTGCACCTTCATGGTGTCAAACTGCTCCTCACTGTAAGTCCGCAGCCTCGTAAAATACCCCCACCGGAACAGCTTCCCCGGATAGGCCCCGATCAGATGAAAATCCGACGCCGTGTAAGCGCCGGCACACAGCATGCAGACATTCTTTCTCCGGTATCTGATATGCTCCTGATATTTCGCCGCCAATCCCCGCGGGGAGACCGCCTTCCACTGACCTTCTCTGTAAAGCCGCTCGCTCACGCGCATCGTCACCCTGCCGGAAGCAAGCCTCTCCGCCGCGATATCCTCCCGCTGCGACCAGCCAAACAGCACTACATCACTCTCGGCGATCGTCCTCCTGCACGCATACTCGTCCTGGTACAGACACTGCACATAGGGCAGCTGCCGCACATCCACGCCCCACCCCATGGCAACCCGTTCTTCCTCCATAGGCATGGTCTGGATAAAAGTAAAATCATCCCCCAGTTCCCGCCAGAGGGCCTCGCACAGCGGGATCTGATGATGGTTAATATAGTTTGACACAAACGTAAAAGTCATGAAAGCATCTCCCGATAGATACGGATCAACCGGTAATAATTCTGCTCCGCATCATGATTCACCCGCGCATGTTTCCTGGCATTGTCGGAAAACCGCTCCACAATAGCCTCTTTGGTAAAAGTCTCTATGATCCTGTCCGCCAGCGCTTCCACATCTCCCGCAGGATACAGCATACCGTCTCCGCCGTCCGTCAACAGATTATGTACGCCGCCCACGTCAGCCGCCACGCAGGGAACCCCCAGCAGCATCGCCTCTCCCAGCGAATTGGGTGAATTTTCCAACGCCGATGGCATCACGAACAGATGACTCTTTAAGAACTGCGCTTTCATATCCTCCGCAGACAGTCTGCCCAGCATCGTTATCTTATCGGTCAGATGATTCTCCTTAATCAGCTTCCTCAAATATTTGCCATAAGCGGACAGCTTCATCCTGTCCTGCCATGTCTGCGTATCTATAATATTGCTGCCCGCCACATAAACATGTGTCTCGGGAAACTGCTCCAACACTTTCGGTAAGGCCTGCAGAAGGTAGTGGAATCCCTTCAGCGGATAATCCCCCTGACTCAAAAAGATACTGTAAGTCTGGCAGTCCGTTCTTTTCCATCTGTCACGATAGAAAATTGCCCGCAGCGTCTCATTTAAATAGTGGTATTCGGCGGCCGGATTAAGCTTTGCCGACTGGGTCCGATCAAAATCCGTTCTGCCCGCCACATGCCCGGTCATCCCCAGGGCTTCCTTCTCATGCGCTCCACGCCTTTTGAATTTCTTCTGCTGCTGCCTGAGACTGTCCTTTCTGATCCTGTCCCGCAGTGTCACCTGCCTCTGCACTTTGATCGGCAGGTCAGCCATATACTCCTCCGCGATGCAGCCGCACAGCCCCTGAATACTGATCAGCGTTTTCTCTGGCTGTCCGAACACTCTGACACAAGCCAGCGTATGCGGAAATTCCGTTCCGAAGATATGCACGATATCCGGCTCGAAATCCTGCAGAATACGTTGAAAACGCGTTTCCAGCGCGGCATCATAGATTTCCGGCGTGTCCAGATTCTCTACAAACCCATAACACCTGCAGGACATGCTCTCTCCCAACTGCATATTCCGCTGGAAGTCGCCCATATCTTCCTCCACCGGAAATGCTATCCCCAATTCAATCCGATTCCTTCCCCTTTCCAGAACCACCCGCTCCAACAGCCCGCTCAGCCAGCCTTCCCTGTTACTGTAGGAAACTCCCAGCTGTCTGGCAATTGTAGGAAGCATAATATTACATATCCACAATACCTTCATGTTTTCC
Source organism: uncultured Lachnospiraceae bacterium (assembly GCA_947576945.1). Classification (GTDB taxonomy): domain Bacteria; phylum Bacillota; class Clostridia; order Lachnospirales; family Lachnospiraceae; genus UBA3282. Next base: position 20,315 of record CANPTH010000059.1, read on the forward strand.
CCTTTTCCGGACATTCCAATGTCCTGCCATCTTTGGCGCCGTATTACCCTTATACCTTTCGTTTTCCTGTCCCGCTCAACAACGGTATACTTTTCTCTTCACGCTCTGATACAGTCCGGCCAGAGCCGGATTTCCCGCAATCCAGGTACGAAGCGGCGCAAGCGTCAGGAACATGATGATCCGATAGCCGAACACCCTGGCCGGCGGCAAATACTTCGCCACAATTTCTCTGTGTTCCTCCTTCGATGCTTTTCTGCTGGCTTTTGTCTCCGAGAATCCGCCGCCTTCATAGAATGCCACCGTCACAGGCATATATACAGCCCTCGCACCGCCTCTATAACAACACCATAGAAAATGCTCATAGTCCGCACGCACCCGGTACTGCGTGTCAAATTTCCGCATCTTCAACAAAGACGCCGCATAGAAACATGCCTGGTGGCACGGAAGATTGCGGTAACAGGCAAAATCATCGAGCACCGGGTTGGACTGCACCATTGTCCCGGTCAACTGCTCACAAATATTCCCATAGAAAATATACGGCGTGTTCCTCTGCCTATCCCCTGGAATCGTCTTGTCCGTATCCCTGTACCGCACTATCTGTTCCCTGACCAGCGCCAATACCTGGTCGTCATAAAAGCTGTCTCCACAGTTTAAGAAGAAAATATAATCACCGGCCGCATACCGCACCGCCTGATTCATGCCATCATAAATCCCGTTATCCTTTTCCCTGCGGTACACCCGGATCCGGCTGTCAGTCTCACACGCCTTCTCCAACGCATCCAAAAGTCCTTTCGTATCCTCATCCGTGGAGCCGCCGTCTTTGATAATGACCTCATAGTCCTTTTCCGTCTGTCTGCGGATGCTTTCCACGGTACTGCGCAGTTTTTCTCCTGCATTCAGGCAGACCACTATGATGCTGAAAGTCATACGCCACCTCCTCCCCGGCATCCTTAATTCACATCCGATAAGATATTTACCATATCATGAAACAGAAACGTCTTGTACGGCAGGATCAGAGTACCGTCATTGCCTGCTCTGCTCATATAGATCATAAAATACAGGATCGCCGCCAGCAGGATTCCCCCTCGAAATACGCTGCGCCATCTTCCGTCCCTGAGCCGCCCAAGCAGCAGCGGCAGATAAAAGAGATGACTGATCGTAAGATAGTATCCGATACGGGATATGATCGGCAAAAACGAGCAGAATACATACAAAACAAGCGCTCCCAGATTCAAATAGAAATAGAAATGTTCGGCTACAGCAAGGCCGTCACGGACTTCCGCATCCTCTTTTGAAATCTCTGCTTCACCACGCAGACGCCGCTCTTCCCAATACACGATCCCGGCAAACGCCAGCACCGCCGTACAGCGCAGGATATTGATATAACTTGTACCGCCTTCCAGATACTCCGTATCCTCATAAGTGGGATATAACAGCACCACCAGTTTCAGGTAAAAGTCCTGACAGAATAAAAAAGTGGTACAAAAAAGCGCTCCCACGGCAAGCTGCCACTTTTTCCACGGCAGTGTCGCAAGAAAATATAAGGGAATCACCACCAGCAGCGATTTATGAAATGCCGATCCCAGCAGGATCAACACCAGAAATCTTCCCCATTGTCCCCGCAGAACAAATTTCATGGAATAAAGCGCCAGCGCCAGCGCCAGATAATATCTCACCGTACTGAAAGTCTGGAAATAATAGCCAAGCGCCATAAAAAGGAAAAAGGTGAGCGGAAAATCTTCACTCTGCTCATACATTGCCAACAGAAAAATTCCCACCGTAACAAACGCATAAACCGCAAATACCAGCAGATAATTTTCAAATCCCGACAGCCCGTAAAGCAGCTTCACCAACAGGTTGAAACCGATCTCGGTCGGAACATAGGCATCACAGTTGACCAAATGCATAAATTCCACATACCTGGCATAGTCATTGCCCACATTCAGCCGGCAGGCAGACAGGGCGGACAATATCACAAAAACTGCAGACAGGCATACGCGATTGCACATCTGCTGACGCGTTATTCTATATGGTTGTAGCGCCGGCCGGCAATTTACCATACCGGCAAGAAGCGTCGTTACAGCCGCCACCGTGATATACAGAATCATCCTCCTGCCTCCCGCACTCCATCTTTCATCCATCCAAATGCCTTCCGCAGCGGAATCTGTCTGCACATCTCCTGTCTGTGCACCCACAGGAAGCGGAAAGAAAGCGGCAGGGCCAACCGTCCATACAGATAGTGATAGAGCACGCCTCTGTCCCGGAAGAATTTCTCATGATATCCGGTAAACCAGGTCGATTCCCGTTCTTTTTCTTCTCCAATGCATACCGTATGCGAATATATTTTCAATCCTGCTTTCAGACAATCCCGCAGAAAAAGGCTGTCCTCCCCGTTGCTGTATCTGGCTCCGCCGCCAAAAAGCAGGGAATAATGCACATTTGCCCGCAGTAAAGACTCATGCCGCGCCGTAATGCTGTACGCCGGGTAGCGCCCATAATTTCGATAGCTGATTCGATGAATATCTTCATTCCAGTAAGTGCGCCTGGCAGGGGCAACCTTCACATTGACCAGTATCATGTCTGCATCCGGCAGTTCCTCATAGATCCTGCGGATCCGCTCCTGATAGTCCTTATGAAGCACAATATCTTCATCGGAAAAAACACAGAGATCCGTATCGGCATGCAGAAGCGCCGTATTGCGGCTGAGTCCCACACCTCTTTCCGCCATGGAAAAGACCTGTATCCTGTGTCCCTCTCTCTCAAATTCCTCATATCCATACCGGCCGCACTGATTCACGATCACGGCGTCACTGCAGATATGCATCCGCTCCGCCAGCAGATCTGCATTCTGTTCTACGGCGGCCACCAGCAGTTGTACCCTCTTTTTCATCCGTTCTATTCTCTCTCATTCGCTCTGTTCTTATACAGCCTTCTCATACGGCGTTCTCTGCTCCAGTCCCTGCTGCATATAAATGCAGAGGCATCACCGTACCATCTTCCGCGATGCTCCGCCATAATACCTGGAAAGAAATCTTCTGTCTGCATTGACTATCCCTGTCGCCACGAGCGGGCACTCTCTGACAGCCAGCTGCTCTATCACATAATTCAGATAGACCGCATGTACTTCTTTGTAGGATGCCAGAAGTACCACTCCATCAGCCTCACACATCTGCTGCCATTGCTGTTCTCCCACCGCTTCCTTCTGTCGCAGCGAAAGTACGGCGATCTTTCCCTTCTTCTTTCTTAACCAGTCCAGGTTCGCTTCATAATCCTTCTCCAGCCGTTCTCCCGCACCGCTGTAACCGACAAATACTGCATCCGTCACCTGCCTTAGATCCGATGCCACCATAATCCGGTCATCCAACACATAGCAGAGGAACATCCCGAGCAGCGTCAATACCGCTGCCAGCGCCGCACCGGCTGTTATCGCCTGTATCCATCTTGCATCCGCCACTACAGGCTTCGCCTCGGTAGTCTGGATCACCTCGATCCGTCTAAACTCCCTTGCCGTATTTCCCCGTTCCACAAGCGACTGCCCCGCTGCCTGCAGAATCTGCTCACAGCGCCCCGCATCATGCGTCGTAACCGTAATCGTCAACAGTCTTAAATCCGAAAGGATCTCCGCCTTTACTGCGGCCGCCACTTCTTCCCGCGTGTAATCTTCCGGCAGATACTGCATGGTCACATCCAGGATCGGATCCGTAGCCATAAGGTCATTCCATGTGTACCCATTATACGCCTGATATACTTCACCGGTCTCATCCGCCGCGAAATCCAGATAGATCTTAGACATTGCCTGGTACTCCCGCTTCGATTCCGGAACCACGCGGGAAACAGCATAGGCCCCACCGCCCAGCACGGCTCCCAGCAGTGCCGCCAGCAGCGCCATCCAGATCTTTCCTATAAAGCAAAGTAGTAGTTTCTTCATATCCATGCCTGCATTGGCATATTTGCTCTCCCACATATACCGGTCGTCCCTCGCTTCATCTCTTCTTTACTGCCGTAACCTGATTACCGTCTACGCCTTCCGTGCTCTCCGGTTTGATAAGGATCTTCAAAGTCAGAAGCATCAGCTTCAGATCCAGCCATACCGAATACTGTTCAATATAAGTCAGATCCAGCTTCAATTTATCATAAGGTGTCGTATTATACTTTCCATACACCTGGGCATATCCCGCAAGTCCTGCCTTTACTTTCATGCGAAAGGCAAACTCCGGCATATCTTCCATATACTGTGCGATGATCTCCGGTCGTTCCGGTCTCGGCCCGATAAAAGACATCTCTCCCTTTAAAATATTAAGAAGCTGCGGCAATTCATCAATTCTGACGGCACGAATAAATTTCCCGATCGGCGTAATACGGGAATCATTCTTCGCTGCCAGCCTTGCCACGCCGTCCTTCTCCGCATCCACCCGCATACTTCTGAATTTCATGATATGGAATTCCTTCTGCCCCATGGTGCATCTGATCTGCTTATAGAATACCGGGCCGCCGTCATACAGCTTGATTACTGCGGCTGTAATCAGCATCACAGGAGAGGTGATCACCAGCAAAAGCAGGGAACAGATCAAATCAATGGCTCTCTTGGCGATACGCTCTTCTATCCTGAGCGCATACTCTCTCGTCAGATAGATAGGCGTGTCAAACAGATGCAGCTGCGTTGCTCCCTTCACCAGTACATCCGATATCTTCGGCATCATATAAACCCGGATCGAACGACTGTAGCAATACTTTAACAGCGTATTTCTCTCCGCCGCCGGAATATCCCACAGAACAACGGCGCCATAATCCTTCCGGATCTCCTGCTCAACTCTCTCCAACCCTTCTGCAATATTGATATCGCTGATAACCTTGTACTTTTCCTTCCGCGACCCAAATTTGGCCACAATATCGTCAATGGGTCTCTCCCCATAGATGATCAACAGCCCTCTGGGCGGAAACACCCTGAAATAACAGGTATTGCACACAAATACCCATACAGCGGAGAAAACAGCCTGAATTGCCATAACCTCCGCAATGGGCCTGATCTTCACAACCCAGTTTGCCATCAGGGATATCTGGAAATAAGAAAGTACATTGGCAAACAGTAACGAAAAAAATTCCGATATAAACACATCTACAGGCTTCAGATATCCGATCTTCAATACGCCATACGTACTGGCAAAGAAAAGCAGCAGCACAAAATAGATCATCACAATGAGCACATGTCCCTTAAAGTAGAAATTGGCATGTCCATGAAATTTCAGATACGGATAATATTCATGAAACCAATAATACGCGTATACTGCCGTATGAAAAAGCAGTCCGATCAGGGACAACTGTAATATGATCAATCTTTTTAAAGATTCCATTCTCTTCATTATCATACCTCATCCGTGTACTTGCATCCCGTGCCGGCCTGACACAAGCCTTCCCCCAAACGCTGCTGACACTACAACCGTCTCTTCGTCGCCCGATAGGCCCACATAACAAAACAGCCTGCACTGACAGGCAAAGACAGCCGCTCCTGTCGGCGGTACAGGTTCCAGACGCGCCTCACTGCCGTCAGTTTATTGGAAGACAATGACCGGGCAGGCCTCCTGTACACTGCCAGCACCTCATCCAGACCATACGCCGTATAACCGGCCCTCAGGATCTGCCACCAGGCCGCCGTGTCTTCACTCTCCACCACGGGCATTCTGAGCAGCTTCGCTGGTATTTTCTCTCTGTCCAGTAAAACGGTGGTCGTGAAAATCACCGTGCGGGATAATGCCTGTCTGTAACGCAGTTCTTCCGGAACATGCACCACCTTACCCACGGGTCTGGCTTCTTCATCTCCAAACTCATAGGCTGTAAATACGAAACCGGCCTGCCTGTCCCACATAAAATGCAGTTCTTTCTCCAGTTTATCCGGAAACCAGATATCATCCGCATCCAGAAATGCGATATACCTGCCTCCGGCAAGATCCAAACCGGTGTTGCGCGCACAAGCCGCTCCCTCATTCTTCTCCTTACAGACCAGCCTTACTCTCTGCCCTCCGGCAGCGGTAAACTCTTCCACTGACAGAATCCCCTGTGCGGCGTCCTTCTTCGGATCCGGCCGGCGCTCCACAATGCCTTCAACCCCGCCGCTTCCCGCCGGGCAGCCGCCCTCTGCCGCTGGCCGCCCGCCTTTCGGCGTCAATGTCCTCCGGATCAGTGCGGCGCTGTCATCCGGCGAACAATCCTCTATCAGCAGCAGCTCCCACTGCTTCCAGGTCTGCCGTTCTACCATTGCGATCGTATCCTCTATATAAGCAGCCGCTTTATATACCGGCACGATAACGCTCACCAATTCTTTCATCAGATATCCTCTTTAACAAGATAAATCGGCCTTCTCTTCACTTCCATATAAGTCTTGGATAAGTATTGCCCGACGATACCAAGACAAAACAGCTGCACACCGCTGACCAGAAGAATAATGCACACCAAAGACGGCCAGCCTGAAGTAGGATCGCCGAAGATCAGTGTCCTCACAATCGTCACGACAATCATGCCGAAAGCCAGAGCGCAGAAAAGCGCTCCCAATACGGCTGCCATCGTAAGCGGCACCGTAGAGAAGGCCGTAATTCCCTCCAGCGAATAGACAAACAGTTTCCAGAAGGACCATTTGGTCTCACCTTTCTTACGCTCTATATTCTCGTATTCCAGCCACTTCGTCTCGTAACCCACCCAGCCGAAGATCCCTTTGGTAAACCGGTTGTACTCCGTCATTGCAAGGATAGCATCCACCACCTGTCTGGTCATAAGCCGGTAATCCCTGGCGCCGTCCACGATCTCCGTCCTGGAGATCTTATTCATAAGCCGATAAAACATTCTTGCAAAAAAGGACCGAACCGGCGGCTCTCCCTTTCTCGTGACGCGGCGCGTTGCCACAGAATCGTAGCCCTGCTCAATATAACCGTGCATCTCCGGCAAAAGCGCAGGCGGATCCTGCAGGTCGGCATCCATCATCACGGCCATATCACCCCTTGCTTTCTGCAGTCCCGCATAGATGGCCGCCTCTTTGCCAAAGTTCCGCGAGAAAGACAGCAGATGCACTCTTTCATCTTCTTCGTGCAGTTTCCTGATCTCCGCCACCGTCCCGTCCCTGGAACCATCATCTACATAAATAATCTCTACTTCTATTTCTTTTGCTTTAAAGTAAGAATCGTTCTTAAACAATTCGTCATAAAAATCCCTGATATTCTCTTCTTCGTTATAGCAGGGAACGATCACACTGAGTAATTTCATCCGCCATATCATACCTTTCATTTACATGTAGTAAACGACATAACAAATTTCTGTTTCCGGCTCTTGCAGAAGCCATATACGGCAGCTTCTGCAAGTCCGAAAATGAAATTTCCAATGTCGTTAACTATAAAATAACAAACTATTATAATTCTAGCATAGTTCAACAAAAAAAGGAAGAGACAGGTCTCTTCCTTAATTTTCTGCAGCCTTATGTCAAATCAGTTCATATTCCAGCCGGATGTAATCTGCTACCGCCGCAATATACTCACTCGGGAGTTTGACACTTCCTTTTAAACCTCATAACACACAAATCTTGTATTTAA
>CANPTH010000060.1 GCA_947576945.1 uncultured Lachnospiraceae bacterium
ATACCATCTCTGGTATAGAGATCTTTTATCTACCTTCTTAACTTAGTGACATTGAATGGCCTGTCTTCCAGTTTTTTTGCCATGTAGGCATTGATTTCTTCTCGTGTTCCTTTGCGATAGGCTGTATTCACATAGCCGTAATATGCATCGTAAAAGCCATATTTTTCCAGATACTTGCAAGCCGTCATAATGTCCATTTCTTTCATTTCCGCAATAACGGACTGCGCCTTATCACTGTCCATCCCGCATACGGTCATCAAGTCCTTCTGTACCTGCGCTTGCCAGAGTTCCTGTCTTTGTCCTTCCTCCGTCGGCACATATCCCTCGCAGGCATCCCCGTTACGGTAAGTTTCCGGGTAATCATTCACGATCGTTTCCCCCTCCGCCAGATAATGGATATGCAGATAGGGACTTACATTTTGCAATACCACCAAAACACCGACTGCGATACCCAGCCAGAGAAGCGGATTCTTCCAATAATTTTTTACTTCTCTCTTTAAAATTGACCACATGGGCCTGCCTCCTTTCTCCCGAAACATCCGTATCCCGTATTATCTCCCCCATAACCGGAAATGGATGTTCAAAAACATATACACTGATGCAGACGAAATGCATAAATGAATGCATGAATGAATGGCACATTCACAGATAGCTCAGCAAGTGCCCTGCTGAAAGCAGGCCGAAGGCTGACCTCAATATCCTGACTCTGCATGAGTCCATCATAAAAGACAAATCACAACAAAAAGACAACGGGCCAAAAAAACGGATCGCTCACGCGATCCGACAAAATACTGCGGTTACTACAGCCCCGCCCTGTTCATCATTTTCCAAAACCAGTCTTCCTCCATGTTTCTCACAGTACAGCCTGCTGATATACATGCCGATTCCCGCATGTTTCAGGCTGTCCTTCGCATTCTGCCCATGGAAGGCTTCCGTAACCTTTTCGATATCTTCCTGAAAACCCTCTCCATCATCCCTGACACAGATACACAGTTCGGAATATGCCATCCTTACCGTTATAACAATCTGCTGCTTCCCATAACGGAGGGCATTTGACAGCAGATTTTCCGTCACCTCCAAGATGATTTCCTTATCTCCGCAAAATCCTTCCTGTGCTTTTGCCACCTGCAACACACATTGCTTTCCATACTCTTTTTCCAGAACGGTAAGTTCCTCCCGGATCTCTTCCACCAGCTGCCCTATCGAAATATCCTCTACAGCCGGTTTTCGGTTCTCCAAACTGCTCATCTTACGCATTGCTTCCACGAAAGCATCCATCCGTTCGATCTGGCGTCCGCTCTCCGTCAGCATTTCCATAGCCTGTCCGCTGTCGATATCTTCCCCTGACAGATATTCCGCCAGCATCTCCTGATAGCCCATAAGAACGGTCAGCGGCGCGCGTATATCGTGCGCAATGGCCGACCGCAGCATCTTCTCCTCCTCGATCGTCCTCCATAAGATCCGATTATTGCCGGACAGCTGTTCCCGCATCCGCTCGAACTCCCTGCAGAGCACGCCCATCTCATCCCGGTTCTCATAGGCAATACCGAAATCCAGCTGGTTCTTCGCAATTTTCTTTGAGGCCGCCGCCAGTTCCGCGATCGGTCTTCTCAACTTGTTCCGATAAAAGAGGAACACTGCCCCGCAGCTTCCTGCCATAGACAACAGCAGTACGGTATAAGTCTGCAGGAAATCACAAAACTCCGACACGAAATAGTCTGTCTGCGTCATTTCATAAGCCTGCGGTCTGGAAATGTCCGTCAGAAAATAAGGACCTGCCTGTTTTGCTGCTTCAAAGTATGCTTCCTCATCCACATAATGCCACCAGACATGCAGCTGCACCCGCTCGGCAGTCCTGGCAATGACTGCCGAGAGAATAAAACTGCAAAGCAGGGCGGCCGTCATATAGAGCAGGATTGTTTTTCTCAGGGAAAGATTTCTTATCTTGTCCATCGGTAACCCATCCCCCATACGGTCTCAATATATTCCGTTTCCGTATATTGCCGGAACTTCTTCCTGATTCTGCGGATCAGCTCTGTAACTACCCTGCTGTCACCCTCCGCATCAAATCCGCAGACCTTCTCATAGATCCGCTCTTTATCAAAAACCATTCCCGGATGCATCGTCAAAAATTCGATGATCTCGTATTCCAGTCTTGTCAACTCCACATAATCTGTGTTGATCTGCACGGTCTTTGCTTTATAATCAACGGTTAACTCGCCCTGAAAACAGCATTCGTTCCTTTCTTTTTGCCGGCTCTCCCGTTTCAAATGCGCCGCAATCCTTGCCTCAAGCTCTTTTAAGCGAAACGGCTTTAGAATATAGTCATCGCCACCGGAAGAAAGCCCGTTCACAACATCCTGTTCCTCCACCCGTGCTGTCAGGAATATGACAGGGCAGGATACTTTATCCCGTATCCTCCGACATACCTCTATTCCGTCAATCCGGGGCATATTGATATCCAGCAGGATGATATCCGGCTTGAATTTCAACTTCTCCATCCCCTCTGCACCATTCTCAGCCGTGATGATCTCATATTTTTGCATTTCAAAATATTTTTGCAGCATTTTGAGAAGTGCAGCGTCATCATCAATGATCAATATCCTGTAAGCCATTTTAACTCTCTTCTCAACCCTTCTCCAACAGCGTCTGCAGATGATTCTGCAGAAAATTATCCTGCAGTGCCGACACTCCCTGCGCATTCAGCTCCTGCACGATCACGCTGCACACCGCCTCGATGACAAGCACCCTGCCGTCATTGGTATTCAGATGATACAGATAGTCCTCTGCCTGCACGCCTTCCCATGCCTGCGCGGGATCGGGAATCTGGTAGAGCAGGTTCAGCATGTCTCCCACCTCTGAACAGACGGCAAGTTCCCGCAGCCCTTTGTGCATCCATTTATAAAAAGGAGCATACTTCCGGTTCAGCAGATAGACGATCTTCATACTTTCCTGAATAAATTCGGTCAGCGACAATTCCGCCGCGATCCGCTCCCCGCGTTTCATGGCGCGGGCATAATTGTACTGCCCGGCCTGTGCCGCCTTCGCCAGCGCCTGCACCAGCCTGCGGATCCACACACGCTGCGGATAATATTGCAGCAGTCCGTTCCTGATCCCGCTGAATCTCCCCAGCGGATCCTCGAACACCTTGCCGTTCGTGGCAGCCGCCAGACTCTCCTCCGGCAAGGCAAGCCACTGCGCATCCGTCTCCGGAACCGTATCCCGCCCGAGGATCCCCAGATAGAAGTCTTCCAGACACAGCACGCCCACGCGCCCCCTGCCCTGTTCCTCTGTGACACGTCCTTTACAACCCATAAACTCCTGCGGCAGCGCCTCGTAGGCCGCCTGCATCTGTGCCCCGTACTGTCTGTATACCTCCCGGGGCAGCCATACACAAAAAGATGGACCATAGTCATGATCCATCGACACTTCGTCGTCAAACCCCAGGCATTCCGAGCCGTATCCTGCCAGCCCCACGGCGGTCTGTCCGATCACCTGGGGAAACTTCGTCCGCAGCATTTCCTGCCCGTATGCCTTATAATATGCTTCCGCCAATTCCAATCCTTTTGTCATTTGATCGCTTCCTTCACTTCCTTTGCTTTCTGCAGATAGAACGCCTGTTTTTCCTGACTGCCCAGCTTCTCACAGACTGCGGCGCAGTTCTCACAGAGGATGGCGTAGCTCATATTTTCTCCGAAATGCACCCTGACCTCGGCCAGCGCCTTCTCGTAATACTGCAGCGCCTTCTCATAGTCCTCCATCCGATACCAGGCTTCCGCCACGCCGGCCAGCGCACCGCTGTAGTGGGCATCCGTATTCTCGCCGCTTCGCTCAAACAGGGAAAGCGCCCTTTCCAGCAGTTCCTTTGCCTGCCCGGCCTCTCCCGTCTTAAAATACAGCAGCGCAAGATTGGTCAGCGTCGTCGCCGTCTCCATCTCGCCGCCGTCCAGCTTTTCGATAATGGCCAGCGCCTTCCTCGCACAGGCGATCGCTTCCTCGTTCTCCTCCGTCTTCTCAAGCAGGATGCTCATATTGTTATACAGCCCCGCATACCGGTAATCCTCAGGCGGCAGAACACCACTGTAGATCTGCAGCGCCTGCCTGTAATAGCGCAGCGCGGTGGCATAATCCCCCGCCGCCCGGTAAGCCGTGGCAGCATTCAGAAGGGTTGTGGCGAAGTGCTCCGTGTTCTCCATCTGCAGCTCCTCCATCAGAAGCAGCACATCCTCCGCCGCCACATATGCCTTCTCAAAAGCCGACACACTGCGGTAAAATCCGATCATCTCATTACAGATGCCGATATAGGCTCCATAATCCTCTTCCTCTTTGGCCTGCGCCAGAGAAGCCACAAGAAACGGATCCACCTTATCAATCTCCTGCTTTGCAAAATAGGAATCCAATTCTTCATAAAATTTGTCTAATTTCATTGCTAAAAAATTCCCCTTCAAAATTTAGTCGTCACCTGCCCTGCCTGAGACGGCGCCATACCGCACTACGGCATCCAACATCACACTAATCTGTCCGTCAAAGATTATCGCCGCTCCTCCTACGTAAACCTCTCCGGGCGTCGCTCTAATACTGTCCGTTAAAGATCTGCGCGATCGGTGAGTCATCCGACAGGATGATAGTCTTATTATCTCCCCGCATACTTTCTTTCAGCGCATCCAGCGCGCGGACAAACGAGTAGAAATCCATTTTCGCCGGATCGGAATAGGCATTCGTCAGAATCTTCATATACTCAGCCTCTCCTTCTGCCACAGTCGCCTCCGCCTTGGCCTGCGCATCGGAAAGCATGATGGACACTTCCTTATCCGTGGTATTCTCGATCATCTTCGCCTCGGACTTACCCTCCGCCGTATACTGGGCCGCGATATTCTCACGCTCGGAGATCATACGGGTATAGACAGCCTGCTTGTTGTCGTCAGGCAGATCCAGCTTCTTCACCTCCACCGCGGAGATCTCGATGCCGTACTGCTCCTCCACATGGTTGATCTGGGCCATGATCTCCTCCGTCAGGGAAGTAATCTCGATCACTTCTTCATGATCCTCTGAGATGACCATATCGTTGTTCTTCACTTCCTCCGGATCCTGGTCCACCGTGATCGTCATCTTGCCGTCACGGCTGCGGATCACCTCGTCCTGTTTCATATTAGAGATGGTATTCTTGGTCGCGTTATATACGATCGCATCAATACGTCCTTCCGCATTGTTTACTGAACAGCTCAGCGTCTGCGCGAATTTAAGCGGATCCGTCACATGCCAGAGCACATAGCTGTCCACGATCATCGTCTTCTTATCCGACGTGATGACATCCGATGACGGCAGATCGTAAAGCAGAAGTTCCTTCGGGATCGTATCCACCGACTCGATAAATGGAATCTTAAAGGACAAACCCGCATCCGTCACCACGCGCTGAACCCGGCCAAACTGTCTGATCAGCTTAAACTGGTTCTGCTTCGTCACCACCATGGAATTGCCAAGCAGTATCAATGCCACTACGGCAATGAGCGCCAGCAAGATACCGGCTCCTGCTCCTTTTTTGTTCTTCTCCCCTTTGCCCTTTTTCCTTGTGCCATCGGAATTGAACCGCTCAAAATCCCCGGCGCCGCTGTTTGTATTAAAATTTTGATTAAAATCAGCCATAATAATCTCCCATTCCTGCTCGATCTGCGTTTGGACACAAGCACAAATCTGCCTCTAAACCTGTTTCGACCCTAAAACAATCTTCCAAACCGCCGCGATCATTCCTCTGCCTGGTCATCCTCTGTCTGCGTACCTGCCGTATTGCTGCCGATACTGCCGGGCGTCCGTGCAGTAGAATCACCCTCCTCCGATACAAAGCTGTCAAGCGGCAGAATCGTATTCATGTTGCCGTCCTTACTCTGGATCACAACCTTCACATCCGGCAGGATATTCTCCATCGCTTCATAGAACATTCTCTTCTTCGTCACCTCAGGATATTTCGCATATTCCTGGAACATGGAATTGAAACGTGCCGCCTGACCATTGGCCTCGTTGATCCTCTCCTGTTTCGTCGCCTCCGCATCCTGTAAGATCTTGTCTGCCTCGGCTTCCGCGTTGGGAATCTGCTCGTTACGGTATTTGTTGGCGTTGTTTAAGGCCGTTTCCTTCCCCTGTTTGGCTGTCTCCACTTCCTTAAAGGCGTTCTCCACCTCCGCGGTAGGCGGTGTAGCATCCTGAATCGTTATATTCACAAGCTGGATACCGATATCATAGTCCTCCAGCTTATCCAGGATCATCTGCTTGATATTGGACTGAATCTCGTTCTTCCCCGTCGTCAGGACGCTGTCCACACTGTAGGAACCGATCGTCGTCCTGATACAGTTCTGGGCGATATTCTTCAAAATCTCCTCCGGATTGCGGGAAGCATACAGAGCCTTGACTGGATCGGTCACTCTATACTCGGCATAGAAATCCACATAGATAAAGTTATAATCCGATGTGATCATCATCGCATCGTCTTCTTCCCCATCGTCATGATAGCCGATGGAAAAGCCCTGGATCGTGGTATTCACTTTATTGACAGTCTGAATGAATGGAATCTTGAAATGCAGACCCGGCGTCGTGACAGCTTTCGGCGACCCGAACGTACATACCACCGCCTGCTCCTCCTCCTGAATAGAATAATAGGATCCACTCACCAGAACGACCAAAACCACAATCACTATGATGATGCCGACTGCCGATCTTCCTCTGCCTCTGTCGAATTGATGCAGCGTTTCCTTTGTTTTCTTCTTTGCGCCGAACATAGTTCTCCTCCATATGAAATTAATGCGATACATCTTCTATACATCTATGTTATTATATACTATAATGAACAAAAACACTAATTAAATTTTGCTAAAGCTAACATACGGAGGAAATTTTATGAAAATCATTTTTATCAGACACGGAGATCCGGATTATGAGCACGACTCGCTGACGGAGAAAGGTGTCCGGGAAGCACTGCTGCTCTCAGAACGCACGGCGAACTGGCCAGTAACACAATTTTACTGTTCTCCGCTTGGCCGCGCACAGAAAACTGCTTCCTACACGCTTGCCAGGGTTGGACGGGAAGCTATTACACACGACTGGATGAAAGAATTCTTCTATCCGGTAGAAGATCCCGTCACAGGACGGGTAGGCGTCCCCTGGGATTTTATGCCGGAATATTGGACTGAAATCCCCCAGATGTATGACCGGGAAGGGTGGAAAGAAACCGAACTCTACCGCTCCAATCCCAAGCTGCTCCCTGCCTACGCCGAAGTATGTGAAGGAATTGACAATATTCTAGCCTCCTATGGTTACCGAAGACACCACAATTATTATCTGCACGAAAATCTCTCCACACAGAAAGGCGCAGAACAGCCTGCGGCGGCACAAAGCGGTACACCAGCCCATGCTGACAATACGACAAATACGACCGGCCAAACAGACAGCACCATCGTGATCTTCTGCCATCTGGGTGTAATCTGTGTGATGATGAGCCATTTGCTTGGCATATCGCCGGCTCTGTTGTTCCACAGTCTGTATCTGGCTCCCACATCAGTCACCATCCTGGGCACAGAGGAACGTCGTGGCAATATCGCCCAATTCAGGGCACAGGTCATTGGAGATACAAGCCACCTGTCAAGGGGTGGTGAACCAGTATCCGCCGCAGGATATTTTACTGATGTATTCCAAGGGTAAATCAGCTCCGGCAAATAACGGATAATTCCATACAGAAAGACCATGCTTCCACTCATCCGAAGCATGGTCTTTTCTTTGACTGGCCGGTTTACCGGATTCTTTCCGGAAAACCGATCTTTTTCTGTACCTTGCGCAGTGTCTTTGCGGCATAGTAATCTGCCTTCTCCGCATTTTCCTTGATAATCTTATCAATATATTCCCTATTGCCGGACAAGTCATGAAATCTGTCCTGTAATGGTTTTAAAACACCCACAACGGCTTCTCCCACAGCCATCTTAAAGTCCCCATATCCTTTGCCCGCAAACTCCCGTTCCGTCTCTTCCGGCGTCTTACCAGTACAGGTACAGTAAATGTCGATCAGATTCCGGATACCCGGCTGCTCTTCACTATAGCGCACACAGGCTTCGGAATCCGTCACCGCCCGCTTAAATTTACGGATGATTGTATCCGGATCGTCCATCAGATAAATACTGGCATTCAGATTCTCATCAGATTTAGACATCTTCTTTGAGGGATCCTGCAGGCTTCTGATGCTGGCGCCGGTCTTGCCCAGATAAGGTTCCGGAACGGTAAAGACATCCCCGTAAATACCGTTGAAACGTTGCGCGATATCCCGCGTGATCTCCAGATGCTGCAGCTGGTCTTTCCCCACCGGCACCACATCTGCCTGATACAGCAGAATGTCCGCCGCCATCAGTACCGGATACGTAAATAACCCGGCATTGATGTTATCCGCATGTTTAGAAGCCTTGTCCTTAAACTGTGTCATGCGGTTTAATTCACCCATATAAGTAAAACAGTTCAGGATCCAGGAAAGTTCCGCATGGCCGGATACATGAGATTGATAGTAAAGACAGTTCTTCTCCGGATCAATCCCCGCCGCTATGTACAAAGTCAGCAGATTTCTTGCCCTTTTCCGCAGCTCGGCCGGATCCTGACGCACCGTGATCGAATGCAGGTCCACCACCGAATAAAAGCACATATACTCATCACAGAGCGTGACCCAATTCCTTAACGCACCCAGATAATTACCAAGTGTCAGGCTGCCCGTCGCCTGCATCCCGCTGAATAAAACTTTCTTTCCGTCTAACATGTCTCCTCCATTCTGAAAAATCCGCCGCTGGAATCCTTCTTTCTCTTTCCTGTTAAGGCATTTTCTACACTTTCCTTGAAACAGTTTAACACTGCCCCTCCTTTCTCGTCAACCAAAAAGAAAAAGGAAGGGCAGTGTGATAACTGCTCCGCTCATTCGGGTTCGCGAAACGAAACCCACAAATAAGCTTTGCTCACTTTCTACTTGTCATTGCAGCCGCAGCTGTCTGAAAACGGTCTCGGCTCGAAACGCGGCTCAAATCGGGAATCATTATCGCACGAACAATCCCGTTCCGGCTCACGTTCCCTGCCGCAATCCCGCTCTCTTCCACACTCGCATTCCCGCTCTCTCGGGCGGCATGGCGGCGGCGGTACGGGCCTGGGCTTTTCGCAGCCACAGCCTGTATCTCTGCCGCATCCACAGCCGTTGCGGCCGCAGAACAATAAAAACAACAGAATAATACTACAGTTCATATATTCTCATCTCCTTTTTACCTGACTGTTCAGATGCCTTTCCTGTTACAGATATCCGAACGCCAGCTTTACGACGGTACGGACGCTTACAGGCACTACTCAACGGTACGGCCAGCACATTGTATGTACTGCCCTGTCTGAACTGCCACTTTTTTCATACCTTATCGTATGCAAAAAAGAGTGAGAAGGTTACTTACTTTAAAACTCTGTTCCTGATATAGCGGAAGGTCTCTTCTTCGCCCTTCTCAGCCAGCATGTGCAGCAGAAACTCCAAAAGCTTCTTCGTCTTTGGATGCAGCGGCGGCGGAGTCTGAGACGACTGATAGTACAACAATGGATCCTGACAGGTGTATGCATCCTTATGATATACCTTACAGGCTGCGATCCGATCCATGAACATCTCCACAATATACCGCCTGGGCATGGGCGCCGGCGCCATACCTCCCTCTATTCCCCGACAACTGTAATCGATCCAATATTCATAGTGATGCTTATTCCGCCCCTTGTGATGCAGCCACGAAGACGAATAGCCGATCCGCTCCCGCTCTGCGTTGTTCGGGCTTCTGTCTCCCTGCCAGTATCTTGCACCAACCAGGAACTCTGTGGGACTGAATTTCGACATATCATGAAAAATCCCCTGCCAATACAATCCGACTTTAAAACAACCCTCCATTACCAGACGTTTATGAAGCGTGATCGTTTTTAAATGTTCCCATGCTTTTACCATAACTCCACTATCCTTATCTTTATTGATACTCTATAACCATTCAGCCTTCTACATTCCTGTCATTCCTGACATTCCTGTTATACGCCGCGTACAGACACATTGTCTGTTTTCCTCCCCGGCAAAGCGCTGCCGCGCCTGCGGCGCTGTTTCTGTAAGATCTCCGCCACCGGGCAGTCCTCTGTCGTATATACCATAACAGTTCGTGGTGGAATGGTAATTTTCAACAGATTCTCTTCCACGCTCCCACTTAATTGCCCATCCTGTTTTCTTTCTGCCTGTTGTTCTTTCTTTTTATCGGTTCTCTCCTGTGTATCTGTGGAAGCGTAAAGTTTCCAGACCTTCCCCCTGGGCAGTGTGGGCAGCCCAAGAACATGAGACTGCCAATACAGATTCACCCCGAAATAAATGAAATCTTCATCCCTGCGGCCCTCAATCTCCCCATAGTAACCGCAGTACATAATGCCGATGGATCTGCTGGCAGGGCTTGTATCCGGCCGCCATGCCTCCTTGCCATGGAAGGAAATGTCCGGATAACCACAGGAAAGCGTATCCATCCCTTTCAGAGGCATGGCGCTGTGAAGGATCGGATGCTCCCTGCGCAGCCGGATCAGCATCTTCGTATAAGCTAACAGTTCCCCGCCTCTTTCCATCTGGTTCCACTTAATCCACGTCGTATCATTATCCTGACAATAGGGATTGTTATTGCCGTTCTGGGTATTGCCAAATTCATCACCGCTGTATAAAAGCGGCGTCCCCTGGGCAAGAAAAACAAGCGTCATGGCATTCTGCATCTGCTTTCTGCGCAGCTGCAAAATAGTTTTCCTGCGGCTCTTTCCTTCCACGCCGCAGTTCCAACTGCAGTTATAATCTGTGCCGTCCCGGTTGTCCTCCCCATTATCTTCATTGTGCTTCCGGTCATAAGATACCAGATCAGCCAGACGGAAACCGTCCCACTTGGCGATATAATTGATGATGCCCGTCTCCGGCCTGTTATTGCGCACATGAAAGATGAATTGGCTGACCATGCTGTCATCCCCCTTCAACAGGCGGCGCATATCATACTGAAATGCTTCACTCAGCCAGCCAATATTGCGGGATAAAGCCGCCGGTTCTGCGGCCGTCGGACTGTACTGCTGTATGGTCAGCAGTTTCGTATCCGACAACAACGGTTCTGCGGCAAATAATCCAATGGGCAGATCCACCCCCATCACATGAAAACCGTCTATATGATATGCTACTTTCCAATATTTTAAGACATCCAGCATCTCTGCCGGAGCGACCTCCGTCGGGAAATAAAACTGCATCAATACCTCAATGCCTTCCCTGTGCAGCGCCTTCACCATATCCTTACATTCGGTTACCGCATCCTGGCTGTATGAATAGGCGCCCTTAGGACTGTAATACATCCCTCTGCGGTATCCCCAGTAATTGATCTTGTAAGGAAGCTCCAGCTTCCCCTTTTCGGATGCTGCCTCAGCCTCTCCCGCAGCCGGCCCCACAGGCTGCTTATAGGAAACAGCCGACTGCTCCATGGATAAAAAAGCCTGTGCATTTTCCTGCACCTGAATCTCATCAAATTCGTAAGCCGGCATCAGCAATACCGAAGTAATCCCCAACTCCTTCAAATAAGAAATCTTCTCCGTGATCCCGGCATAGGTACCTTTGTGCACTACTCCGGAAGACCTGTGCTTCGTAAAGCCCCGCACATGAAGGGCATACAGTACTACGTTTTCATAAGGGATTCCCGGTGCACGATCCTGCTCCCAATCATAGTTCTCGTCCGGCACCATACAGCGTAACAATCCTTTGCCCGGAACACCGTATTTCGTGTTACACTCTATCTTCCTGCAGTATGGATCCTGCCAGATCCGGTCCCCACAGTAAAATAGATAGCTGAACTCTCTGTTCTGATAGCCCTCCAGCAGCATGGCATATACAGAACCTACCCTGTTCTCTTCCGGAAACGGGATCCTGACGCCTCCTCTGTGCTTCCTGTCATACAGAATGATGCCAAACTCTGCTGAATCTTCCGTATGTATTCTTCTGTGCACCGCCGCGATGTGCAGCCCTGCATGTCGGAAATACACGCCTAAAGGATAAATTTGTGTCTTAACTACTTTGAAGTCTTTGTACATGAAATCCTCCGACAAAATGTAAGTTTATGGTTATTCACCAGTACAACGAAACATTAATTTCTGACCGAAAATTGCATCCCCACCACACAGCTGATATAATACAAATTAAATGCCATGTTATCATTTTATCACAAAAGATGAGATTTCCAAACAAAAATTTCTTTTATTTTCAGAATATCCATTGAATATCTGTCCAGATTTCAGTAAAATATCTATTAGTTATCTGCAAAAGGCAACAGTCCAACCGATTTTAATCATTTGTATTCCGGTGCGGTCAGTGATGTAAGCATAAGGATCTGACCAGACTGTCACTGCATATATTCGCAGTTTCTACCGCTGCGGAGGAAAGGAAGGCCCACTATGAGCAAACAAAATATTCCGGAAGACGGCAACGGATACGACGCAGAAGAGATGACCGTAGACCTTGATCTGGAGGACGGTACCACCGTCACCTGTGCCGTGATCACCATTCTCACCGTTTCCGGGCGGGACTATATCGTCCTGCTTCCGTTAAATGAAGCCGGAGACAATACGGAAGGCGAGGTATGGTTCTATCGTTACAGTGAGAACCCGGATAACCCCAACGAAGAGCCGACTCTGGATTATATCGAAGATGATGAAGAATACGAAGCCGTGGCGGAAGCTTTTGACGAGTATCTGGACGCCGCAGAATTTGACGAACTGCTGGAAGGCGATGCAGAAGAGACGTGATCCATCAGACATGCCAGGAACCGGGAAGGTGCATCTTTTCCGGTTCTTCCTTTGGCTGTCATCAGACACAGGCTGTGCCTCGCCCTGGTCATCGCCACATAGAACATGCGCCGTTCCTCTTCTATCTCCTCCTCTGTCACCGCCTTGGCAGAAGGGATTTTCCCTTCCTGGCAATCCGGCAGATAAACGCTGTCAAATTCCAGACCTTTAGAAGCGTGCATGGTCAGCAGATTGACCGCGTCCTCCTTCTCCTGTTTCTGTTCCTGAATATCCTTTAGCGTTTCCTCATAACCGGCTATATATTCCTTCATATCCTGCAGTGATGAAAAACCGCGGGATACTTCCTGGAACTGCACTGCTATCCTGATCAGTTCGTCTGCTTTCGGGCCTTTGTACTTCTCACGCAGATAACCGTCATAGCCGATAATATTGCGGATATAATGAATCTGCAGATACAGTTTTCGTCCTCTCAGATTTCGAATATCCTGAAATAATCTTCTGACCCGCTCCTGTAAGATGGCTGAGCCGCGATAGCAGGCCAGCAGAACCTCCTCCCGCACCGTCTCTTCCGTTACGATGTCTCTTTTCAAATATCTGACCGGGCGGTTCATAATCCGCAGAAAATATTTCCTGCTTACCCCGACAGAAATCCCTGTACCATATGGATACCTGTCCGTTTCATGCCCTGATGCTTCCGCAGCAGGATTCCTTATTCCTGCACTGCAGCGCTTCGTATCTACATTGGCCATTTCCTCCGCCAGTTCCAGATATGCCATGATATCCAGCACCACAAAATGCCGGAACCGGTTGCCGGGACGCTCCTTCATGGAAAAAGGGATTCCGTGTCTGCGCAGAACCTGTGCCCACATGGCACAGTCATAATTGGTTCGGCAGATCACTGCACAATTCGACAGCAGGCCGGCTCTTTGTCTCTCTCTGATTTCCCTGACAAATGTCTGCCGCATCTCTTCCTCGTTTTCGCACTGCAGCAGGCGGAATCCTTCGCCCTTTTCGTGCACAGCGCAAATCCGTTTATCAATGCGGTGCTGATTCTCCCCGATCACTCGAAGCGCCGCTGCAGTGATCTGTTTATGGCAGCGGTAATTCCTGTCAAGCAGGACGACCGCCGCTGCCGGATAGTCCCGCCGAAACCGCTGCATACTGTCGGGACTTGCACCCCGGAAGCCATAGACAGACTGGTCGTCATCTCCCACGATAAAGAGATTATGCTGCGGTGCCGCCAGCATTCTCACAATCTCATACTGCAACGGCGATATATCCTGAAATTCATCCACCAGGATGTACTGTGACTGCTCCTGCCACCGACCAAGAAGCTCCCTGTCTTTCCGCAGCAGCCTGTGACAGTGAATCATAATATCGTCAAAATCCATCTGTCTGAACTCCCGTTGATAACTCTCATATTCTCTTACCAGAAAAAGGATGTCCTCCTCCCCGATTCCCTCTATGGACAGCGGTCTCACCTTACCAGTCATTTTACAGAAACCGACCGAATCAATCAATTCCTCCAGGTCTTCCTCCCGCACACAGGCAAAATGATTGTGCAAATGTACCAGCTGTCGAATCTGTTTTCTTTTCTCTGATTCTGTCATAATGGAATAACCCCGATAATGGGCCGACTGTTTCAGAATGTGATAGAACACGGCATGAAAAGTGCCAAATCTTACCGGAGGCCGCTCCGGCTGTGTAAGACGGAAGAAACGCTCCTGCATTTCCAACGCCGCTGCTTTCGTAAATGTGATGACCAGAATGCGGGCCGGATCAACGCCCTGCTTCATGATTAGATGTAAGATGCGGTGTACGGTGACGAAGGTCTTGCCGCTGCCAGGCCCCGCTATAATCTGTGCGGGGCCGGCAGTATGCAAAATCGCTTTCTCCTGATCAGGATTGATAATCTGCTCAGACACTCTGTAATTTCTCGATTCCTTTACGGATTCTGCTGAGGGATTCATCCTTCCCCAGCACTTCCATGATCTCCGTAGCGCCTGCCGGCGTCATCTGCCTGCCGGAAACCGCAGTCCGTATCGGCCACATCACATAACCGTTCTTACATCCCTTCTGCTCCACATAAGAAGACAGTTTCACATAAAGCGCATCATTGCTGTAATCTGTCTGTTCCTCCAGAAGCGGTAAAATTTCCTGCAGCACTTCCAGAGAAGACTCCCTGCTCGTCTTCATCTTCTTATGGGTATACATCTCTACATCATATTCCGGCAGCATCTCAAAGAAATCCACCATTTCTCTGATATCCGGAAAAATCTCGATCCTGGTCTTGACCATGGACGCGATCTTCTTTAAATCAAGATTGCAGGACAGTGCCTCTTTCAGATAAGGCTCCGCCATCTCATAGAACCGTTCAGGATCCATAGCCTTTAAATATTCTCCGTTCATCCATTTTAACTTGGTATAATCAAATACCGCCGGTGATTTGGACAGATGATGGTAGTCAAACTTCTTCACCAGTTCTTCCAGCGTAAAAATCTCCGTATTATCCTCCGGGCTCCAGCCAAGAAGCGCCACGAAATTCACCACAGCCTCTGACAGAAATCCCTGCTCGATCAGATCTTCATAAGAAGAATGACCACAACGTTTGGACAGCTTCTGGTGATTCTCATCTGTGATCAGCGGACAGTGTACATATTCCGGCACCTCCCAGCCAAAAGCTTCATAGAGACGATTATACTTGGGAGATGAAGATAAATATTCATTGCCCCGCACTACATGCGTGATCCCCATCAAGTGATCATCCACCACATTGGCAAAGTTGTAAGTCGGATAACCATCCGATTTAATCAGGATCATATCATCCAGCTCACTGTTATCCACTGTGATATCGCCGTAAATATCATCATGGAAAGTAGTCGTCCCTTCTGTAGGATTGTTCTGTCTGATCACATAAGGAACGCCTTCCGCAAGCTTTGTGTCCACTTCCTCTTTCGAAAGCTGCAGACAATGCTTATCATATACATTGATTTCCTTCCCGGCGACCGTTCTGGTCAGTGTCGCCAGCCTGTCCTTATCGCAGAAACAATAATAGGCCTGTCCCTTATCGATCAGCTGTCTGGCATATTCCAGATAAAGTCCCTTCTTCTGCCGGTCGCTCTGCACGTAAGGTCCCACACCGCCGTCCTTATCCGGCCCCTCATCATGCACCAGTCCTGTCTTCTCCAGCGTACGGTAGATAATATCTACCGCCCCCTCCACATAACGTTCCTGATCTGTATCCTCAATCCTTAATATGAAATCACCGCCCTCATGCTTTGCGATCAGATAAGCATACAAAGCTGTTCTTAAATTCCCTACATGCATACGGCCTGTGGGGCTGGGGGCATATCTAGTTCTTATTTTCTGACTCATTTCTTTTTCTCCAAATTGTATTCTGGCCGGACTGCAGTCACACAGTTCTCCCAGTTCTTCTATTCTATCCTGTAAGCCGCAAAATCACCGGCTCAGTCCTCCGCCGGCACTCTGCACCTGAAACCGTCATCGCCTGAAAACACTTCTAATTCTGCTCCGGAATCTTCTTCTCCGCTGCGTTCTTAAAGCTGCCGACCGCCTTCGCTGCTGCAGGCACGGCAATATTCGTTCCGGCGCCTGCAATACATCCGCCCGGACACGCCATACCTTCAATCAGGCAGCCATTCTTCTTGCCCGCCTTCGCCAGCATCAGCATCTTCTTACACTCGGACAGACTCTCGGCATGCTCAATGTTGACTTCCACATCAGGATAATATTCCCGCACACACTCTTCAATGGCGCTTGCCACGCCGCCGGCTACACCGTAACCGCGTCCTGCACCAGTTGCCCCCTGCAGTGCATCCAGTGCCTGAATCTCTTCCAACAGAATACCTTTGGCTTCAAAAATACCCGTCAACTCCTCAAACGTAATGACGAAATCAACATCCGAGCGGATCGTCCTCCTGGAAGCTTCCAGCTTCTTGGAGGCGCAGGGGCCTATAAAGACTACCTTGGCATCCGGATGATCCTCTTTGATGATCCTGGCCGTAGCCACCATCGGCGTCAGAGCATTGGAGATCTTATCGATGGTCTCCGGGAAGAACTTCTTCGCCAGCACCGACCATGACGGACAGCAGGACGTCAGGCTGAAAGGCAGTTTACCCGTAGCTACCTCCGAAGCATAATGCTTCGCTTCCGCGATGGCTCCCAGATCCGCTCCGATAGCCGTCTCATAGACGTCATAAAATCCCAGCTCCTTCAAAGCCGTCTTCAACATATCCGGCGTCACATCAGGTCCGAATTGTCCCGCAAAAGCCGGCGCTACCTGCGCAACGATCTTATGTCCCGACTGCAGGGCGCGAATCAGCTGGAAAATCTGAGACTTATCCGCGATCGCACCAAAAGGACAGTTCACCATACACTGTCCGCAGGAAACACACAAGTCATTGTCAATGACCGCTCTGCCCTTCTCATCATTCTTGATCGCACCCACACCGCAGGCTCCTGCACAGGGTCTGACCTGATGGGAAATGGCATCGTAAGGACACACTGCTTTACATTTACCACATTTAATGCATTTCTCCGGATCGATCACCGACTTACCGCTCTGCATGGAGATTGCGCCCCGCGGACAGACTTCCCGACAGGGATGCGCCACACAGCCCATACAATGATCCGTCACGTAATAGCGGTTCTCAGGACAGGCATTGCAGGCCGAAGGAATCACCTGCATCAGCGGAGGCTCATAATACTTCTCGTCAATGTTACTCTCCTCTAACCCCTGGGTCAAATGAACCGGCTGATTCTCCGGACGCAGTGAAAGGCCCATAGCCAGACGAATCCGCTCTCGTACAATGGCCCTCTCCCGGTAAATGTTCTCATACTCCGATTCTTCGTAATCTACTATCTTATAGGGAAGCGCCTCCACATCATCCTTCAAGTTCTCCGAATGATAAGCCAGATTGGCCACTTCTTTAAATATACGGCGTCTGTTCTTGCGAACCTGCGTATCAATTCCTCTCATGATCGATCCTCCCTGTCTTCTCCTCTATGCCGTACCTGTGCCTTATGCCGCCCACGATACAAATATTTCCTGAAAAAGGGTACAACTGAAGCATACGTCCACCCCAATGTTAATATTTTAACAAACACCCCTTTAAAAAGCAAGGAAAAAATGGCTGCACACGTTTCTCTCATTTTTGCACAAACTTACGTGGAAGTCAACAACCCTGCTGCAAGTAGCATAACAATAGTAAACGACATTGGAAATTTCGTTTACTATGAAAGTCTTCGACTTTCACAGCATGGATGGCCATGCGGCCCGCCAGACGGCAGGCTGAGCATGATGGAAGTTTATTATGAAAGTCTCCGACTTTCATAGCATGGATGGCCATGCGGCCCGCCAGACGGCAGGCTGAGCATGATGGAGGTTTACTATAAGTGTAACAATGCTTCACAGTCTTCTTCGCCGCAGCCAGATGACCAGACCAATCAGCAGGCATCCAATCGGCAGTACAATAATCGACACAAATCCTACAACATAGACCGTACGTGCAGTGAAGGTCAGATAGCCAATATCAAAATACTTCACCGGAACAGACACAGAACTCTCACGCTCAGCCAGACTGCTTACAATGTTGCCGAACAACTTCATATTATAACCCGGCACCACTTTGTCCGCAGCTGAAGTAAATATCTGTTCTGACGACACAATGGCTGCTTTAGAGACCGTTCCCTCACCAACAGCTTTCTCTATGCTCAAACCGATCACGAAGGGTCCGTCAACAGCATCCGTACTTCTGCTGTAATCCTCCCCGTCAAAAATATCCTGCTTGCTGAATGCGTCGCCGCTGGTCATAAGAAACGGCGTATAAAGCAGATCGTCCTCATCCTCCTCATACATAAGTCCGCTTGCATAGGGAACAAATATAGAACCGCCGGACACACGCTGCGTTACGGCTGTATCTTCCACCTCAGGAAACAGCCAATAGGGAATCTGGTAATAATGCTCCCTGTCTTCCTCAATGATCAGTCCATCCACCAAAGACACCCCGTAATAATCCAGAATCCGCGTAAAGCCCTGCATTTCGCTGTCCGTCCAAACCGGTGCGATCAGCGCATTGCCACCCTGTTCCAGATAACGCAGTATTTTGTCTACATCTTCCTCCGAGTAATCTCCGGCAGGAGCATTTATAATGATCCCCTGCGCATCCTTCGGAACCTCATCCACCGTATTCAGGTTCAGATTTTCATACGCGAGATTTTCCTTCTCCAGCATATTCAAAAAAGATTCCTCAAAGGCCAGCTCATCATGACCCATAATCAGATACAACTTCGGCTGCTCTTCCATCATCACCCTGGAGATTGCGGAAAGGATCTGTCCCTCGCCGTCATACCCCGTCAGCGTGTACTGATAGCTGCTGTAATTCATATCATACTGATAAATATCATCGTAACTGATCACAACGCTGCCCTTTGCTCCCTCCACAATCAAACTGTTGTTTACCGGCTCCTCTTCCGTATAATTATAGTAAAATTTCGGATTTGCCAGCGGGTCGACATAGCTTACCGTCACATGCCCTGACAGGTTTTTGAGCTGTTGCAGCGTCTTGTCCAGATCTTCATCCTTTGCCGCCTCATCTGCCAGCACGTAGATAGTCACATCCTCCTGCAGGCTGCCAATCATCTCCTTCGTATCTTCCGTCAGGGTATACAGCTTATTTGCCGTCACATCAAAAGCGGTATACCGGTCCGGCACATAATTCAATCCAAGATTGATCAGAATCGTCACCACGGCTGCCGCTACGATCCCCATCACACTGTAGGTTCCCAGACGAATCCCTTTTCCCGACACACTGTATCGACGTTTCTGAATCGACTGTGTCGTGCAAAACAGTACAAAAACCGTGAGCGTGACAAAATATGCCATCGACTCCACCTGAAAATAACCGTTGGAAAGTGCATCAAACCTTCCGATCATATCAAAACAGTACAACACCTTCGAGAGAAATTCTGCAAAGACACCTGTACCGGCGCTGGAAATCATACTGCACAGCCCCGCCATAATATATCCTGAGAACAATACGATCAGCGTCAACACCGCCGCAATCACAACACTTTCCGTCAATGACGACAGGAACAGCCCAATAGCCAGTCCCAGGCAGCCATACAGGAAAAAACCCGCCAGAGAAGCATAGGAGATTCCTGTCTGGAACGCCCCTGCACGCATCAGGACAGGCGGCGTAAGGCCGATGAGCACTGTCGGGATCGCCAGAACCGTCACCAGCGCCAGGTACTTGCCCAGCACGATCCTCCCCACTGAAATCGGCGCCGTGAGAATCAATTGGTCCGTCTTGTACTTCCTGTCCTCTGAAAGAACACGCATGGTCAGGATCGGAATGGTCAGGATAAAAAGAAATACTATGCTCTGCAGTACATAGGAAATTGTCGGATACCCCGACATGATATTATATACCGTAAAATAGATGCCCATCATAAACAGTGTGGCTGCCAGAAACAGCCATCCAACAAAAGAATGAAAAAAGGATTTCAGTTCTCTTTTATAAATTGCCATCATCGTCTCTGTCCTCCTTTACGCCCTCATACATTCCGCTTCTTGCGCGGCCTCTCCGGTGAGTTCCAGGAAAATATCTTCCAATGTCCTTTCCTGTCGGTTCATGGACAGGATCGGCATACCGGCTCCCGCCAGCGCCACAGATAACTCTTTACGGATATCTGCATTGTCCGCCACATCCAGTTCTATCCTTATGCTGCCAGACTCCTCTGCCGGTTCGATCATGCAGGATATAATCTGACCGATACCCTGCAGAATCTCCTCCGCCTGTTCCTTTTCGCCGAGAACGACAACCTCCATTTTGGTTCTGCCCTGCATCCTCTCCTGCAGTTCTTCCGGCGAACCACTGGCCGCCAGATTTCCTCCCGATATGATCATAATATGATCGCAGACAGCGCTTACCTCCGACAGAATATGAGAACTCAGAAGAATGGTATGCTCTACGGAAAGTTCCCTGATCAGATCCCGCATCTCCAGAATCTGCTTCGGATCAAGCCCCACCATCGGCTCATCCAGGATCAACACCTCCGGATAGCCGATCAACGCTTGGGCCAGCCCGGTACGCTGCTTATAACCTTTGGAAAGATTTCGGATCAGACGCCCTGCTGCTTCTTCCAATTGAGTTTTATCAATGATCTCATCTACATGATCGGCACGCTCCTTTTTGGGAACTTTTTTCAGTTCCGCCACAAACAGCAGATATTCATATACCGTCATATCCGTATATAGCGGCGGTATCTCCGGCAGATAACCGATACATTTCTTCGCCTTCTCCGGCTCCGTCAGAATATCAAAACCATTTATCTTCACTGTTCCACTGCTGGCGGCTATGTAGCCTGTCATAATGTTCATCGTTGTAGATTTTCCCGCACCATTTGGTCCCAGGAATCCGTAGATCTGCCCCTTTTCTACTGTAAATGACAGCCCATCCACCGCCATATGGCTTCCATATCTTTTGCTTATATTTTCTACCTGTATCAAAACAAAATTCCTCCCTTCTATCCAGGAATATTCGACCTGTATCTGCTCTATATCGCTTGATGTTGTCTGATACACTGCACTGCCGGGCATTACACTGCCCGATGCTTCCAACGGCGCTTTCGAACAGGCGCTCTTATAAATGTACCGTACAAATGTGTTACGAATCTTATCAAAATGTGAAAATTATGTGTCCATGTTAAACGCAAAAATTCCCCAAACGCAAACACACGGCTATGATTATATCATAATATATTATTATAAACATCTGAAAATATAGAAAGGAAACTTCATGAAAGACTATATGTACAGAGATAATATTGACAAGTTTCCTGTTGCAATGGCCTATGTTCCCTGGCAGCATTTCAACGGAATCTGCGATAATCTGGAAGAAGGCTACTGTGCAGGAACCATCTTCCCGGAGCTTGACAAACCATTCACAGGAAGGAGATGCTGTAAATCATGAATATGCACTTTGCAAACGAGCAGGAAAAACTCCTCCATGATATCGGCGTTCTGGATTTCGTAGTCATCGAGCTTGCCCTCTACCTTGACACCCATCCTACCGACCGAAACGCCATGGAATATTATAACCACTATAATCGTATGACGAATCAGGCCAAAAAAGAATACTCTGAAAAATTTGGTCCCCTGACACTGGCTCTTGCCGACACATCCGACTGCGGCGACTGGAGATGGGCGACCCTGCCTATGCCCTGGGAAGGAGGCTGTGCTTAATGTGGAATTATGAAAGAAGACTTGAATTTCCTGTCAACATCAAAGCGCCTAACGCCATGCTGGCGCAGGCAATCATCAGCCAGTACGGCGGACCCGATGGTGAGATGGGCGCCTCCATGCGCTACCTGTCACAACGCTACGCCTGCCCATACAGAGAGGTGGCTGCAGTACTGACCGATATCGGCACAGAAGAACTGGCTCACCTTGAAATGGTGGCCGCTATCGTCCATCAGCTGACCAAAAATCTCTCCATGGAAGAAATCGAGGAATCCGGATTTGCCAACTATTATGTGGATCATACCATCGGAATCTGGCCACAGGCCGCGGGTGGTGTGCCGTTCAATGCCTGTGAGTTCCAGTCAAAAGGGGATATCATTACGGATCTGACTGAGGATATGGCTGCAGAGCAAAAGGCACGCAGCACTTACGATAACATCCTGCGCCTTGTGAGAGACGATCCTGACGTCTGTGAACCGATCAAGTTCCTGCGGGCAAGAGAGATTGTGCACTTCCAAAGGTTCGGTGAAGCACTGAGAATCGTACAGGACAGGTTAAACGAGAAGAACTTCTATGCGTTTAATCCTGGGTTTGACTGCACTAAATAAAGGTCAATGAAATCAGCGGTTTATTGAAACGAACCAATTCCTTCCTGCTCAAAATAGAGAATAATGGAACGCCGGGAAATGGCAGTCTGCAGATTGCTGTTTCCCGGTATTTTTAGTTTCAACTGTTTTTTTGCTTATATTCTGTCCCCCACGCCACCATAGCATCTAAGATAGGTTTTAAGCTATATCCTGTTTCCGTTAAAGTATATTCTACCCGTGGCGGTACTTCTGGATATACCTTTCGGGTAAGCAACCCGCTATCTTCCATCGAGCGCAAATTTGCCGTCAAAACTTTTTGAGATACATTCCCAACAGATTTTCTTATTTCTCCAAATCGCTTCGTACCGTCTAATAAATCACGAATAATCAACACTTTCCAACGGTCACTGATAAGCATTAAAGTAGTTTCCACCGGGCAGGCAGGTAAATTTTTCCCCATAAAAACCCCATTTCTTCACAATAGTTTCCTTTTGGTAACTATAGCACAATAAAGTGCTTACTTTACGTTTCCTCTTTACAGCTATATTATAAACTTACAGGCAAAAACAAACAAGCCACAAAAACAAAATAACATTTAGGAGGACAAGATTGAAAATTAAAATTTTCAATCGCGAGATTTGTGTCTGCGCGTTGCTTGCCACAAACTCGTTTAATGCGACGTCTCAACATAGTTGAGACAAAAGCAGCGCAGAAATGGAGAAAACTATGAAAATCGCAGTTATTTGTGCAAATGGAAAAGAGGGAAAGTTAATCGCCCGGGAAGCTATCGCAAGAGGGGCAGATGTTACCGCCGTTGTCCGTGGCGAGAACCAGTCCGCAGCAAAAAAGGTCATTCAAAAAGACCTGTTTGATTTGAACGCAGCCGATTTGGAGGATTTTGATGTTGTGGTTGACGCTTTCGGGGCATGGACGCCGGAAACCCTGCCGCAGCACAGCACTTCTTTGAAACATCTTTGCGACCTTGTAAGCGGCAAGGAAACAAGACTTCTTGTTGTGGGCGGCGCAGGCAGCCTGTATGTAAACCCGGAGCATACCGTACAGCTCATGGACGGGGCAGACTTCCCGGAAATGTTCAAGCCGCTTGCTTCTAACATGGGCAAGGCTCTTGACGAACTCCGAACCAGAACCGATGTAAAATGGACGTATATCAGCCCCGCCGGAGATTTTCAGGCAGACGGAGCAAAGACCGGGAAATACATTTTGGGCGGCGAAGAACTGACCTTAAACTCTAAGGGAGAAAGCGTAATCAGCTATGCCGACTATGCGGTTGCTATGGTTGATGAAGCGTTAAACGGAAACCATGTTCAGCAGAGAATTTCAGTTGTAGCAGAATAAACGGGTCAATCATTTTGTCAAATGCCCGCGCCCTCTGCCCCCAAAGGCAGGGGGACTTCTTACAAGAGGAAATATGAGTGCAGAAAAGTATTTGCAGATAATACAGCAGGATATTCATACTGTTGTTTTTGCCACAACTGACGAGAACCATTTCCCGGTCACTTGCATGATTGATATTATGTTATCAGATAAAGACGGACTATATTTTCTGACAGCCAAAGGAAAAGCCTTTTATGAACGGCTCAAAAATCAGCCTTTTATTTCGATTACAGGAATGAAAGGGACTGACACTTTATCCAGTAAATCTATTACCCTGCGTGGGGAAGTACGGGAAATCGGGCAGCAGCGGTTATCAGAAATATTTGAAAAAAATCCTTACATGGAAGCCATTTACCCGAACAGGGAAAGCCGTACCGCATTGACGGTATTCCAAATCTACAAAGGAAGCGGAGAGTTTTTTGATTTAAGCCGCAAACTTATTTTCCGGGAACAATTTTCATTCGGTGGAATGGGAAACCATGCATCCTGTTTTTTTGTTACCGATAAATGCAACGGCTGTAATCTCTGCGCTGATTCCTGTCCGCAAAACTGCATTGATATTTCCGCCTGTCAAGCAAAAATAAAACAGGAACATTGTCTGCATTGTGGAAAATGTAAAGAAATATGCCCCTTGCAGGCGGTAGAAAGGAGGACGTTATGACACAGACAGAAAGGCTTACTTTTCTGATAAACTATCTTCAAAGTGAAAATAACGAATTAAAATCAATAGATATTCCTGCACAGGACACAGCAAGGAAACGTCTGTTACGTTCCCTTATGAACATTCGACCGCCAAAAACAGTTTCAAAAGAATTTTTGGAAGTGCAGGACGCATATTTACAGGAAGAATGTACGAAAAAAGGTATTATTTCATTATCAGATATTCCATTGGCCGGGCCGGGAATTTATTTATGGCAGGGCGATATTACCCGTCTGTCCGTAGACGCTATCGTAAATGCGGCTAACAGTGCCATGTTAGGCTGTTTCGTTCCCTGTCACGGGTGTATAGACAATGCGATACATTCTGCCGCAGGCGTAGGGCTTCGTCTGGAATGTTCCCGTATCATGGAAAAGCAAAAAACAGAAGAACCTACGGGAAAAGCAAAAATCACAAAAGCCTATAATCTTCCATGCCGTTACGTTCTTCACACTGTCGGTCCGATTATCCACGGGGCAGTTACCGAGAAAGACCGAAACCTGTTATCAGACTGTTACCGTTCCTGCCTGGAACTTGCAGCAGCTTATCGGTTAAAAAGCATCGCCTTTTGCTGTATCTCTACCGGAGAGTTTCATTTTCCCAATGAAAAAGCTGCCGAAATAGCAATACAGACGGTACAGGACTATCAAAAGGAAAACCAAAACAGTCCGGAGGTGGTTTTTAATGTATTCAAAGACAGCGACTACAAAATCTATAAGCAGTTATTGGGATAATACGCAGGTAAGGCGTTCCATAGAAAAAGTGAAAAAGAAAATCGAAAATGCTGACGCTGTTGTAATCGGCGCAGGTGCAGGACTGTCTACTTCTGCCGGATTTACTTATTCCGGGAAACGCTTTGAAGATAATTTTGCGGACTTTATAGAAAAATATGGTTTTAAGGATATGTATTCCGCAGGCTTCTACCCATACAAGACATTAGAGGAACACTGGGCGTATTGGAGCCGTTACATTTTTATCAACCGTTACCAAAATGCGCCGAAATCCGTTTATAGCGATTTATACAATCTGGTACGGGACAAAGACTATTTTGTTTTGACGACCAATGTAGACCACTGTTTCCAAAAGGCGGGGTTTGAGAAACACAGACTGTTTTATACGCAGGGCGATTATGGGTTATGGCAATGCGGGGAGCCTTGTCACAATACGACTTATGATAATGAAACCGTTATTAAGAAAATGGTTGCCGAACAGGAAAATATGCGTATTCCGTCCGGGCTAATCCCCCATTGTCCCGTATGCGGTGCGCCTATGTCAATGAATTTAAGGGCAGATAGTACCTTTGTTGAAGATAGCGGCTGGCATACAGCGGCTAAGCGGTATCAAGACTTTATACGCCGTCATAAAGGATTAGACATTTTATATCTGGAATTGGGTGTTGGCGGCAATACGCCGGGAATTATCAAATACCCATTCTGGCAAATGACATATAGCAATCCCAATGCTGCTTATGTATGTATCAATCTATCAGAAGCCTATATTCCGGCAGAAATCAAGAAGCAGTCTATTTGTATTGATAATGATATTGGGGATATTTTGAAACAGCTTACAGCAAACGCACTTTAGCTTAGATAAAAGTTCACAGGGAGGTGGTATCATAGGTAAAATGATATTGCTGACACTTAATGAACAGGAAGAAAAAGTAATAGACAAAATCATATCGGCAATAGCTGATTATATACAGTTTGAGCCTACGCAGATTGCCCCCGCTTCCGTGTTATCGTTTCCGGGACTGGAAATAAAGCAGCAACAACGCCGGGTACTTCAAGACAGGAAAGAAGTCAACCTTACCCGCCTTGAATACAGTACCCTTGTATTCCTTGCTTCCAATCCCGGCATTGTCCTCACACGGTCACAGATATTTGAAGCCGTGTGCAACATGGATAGCAATAGCTGCCATTCAAGCGTCGAAAATGTGATTTGCAACCTGCGGAAAAAGATAGAGCCGGACAGCAAAAACCCGACCTACATAAAAACCGTGTTAGGTGTGGGCTATAAATTCAGCGGAGAAACGCCGGGGAATGATGATTGAAAGACTGTCATTCCCCGGTGTCTTTTTCTGCCCTTGTGGACGCTTAGAATCCCCTATTTGGGCATTTTCCTTAGTGCACTACAATAACGCCCGGAAATGCCCTTAAAACACTACCTGCTTACGTTCTAACTGTCTGTATTTGTTTTCCGTATTCATATTTCTATAAGGGTTTGAGAATTTCCCAACAAAAAAATCTATAAGTCTCTTTACATGTGAATAGAAAATTTTTCGGGATTGAGCACTCAATCCCTATGCTTGCTATTCCGCTATTCTAAACTTTTTATAAAATTTCCCGGAAACTTTGCCATTTTTGCCTCCATGCCGAAGCAGTTTTTTTGCGAGGCCGCGAGCAGAATTTCAAATTCTGCTCTGCGATCAATAGAATTTGTGACGCTTCTGCACAAATTCCTGGTTGAATAAATTGCTCATCAGAGAATTTATTCAACCTTTACCTCCCGTGCGTAGTAAATAGTAGCGGGGAAGTTTACGCTATTCCCGTATAGTGTACTTGCCACTTCTCATAAAATTTAGGGAAACCGTCAAAGGAGAAAGTTTATGTCAAAAACTAATAAATCTCCTACACCCGATACCCAGATACGAATGGAAAGCATTTCCAATGAAGAAAAGCATTTCATGGAAGAAAGTCTTTCCATAGATAAAATGA
>CANPTH010000061.1 GCA_947576945.1 uncultured Lachnospiraceae bacterium
ACAGTCCAGTTATTAGAGATATAATCTTACCAACACACTTACGGACTAACACCTTATTTTTTTTAGTCTGCTTATCTGTTGCATAATTCATTCGTTCCACCCTCCTATCCTTTGATTCCCGACATGGCGATACCTTGAATGAAGTATTTCTGCATGACGAAGAATATCAGCAGCACCGGCAGAATCATAACCGTGCCCAGAGCCAGAAGTACGCTCCAGTTAGGATCCAGGTTGGACTTCAGCATGGAAGCTGCCAGCGACAGCGTGTACAGTTCATCTCTTCCCAGAAAGACCAGGGGTCCCAGGAAGTCGTTCCATGAGCGGATAAATGCGAAAAGCGCTACGGTTGTCAGAGCGGGCTTTGCCATAGGAAGCACCAGTCTGGAAAAGATGGTAAACTCACTTGCTCCGTCAATTCTCGCCGCTTCGGAGATATCCTGCGGAATTCCCGTAAAGAACTGCCGCAGCAGGAAAATAAAAAAGGGATTTCCGAAAAAGCAGGGCACGATAAGCGGCAGAAAGGTACCGATCCACTTTATTTTCGTAAACATAAGGAACAGCGGAACCAAAGTTACCTGATAAGGGAGGATCATGGTGATCAATACAAGAATAAATACCTTATCCCGTCCCGGCCACCGCAGTCTTGAGAATCCATAGGCCACCAGTGAACAGGAGAGCAGGGAGCCAACGATGTTAAACACTACGATGATCATTGTATTTTTCAGGTAACGCATAAAGGGAATGGACTGAAACATATTGCTGAAATTGTCCAGGATGAATTTATCCGGCAGCCATTTGAAGGGTACGCGGAACAATTCACTCTCGGCCTTGAATGCTCCCATAAAAAGGTAAAAGACAGGGAGAATGAACAAAATAGCCAAAACGGTTAATATCACATAGAGAATGACCGCTTCAAGGCTGGGAAATTTTCTTCTCTTTGCAGAGGCTTGTGTGGACTTCATGAGAATCTCCTTTCCTGATGCATGCCGGAGAAGCCCCGAACCGGGGCTTCTCGACATAATATCAACGAAATTCAGGGTAGATACCTGTTAGTTGTTCTTATCAAGTTCCGCCTGGTATTTATCTTGAAGTTTCTGCAGCTCACCGGCAATATCTGTGGTATTTCCGTAGATAACGCTCTCGCGGAAGGTAACCATTGCCTTTGCCAGTTCCGTGGAAACGGAACACAGTGCCGGAATACCATTCTCGGGCGAATTAGCCAGTTCTCTCTCCAGCGCATAGATTTCATCGCCGTTCTTGGTCAGGCTTACATTATCAAATTCCGCATCACTGGTGGGGATGCTTCTCCACTCGGCAAAGTTATCTTCATTGACTGCGCCGGCCATACAGAATTTAATGAATAATGTTGCTAATTCCGGATTCTTGGAACCCTGCGGAATCGCGAAAACGTTGGTGGCGAAAGTGGTGCTGTTGGAACGTCCGCCTTCAGGAGCAGGGATTGCACATACTTTATAGTTAACATCAGGCGCGTAGGTTCTCAGTGCGCCTGTAAACCAGTTGCCAGTGATGGTCATGGCTACTTTGCCGGTCATAAAGGCGTGATCGGGTGAAAACATGCCGCCCAGGCCGGAAGTAAAGGAAGAAATACGCTCAGGATCATATTTTTCACCGTAACTCTGGAACCACTCCATGCAGGCAACCATTTCCGGAGACGTCAGGTTCAGGGTATTGGTGGAGGCGTCGTACACATCTGCACCGAAGAAGAAAGGCAGTGTGAACGCGTCCGTCTGCAGGTCAAGCCAGGGGATCAGTCCGAATCTTGCATAAGATCCGTCGTCGTTCTGGATGGTCAGAGCTTCTGCCCATGCGTCCAGCTCGTCCAGTGTGGTGGGCGGAGTTTCCGGATCCAGGCCGGCCTCGGTAACCATATCCGGGTTGTAGTAGAGCAGCATAACGTTGGTATCCTGCGGGATCAGGTAAGGCTCGTCTTTATAATAGATAACGTCTTTACAGCCGGGGAAGAAGCTATCTACATTCAGGTCAACTTTATCCAGATAAGGCTGTAACATTTCGAAACTGCCGTTTGCCGCATAGGAATAGGCAGCGGTTGCGTTATCGCAGATGATCAGGTCGGGCGCCTGACCTCCGGCGATGGCGGACAGAAGTTTGCCGTTGCTGACACCAGCGCCGTCCGGAACAAACTGCACGTTGCACTTAATGCCCTTATCTGCGTATAATTCGTTGAAAGCGTCCACACGGCTCTGCTCCCAGACGGCGGAATCTCCCGTAAAAGCAGACCAGTAGGAGAACTCTCCGGTCAGATCGGTATCTTCGATCTCAAGACCGTTTGCCAGAAGCTCGTCTATGTTCATTTTTACTTTTTCCTGTGCCTGTTTATCCTCTTCTGAAAGTTCAGGCGCCGCATCAGCTTCCGTTGTGGAGGAGCTTTCCTGCACTGCTTCGGCCTGGGTATCGCCGGATGTGCTTCCCGAACTGTCTGCAGCGGAGTCACCGCATCCTGCCAGTAAACCTGTAACCATACATGCCGCCATGATAGCTGCTGTTAATTTTCTCTTCATAAGATTACTCCTTTCTGGAATCCTGTTTTTCCTCACGGTTCGTATTTAACCTGTACAAAAGTTGCTAATTTCTCTTTGCTGTCAAATACTGTGTAGTTTCCGCCCTCATATTCCCCATAGTGACGGATGGGCATGTCATTCTCCTCGAAATATCTGACTGCTGCTTCTCTGTCATCGGTCATGAATGCAATGTGGTGGATGCCGTCGCCGTTTTTCTCCAGGAAATCTTTCCAGGAGCTTGGTTCATCATCCGGTTCCGTGATCTCCAGCACAACCTGGCCCAGATCAAAAACTGCCAGTCTGGCTCTCGTCCTGCTTGCTTCTCCCTTAAAAGTTGTATGTGCGACTGCTTCTTCCGGGACACGGAATGCTTCCGGTTTCGGAACGCCGAATAATTTTGCATATTCTTCTACAGTTTTATCCAGATCCTTTACCACCAGGGCAATCTGACAAATATTTTTTCCGTTGATAACACCCATTGTTCTTTCCTCCCATTGTATTTCCGATGCGCGCTTCGGTTTTGGTATCTTCACTATATCATTCAAAATGTGCACAATTCTATTCAATTATTGCGCCATAGATATAGAAAATTGCTCTATAATGGGGTGTAACGATATACCAAATTTATTCAGTTAGTACATCTATACAAAAAATAAATTGGAAAATTATGCAAATTGCTTATATAACTAGAGCAATAATTAATATATAATGCAGATAATCTAACACTTTCTGTTGATTTCTGCGCAATATAAGAACAGTCGAATAGATATTCCGCAGAGATATTTATACGGGGATCAGAACTCGGAAACGGCATCCGTAATTGATACGGGGTGGTATATAAGAAGAGTGTGAGAGGCTATATATAATATGAGGAGGATTTCTGTCTATGATCAAATCGGATTTGTCTGAACCTTTACTGTTTGACCATTCGATGTCGCTGAATGTTTCATACGGACATTATTATTATTCTTTTCCAAATCACTGGCATAATTTCATGGAAATCATAGTGCCGCTTAACGATGAATATACGCTGAGCCTGGGCACGGAGACATGGGAGATGAACCGTGATCAGATTGCGCTGATTGCGCCAAGGACGCTGCACTCCATTGTCCAGAAAACCGATAAGCCCAATCTGATCCTTCAATTTTCCAATATATTTTTGCCGCAGCTTCATGATTTTGCGGCCAATAAGCAGCTTTTTCTTTCGAATCCAATCCTGGATATCCATGACGGCGCTGCATTTGAAGAAAATCCGTTGGAATTGCTGCTGCGTATCAAGGATATCTTCTATGGCAGGGAAGCCTTTCGGGAGCTGCGGATGTATGAACTGCTGCTGCGGTTCTTTATTGTGGTGGGCAATCACAATACTTTACTGCAAAGCGAGCTTTCCGCCTCAAAAACACCGCAGCAGAAAGCCTATGACCAGAAATTTGTGGCCATATCGAAATTTCTCCGGGAACGTTATATGAATGATGTTTCGCTGGAAGACACGGCCGCCTTTGCGGGATTCAGCAAATATCACTTTTCGCGTCTTTTTAAGGAGTACTATCAGATGTCCTTCCCGGAGTATGTGACCTCCCTGCGCATTGCGAAGGCAACGGAGCTTCTGGAGAACCCGGCGGCGTCCATCATGGATGTTGCACTGCAGTCCGGATTTTCCAGTATTGCGTCCTTTAACCGGGCTTTTAAGAGACAGAATCAGTGCACGCCCTCGCAGTTCCGGAAGATGTTCGACCAGTCTGCAATTTCCTGGGGGGGGGGGCGGAAAAGAAAGAGCGAATGAAATAGCGTGTGGTTTAGAAGGAGGTAGTTTATATCATGGAACTGTGATATAATTTATCGTATATTTAAAATTCCTGACCTTTGATTTATTGCGCGATCAGGATGGCCTGAAGCTGCGGGAATATAAGTTAAGCGCAATTCAAGCCGCAGAGACCAGGCAATTATTGAAATTATACTGGCTGATGCAGAGCATATGCTATCAAGACATATCAGCGGGTATTTATTGCAAAGCAGAGTAAGGTTGAAAAATCACACTGATGTGCTGATTTTTCAACTGCGAGTTTGTGCCGGAGCCGCAAACTCGAAATTGCAGAGCCAAATTTGAAATTTGGCTCGCAGCCTCGCAAAAAAACTGCTTCGGCATAGAGGCAAAAATGTAAAAATGCAGATTGAGGAGAAAAGAGAATGCTGGTAGATGAAATTAAGTTTGGAGAATCTGTCAATATTGAATTTAAACGTGAAGTGCCTCAAAAGAGCGAAAAATACATAAAAAGCGTCATTGCTTTTGCAAACACTGCAGGCGGGAAGATTGTCATTGGCATCGACGATGAAAAACATGAGATCGTAGGTGTCGATAAAGATGGAGTTTTTAAGATTATAGACAATATTACAAATACTATCTCCGATATGTGCTGTCCGCAGATTTTTCCGAATATTGGAGTAAACACCATTGATGGAAAAAGCGTAATTGTCATTAATATATATCCGGGGGCGAACCGGCCATATTATATCAAGTCACTTGGAAAAGAGACAGGCACTTATATCAGAGTATCGGGAACATCCAGACCCGCTGATGAAGCGGTTTTAAAAGATCTGGAATTACAGGGGACTCATCGTTCTTTTGATGAGATGGTGTGCGTAGAGCATAAATATGATGCCGGTAAAGCAGAACAGCTGTGTGGAGCAATAAAAAGATATATGGTAGAAGCGGCTAAATCGAATAGTGAAAAAGAGAAGATAAAAGATGTTACAGTACAGAATTTGATTAATTGGGGTGTAGTTAGAAATATGGATGGAACATTGCTGCCAACGAATGCGTTTGTTCTGTTGACTGATAATGTATTCCCTTTTGCTAAAATTCAGTGTGCTTTATTTAAAGGAACGGAAAGGGTTGTTTTTATTGATAAAAGAGATTTCGAGGGACCGCTTTATGAGCAGATTGAAGAGGCCTATGATTTTGTATTGAAACATATTAATCTTGGAGCTGAAATAAAGGATCTTGTCAGAAATGAAGCCTATGAATTGCCGACGGAAGCGATCAGAGAGGCGATTGTGAATGCTGTGACACACAGGAATTTTTTAGACAGAGCGTGTGTACAGGTTGCAGTATATGATGACAGAGTAGAGGTAACATCTCCGGGGATGCTTTTCGGCGGTCTGACGATAGAGCAGATTAAGGAAGGTGGTTCTAAGATTCGCAATCGGTGTATTGCGGAAGTGTTCAGCAGGATGAAGATTATCGAAAGCTGGGGAACCGGCATTAAGAGAATGTATAGTTCCTGTAAGGAATACGGGATCAGGGAACCGGAATTACTGGAGATTGGGGACAGCTTCAGGGTAAATTTATACAGACCTTCTTATCGGGGAGCTTCTTCAGGTTCATCAAGAAGTTTATCAAAAAGTTCGCCGAAAAGTTCGCTGAAAAGTTCGCTGAAAAGTTCGCTGAAAAGTTCGCCGAAAGATCTGAATTCAACGCAACAAAAAATAATGGAGCTGCTCCGGAAGAATCCGCGGGTAACCCAGGTGGAGATGGCAGAGATAATAAAGATTTCGAGGAGAGCTGTTCAGAAAAATATCAAAGAGCTGGTGGAAAAAGATATGGTAGAACGTGTGGGTTCAGACAGAAAAGGTTACTGGAAGATAAAGGAATAAGCAAAGCAGTTACCGAAACAGAGCCTTAACACTTTGCCTGTAATATGGTAAAGTACTATAGAGCAATCGTACCCTCACTGAGGGTATCGGAGAATAAAGCAAAAAGAGAGGAAACAGCAATGGAGCACAAGATCCCATACAAAATTTATCTTGAAGAACAGGAAATGCCGAGACAGTGGTATAACGTCCGTGCAGATATGAAGAAGAAACCGGCGCCGATCTTAAATCCGGAAACACTGCAGCCGATTACGGTGGAGGAGCTTTCGGGCATCTTCTGTAAGGAGCTGGCGAAGCAGGAACTGGATGATGAGACGGCTTATTTCGATATTCCTACAGAGATTCGTGATTTCTATAAGATGTACCGTCCGTCGCCGCTTGTGCGGGCTTACTGTCTGGAGGAGAGGCTGGGCACGCCGGCGCACATCTATTATAAATTTGAGGGCAACAACACGTCGGGGAGCCACAAGCTCAATTCCGCGATCGCGCAGGCTTACTATGCGAAGCAGCAGGGGCTTAAGGGTGTGACCACGGAGACCGGCGCAGGGCAGTGGGGAACGGCGCTTTCCATGGCTTGTTCTTATTTTGAGCTGGACTGTCAGGTATATATGGTGAAATGCTCCTATGAGCAGAAGCCCTTCCGACGGGAGGTGATGCGCACTTACGGAGCGAAAGTAACGCCCTCTCCCTCGATGGAGACGAATGTCGGCCGCAGGATCAATGAAGAATTTCCGGGGACGACGGGAAGTCTGGGGTGTGCGATCTCGGAGGCAGTGGAGGCGGCCACCGGTCAGGAGGGATACCGCTATGTGCTGGGATCGGTATTGTCTCAGGTAATGCTGCACCAGTCGATCATCGGTCTGGAGACGAAGGCGGCGCTTGATAAATACGGCATCAAGGCGGACACGATCATTGGCTGTGCGGGCGGCGGTTCCAATCTGGGCGGCCTGATCTCTCCTTTTGCAGGGGAAATCTTAAGAGGCGAGGCGGATTATAAGATCATCGCGGTGGAGCCGGCATCCTGTCCCAGTCTGACGAGAGGCGTTTACGCTTATGATTTCTGTGACACGGGTAAGGTATGCCCGCTGGCGAAGATGTATACGCTGGGAAGCGGTTTCATTCCCTCGGCCAGTCATTCGGGGGGACTGCGTTATCATGGTATGAGTTCCGTGGTTTCCGAGCTGTATGATCAGGGACTTATGGAAGCGAGAAGCGTGGCGCAGACGGAAGTGTTTAAGGCGGCGGAGACTTTTGCGAGAGTGGAAGGAATCCTGCCGGCTCCGGAGAGCAGCCATGCCATCAAGGTTGCCATCGACGAGGCGATGAAGTGTAAGGAGACAGGGGAAGAGAAGAATATCGTATTCGGTCTGACAGGCACGGGCTATTTCGACATGGTGGCTTACCAGAGATATAATGACGGTGAGATGGAGGATTACGTTCCTGCGGATACGGAGCTTGAGAAGGCCATTGCGAAGCTGCCGAAAATCTCCGGCCGGCAGTAAGGAAAGCAGGCTGTGTGACCAGGCGGCGGCTTTTGGGCAGATATGGTGGAGTACAGTGGTATAGCGGTATAAGATAGATGGCGAATGCACATAGTATGATGGTAATGTTTTTGCCTGGAACGGCACATAAGCTGCACGGTCGGTGAGAATACTGTGCAGCTTGTTGCATGTATGCAGGTGAGATTCCGGGAGACCATCAACAGGATAAGGAGGACAGAATATGTTACAGACAGGAACCAAGGCGCCGGCATTTTCCCTGCCGGATCAGAACGGCCAGATACACACATTAGAAGAATATAAAGGAAAGAAAGTCATTCTCTATTTTTACCCGAAGGACAACACGCCGGGTTGTACGAAGCAGGCCTGCAATTTCGGCCAGCTGCATCCGCAGTTCCAGGAAAAGGGCGCGGTGGTACTGGGCGTGAGCAAGGACAGCGTAGCGTCCCACAAGAAGTTCGAGGAGAAGTACGGGCTGCCGTTTACACTTCTCTCCGATCCGGAGCTTTCCTGCATCCAGGCTTACGACGTGTGGCAGGAAAAGAAGAACTACGGTAAGGTCAGCATGGGTGTCGTGCGCACGACGTATCTGATCGATGAGGAAGGCGTGATCGTGAAAGCCTTCGGCAATGTGAAGGCGGAGCAGAATCCGGCGCAGATGCTGGGTGAGCTGGAAGAGGCGTAGAAATTGGGCCGGCGCTGACAGCATCCTGGTTTACGGACGCGTAGTTTGAGAAAGAGAGGTATTCATCAATGAAGGTCATCATCTCACCGGCGAAGAAAATGAATGTGGATACGGATTCTTTCGCGGCCTGCGGTCTGCCGGAGTTCCTTGCAGAGACGAAGACGCTCATGGCGGCAATACAGGCACTGTCCTTTGCGGAGGCGAAGGCGCTGTGGAAATGCAATGATAAGCTGGCGGAGTTGAATTATGAGCGCTTCCGGAATATGAACCTGGAGCGGGGACTGACGCCGGCGGTGATGTCCTACGAGGGCCTGCAGTATCAATATATGGCGCCGGGTGTGCTTACGGCGGAGGCGCTGTCCTATTTGGGGGAGCATCTCCGCATTCTTTCGGGATTCTATGGCCTGCTTAAGCCGTTTGACGGCGTTGTGCCTTATCGTCTGGAGATGCAGGCGCAGCTGGCGGTGGGTACATACAGGGATTTATATGCGTTCTGGGGCGCACGGCTTTATCAAAGTCTGGCCAGAGAGGATCGGGTGATCATCAATCTGGCTTCACGGGAATACTCGCAGTGCATTGAGAAATACATAACGCCGGAAGATGAGTTTATCACTGTGGAGTTCGGAGAATTGGCTGACGGGAAGGTAAAGCAGAAGGGCACGCTGGCCAAGATGGCAAGGGGTGAGATGGTGCGTTTTCTGGCGGAGAACGATATCTGCCGGCCGGAAGGCATGAAGGAGTTTCATGCCCTGGGCTTTTCCTATTGCAGCGATTTATCTGATACGAAGAAATATGTGTTTTTGAAACGGGAGGAAACCGCCGAATGACAACAAGGCAGGAAGTGCTGGCATATTGTATGACGTTCCAGGGGGCATATCTGGATGCGCCTTTTCATGATGATAACTGGCAGCTGGCCCGTTATCGGGGCAACAGGAAGGCTTTCGCGTGGACTTATGAACGGGAAGACAGGATATGGGTCAATGTGAAGGTGGATCTGCAGTGGAGGGATTTCTGGCGGGAC
This sequence comes from uncultured Lachnospiraceae bacterium, assembly GCA_947576945.1. Taxonomy (GTDB): domain Bacteria; phylum Bacillota; class Clostridia; order Lachnospirales; family Lachnospiraceae; genus UBA3282. Next base: position 9,397 of record CANPTH010000061.1, read on the forward strand.
GCGTATGAGGCCGTGATCCCCGGATGGCATCAGAATAAAGAACACTGGAATACGGTCATTCTGGACGGCTCTGTGCCGGAAGAGGAGATCAAAAGGATGATTGCGGAGAGCTATGACCTGATTGTCGACAGAAAGAAATGAACCTTGCCTTTGGACGATTTATATAGAAGTGTGCGCGTGCTGTCCGGATTGACGGAATCAGGAGCATCAGAAGCAGCAATGTCGTGACAGGAGGCGGCTGCAGGGGAAGGGTTATGGATAATATGAATTTTGGTTTTTCATACATAGGATTGCTTTATCTGTTGATGCTGTTCGTTCCGAATATACTCTGGACTAAGCATAAGCCCGCTGATTATGATAAATACGTGATACGGGAAAACAAAATACTGGCAGCGCTTGAACGGATCGGCGAGGCGCTTGTCTGCACGGCAGCGCTGATCTTTGCGGATTTTAATATCGGCACGATCCGGCCCTGGTCGCTGTTGCTGGCGGCGTCCTTTCTCATGATGATCCTGTATGAGATTTATTGGGTCCGGTATTTTAAGAGTGAAAAGAGAATGCAGGATTTCTACAGCAGTCTGTGGTGTATTCCGCTGGCCGGAGCGACACTTCCGGTGGCGGCTTTTTTCCTGTTGGGGATTTACGGGAGGAATCCGTTTCTGATCGTGGCCGTTGTAATATTGGGAATCGGCCATATCGGAATCCATGCCGGCCATGCGCGGGAGTGTGGGGAATCGATCTGAGGAGGAGACGATCGTGGCAGCGAAGATTCTGATCATAGAAGACGAGGCAGTCATCCGCCGGGAACTGAAAATATTGTTGGAAAATGCGATGTACGAGGCGGCGGTCTTGACTGAGTTTCACCATATCCTGCCGCAGATTGCGGAACAGTCGCCGGATCTGATCGAGTATTTGTGGGAGAATAAGATTTTCATAGACGATAATACATTGAGCGTGCATATGAGCAGGATCCGGGAGAAATTAAAGGCGATCGGGGTGCATGAGGTGAAAGCGCCGATCACGGGAATTTCGCTGTTGTGTTAGAATAGGAGCAGAGCATCCGAGCCGCGGGAGACTCTGCGGGCAGTCAGTCTGGAGAATCAAAAGATAGAAAATTATGTGGATATGGCGCTTTATTACGCCAGATCGGAGAATGTCTACAAGGATTTTATCATCCGCAGGACGAATCTGCAGGAGACGGTGGAAGACGTCCTGGAAAGGAACCGTCTGCTGCTGATCCGGAGTGGCGTGCGGGCGGAGGTGGATTGTCCGGATCCAGTCTATACGGATGGAAAGTGGATCGCTTTTATCGTAAATCAGATGATCTTAAACAGCGTGAAGTATTGCGGTCAACAGCCGGTCTTCCGGATTTGGACGAAACGGGAGCGGGACGGAGTGTGCCTGACGGTGGAGGACAACGGTGTGGGAATCCGGAGCGAGGAGCTATGCCGTATTTTTGAGAAAGGATTTACGGGCAGTAACGGCCGCGACCATGAGAGGGCCACCGGCATGAGACTGTATCTGTGCCGGAAGCTGTGTGATAAGCTGGGAGTCGGACTGCGGGCCGAGTCGGAATACGGTAGGGGAACGAGGATGACGCTGTTGTTTCCGATCAGCGTCTATATAGACAGGGAACAGGAGGATTGAGGTTATCTTTCAAAAAAGTAAGATAACTTCAATCTTTTTCTATAGGAAGGAAACGGAAGGATGCTAAACTGTTGTTAAGGCGGACGCAGCAGGAAGGGGTGCCTGTAAAACGGTGTGATTTTAGTTTGCGCCTGGGTCAAATGGCTGAAAGGAGTGAACGGAAAATGAACGACTATATCCGCATATGCGAAGTGGAGAAATACTATGGCAACGCGGCTAACGTGACGAAGGCCGTGGATTGTGTCAGTTTTGCGGTGGAAAAGGGGGAATTTGTGGGCGTTATGGGAGCATCCGGATCGGGGAAGAGCTGATAATCGGGAATGCGGCAGGTGACGGGTTCCTGACCTGTGTGGGCATTTGGGCGGAGCCTTTTTCCCAGGACGGACACAACGGAGCGGATTATATGGTGGTGGTTCCGGATGAGGTGCTGATGCAGATGCAGTCCTATTATACGGAGCTGGTGGCGGATCTTGACGGAGAAGCGACAATCGGACTGCAGCTTAAGCTGAAGGAGTTGCTGCCGGAGGAAGATCCGGATGCGGAGGGGCATGTAGCGGGCGATCTGTGCTGCGGTTCCGACACCATCATCAGTGTGGTGGAACTCTGCCTGGTACGGGATAATCTGCTGCCGGAACTGAAATATATGCTGGCTTCCATTATACTTCCGCTGTTCTATATCGGTCGGGTGTTTGTCTGCGTGGCGGTGACGGTGCTGTCCGTGCAGCAGGTGAGCGACGCGGCCAGATACAGGTACCGTTATGATGTGTTGTCGAAACTGGGGCTGAGCCGTACGCGGATAGAACGGTTGATTTTCAAGCAGCTGGCGGCCTTTTATCTGTGTCCGGCGCTGCTGGCAGTGGTGATCAGCGGACGGATGATCCTCTTTGCCAGCGACCGGTTTATCATGATGACAGGGGTGCCCACCGTTGTGGGAGGATTCTTCGGGAAAAGCGCTGGGTTGTTTTTCGGAATCTATCTGGTGTATTTTGCAGTGACGTATGTGGAGTTTAAGCGGAGTGTGGAAAGATAAGATGGGCTGTTGTGTGATGAAATTGAGTTTACAGATGATTTGCTTAATCAGGACATTTTTATAGAAAATTTATTTGCTATTCTTTCAACAGCAGTATATCATGTAATTATATCTTAATGCAATTTGCTTTTCATGGTTGGTTCTACCGTATTTCCTGTAAGTGAAATTATACAAAAGGAATGCTGCAATATGAGCGTATAGGAAGACTAACTATTAAAAGTCAAGCCCTAAAATGATATTTTTTGAATAAAATACAGAAATGTATTTTTAGATATATTTAAAACTCGGTTAGAGTCCTTTGAACATTGAAAACTGCATGACAAAAAGAGCATCGTGACAGGTGCTCAAAAAAGGAGTATTGTATCATTTAGAAAAATCAAACCAGCAATATAGCAAAACAGCTTAAACATATCTAATTCAACTCGTACCAGTTTTTTGACAGCATGTGAAATGGCAACATTATAATGTTTGCCTTCTGCTCGTTTCTTGGCGAGATAGGCCGCAAAGGTTGGATCCCAATGACAGACGTATTTAGCTGCGTTGTACAAAGCATATCGCAGATAACGGGAACCACGTTTTTCCATATGTGAGTATGCGCCATCCAGTTGTCCGGATTGATATGTTGACGGCGAGAGACCAGCATATGCCAAGATTTTATCAGGAGAATCGAAACGACTGAAATCACCAATTTCGGCAATAATCATAGCGCCCATACGATAGTTTATTCCAGGAATGCTTAAGATTGGAGAGTTGATTTCATTTTCAATCTCATCTATCTCTGAATCAAGTTCCTGAATCAACTTGATGGTGTGTTTTAGCTCAAGTGATTTGGCCGGCATATTTGAGCCGATAGAAGCTCTTGCAGCTTCTCTAAATGTAATGGCAGTATCTTTACTGTATCGACCTTTAGAAGCTTCTGAAAGAAGATTGGTAAGTCTGGTAAGATGAGCGTTAGCTACTTGTTTAGCACCAGGAAATTCAGAAAGCAATGCATAAACAGATGCCATATGGAGTGTCGGTACCATCTTTTCTAATTCAGGAAATAAGATACAGACAAGTCTTGAAACGGAAGTTTTTAGCTTGGCACGTTCTTTTACTTTATCAAAACGATAACGAGTTAATGACTTTAGCTCTTCATTGTGATAAGATGTGTCTGAGTAGGACTTTAAGTTCACATCAGACATTAGCATGGAAGCAATCGTGCGGGCATCTACTTTATCCGTTTTCGTCTGTCTAAGGCTTAGACTTTTTCTGTACAGATTTGTATGTAACGGATTGATAACATAGGCGGGCAAACCTTTATCAATGAGATATCCTAAAAGATTGTAACTGTAGTGTCCTGTGGCTTCCAGTCCTACTTTTACTTTTGTTACATCTTCCATAACGGATTCAATCTTTTGATAAAGTTCATTGAAGCCATCCCGGTTGTTTGCGATGGTGAATGCATTAAATAACACTTCTCCATCCGAGTTTGTGATAAAGCAATCATGCTTATCCTTAGAAACATCAATTCCTATGTAAATCATAATAATCTCCTTTGAAATGTATTTGATACTGTTTTAGAACCACAGGTGCTCCTTGCGATTGTAACCTCGTTCTAAATAAACCGTCATGCGGTATCTAACTGATTAACAAAGAACAAAGAGACTGTGGTTGGAGCCTTCCTAAAACCATCGAGTGGTAGGAGGTGAGAACCAATCCACAGCATCTTATATATCATAGTCGAACCTACGGAAGAGGTAAAGAAAAGACTATGACTTAATAGTTAGAAAGACCTTGGAGAGGGTCTCAAAAACTACTACTATATAATACGAGGAAGTGGTAGTTATATCGAGTTATGAGAGAGGTGTCATATGATTACAATTATCAATGGTGTTACATCGAAACAAGTCCTGGCAGATGAGTTAATTTCTATTTTAAATACAATGGAGTTGGAGGGATATTTCTATTTAGGTTATCCTGTTTTGGGCGGAATGGATGGTAAGATCAAAGTTGATGCATTGTTGGTATGCAGGCAGTGTGGCGTACTTATCTTTGATCTGGAAATGTCAGCCGGAGATAATATTGATCATAAGATGGAACTTCTGGATGAACTATATAATAATATGGAGGCCAGGTTAAAAAGATATAATTATTTATCGAACCGGAGAAAACTGAAGGTGCCGGTGAATGTAGTCTGTTATGCACCGCGTTATAAAGTGGGAGGAGAAGAGATTCTTACATCAAGTGAGGATCTGAAGGCATATTTGTCAGGACTCAGCTGGGAGGAAAGTGATAATTATTATGCAGGGCTTTTGGAAGCAATACAAATGATCTCGCAGATTAAGAAGCGGGGACACCGGTTGAATCTTCGGAGCGATTTCTCTAAGGGTGCAAAGTTGAAAGCGCTGGAGAATCAGATATCGTGTCTTGATAAGCATCAGAGTAAGGCGGTGATTGAGACTGTTGAAGGTGTTCAGAGAATTCGTGGACTGGCAGGTTCAGGTAAAACAATTGTGCTGGCGTTAAAGGTTGCATATTTATATACTATGTATGAGGAGAAAGTGATCGCTGTCACTTTTAACAGTCGTGCTCTAAAAGGGCAGTTTATACAGTTGATCACCAATTTTATTATTGAAAATACAAATGAGGAGCCGGACTGGGACAGGATCAGGATCATTCACGCATGGGGAAGCAGGAATTCAGAGGGCCTGTATTTTAACTTTTGCAGGGTGAATAATATAACCTGCTATGATTATAATGATGCATGTCGGAAATTTGGCCGTAATGAGCTGGCTTTTGACAGAGTTTGCCAAGAGGCGGTAGAGACGGTAGTTGATCCGAAGCCTTTATATGATGTGATCCTGGTAGATGAGGCTCAGGATTTTTCAAAATATTTTTTGCGGATGTGTTATATGTCTCTTCCAAAAGAGAGTCGTATGCTGGTCTATGCCTATGATGAATTACAGAGCCTGGATAATAAGAGTGTCGACACACCGGAAGAGATATTTGGGCAGACGGGTGGGAAACCCAACGTTGTATTAGATAACAGTAACGGTAAAGCAGAAGATATTGTTTTGTCAAAATGTTATCGTAATTCACGTCCTGTTTTGATTACCGCTCACAGCCTGGGATTTGGTATATATAGAGAAAGAGAGGCGCGTGAGGAAACGGCTCTGGTTCAGTTGTTTGAAGATAAGAAATTATGGGAGGATATAGGATATACGGTCAAAGAAGGCGGGATAAAAGACGGAGAGTTTGTCACATTATATAGAACAGATGAGAACAGCCCTGTTTTTTTAGAAAATCACTCTCCGATAGATGATTTGATTCAGTTCAGGAAGTTTGATACGGCAGAACAGGAAGCCGAGTGGATTGCTAATGATATCGAAAAAAATTTGAAAGAAGAAGAATTAAGATATCAGGATATTATGATCATTCATCCGGATCCAAGAATCACCAAAAGCTATGTTTCTCATATTAGGATTATGCTGATGGAAAGAAACATCAGATCGCATATTGTAGGTGTACAGACGACTCCGGATGATTTTTTTCAGGAAGATTCGATTGCTGTTTCACAAATTTACAGGGCGAAGGGGAATGAAGCGGCAATGGTCTATCTTGTGAATGCAGATCTCTGTGCCAGAGGAGTAAACTTATCCAGAAAAAGAAATATACTGTTTACAGCGATAACCAGATCGAAGGCATGGGTAAGAGTCAGCGGTTTGAAAGAGAATATGGAATTGTTGATGAAGGAATATGAAGAGGTAAGGGAGAAAAACTATCAATTACAGTTTAGATATCCAGATAAATCGCAGCGGAAGAACATGAGGATTATCCACAGGGATATGACTCAAAATGAGATTCGCGAGATCAAAAAGAGCAATTTTAGTCTGGCGGATATCCTGTCAAAGATTCAAAAGGGAGAGATTCAAAGAGAAGATTTGGATGAAAATACAATTAATGCGTTGAAGGATGTGTTGTTTGGTTGAAAAAAAGAGAAAAAGTATTTGAAGAGGTGAGAAAGGCCACTCAAGAATTGATCAGATGTGGACTGGCAGAAGAATATAATCTGCCAATCATGAGAAACAATGAAATTGTTTGGGGAAATTATACAGACATTTCTCTATATTTAAAAAATATGGAGTATAAGGATATTTATGGTGAAATAGAGAGGAGTCGTAATTTTAATGTCAAATTGCCTGATGGTGGAATTCTTCAGCTCATGTATCGATTCGATGGGCGTGGCATGAGATTGCTGTCGCATAGACTGGCATTTTATCCGTCGCCATCGTATGAGATATATCAGAATGATGCGGAGTTATATGAATTTCTCCTCTCCAATTTGTGAAATTTGTTATGGAACATTTTTATTATGTGCCAGGTTCAAAGCTGGAATTTGATTTTAATATGAATGGTATGATAAAATTTGAAGAACACATTGCTGATTGTGACAGAAGTAAAAGCAGAGTGACTGTGTAAGGAAGTAGACTATGTGATTGACGGCGTCGATGTCTTTTTGATACATTTTGTAGTGGTAGAAACAGACTAAGAAACTTACATAATAAATTTTCATCATATAGAGCCTGCCGCTTGACGGGCTGCATAGCATGAGAGAGGCGGCAGTGAGAATGTATCAGGACAGCAGTGTAATAATATAACAGGGAAAGGAAACGGTTTAAACGCAATTATGTATCACAGGAAATCAAGATTACAGAGCTTGATGATATTGGCATTGGACTGTATCTGTATTATGGTCAGTCTGATGATGGCCAACTATATCAGGAATGGCAGGATCTTTCGCAGTGACAATGAGCGTATGGACTTTGGTATGCTCCTTGTTGCCTGTCTGACGGTATTTCTGGCCATGAATCTGCTGCGCAATACCAACCGCAATATGTTCCTGCGGGGTCCGCTGCATGAAATGATCCATATTATCAGGAATAATCTTCTGATGTTCGCGGGTACGGCGGTATTTCTTTATTTTCTGAACATTTTGGATGCCTATTCCCGTCTGGCTTTTTTTTACTTTCTTATACTTGACTGTGGATTGATGCTCGCGGTGCATCAGATCTGGAAGAAAACGCTGCCCTTTTTGTACAAACGGTTTGGAGAGGTGAGGAATCTTCTGGCTGTAGCGGACGAAGAATATGCGGAAGCGTTGGTGCACGATCTGACGGGTATGAAAGATTTCAGTTATGAGATCACGGGCATCGTGCTTTTAGACCGGGAAGAAGAAGCTGCAGGAGACTTTAAGGGAATGCCGATAGCTGCGCATAAACGGGACTTGGTGGATTACTGTAAAGGCGCCTCCCTGGATGAAGTAATCATCGCGGTAGCCGCCAGCCGGAAGAAGGAGATTCTGGCAGAGATGGAGATCCTGGCAGAGATGGGCATCACACTTCACTATCAGATTCCGGTACCGGAGCTGCGCGGAGCCAGACAGAAAGAACTTTCCCGGTTTGGCCGTTTTTATACGGTGACTTATGCCAACAGGGTGGCGCCGGTAGGACAGCTTCTGCTGAAAAGACTGCTCGATATATGCGGTGCTCTGGTGGGCTGCGTATTTCTTTTGCTGCTTACGGTCGTTATGGGGCCGCTTATCAAGCTGGAATCGCCAGGGCCGGTCTTTTTCTCCCAGAAACGAGTGGGACGTAACGGGCGGATTTTTAAGATGTATAAATTCCGTTCCATGTATGCGGATGCGGAGGAGCGGAAACAGGAATTGATGAAACAGAATGAGATGAACGGCCTGATGTTCAAGATCGAGAATGACCCGAGGATTACAAGGATTGGCCGTTTTATGCGCAGGACAAGTCTGGATGAGTTTCCGCAGTTTATCAACATATTGAAGAGTGATATGTCGCTTGTGGGAACGAGGCCGCCGACGCTGGATGAATTTGCCCAGTATAGTCCTTATCATAAGAAAAGGCTCAGCTTCCGTCCGGGACTTACCGGTATGTGGCAGGTGGGCGGAAGAAGTGAGATAACGGATTTCGAGGAGATTGTGCGGCTGGATGTGGAGTATATTGACAACTGGTCTTTCATGCTGGATGTGAAGATACTGCTGAAGACTGTTCTGGAGGTTTTCAGGGGAAGTGGCGCGAAGTAGCGCGCTGTGGATGATATTTTCGGGGTTTACAGGGGCAGTACGGTTGAGGGTAACTGTCAAATGGGTTTTGGCGGCTGTTCCTCAGCCTTGATTTATAATCAAACAAATGTAAGGAGGGTAACACAATGATCATCTATGTCAATGCCGCTGCGGCAAAAGAGGGCAACGGCAGCAAGGAAACACCTTTCCGGCACATCAACGATGCGGCGAAGGTGGCGAAGCCGGGCGACGAAGTGCTGGTGGCTCCGGGTATCTACAGGGAGTATGTGGATCCGGTGAATGCGGGTACGGAAGATGCGCGGATCGTGTACAGGAGCGAGGTGCCGTTAGGGGCAATGATCACCGGCGCGGAAGAAATGAAGGACTGGAAGCGCTATGAGGGGAACGTGTGGGTTTGCCGTGTGGACAACGGAGTGTTTGGCAGCTATAATCCGTACACGACCTTTGTGGGCGGCGACTGGTATTTTGCACCGGTGGTGCGCCATACGGGAGCGGTTTATTTAAATGACCGTCAGCTGTATGAGACAGAAACACTGGAGGAGTGTATCAAGGGGGAGATCTATCCGCCTTCCTGGGAGCAGGAGTGGTCCGTTTATAAGTGGTATACCGAGCAGGACGGCAACGAGACGGTAATCTATGCCAACTTCCAGGGCAAGAACCCGAATGAGGAGAAAGTAGACATCAACGTGCGCCGCAACTGCTTCATGCCTTCCAAAACGGGTGTGGGCTATATCACGTTCAGCGGTTTCAATGTGAATAAGGCCGCAACAACATGGGCGCCGCCGGCGGCTTATCAGGATGGTATGGTAGGACCGCACTGGTCTAAGGGCTGGATCATCGAGGACTGTGAGATCAGCAACAGTAAGTGCTGCGGTATCTCTCTGGGTAAATATTACGACGAAGAGAATGACCACTATTTTACCCGCAAACATGTGAAAAGTCCCACGCAGATGGAACGCGACGCAGTATGCCGCGGTCAGTATCACGGCTGGCTGAAGGAGAAGGTGGGCAGCCATATCGTAAGACGCTGTCATATCCATCACTGTGAGCAGACCGGCATCGTAGGCCGTATGGGCTGCGTATTCAGTCTGATCGAGGACAACCATATCCACAATATCAACAATATGCAGCAGCTGGGCGGCGCGGAGATTTCCGGTATCAAACTGCATGCTGCCATCGATGTTGTGATGCGCCGCAACCATATCCACCATTCGACGATGGGTATCTGGTGCGACTGGCAGGCACAGGGCACGCGTATTTCCCAGAATCTGCTGCATGACAACTATGCGCCGGACGGCGTGCCTATGGCACAGGGCGCGATGATGAGCCAGGATGTATTCGTGGAAGTGAGCCACGGCCCGACGCTGATCGACAACAACATTATGCTCTCCAAAGCGGCTGTCCGCATCGCCACGGAAGGTGTGGCCTGCGTACATAACCTGATCCTGGGTTCCTTTACTGCAGTGGGCGGCGGCACGGACAATATCGTGAACGGCGTCAACCAGCCCCGTTATACGCCGTACCATATCAGACACCGTACAGAGGTGGCGGGCTTTATGACGATCCTGCACGGGGATAACCGCATATATAACAATATCTTCATCCAGAACTGGCCGGTTAAGGAAGTGGAAGAAAAGGAAGATATGGGATTCAGGATGGCAGACAATCAGGTAGTCGGTACGGATGTGTTTGACGAGTATCCGACTTACGATGAGTGGATCGTGAACTTCGATATGGATAAGCAGGCTGATATGAGGAAGCTGGCATCCTATCATTTCTCGCATCTGCCTGTATGGGTGAATGGCAATGCATATTTTAACGGCGCCAAAGCGTGGAAGAAGGAGCAGGCGAACCTGATCGACACGGAGCATACGGCGACAGTGGAACTGGTGGAAAAGGATAACGGGTATTTCCTGAACACGAATGTGTATGAGCTGCTGGGAGATTTCCGCGACGGTATCATCAACAGTGATATTCTGGGATATGCTTTTGAGCCGGAGCAGAGATTCGAGAATCCGGACGGAACGGCAATCACGTTCAATGAGGATTATCTTGGCTCCCACCGCGGGCTGGATGCGGTTCCCGGACCGTTTGTGTCAGGGGAAGAAGCAGCGAAACGACTTTGGTAGGAATCAGGGAGTGTGTTGTGTAACAGGTTGTGTCAGGACAGCCGGCAGGCCGTATGAGATCTTAATGGTCTGCAGCATATTTTAACAGGTTTCAATGGGTTTATGAGGTTTATGAAAGACTCCGCGTTGAAATTGACGCGTAGAGTAGCAGATGAGCCGGTAAGGGTTCGGGCGCTGCCTGCCGGGATTTCGGATGCGGAGTTTTTCTGCGGAGACCGGTGTTGTGGATTGGTGTTGACAATTTATGATGGGTGCTATAGAACTTTATATATGTGATATTGTTGATGGAAGATAAGGAGATAAAGAGGCATGTCTGAGAAGCAGCAGACAAGAGAATATCTGAAACAGGTCATACAGCTGAGTATCCCGGCGGTGCTGGCACAGATCAGCTCGATCATCATGCAGTATATCGACGCATCCATGGTGGGCAGTCTGGGTGCGACGGCGACGGCGGCGATCGGACTGGTTTCCAGCACGACCTGGCTGTTTGGCGGTCTGTGCGCCTCTGCGGCCACCGGATTTTCCGTGCAGGTGGCGCAGCTGATCGGGGCGGAGCGGGATAAAGATGCGAAGGACGTCCTGCGGCATGCGATCCTGTGTACGCTGGTGTTCGGGCTGATCGCTTCCGCGGTGGGGATCGGCATCAGCTCACATCTTCCTGTCTGGCTGGGCGGAGCGGAAGAGATCCGGGGGAATGCTTCCCGGTATTTCCTGATCTATGCGTGTGCGCTTCCGGCCGCGCAGATGCGCCATACAGCCGGAAGTGCGCTGCAGTGCAGCGGTGATATGAAGGTGCCGAGCCGGCTGAACATCATGATGTGCGGGCTGGATGTGGTGTTTAACAGCTTTCTGATCTTTCCCACAAGGCAGATATCTCTGGCGGGTATCCTGGTTACGGTGCCGGGAGCCGGTATGGGTGTGACGGGCGCGGCATTGGGAACGGCGCTGGCGGAAGCCGTGACGGCGGTGCTGATGCTGTATGCGGTATGCTTCCGGTCGAAGAGGCTGAGGCTGGCAGGCAGACGGCAGCTCTGCACCGCGCAGGCAGATCTGCCGGGTGGCGTATCCGTTGAGGATTCATCCCCGGAAATTCCGGCAACGTTCTGTTTCCGGCCTGAATATCTGCATACGGCGCTTCGGCTTGCACTGCCGATGGCCTTTGAGCATACGGTAATGTGTGGGGCACATATCGCGGAGACCCGTATCGTAGCGCCTCTGGGAACCGTATCAGTGGCGGCCAATTCCCTGTCGGTGACGGCGGAAAGCCTCTGCTATATGCCGGGCAGCGGTATCGGCACGGCAGCAACGACGCTGGTCGGACAGAGCATCGGCGCGGGAAAACCGGAGCGGGCAAAGCGTTACGCCAATCTGGCAGTGATGCTTGGCGCGGCCGTGATGACCTGTACGGGTGGCCTGATGTTTCTCGGCGCACCGCTTATGTTCTCAATGTTGACGCCGGATGCGGCAATCCGCGAGCTGGGTGTGAGGGTGCTGCGAATTGAGGCCTTTGCGGAACCTTTGTTTGCGGTGTCTATCGTGACCGCCGGCGCGCTGCGGGGCGCAGGGGATACGCTGGTCCCCAGTATGATCAATCTGGCCAGTATGTGGGGCGTCCGCATCACGGCGGCTTCCCTGCTGGCGCCGCGTCTGGGGCTGGTGGGCGTGTGGATCGCCATGTGCGGAGAATTGTGTGTGCGTGGATTGCTGTTTCTCGTGCGGCTTCTGCGGGGGAAATGGATGGAGACCGGACATAGCAGGGCTGTGATGTAAAATGCTGCAGCGTTTGGCGGGACAGAGGAGGATTCCAGGCCCGCAGGAAGGAGTTTACAATATGGAGACGATAAAAAATCAGACGTTTGATCAGGAGCGTGCTTTATACGGCAGCAATGGCATTGAAGTGGTCGATTGCGCCTTTGACGGTCCGGCGGACGGTGAAAGTGCATTTAAAGAGGGCAGAGATATCAGCGTGGAGAACTGTTTCTTTAATCTTCGCTATCCCTTCTGGCATGACGACAGGCTGAAAATTAAGGGTTCGGAGATGACGGAACTTTGCCGGGCGGCGCTCTGGTACTCTCATGATATCGAGATTACGGATACGAAGCTGCACGGGATCAAGGCGCTGCGGGAGTGCAGCCGGGTAAAGATGCAGGGCTGTGACGTGATCTCGCCGGAGTTTGGCTGGTCGGTGCAGGAGATCGAGATGAAAGACTGCGGCGTGCAGGGCGAATATTTCATGATGCGCTCTGACAGGCTGCGCTTTGAAGAGGTACGGCTGCAGGGCAAGTATTCCTTCCAGTATATACAGGACTCGGTATTTGAGCGCTGTGATTTCGACACGAAGGATGCCTTCTGGCATGCGAAGAATGTGACGATCCGCAACAGCGTTGTCAAGGGCGAATATCTTGCCTGGTACTGTGAGAATGTGACCTTTGACCACTGTAAGATCATCGGTACGCAGCCGCTTTGTTATTGTAAAAATCTTAAACTGATCGACTGTGAGATGGTGGATACGGATTTATCTTTCGAGAAATCCGAGGTGGAGGCGACTATCACGGCGCCGATCTTAAGTATCAAAAATCCTCTGTCCGGGCGGATTGTGGTACCCGCTGTGGGCGAGATCATCCGGGATGACGAAGCGTCGCGCGGAGAGGTCATTGTGGAAGGTTGAGCATCCGGTACTCTTTTGGTGAACAGCCGTACTTTTCACGAAAGATACGATAAAAGTAGCTGCTGTTGTTATAACCGACCGCGTCGATGATATCATCTGCGGACAGCGTTGTCTGAGACAGCAGATAGACTGCCTGCTGGAGCTTCTGCTGCTGCAAAAGTTCCTTGAAGGTCTGTCCGGTATATTTCTTCAAAAGGCGGCTGATATAGTAGGGCGGCAATTTGATCTCGGCGCAGATGTCGTTCAAAGTGCCGCTTTTATAATGCGTCTCAATATATTTCAGGACGCGGAAGATCAGATCCTGTTCGTAATTGCCGCCCTGAGTCCTGGCCATCGAATCGGCGAAAACGGAAAGATTCATGAAGATCAGCCCCATAGTGATCTGATTGATGGTGTTGGTGCCCGGCTTTTTGTCGATCAGGTTCCAGAGCATGTTTTCGATCAGATTCTGGATCGGCAGGATCTCTTTGGCCTGAAAGTGCAGGTAAGTGATCTGTGAGTCATGGCTCGACAGGGTGGAGATAAGAAAACTGCGCAGAACATTTTCCCGCTCCATCATGGAGAGCGGACGGTCGAAGAACTCCGGCAGAATGATAAAGTTGACGGCGATATCATCCCGGCCGGCGGGCAGGATCTCATGGGCGGCGGCCTGGTTGAGAAAAAGCAGGTCTCCCTCCTGCAGGACGATCCTGTCGCTGTCGTTTATGATGTGTGTGGTAGAGCCGCAGCACATATAGACCAGCTCAGCATAGTTGTGGCGGTGCCTGGGAAAATGCGTGAAGCGGGTGTGAGGACGGATCTCGATCAGGTGGCCGCGTTCCAGAAGCTTTGCGTTGTCCACTACAAACTCCCGGCTGGAGGTGTAGATTTCTTTCTGGATGTCGGCATGTCCCTGCAGAAGTGCCTGTTCTTCGGCAGTGATCTGCCGCAGGTGGTGTAACAGATCTTCTCTCATATTCTCCTCCAATCTCGCAAAGTTAAAATTTTTTGGCGTTATCCAAGTACGCGAAGCGAATCTCGCAAATGAACTTGTTCGTTTTCTGCAACGAAGGTCCCTCATTTTGTCCGGAGGAGACCTTAATTTTTTGCTCCTATTATTATATGATAATCGTAGAGAGAACAAAAGTCCATCAGCAATGAATTGGACGAAGGTAAATTATGTAACAGTTCAGCCTTCGGCTTCACTGTCACGCGTGGTTACCATGTAACCACAATGCACACAAAATGCTCCAAAGTCGCATTTTGGCGCCTGCATAACTCACAAAATCGCATACAGAGCGATTTTACTTGCGGAATAGTGCATGGCTGAACTGTTACCAAATTACTGCAGGGATCAGGTAACGGAGGGGAGATCATGGGCGGATATTATCTGGCGGTGGATATCGGGGCATCCAGCGGAAGACATATGCTGGGGCATCTGGAAGATGGAAAAATGCATCTGGAAGAGATTTACCGCTTTGAAAACGGGATGGCAAATAAGGACGGTAAGCTTGTGTGGGATACACAGCGTTTGTTTACGGAAATTCTAAACGGCATGAAGGCATGTGCGAAAGCCGGTAAAATACCGCAAAGCATATCAGTAGACACGTGGGCGGTGGACTATGTGCTGCTGGACGAACAGGATCAGGTGCTGGGCGATACATACGGTTACCGTGACGGCAGGACAAACGGGTGTGATGAAGCGGTCTACAGACTGATCGGGGAAAGCGAGCTCTACGCGGGAACGGGGATACAGAAGCAGATATTCAATACGATTTATCAGCTGATGGCGGACAGGCTGAAACGGCCGGAGGTACTAAAGAAGGCGAAGACATTTCTGATGCTGCCGGATTATTTTCAGTTCCTTTTGACGGGGAAAAAGGTTTCTGAGTATACAAACGGAACGTCCACACAGCTTGTCAGTCCAATAACAAAACAGTGGGACAGGGAGCTGATCCGGCAGCTGGGATATCCGGAAGAGATGTTTTTGCCGTTGCAGATGCCGGGCAGCGAAGTCGGCAGTCTGAAAGCAGACATTGCGGAGCAGGTTGGTTTTGACTGCAGGGTGGTGTTATGCGGCAGTCACGATACGGCCTCGGCGGTGATGGCGATGCCGAAAGCGGAGGGAGACGGGCTGTATATCAGTTCCGGTACATGGTCGCTGATGGGGGTGGAATTGCCGGAAGCGGATTGCAGGGAAGAGAGCAGGCAGGCTAATTTCACTAATGAAGGCGGGTATGAATACCGGTTCCGCTATCTGAAAAATATCATGGGGCTTTGGATGATCCAGTCGGTACGACATGAACTGCATGACAGGTATTCTTTTGCGGAGCTTTGCCGGATGGCGGAGGAGGAACAGAATATTATGTCGCTGGTGGATGCAAACGATGCCTGCTTCCTGGCGCCGGAGAACATGACGAAGGCGGTGCAGGATTACTGCCGCAGGACGGGGCAGCAGGTACCCGAAACACCGGGGGAGACTGCCCGGGTCATTTACCGCAGCCTGGCGGAATGTTATGGACAGACGGTGCGGGAAATTGAGAAAAATACCGGAAAGACCTACGACAGTATCCATGTGATCGGCGGAGGCGCCAATGCAGCGTATTTGAACAGACTGACGGCGCAGGCCACGGGTAAGACGGTCTATGCGGGACCGGGAGAAGCAACGGCCATCGGCAATATCATGGCGCAGATGATCAGGGCTGGGGAACTGACAGGGCTGGCAGCGGCAAGGAAATGTGTGGCAAAATCCTTCGAAATCCAAATGTTTGGACCAAAAAGCAGGTAGACAGCGGTGACTGTCATTCCAGCAGAAACAAAATATTTAACAGCGTTAATTGTAAAAGAAAAGGAACCATAGAAAAAGAAACCATAGTAAAAGAAAAGGAGAGCAAGAACATGACAACAACAGAAAGATACGTCTCTGCAAAAGAAATCTTTGCGGCAATCGGGGTGGATACGGATGCCGCGCTGGAGACTCTGAAAAGGGTGCCTGTCTCCATGCACTGCTGGCAGGGCGACGATGTAACAGGCTTTGACCATGACGGCCCGTTGACCGGCGGTATTCAGACTACGGGAGATTATCCGGGCAAGGCAAGGACGCCGGAAGAACTGATGGCGGATATGGATAAGGCTATTTCCCTGATCCCCGGTAAAAAGAAGATCAATGTACATGCGTGCTATGCGATTTTTGCGGAAGGAGAACATGCAGACCGTAACAGGCTGGAGCCGAAGCACTTTGAGAGATGGGTTGCGTTTGCGAAGGAAAAAGGCATGGGACTGGATTTTAACCCTACTTTTTTCTCTCATCCGATGGTGAAGGACGGATTGACGCTTTCCAGTCCTGATCCGGAGGTGCGCAGGTTCTGGATCGAACACGGTAAAGCGTGTATCCGTATTTCTCAGTATTTTGCAGAAGAGACAGGAATTCCCTGTGTTATGAACATCTGGACGGGTGACGGTTTCAAGGATGTGCCGGCGGACCGCCTGGGCCCCAGGATGCGTTATAAGGAATCCATTGAGGAGATTCTTTCCGAGCCTTACGACAGGACAAAAGTAAAACCCTGTGTAGAGTCGAAGGTGTTTGGTATCGGTGTGGAGTCCTATACGGCGGGATCTGCGGAGTTTGCGCTGTCCCTGGCGGCCAGCAATGAGGGATGCCTGCCGTTGATGGATAACGGGCACTATCACCCTACGGAACTGGTATCGGATAAGATTCCGGCGATGCTCTGTTTTTATCCGGAAATCGCTCTGCATGTGACCAGAGGCGTCCGCTGGGATTCCGATCATGTACTGCTTCTGGATGACGAGACGAGAGAGATCGCAAAGGAGATCGTGCGGTGCAATGCGCTGGAGCGTGTCTATATCGCCCTGGATTATTTTGACGCCAGTATTAACCGTGTATCCGCGTGGGCGGTGGGCATGAGAAGTTTCCAGAAGTCGCTGATGATGGCATTGTGCACACCCAATGAACGGTTGAAGAAGCTGCAGGACGAAGGCCGTTTTACGGAGCTGATGGCGATGCAGGAGGCGCTGAAGATGCTGCCCTTCGGGGATGTATGGAACTATTATTGTGAACAGTGCGGTGTGGCGGGAGACTTTGATCTGTTTGGTGAAGTGCAGAAATATGAAGAGGAAGTGCTGCGTAAAAGATAACAGGCCTGCCGACAAGTTGAGAAGGGCGCAAAACGCTTCGGAATGGAGGGGAGGATGAATAAATTCTCTGATGAGCAATTTATTCATCCAGGAATTTGTGCAGAAGCGTCACAAATTCTATTGATCGCAGAGCAGAATCGGAGTATTCCTTCGGAAAACTCTTAAATTCTGCTCGCGGCCTCAGCGTAAAACGCTTCGGAATGGAGCTTCCTGTATAATTCAAATATAGGGAATTCCAAGAAAGAAGGTTGAGA
>CANPTH010000062.1 GCA_947576945.1 uncultured Lachnospiraceae bacterium
TTATTAACTTTATAGCCCTTGTGGCTATATCATTATTATACTAGGAGAAGAGAAAGTATGAGAAAGAAATGCTATGGAAGGAAGGTGACTGCGGTGCTGCTGGCCGGCGCCATGGCGGCGGGACTTACGGCCTGCGGCGGTGCGCAGGGCGGGGAGCCGGCACAGGAAGAGGTGACGGCCTCGGAAGCGGCGCAGGAGGAAACCGCGGAAAGTGACGGGACGGGTACAGAAGAGGGCGCTGATGCGGAAAGCAGTGCAGCGGGTGCGTCCGGCTATTCTGTCACGGAGGAGAACGGTAACCGGGAGCTGACCATGAACCGGCAGCCGGAGGCTTCTTACTGGTTCCCGGAGCAGCTGCTTGCGTGGAATGCCGATGAAGACGAGGATCTGCGTTTTAATGTGAGCACGGTGCCGCTGGCGAAGCGGGTGGACATTGCGGATCTTAAGACGGTGAACGGTACGCAGAATAAGGATACGCGGAGTATGGCGATCTCTATCATGAACGGGAGCACCAGCGGCAATTCTCCGCACGGCCTGAACAAGGCGGAGGTCAACGCCTTTTCCTACTGGCAGTATGTGGATCTGCTGGTATACTGGGGCGGCTCTTCGGGGGAAGGTCTGATCGTGGCGCCTTCCGCGGATGTGGTGGATGCGGGGCATAAGAACGGTGTGCCGGTGATCGGTACGGTGTTTATGCCGCAGGCAGCCCATGGCGGTAAGATGCAGTGGCTGGAAGACCTTTTGCAGAAGGCGGAGGACGGCAGCTACCCGGTAGCGGATAAGCTGATCGAGGTGGCGCATACATACGGGTTTGACGGATGGTTCATCAATCAGGAGACGGAAGGGACGGACGAAGAACCGCTGACGAAGGATCATGCGGTGCGGATGCAGGAGTTTCTTTCCTATTATAAGGCACAGGCGCCGGAGCTGGAGCTGATCTATTACGATTCCATGACGGCGGAAGGAAAGATGGACTGGCAGAACGCCCTGACGGAAAAGAATACCATGTTCCTGCAGACGGAGGACGGGGAGCCGGTGGCGGACGATATGTTCCTCAATTTCTGGTGGACATCGGAGAAGCTGGCGCCGGAAGAGCTGCTGAAATCGTCGGCGGAGCTGGCACAGGAGAAGGGGATCGATCCTTACAGCCTGTATGCGGGCGTGGATCTGCAGAGTAACGGCTACAATACGCCCATCGACTGGAGTCTTTTTGAGAATCCGGCGGGCGGCACCTACACGTCGCTGGGACTTTACTGTCCGAGCTGGGCGTACTTTTCCACGGAGATGATCCAGGATTTCTGGAAGCAGGAGAATAAGCTGTGGGTGAATGCCAAGGGAGATCCGTCGGCGGAGACGGAGCCTGCGGACGATACGCAGTGGAGAGGCGTTTCCTCTTATGTGGTGGAGCGCACGGCCATTACGAGACTTCCCTTTGTGACGAATTTCTCTACCGGAAACGGGTATGGTTTCTATAAAAACGGAGAGCTGATCAGCCAGCTTGACTGGAACAACCGCAGTGTTTCCGATATTCTGCCGACCTACCGTTATATTATCGAGAACGGCGAAGGTAATGAGCTGTCGGCGGATCTGGATGTGGGCGATGCCTGGTACGGCGGCACCAGCCTGATCCTGCGCGGTGCGGTGAAAGCGGGCGCGGAGTCTGTGATCAGGATGTACAGCGCGGAGCTTCCGGTGACGGAGCAGATGACTTTCACCACCACCGTGAAGGCCAGAGGCGGTGAGATCGCGGTGGATGCGGTGCTGACCACGGAGGACGGCAGCGAGACGGCGCTGGAAGGAGATACGAAGGCGGGAGAAGAATGGACGACGATCACCTATGATGCGTCTGCGCTGGCCGGCAAAACGATCCGGGAGATTTCCTATCGTCTGCGGTCCGATGCGGATGTGAACGGTCTGCAGCTGCGATTCGGCAACATCACGATGGCGGAGACGGCGCAGGAAGAGAGCGCGTCGGTGAGCGGCGTGCAGGTGTTGGACAGCGAGTTTGACGAGGATGGTATGTATGCCGGCGTGCGGCTGGCGTGGGATACGGACGTGGAGACGGATTACTATGAGGTATACCGGATCAATCAGGATCAGACGAGATCGCTGCTGGGTGTCTCCAACACGACCAGTTTCTATGTGAATACTCTGCCGCGCACGGACGAGACGAACCGGTCTGTCTTCGAGGTAGTGCCCGTGAATGCGCTGCTGGCCGACGGCGCCGGAGAGCAGGTTACAATGGAATGGCCCGATAACAGCCTGCCGAAAGCGGCGTTCGCGGCGGATGTGACGCTGGCGGCTCCGGGCGAGACGGTGACCTTTAGCAGTCTCTGTTCCCAGAATACGGAAAAGGTGACCTGGACCATCACGGGATCGGATACGGAGAGCGCGGAAGGGGAGCAGGTGGCTGTGACTTATCCGGAAGCGGGTGTCTATGATGTATCCGTCACGGCGGAAAATGCATCCGGAACCGCGGAGACGACGCAGGAAGGTTATATCGTCGTGACAGACGAAGCGGCGGCCGGGCTTGTCCTTCTCTCGCAGGGCGCAGGCACGGAGGCGGATACGTATGTCAATGAGAATGAGGCTCCTGCGTTTGCCGTGGACGGGGATGTGACGAAGAAATGGTGTGCGACAGGCAGTGCGCCCCACGAGATCACGCTGGATCTGGGTTCCGTGAAAATGGTCAGCGCGGTGGATGTATACCATGCCGAGGCCGGCGGAGAAGGCGCGGATATGAATACGAAGTCCTATGCGATTTATGTGAGCGAGGACGGCGCCGCTTTTGAAGAGGTACGGAGCGTGACGAGAAATACGGCGGGCACCACCCATGACGCATTCGCACCCGTGGCGGCACAGTTCGTGAAGCTGGTGATCAATAAGCCGACGCAGGGCAGCGACAGCGCGGCACGTATTTATGAAGTAGAGGTTTACGGCCTGGAAGAGCCGCTGGAGTGATCCGGCGGCCGGCAGCCGAAAATGTTATCAAGGAAGGGGCTGTACAGAAAATGGCAGTTTTGAAATTAAAGCCCGCCTGCAAGGATTATCTCTGGGGCGGGACGCGGTTGATGAAGGAGTTTGGCAAGGTGTTTGCGGGGGAGCGGCTGGCGGAGACATGGGAGCTGTCCTGCCACCCGGACGGCCCCAGTATTGTGGAGAACGGGCCGTATGCGGGCAGTACGCTGCATGAGTATATCCTGATGGAAGGCAGGAAGGTGACAGGGACGAAGAGCTGTCAGTATGAGCAGTTTCCGATCCTGATCAAGTTTATTGATGCCAGGGAGGATCTTTCGATCCAGGTGCATCCGGGAGACAGCTTTGCGCTGGAACATGAAGGGCAGTATGGGAAGACGGAAATGTGGTATATCGTGGACTGCGAGGAAGGAGCCAGCCTGTACTATGGCTTTTCGAGAGAGGTGAGCGCGCTGGAGTTTGCGCAGCGGATCGAGAATAAGACGCTTCTGGAGGTGCTCAACAAGGTGGAGGTGCAGAAAGGCGACGTGCTGTTTATCGAGCCGGGCACCATCCATGCCATCGGGGCGGGGAACGTGATTGCTGAGATCCAGCAGAACTCCAATGTGACTTACCGGGTGTATGATTACGGGCGAAAAGGGCCGGACGGGAAGGAGCGGGATCTGCATATCGAGAAGGCGCTGCAGGTGACCAACCGGATTCCGATCCTCAAGCGGAAATCTTTTGAGCCGCATATCGTGTCCTGTGAGTATTTCACGGTGGATAAGATCGTGCTGGACGGTCAGTTCGTGAAGCGGATCTTCGGGGAGACGGACCGGACGTCCTTCGCCAGTCTGCTGGTACTGGAAGGAGAAGGAGAGGTACGCGCGGCAGAAGAGCGGGTGGACTTTCGGAAGGGCGACAGCGTCCTGATCACGGCGGATACGGGAGAGTATGAGCTGGAAGGGAATTTTGAGGCGCTGCTGACGACGGTATAAAAATATTTTCAGGTTGACGAAGCCTGTTTTGAGATGCAAAATGATAGAGTAGATTCCTGCATGGAACGGAATGAACCGGATCATGCGGGAGACTGCGCTATCATTTTTGTTTGAGAACAGCAGGAGGAGATTATGAATACGGCGACAGAATTACGGAATAAATTACGAAGCATTGACCATAAAGGGTATCCCGCCTATAAGGATCTGAAGGGGCAGTATAATTTCGGGGATTATGTGCTTTCCATCGATCACGTGCAGGGAGATCCCTTTGCCTCGCCTTCCCGGCTTTCGGTGCGGGTGGAGAAGGCGAAAGCCGGGTTTCCGGCGGCGTATTACGATACGAAGGCCAAACGCATCACCCTGCAGGACCACCTGACCAGATTGTTTGGCAGACAGGTGGCGGGCGGCAGCTTTCAGGCGAAGGGATCCGGGAAGAGCGGTCTTTTGTCCGTGTCCAGATGCGGGCAGCAGGTGTTGGAGCGCACGGCCATGCGGGTGAAGGACGGCGACCTGATCCTGCGGTTTGAGGCCGGTTTTCCGGCCAACGGGCGCACCATCAACGCCAGAGAGCTGGAGAAGATGTTGTTTGACATTCTGCCGGACTGTGTGCGCAGGAGCCTCTACTATGGAAAGATCGACAAGGAAAAGCTGCGGCAGGCCATATGCCTGTGTGAGGACCAGCAGTATATCAGGCAGTGCCTGACGGAGCAGAAACTGTGCGCCTTTATAGCGGACGGTTCCGTCCTGCCCCGGGAGAGCGGCGTGTCGGAGCGTCCCATGAAGAACGGGGTGCCTTTCCGGTCGCCGGAATCGCTGCGGATCACGCTGGATCTGCCTAATAAAGGAGTGGTAAGCGGCATGGGAATTCCGCAGGGCATTACTTTGTTCGTGGGCGGCGGTTATCACGGCAAATCCACGATCCTGCAGGCGCTGCAGAACGGGGTCTATGATCATATCGCAGGGGACGGCAGGGAGCTTGTGATCACGGACGCCTCGGCTTTTAAGCTGCGGGCGGAGGACGGCCGCAGCGTGACGGGCGTGGACATCTCGCCTTTTATCAGGAATCTGCCGAACAGAAAGGATACGGTGCACTTCTCCACGGAAGACGCCAGCGGCAGCACGTCCCAGGCGGCCAATCTGATGGAGGCGCTGGAGAGCGGCAGCAGCCTGATCCTGATCGACGAGGATACGTCGGCCACCAACTTTATGGTGCGCGACCGGCTGATGGCGCAGGTGATCACGCCCGGCGAGGAGCCGATCACGCCTTTTATCAGCAGAGTGCGGGGGATGTATGAAGATCTTGGCGTATCCTCCGTTATCGTGGCGGGCAGCTCGGGAGCTTTTTTCCATATGGCGGACACTATCATTCAGATGAAGGAATATGTGCCCATTGATATTACGCAGAAGGCGAAGGAAGCGGCGGCGGCCTGTGAAGACAGGGGAGCGGAAGATGCGGATGATGCGCGGAAGTTTCCGCCTTTTAACCGGAAACGCTGCCCGGGGCCGGATATGGCGCTGCGAAAGGAAGACCGGATCAAGATGAAAGCCATGGGAACCAGTGAGATTTCTATCTGCAAAGAGAATGTGGAACTGCGCTATCTGGAGCAGCTGAAGGATCAGGAGCAGAGCATGGCGCTGGCATATCTTTTAAAGTATGCCCAGCTTAAGATGATGGACGGCAGGAAGGATCTGCGGCAGATCGGGGATCTGTTGGAGGAGCAGTTAGATGGCAGCGGGCTGGAGAGCCTGTTTGAAAGAGGGGACGTCTCCTCTCAGCTGGCAAGGCCGCGTAAGCAGGAGATTCTGGCCTGCATCAACCGGTACAGGAAGCTGAAAATATAGGGTTAATGTGCAAAGCGTCCTGTTGCAGGGCGCTTTGCTGATGGCCTTTTTGGTATTCCATGTCAAAAAG
The DNA here is from genome assembly GCA_947576945.1 of uncultured Lachnospiraceae bacterium. GTDB lineage: Bacteria > Bacillota > Clostridia > Lachnospirales > Lachnospiraceae > UBA3282. The sequence continues at coordinate 5,866 of CANPTH010000062.1, forward strand.
AAGGCGTTTCACAACATTTTCCCGGGAAAGGGAGGAGAGAGGAGGCAGTATAATGGTATACTGTTAGACGAAGGATTATAAGACGGGAGAAATCAGGGTGCAGATCGTAATATGTGATGACGAAAGGAAGATGCAGGACATCCTGCGGGATAAAATAGAGAGAAGCTGCCGGGAGATGGGGGTGGTGTGTGAGATCACCTGCTGTTCTTCGGGCGGGGAAGTGCTGGGAGCGGACAGGGCTCCGGATGTGCTTTTTCTGGATATTCAGATGCCGGGCATGGACGGTATGGATGTGGCGAAGGAACTGCGCAGGCGGCGGTGGAATACGATCCTGATATTTGTGACAGCACTGTCAGAATATGTCTACGACGCTTTTGACGTGGGAGCCTTTCATTATCTTGTGAAACCTTTTACCGCCGAAAAGCTCTCAGAAGTATTGAAAAAGGCGGTGGAGGCATTTGAGGAGTTTAAGAAGCAGGGCCGTCCGGCAGGGCGAAGAGGGCCGGATAAAACGATTCTGGTCCGGCAGGGCGGTGTTTCCGCGGCAGTGCCGGTGAGCAGTATTGTCTATGCGGAAGTGTTCAACCGGAAGGTTACGCTGCACACGGTGAACGGCGATCTGGAGTATTACGGAAAACTGACGGAGCTGTCAGAACAGGTTGGAGACGGCTTCTACCGGACGCACCGGGCTTATCTGGTGAATCTGGATTATGTGGAGAAGTATGACGGGACGACGATCTGGCTGGAGCAGGGGACGGCGCTGGTGTCGAAGAAGCAGTTTGCCGGATTCGTGAAACAGTATATGCATTATATCAGCAGGAGAGGAACAGCAGGATGAATCCGTTTGAACCATATTATGTGATCATCAGTGAACTCGACCGCCTTGCTTTTACCATATTCAACGCATACTGCTTTGTGCTTCTGGTAAAGCCGTCCATGGCAGCGCGGGAGCGGCTGTGGAGGGTGGGAGCGGCTTATGTGGCAGTGATATGCGGACTGTGGTGGATGCCGTGGTATATTTCTCCGATGCTGGCTTATGGGATTGGCACGCTGGCGGCATTGGGGGTCATGTGTCTGTCAGACAGGGAAGATTTTGTGGGGAAGGTATTTCTGGCGGTGGCTTTTTTCTGTATACGCTGGCAGATCCGGGGCGTTGTGACGGGGATTACAAACGCGGCCTATGGCCTGTGGGAATCTATCTTCATAAATTTAAGAGACCATCCATCTCTGGCGTATATTTATGAGAGGACGGCGGCGCGTTATGATTTTTGGCTTTATACCTATGTGGCGGATTGTATACTTGATTTCGGGCTGAGCGTGCCGCTGCTGTACGGGGCGATCCGGCTTATGCGGCGGGCTTATGGCAGCGGCCGGGATAACCTGAGCGGGAAAGAGTTCTTACTGCTGTTCACCCCGTGTGCGTTGGGGGTATTTGCCTATGGAGTGGAAGAGTTTTACAAAAGCGCCTATGAGAAAGCGTCGACAAAAAGCATCTATGATCTGCCCGGCCGGTCTTTGCTGATGATTCTGTATTATCTGGCCTGCTATCTTACGATCCTGGTGGTGGTGTATGTATTCCAGCGGTGGAAGCAGAAACAGCGGGAAGACGGGCAGCGCAGGGTATTTTCTGCACAGGTGAAGGATGTGCAGCGGCATGTCGAGGAGGTAGAGCGGCTTTATTCGGATCTGCGCAGGTTCCGCCACGATATGGGCAACCACCTGATGACGCTGGAAGAGCTGTACGGCAGAGGAGAGTACGAGGAGGCGGGCAGATACGCGGAGAACATGCGGGCTAAGGTACAGGAGATCTCGCCGGAGATCTGCAGCGGCAATCCCGTGACGGACGCAGTGCTGTCGGTACGCAGACGGGAGATGGAAGAGAAGGGGATTTCCTTTTGCTGTGAATTCCGTTATCCGCCGAAGGGCGGACTGGACGCCTTTGACCTGAGCATCATTCTGAACAACGCACTGGCCAATGCCGTCGAAGCGTCCGTGCGGGAGCAGCGCCGGGAGATCATGCTGTGTTCCCGCCCTGTTAAAAATATGTATATCATTGAGGCGGCAAATGTTTTTACCGGCAGCCTTCATGTGGATGCGCAAAGCGGCCTGCCCCTGACCACGAAGACGGAAGAAGGACACGGATTCGGCCTTTCCGGCATCCGCCATGTGGCGCGGAAATATTACGGCGACGTGGAGATCGGCGTGGAGGACTACAGGGGAGCAAGGTGTTGTGTCATGCGGGTGATGCTGCAGATCCGGTAACGTTACAGGTCTGGTAATGCCGTAATAGTTCAGAACGGTCTGCGTGTTTACCGCACTGACCGTAGGAAAGCGGAACAGTTTTCGTTCACATCATCATAAAGTTACTTCACAACATTGCGCTTTAATGTTACAGAGGAAGAACCGAAATATAGATTGAAAAGATTTTTCATTAAGGTGTCTGTACCGGAAACGGCAGGGACGCTGACGAAAGAAAGTCAGTCAAAAAGGAGGAATACAGCAATGAGAGTAAGCGGGACAGGCGGCTCGGATATGCAGGTTAAAGGCGCGGGGATGTCGCCGGGTATGGGCGAACCGATGGACGAAGTCAGTAAGAATCTGCAGAAACAGATTGAAAATCTGCAGAAGCAGATGAAGGAGCTGTCATCGAATCAGGAGCTGTCATCGGATATGAAGATGAAGAAGCGGCAGGAACTGCAGAAACAGATCAGCGAACTGCAGATGCAGCTTCGGCAGCATCAGATGGAAGTCAGGAGAGAAGAGGCCAGAAAGAAGGAAGAGAAGGCTTCCGCAGACGATGTCCTGAATCCGGGTAAGAAGGCACAACAGAAGCAGGAGCAGAGCGCAGGGCTTTCGGCAGGCAGTATGGAGGCGATGATCTCCGCCGACGCCTCGATGAAACAGGCGGGAGTACATGGCAGTACGGCCAGACATGCACAGAACCGGGCCGGTATCCTGGAGTCGGAGATCAAGCGCGACAAGGGAGGGCCGGGAGATGCGACGGCGGCCAAGGAAGAGGCGCTGGCCGAGACGAATGCACTGGCCGAAAAGGCCACGGCTTCCCAGATGGATTCCCTGAACAAAGCCAATGAAATTGTGCAGGAGGCAGAGGAATCGGAGAAGAAGGACACTGACCGTAAAGAGGAAGAGACCGGGAAGAGCGGTGAGACAGGACGTCAGGACGAGACAGGCGCGGCAGAACATGCGGCTGCAGGCGAATCGGGCAGTCCGGTGCAGGGCGCTGACGATGAGAATGCGCAGAGAATCCTGTATCATCCGGTAGATGTCAGGATCTGAGCAATAAAGTATACCCTCCGGCCCATAGGAGATCTATGGGCGACGGAGGGTATTTTTATTGATATAATATAAACATTTTACCTTTGGGCGATTTTGTAGTAGGATAGTAAAGAGAGTGGAAAAGAAAGATCAATAAATAAAATCAAAATAAAAGACAGGGAGGCGGATGGCGCAGGCAGGGCCGGAAGCGGGGTGAGTCATGGAAAAAGCAAAAACGGGAATGTTCAGCAATGCGGTACTGAAAAACATCGCTTACATAACAATGTTTATCGATCATTTCTTTGCGGTAGTCTATTACACGTTGGCACGTTGGCTGCAGACGGCTGGATATGTGATCAAGGATGAACAGGGGATATATGACGCGGGAAGGGCGGTAGGCAGGATTGCTTTTATTCTGTTTGCATACCTGGCAGTGGAAGGATTTGTGCACACGAAAAGCAGGAAGGCATATCTGGTGCGGCTGGGCGTTTTTGCACTTGTGTCGGAGATACCCTTTGACCTGGCGTTTTCGGAGGTGTGTTTTGACTGGAAAAGTCAAAATGTTTTCTTGACGCTGTTGATCGGGGTGCTTGTTCTGGCAGCCTGGGAGTGGGCGGAACAAAAGGCTGCCGGCTTACGGAGGTGTGTCGATTCACGCCGGCGCAAAACGATAACAATGGCAGCGGGGATCCTGCACGGGGCGGCCATAGCGGCAGTTTTGCTGGGGTGTCTGGCGGCCTATGGACTGCGCACAGACTACCGGTTTATGGGCGTGCTGCTGATCTTTGCTTTTTACCGGACCAGAGAGAGGGGGCTGCCCGTGCAGATGGCGGCGGCAGGGTGTGTGATGCTGTTTGGTACGTGGGGCGCGAACTGTCTTAAGTACGGGGACAGCTATACGCTGTCGTATCTGTTCCGTTTTTCCATGAGGGAGATGTACGGTCTCTTTGCATTTATGCCGATCGCCCTGTATAATGGACAGAAAGGACGTCAGCTGCCGAAAGCAGTCTGTTATGGCTTCTATCCGGTACATCTGCTGCTGCTGCACTTTGCAGCGCAGATGATTTCGGGCGGGGTATAAAGGTATCATGGAGTCTGTGTATGACCGGAGCGGGTCTCCGGGCGTAGGAGAGGCGGCACGGGAATAAAAAAGAAAGTTGATAGAGCATGTCAGTACACGGAGCCGATTTGAAAAAATATATTAACGCAGTCAGCCTGCGCATTGTCGCAGATGCGAAAGAGTACGGTGTGGCAGTAGTTATGGTACTGTTGTATGCGGTGGCGGTCAATCTGGTCTTTCATGCCTTCTGCCCGCTTGTCATCTTCTGCGGGTTTCCCTGCCCGGGATGCGGCGTCAGCAGGGCGGCATTCTGTTTTGTGACCGGCAGGTGGGGGATGGCGTGGCAGCTGAACCCGGTTATATTTCCGATCGTGCTGTCTGCGGCATATTTTTGCCTGTGCCGTTATCTGCTGGGGAGAAGAGTCAAAGGCATCAGAGGGATCATTGCCGTTGTTTTTGTGCTGTTGTTTGTGGTATATTGCGGGCGTATGTACCTTTACTTTCCGGACAGGGTTCCCTGCACTTATACGGAAGAGAATATACTGGCACGAATTCTCCCCTTTTATGAACAAATATTACACGAGTATGGGATTCTGTGATAAAATCAATATATGGAAGCTTTTGCAGGGCCGGAAGCGAAATTTCCAATGTCGTTAACTATAAGTATAAAATGTATAAAATTCAAGTAAGGAGAAAGAACGGAGTTTGACTATGGAAGATAATAATTTATATCCGGAACAGAAGGAAGAACTGACAACAGCGGGGGAAGAGAGCGCCGGTCAGAAGGAGGAACAGGACGCATTAGCTGCGGCATCCGGTGCAGGCCAGGAGGAATCCGTGCCGGATGTGCGGTTTGGGGAACAGCCGGATCGGGGCGGCGCCTGCCCGGATAACGGTTATCCGAATCGTGCGTATTATGACAATGGACGGAGTACAGACTGGCAGAATGCCTCGTATTACAACGGCGCCTTCTCCGGTACGGGCGGTCAGAACTACGAGGGCGGTTATCAGCAGTACAATGGCGCACAACCATATCAGAACACATACCAGAATACGTATCAGAACGCTTATCAGAATCCGTATCAGAACAACAGCCAGATGGAGCTGGAAGAGCCGGTTAAGATCAGCGAATGGGTGCTGGCAATGGTGCTTATGATGATTCCCTGTGTGAATATTATCATGATGTTCGTGTGGGCGTTCAGCAGCACCGAGAAGAAGAGCAAGTCCAATTTCTTTAAAGCATACCTGATCTTCTTCGGCATTTCCATGGGTGTGATGCTGTTTGTCTGGATCGCCATCGTGTTCGCGGCAATGCTGGCGTATTAAAACCTTCTTTACCGCAGCGTCTGTACCCAGCGGCCGGATGCGCCGCAGGGCAGTATCAGAGAATTGGAGCTTACCGGCAGGCCGATCTCGCCGGACTCCACGCAGCCGCCGAACTGCGGGGTGATGACGGTCTGCAGCATGTAGGACAACACGGCCGGCTGCAGTCCGGTAGTATAAGAATTAATCAGGAAAAAGCAGGCATCTTTCGACAGGATCTGCGCTGCCAGGCGCAGGAAGGGGAAGATGCTTTCTTCTATTTTCCAGATCTCGCCTTTGGGTCCCCGGCCGTAGGAGGGGGGATCCATGATGATGGCGTCGTAAGTATTACCGCGGCGGATCTCACGCTCCACGAATTTGACGCAGTCGTCCACCAGCCAGCGGATCGGCGCATCTGCCAATCCGGAGGCGGCAGCGTTCTCTTTTGCCCAGGAGACCATGCCTTTGGAGGCGTCCACATGGGTCACGGCGGCTCCGGCTTTGGCTGCGGCCAGAGTGGCGCCGCCGGTGTAGGCGAAAAGATTGAGAACTTTTACCGGCTGTCCGGTCTTTGTTCTGTCTTTTATAATAGAAGAAAACCAGTCCCAGTTTACGGCCTGCTCCGGGAAAAGTCCTGTGTGCTTGAAACTGAAAGGTTTCAGGCGGAAAGTAAGCTCCCGGTATCGGATGCTCCATTCCTCAGGCAGCTGGAAGAATTCCCATTCGCCGCCGCCTTTGGAACTCCGGTGATAGTGGCCGTTCTTCTGTTTCCAGCGCCGGTCTGTGCGCGGCGTGTCCCATATGACCTGCGGGTCGGGGCGCACCAGGATATAATTGCCCCAGCGTTCCAGCTTCTCCCCGCCGGAGGTATCTATGACTTCATAATCTTTCCATGCATCTGCTGTCCACATTGTTTTACCTTTCTGCGGCGGTTGGCCCGCGCTGCCATTCTGCCGGCCGGCAGTATCCCTTTTATCTGTATTTATAGTAAACGAAATTTCTAATGTCGTTAACTATATTATGCATAAAAAAATATTTTTCGCAAATAGTAAAAAACGGCGTATTGCGCTTATTGTGCAAATAAAAAACACTGCGCGACAAATAAAGACCGGACAGATACCTTAAAATATATATATTTTACACAAAATGCGACCCGCTAAAATGCACACATCTGACGAACTGACAAATATCTCCAGAAAAGCTATTGACTTTAGTTGTGCAGGTTGCTATAATCGTAACATCAAAAGAATTCAATCATTTGGATTGTTACTGCAATCGAGCGGGCAAAACCAGATTATATGAATTGACCGGAAGGTTAGTTTATATTGTTTGGTTTTTTATTTTATTATCAAAAGATTCAGCGGATGAGGAATGAAAAGTGCGTATCGAGAAGGTAATCAATAATAATATTATCCAGGCGCGGGATAATAACGGTGTGGAGCTGGTCGTCATGGGAAGGGGAATCGGATTCGGCAAAGGACCGGGAAGCGAAATTGACAGCGCCGCGGTTGAGAAGACGTTTCGGCTGGACAACATGGATGACAAGGAGCAGTTCAAGAAGTTACTGGCATCCCTGCCACTGGAACACATCAGACTGGCCAACGACATTATCTCGTACGCCAGGGAGAGCCTGAAGATCAATCTGAACCAGAACGTTTATCTGACATTGACGGATCATATCAGTTTCGTGATCGACAGATACCGGGCGGGGATGAAATTTGATAATATACTGTCTGATGAAGTGCGGCTGTTCTACCCGGTAGAGTACTCGGTTGGCAGATATGCGCTGGAGAAGATCGAAGAGAGGACCGGCTGCCGTCTCGTGGAGGATGAGGCAGCATCCATTGCCCTCCACATCATTAACGGCGAGACGAATCTGATCATGGGCAAGGCTTTTCAGATGATCAGGATGATGCGGGAGATGATGGAGATCATCGAGCGGCATATCACGATCCCCGAGGGGCGGAACTACCCGAAGGAGAAACTGATCTCCGACTTGAAGCAGCTTGCTAACAGGCTGGTCTCGGAAGAACCCATGAGCGGGCGCAAGGACGAAGCGCTCTACAGCTTCGTACAGGACAATTACAGAGAAGAATATCAGATCATTAACGGCATCAATGATTATATAGAGGTCGCATACCAGTGCACCATGACGGAGGAAGAGAAGATTTATCTGGCATTGGACATCAAACGTATGAAAGACCTCTATGCAGGATAGAAAGTGAGGGGCGAGAATGAAACTTTTTCAGAATTTATTTGGTAAAGGCGGTATTGAGATCGCAGCGCCGGTATCGGGAAAGCTGGTAGCGATCAGCGAGGTGAATGATCCCACCTTCGGCGATGAGATCCTTGGCAAAGGCGTGGCGGTGATCCCTTCGGATAACCGGATCTGTGCGCCGGCGGACGGCACGGTCAGCACGGTATTCCCGACCGGACACGCGGCAGCCATCACCGCCGATTCGGGTGCTGAGATCCTGATCCATATCGGGTTGGACACCGTGAAGCTGAACGGCAAACATTTTACGATCCATGCGAAGGAAGGCGACAAGGTGAAGAAGGGTGACCTGCTTCTGGAGGCGGATATCGAGCAGATCAAGGCGGAAGGGTATGATACGATCACACCGGTGGTGATCTGCAATACAGATGAGTTCTCGAAATTCGAGATGGCGCCGTCGGGAGATGTGTCGCAGGGCGACGTCGTTCTGACGATCGAGAAGTAGTATGCTGCTCAGGAGCCTGCGATTTTCCGTTATCTGCGCAGGCAGTGCAAGACGGTGCGGCGGCACAGGGTTTATGCGATATTGATTGGATCCGCTAAGGATCCATGAGATATAGATACAAAGGCATTGGTTCTATTGCTAGGGTAGAACTGAACAATAATTTCATGAGGGGGTAAAAGTGTATGATGAAGTATTTACAGAAACTGGGTAAAGCTTTGATGCTTCCCGTAGCATGTCTGCCCATCTGCGGTATCCTGATGGGAATCGGATATGCATTGTGTCCTTCCACTATGCAGGGTGGCGAGGTTGTAGGTTTTGTACAGAAGCTGGGCTTCTTTCTGGTGAAAGCCGGCGGCGCGCTGGTTGACAATATGGCGCTCCTGTTTGTTATCGGTGTCGGCGTTGGAATGTCCGATGACCATGACGGTACGTCCGGCCTGGCTGCATTTGCATCCTGGCTGATGATCACCAATCTGCTTTCGACAGGCGCAGTGACAACGATGATGCCTTCGATCGCAGAGAGCGCAACCAAGACACTGGCATTCGATAAGATCGGCAATCCGTTTATCGGTATTCTGGCTGGTATCATTGGCGCAACATGCTACAACAAATTTAAATCGACAAAACTGCCGGATTGGCTGTCCTTCTTCAGCGGCAAACGCTGTGTGGCAATTATTTCCGGTGTGACATCCATTATCGTGTCGGCAGTCCTTTTGTTTGTATGGCCGGTAGTATTCGGCGCACTGATCGCTGTAGGTCAGGCAATCGTAGGAATGGGTCCGGTTGGTGCAGGTATCTATGCGTTCCTGAACAGACTGTTGATCCCGACAGGTCTGCACCATGCATTGAACAATGTATTCTGGTTTGACACCATCGGTCTCGGCGATCTGACCCACTTCTGGGCAGGTGAAACCAGTGCAGACGTTACATGGAGTCTTGGTATGTATATGTCCGGATTCTTCCCTTGTATGATGTTCGGTATTCCTGGCGCTGCTCTGGCTATGATCCATACGGCGAAGGATAACAAGAAGAAAGTAGCAAGTGGTCTTGTTGCATCCGCAGCTGTCTGTGCATTTGTCTGCGGTGTTACAGAGCCTTTCGAATTCGGTTTCATGTTCCTTGCTCCGTTGCTGTATGTGATCTATGCGATCCTTTACGGTATCTTCACGGTAGTTGTTGCACTGCTTGGCTTCCGTGCAGGTTTCAGCTTCTCGGCAGGCGCTACGGACCTTGTGTTCTCGGCATTCCTGCCCGCAGCAGATAAGACATGGCTGATCCTTCCGCTGGGTATTGCGGCATTTGCGATATTCTATCTTGTGTTCCGCTTCGCGATCGTTAAGTTTGACTTAAAGACACCTGGTAGAGAAGACGACGATCTGGAAGAAGAGAAGAAGGCAGTTCTGGCTAACAATGACTTTACGGAAGTGGCAGCTATTATTCTGGAAGGTCTTGGCGGCAAGGAGAACGTTGCATCTCTTGACAATTGCATTACAAGACTTCGTCTGGAGATCAAGGACAACACGAAGGTTAATGAGAAGAAGATCAAATCGGCAGGCGTTGCAGGCGTTATGAGGCCGGGCAAGACTTCCGTACAGGTTATCGTAGGTACGAAGGTACAGTTCGTTGCTGATGAAATGAAGAAGATGTTATAGGTATTATATCATTTTCATAATACCGAAACCCCTAGCAGAACGGAGGCCTTCGGGTCTCCGTTTTTATCTTGACAATTAAAGGATTTACAGAGAGAATTATATCAGGAAACATTATAAATATGCAGTTATCGGGCAGACTTATTTCAGGATTTGCGTGGAAGCGTCGCAGAATACAGACACATCTGACAGAGGGGTGGTTCTGACATAAGAAAAGACCTGTCTTTATGGAAGGTGTGAGGGATGCCGGACGGAACGTATGGGATACGCTTCAGAATGGAGGAGATATGAGGATTATCAGAGCAAAAGATTATGAAGATATGAGCAGAAAGGCAGCGGCCATCATTGCGTCGCAGGTGATTATGAAACCGGACTGTGTGCTTGGTCTGGCAACGGGTTCTTCCCCGATCGGCACATATGCCAATCTGGCAGCGGCTTATGAGAAGGGCGATCTTGACTTTTCCGGGATCACCACCGTGAATCTGGACGAGTACAAGGGGCTGCCTCGGGATAATGACCAGAGCTATTACTATTTCATGAACCATCACTTCTTCAGCAAGGTTAATGTGAAGCCGGAGCGCACATTCCTGCCGGACGGCACAGAGCCTGACAGCGACAAGGCGTGCCGCGCTTACAATGAGATTATTGCCGGCGTAGGCGGTATCGATCTGCAGCTTCTGGGCCTGGGCCACAACGGCCATATCGGTTTCAATGAGCCGGGCGATGTATTTGAGGCAGAGACACACTGCGTTGACCTGACGGAGACGACGATCAAGGCGAACCAGAGATTCTTCGCGTCCATAGACGATGTGCCGCGTCAGGCATACACGATGGGCATTAAGACGATCATGCAGGCGAAGAAAGTGCTGGTAGTGATCAGCGGCAAGGATAAGGCGGCGGCCCTCAAGGCAACCTGCTTCGGCCCGATTACCCCTCAGGTGCAGGGATCCATCCTCCAGCTGCACAACGACGTGACGATCGTAGCGGACGAGGCTGCATTGTCAGAGATATAATACGGAAAGGAAAATCATCATATGATCATTAAAAATGCCAGTGTATATACGGAAGATGGAATCTTTCTGGAAAAGGATATATATATAGAAGGAACCCGTTTCGTGGACTGTGCGGAGAAAGTCAGCGATAAGACGGAGATCGACGCCGGCGGATGCGTGGCGATTCCGGGCCTGACGGATATCCATTTCCACGGCTGCATGGGCCAGGATTTCTGCGACGGCACGAGAGAGGCCATCGACACGATGGCGGCCTATGAAGCATCGGTGGGCGTGACGAATATCGTACCGGCTACCATGACGCTCTCCGAGGAGATGCTGCACGGCATCTGCAGCACGGCCAGAGCCTACGCCGAAGAGGGCGAGAAGGACGACAGGGCGCATTTTCACGGGATCAACATGGAAGGCCCTTTTGTATCGCTTGCGAAGAAGGGGGCTCAGAACGGCGAATATATCCACAAACCGGACATCGCCATGTTCGACAGACTGAACGAAGCGTCCGGCAATCGTGTAAAGCTGCTTGCCATCGCACCGGAGGAAGAGGGCGCCATGGAGCTGATCGAGCAGAGACATGACCAGGCGGTGATGTCCATCGCCCATACCTGCACCGATTATGACACGGCTGTCACGGCCTTTGAGAAGGGCGCCAGCCATATGACGCACCTGTACAATGCCATGCATCCCTATACTCACAGGGCGCCCGGCCCGATCGGCGCGGCAGCCGATACCAGGAAGGTGGAAGTAGAGCTGATCTGTGACGGCGTGCACATTCATCCGTCCGCAGTCAGAACCACCTTTAAGATCTTCGGTGATGACCGCATCATCCTGATCAGCGACAGTATGCGCGCTACGGGACTGGAGGACGGTGATTATACCCTGGGCGGCCAGGACGTGAAGGTGACGGGCAATCTGGCCACCCTCCACGACGGCACCATCGCCGGCTCCGTGACCAACCTTTTGGACTGTATGCGCACAGCGGTGCTTAAGATGGGCATTCCGCTTACGTCCGCCGTGAAATGTGCGGCAGTCAACTCTGCGAAGTCCGTCGGCATCTATGACGACCACGGCAGTATCACGCCCGGCAAAGTGGCGGATGTGGTACTGCTTAAGAATGACGGTCTGACACTGCAGAAAGTGATTCTGGCCGGAAAGCCTTTGTCGTAATTATAGTAAACGACGTAACAAATTTCTGTTTCCGGCTCTTGCAGAAGCCATATGCAGCAGCTTCTGCAAGGCCGAAAATGAAATTTCTAATGTCGTTAACTATAGGAGGCGTTGAATCAAAATAAACGAGTCCCCTGCATTGCCGGAGTACGGCCGGCTGTGTGGGGACTCGTTTTTTATGCAGCGCTTTGCTTGTCTTTTTGGAGATGTTTTTATACAATAGACTGGAATGGATACGGATTTTGAAGGAAACGGGAAGGGGAGAGGCTGTATGACCATACACGAGGAATTTGATAAGAATGGATTTGATCTATTGCGTTATGCTGCCGCGTTGAGCGTTATGTTCCTGCATTATTCCAGCTATATGATGATCCTGGCGGATAACCTGTCTGTTTTGGGAGCTGAAGTGATGGATAGAACCAGGCGGCTTGCCTTGCTGTTTCCGGGAGTTGTCATATTGTTTGCCATGAGTGGGTTTCTGATTTCCGCCTCTTTCGAGCGGGCGGGGAGCAGGAAGGTATTCTTTGAACGGCGTATCCTGCGGATGTATCCGGAACTGTGGATCTGTACGATCGTTAATCTGGCTGTGATCTGCTTTCTGGTTCCGGAGCTGCTGGACAAAAGCCTGTTCCTTTGGATCGCGACGCAGATTGTTGGAATTGCCAACACTCCGGAATGCCTGAAAGCATTCGGCACCGGCAGTGTCAATGGTGCGCTGTGGACTGTTTTTACGGAGATACAGTTATATATCGTCCTGGGGATATTCTATCCCGGATTGAAAAAGATGAAAACCAGGCACTGGACGGCGCTTTTGATAATGTTTGCGGCGGTTAATCTTGCCTGCGGAGAGATGGCGCAGAACCTGGACGGAATTTTCCCCAAACTGATAGAGAGGATGTTTCTTCCCTATGCGCTTTGGTTTTTTATAGGAGTTTTCTGCTATCAGAAACGGCAGAGCATATTGCCGGTCTTGAAGAAGGTCTGCCTGCCGATGCTGGTTATTTATCTGGCAGTTAAATATGCCGGTCTGAAACTGCCGGGATATTATACGGATATTCTGACGGGGATTGTGATTCCCTTTGCGGTGATCGGGGGCGGATACTGTCTCCCCGCGGTGCGGCTGAGAACGGATCTTTCTTATGGCATCTTCCTGTATCATTGGATCATCCTGAACATTCTGGTTCATTATGATCTTATCAATAAACTGCAGTGGCCTCTGGGGGCGGCGCTGTTTCTGACCGGGTCTGTGATTGCGGCCGCGGTTTCCGGCAGACTGGGCAAGGCGCTGCGAAATCTGTTGCGGATTACAGGCAACAGTCAATACCGTTAAATTTCTTAAATTTTTCGAAAAAACACTTGCATCTTAGAAAATCATCATGTATACTAGTCATTGCTGTGGCATGATAGCTGTGAAGCGTGAGGTTGCTGCCTGCAGGGCAGGTTTTCCGTGGAGCGAATGTCAAGTTAGGAAACTGACGACAAGTCACTGTACAGACAACAGATGTCCGGCTATGCCGGAAACAACGTGATTAGTGCTCCTGTGAAGTTTTATGAATCAGGACACACACGGGAGAGTGTACAGTCACCGCTTGTCGTACTTAGAACAAAAAGTGCGAAAAGGAGGCGACTTTTTTTATGGCAAGTCAAGTAATGAGAATTACACTTAAAGCCTATGATCATCAGTTAGTTGATGCATCTGCAAAGAAAATCATCGAGACGGTGAAGAAGAACGGATCTCAGGTGAGCGGCCCGGTACCGCTTCCGACAAAGAAGGAAGTTGTGACCATCTTAAGAGCGGTTCACAAGTACAAGGATTCCAGAGAGCAGTTCGAGCAGAGGACTCACAAGAGACTCATCGATATCATCACACCTACACCCAAGACGGTGGATGCGCTGCAGAGGCTGGAGATGCCTGCAGGTGTTTATATCGACATCAAGATGAAAAACAAATAAGACCCCTACTAGGATGACCGGAAGTAAATCCCTGCGGGAGTAACTTCAGACCATAAGGCGATTGACACTGGTCCGCTGTAGAGTAACAGGAGGTAAAGGAAATGAAGAAAGCTATCTTGGCAACAAAAGTCGGAATGACTCAAATCTTCAACGAGGACGGAACATTAACGCCCGTTACCGTACTTCAGGCAGGCCCTTGTGCAGTGACACAGGTTAAAACGAAAGAGAATGACGGTTACAGCGCTGTACAGGTTGGTTTCGTAGAAATGAAAGATAAGATCGTTAACAAGGATAAGAGCGGCAAGAAGGAAGTTATCCACAGGCATGGCGTTAACAAGGCGCTGAAAGGCCACTTTGACAAGGCGGGCGTGTCCAGCAGGAGATTCGTGAGAGAGTTAAAGCTGGAGAACGCAGAAGAGTATACACTGGGAAGTGAGATCAAGGCAGATATCTTTGCGAACGGCGACAGAGTTGACGTAACCGCGATCTCCAAAGGTAAGGGATTCCAGGGCGCGATCAAGAGACACGGCCAGCACAGAGGTCCCATGACTCACGGTTCCAAATTCCATCGCCATCAGGGTTCCAACGGTGCATGTTCCTCTCCCAGTAAAGTATTTAAGGGTAAGGGAATGCCGGGACATATGGGCTGCGTGAGAGTGACTGTCCAGAACCTTACAGTAGTGAGAGTTGATGCGGATAAGAACCTTATCCTTGTCAAAGGCGCTGTACCGGGCCCGAGAAAAGCCTTGGTAACCGTTAAAGAGACCACTAAGGTGAATGCGAAATAGTGACCTGAGTCACAGATGAAAGGAGGACCATACAGATGGCAAACGTATCTGTTTATAATATGGAAGGCAAAGAAGTCGGCAAGATGGATTTGAATGATGCGGTGTTCGGCGTCGAAATCAATGAACATCTGGTACACATGGCGGTTGTTCAGACACTTGCGAACAGGCGTCAGGGAACGCAGAAGGCCAAGACCCGCTCCGAAGTTTCCGGCGGCGGCAGGAAACCCTGGAGACAGAAGGGGACCGGTCATGCAAGACAGGGATCCACAAGATCTCCTCAGTGGAAGGGCGGCGGAGTTGTATTTGCTCCCGTTCCGAGAGATTACTCTTTCAAGATGAATAAGAAAGAGAAGCAGGCAGCTCTCAAATCTGTTCTTACGAGCAGAGTACAGGATAACAAGCTGATCGTGTTGGATGAGCTGAAATTGGACGAGATCAAGACGAAGAAGTTTAAAGAGGTTATGGATAACCTTAAAGTAACGAAGGCTATGGTAGTGATCGGCGAGCAGGACGCAAACGTGATCTGCTCCGCAAGAAATCTGCCGGCCATTTCCACTGCAGTGGCAGAGAACATCAACGTTTACGATATCCTGAAAGGTGACACGCTGGTGATCACGAAGGATGCCGTTGCAAAGATCGAGGAGGTGTATGCATAATGGCAGCGATTCAGTATTATGATGTAATCCTCAAACCGGTTATCACAGAGAAGAGTATGGCTGGCATGAGCGAGAAGAAATATACTTTCCTGGTTCATCCGGAAGCTAACAAGACACAGATCAAGGAAGCTGTTGAGAAGATGTTCGAGGGAACGAAGGTTGCGAAGGTCAACACCATGAATCAGGATGGCAAGACGAAGAGACGTGGTATGGTATACGGCAAGACAGCCAAAACCAAGAAGGCTATCGTACAGCTGACAGAGGACAGCAAAGAGATCGAGATCTTCGCAGGCTTATAAGAATAAGCGGAGCCTGGCGAAGTGAGAAGATAAGGTATGCGGGCCGGAACAATGCGGCGCCGCGCAAAAATCTGATAAGAAAAGGAGAAAAGAGATCATGGGAATCAAGACATACAACCCATATACACCTTCCAGACGTAATATGACTGGTTCTGATTTTTCCGAGATTACGAAGAACACCCCTGAGAAAGCGCTCTGCACTTCCCTGAAGAAGAATGCAGGACGTAACAATCAGGGTAAGATCACAGTCAGACATCATGGCGGCGGAAGCAGGAGATTATACAGAAATATCGATTTTAAGAGAATAAAGGACGGTATTCCGGCCAGAGTGATTGGTATCGAGTACGATCCCAACAGAACGGCTAACATCGCACTCATCTGTTATGAGGATGGCGAGAAGGCATATATCATTGCTCCGGAAGGCCTGACAGACGGCATGAAGGTTATGAACGGTCCCGAGGCGGAGATCAGAGTGGGTAACTGCTTACCTTTATCCGAGATTCCGGTCGGTACATTGGTTCACAATATTGAGTTATATCCTGGTAAGGGCGGACAGATGGTTCGTTCTGCTGGTAACAGCGCACAGCTCATGGCGAAGGAAGGCAAGTATGCGACACTGAGATTACCTTCCGGGGAGATGAGAATGGTTCCGATCGTATGCCGTGCTACCGTAGGTACAGTTGGCAATGTAGATCACAACCTGATCAAGATCGGTAAGGCAGGACGTAAGCGCCATATGGGTATTCGTCCGACAGTCCGCGGTTCCGTTATGAACCCTAACGATCATCCGCACGGTGGCGGTGAAGGACGTGCACCGATCGGCCGTCCCGGCCCGAGCACTCCTTGGGGCAAACCGGCGCTTGGCTTGAAGACGCGTAAGAAGAAGAAAGCGTCCAATAAGCTGATCGTAAGAAGAAGAGACGGAAGATCGATCAAATAAAGAGATGAGAAATTCTACGGCTTCGAATGGAAGAATTGCTGGCAATTCTTCCATGGTTGTGAGAACAGAGAGAAAATTAGGAGGTTTGAAATGGCTAGATCATTGAAAAAAGGACCATTTGCAGATGCGAGCTTACTGAAGAAAGTAGACGCACTTAATGCGTCGGGACAGAAGCAGGTTATTAAGACCTGGTCTCGTCGTTCTACTATTTTCCCTTCCTTCGTAGGACATACATTTGCGGTTCATGACGGAAGAAAGCACGTGCCGGTATATGTTACAGAGGATATGGTTGGACACAAACTCGGTGAGTTCGTAGCGACCAGAACTTATAGAGGACATGATAAGGACGAGAGAAAGTCCAAAGTTCGCTAATTTGAAAGGAGGTTTTCATCTATGGCTAAAGGACATAGATCCCAGATAAAAAGAGAAAGAAATGCGAACAAAGATACAAGACCTTCAGCTAAGCTGTCTTATGCAAGAGTGTCTGTACAGAAAGCGTGTTTCGTATTGGATGCTATCAGGGGCAAGGATGTGACGACAGCCCTTGCGATCCTGGAATACAATCCAAGATATGCATCGAGTATCATTAAGAAGTTGCTTCAGTCCGCGATCGCGAATGCGGAGAACAACAACGGCATGAATGTGGAGAATCTTTATATTGCAGAATGCTATGCAAATAAAGGACCGACCATGAAGAGAATACAGCCGAGAGCACAGGGCAGGGCGTACAGGATCGAGAAGAGAATGAGCCACATCACAGTCGTGCTTGATGAAAGATAGGATCATATAGGAAGGAGAACAACATGGGACAGAAAGTTAATCCACACGGCTTAAGAGTCGGTGTTATTAAAGATTGGGATTCCAAATGGTATGCTGATGCAGAGTTTTCTGATTTTCTGGTAGAAGACTACAATATCAGAACCTTTTTAAAGAAAAAATTATACAGCGCCGGTGTTTCCAAGATCGAGATCGAGAGAGCGTCTGACAGGGTGAAGATCATTCTCTATACCGCGAAACCGGGTGTTGTGATCGGTAAAGGCGGCGCAGAGATTGAAGCGACCAAGAAAGAACTTTCCAGGCTGACAGACAAGAAAGTTCTCGTAGATATCAAGGAGATCAAGAGACCTGACAGAGATGCACAGCTTGTCGCAGAGAACATTGCACAGCAGCTGGAGAACCGTGTGTCTTTCAGACGTGCTATGAAGTCCTGCATGGGCAGAACCATGAAGGCGGGCGCAATGGGTATCAAAGCGGCTGTAGCAGGACGTCTGGGCGGTGCGGATATCGCGCGTACAGAGTTCTACAGCGAGGGAACCATCCCGCTTCAGACTTTGAGAGCAGATATTGACTATGGATTTGCAGAGGCCGACACCACATATGGTAAGCTCGGTGTTAAAGTATGGATTTACAAGGGCGAGGTACTTCCTACAAAATCTAACGCGGAAGGGAGCGATAAATAATGTTAATGCCTAAAAGAGTAAAACGTCGTAAACAGTTCCGTGGTTCTATGAGCGGTAAAGCTTCCCGCGGTAATACGATCACTTATGGTGAATACGGTATTGTGGCAATGGAGCCGTGCTGGATCAAATCGAACCAGATCGAGGCAGCCCGTATCGCTATGACACGTTATATCAAGCGTGGCGGTAAAGTTTGGATTAAGATTTTCCCTGACAAACCTGTAACAGCAAAGCCGGCAGAAACACGTATGGGTTCCGGTAAAGGTACCCTGGAATACTGGGTAGCGGTTGTTAAGCCCGGACGCGTAATGTTCGAAATCGCAGGAGTATCTGAAGAAGTGGCGAAAGAAGCGTTACGTCTGGCAACACATAAGCTTCCATGTAAATGTAAAATTGTTTCTAAAGCAGACTTGGAAGGCGGTGTATCTAATGAAAACTAATAAGTTTGTAGAAGATTTAAATAAGAAGTCAGATGTAGAATTAGCGCAGGCGCTGGTTGATGCGAAGAAAGAACTTTTCAACCTGAGATTCCAGAATGCGACGAATCAGCTGGATAACACGGCAAGAATCAAGGATGTCAGAAGGAACATTGCCAGAATTCAGACAGTGATCACGCAGAAAGCGAAAACAATAAATTAGGCGACAGCGCTGTAAGAATTGCAAAGCAATTCTTGCGATTTCAGCTTACTGAAATCATAGGAAAGGAGAATCGATCGTGGACAGAAATTTACGGAAAACCCGTACTGGTAAAGTGACCAGCAATAAGATGGACAAGACAATTGTTGTGGCAATTGAAAACCATGTTAAGCATCCGCTCTACAATAAGATTGTAAAGAAGACATACAAATTGAAGGCACATGATGAGAACAACGAGTGTAATATCGGTGATACAGTTAAAGTAATGGAGACCAGACCTTTATCCAAGGATAAGAGATGGAGACTTGTTGAGATCGTTGAGAGAGCAAAATAAGACGAAAAGATTTACTGAAATTCAGAATTCGTTTGCGAGAATTTCCGATGGAAATTCCCGGTATGAGTGATCAATGATTTTATGGTAAATATGGAAAGAAGGAGAAATTAGCATGATTCAACAGGAAAGCAGACTTAAGGTCGCTGACAACACCGGTGCGAAAGAGGTCCTGTGCATCAGAGTTGTGGGTGGTTCTACAAGAAGATATGCGCGTATTGGTGATGTGATCGTTGCTACGGTCAAAGATGCAACACCAGGCGGCGTTGTAAAAAAAGGCGATGTTGTAAAAGCTGTAGTTGTGCGCAGCGTCAAAGGCGCTCGCCGCAAGGATGGTTCATATATCAGATTTGACGAAAATGCTGCTGTGATCATCAAGGATGATAAGACTCCGAGAGGAACCCGTATTTTTGGGCCAGTAGCGAGAGAGCTTCGTGATAAACAGTTTATGAAAATTGTTTCACTGGCTCCGGAAGTATTATAGGAGGTGCCGGTATGTCAACATTTAAGATTAAGAAGGGTGATACCGTGAAGGTGATCGCCGGTAAGGATAAAGACAAAGAAGGCAAAGTGGTTTCCGTTGACAGAAAGAACGGAAAGGTTCTGGTGGAAGGGGTTAACATGATTACCAGGCATGAGAAGCCCTCTGCTGCAAACCAGAACGGCGGTATCGTACAGAAGGAAGCTCCCATTGACGCTTCCAACGTAATGTATGTTCACAAGGGTAAGGTTACAAGAATTGGCTTTAAGTTTGAAAATGACAAGAAGGTACGCTTTGCCAAGTCCACAGGTGACATCATCGATTAATTCTAAGAAAGGAGGTCTAAAACGTTGAGTAGTAGACTGAAAGAGATGTATAAAAACGAGATCGTAGATGCTATGGTCAAAAAGTTTGGATATAAAAATGTTATGGAAGTTCCGAAGCTTGACAAGATCGTAGTCAACATGGGTGTTGGCGAAGCGAAGGAAAATGCCAAGGTTTTGGAAATGGCTGTAAGTGATATGGAAACCATCACCGGCCAGAAAGCTGTCGTTACGAAGGCAAAGAATTCTGTCGCTAACTTCAAGATCAGAGAAGGACAGTCCATTGGCTGTAAGACAACGCTGCGCGGTGACAAAATGTATGAGTTTATGGATCGTCTCGTGAATCTTGCGCTTCCCCGTGTACGTGACTTCAGAGGTGTGAATCCGAATTCCTTTGACGGAAGAGGTAACTATGCACTTGGTATCAAGGAGCAGATCATCTTCCCGGAGATCGAGTATGACAAGGTAGACAAGGTAAGAGGTATGGACGTTATCTTCGTTACCACGGCTAAGACTGACGAAGAGGCCCGTGAGTTGTTGAGATTGTTTAATATGCCATTTGCTAAATAGAAGGAGGTAAATTCATGGCTAAGACAGCAATGAAGATCAAACAGCAGC
>CANPTH010000063.1 GCA_947576945.1 uncultured Lachnospiraceae bacterium
GAAGCAGTTCTTTTGCGAAGGCCGCGAGCAGAATTTCAGATTCTGCTCTGCGATCCCGAGTTTGTGGCTCCAGCACAAACTCGCAGTTGAAAAATCAGTACATCAGTGTGATTTTTCAACCTTAACCTCCATTTTGAAGAGCGTCAATTTCTGTAACCAATTTCTTCTTTACGTTTCAGACTGCACTTGCAGCCCTGCTTTCTTCCTATTATAATCTATGGTAAACGATAAAGGAATCAGAAAATACAGAAAACCGGGAAAGGAACAGGAAAAAATGACAGACCAGAACGAATACTTAAAAGACCCGAAGCTGATTGAAACTCATTACGGTGAGGAATATGAGCATTACTACAACGCCATTGTGCCGCCTGTCTTCCTCAATTCGCTCAATGTTTTTTCGAGTATTGACGAGTATTACGACAGTGATAAGTCGGATAAACATGTTTACTGCTACGGCCGGGTCCAGAATCCCACCGTCCGTATTCTGGAGGATAAGATTGCGGCGTTGGAGCATGGAGAGAGGGCGTTCGTCTTTTCCTCCGGGATGTCGGCGGCCACCACGGCGGTGATGGCGGTGTGCCATACCGGCTCCCATATCGTCTGCGTGCGCAATGTGTACGGCCCGCTCAAGACTTTTCTGACGCAGCACTGCACAGAGCATTTCCAGATGCAGGTTACCTTCGTGAAAGGTGACAGGCTGGAGGAATTTGAGGAGGTTATAACGGACGATACGGATCTGGTGGTATTGGAAAGCCCGTCATCCCTTCTCCTGACACTGCAGGATATCCAGGGGGTAGCGGCCATCGCGGGAGCGCACCGGGCCAGGATCTATATTGACAATACCTACTGTACGCCGATTTTCCAGAATCCGTTGGATCTGGGGGCGGACATGGTCATGCATACGCTGTCCAAGTATATCGGCGGACACAGTGATATCATCGGCGGAGTGCTGGTGGCGAAGGATAAGGAGCTGCTTGAGAAATTATCACTGATGCGGGAGCTGTACGGCGGTATTTTAGGGCCGATGGAAGCCTGGCTGGGCATACGCGGTATCCGCACGCTGGAGGTGCGCCTGCGGCAGCATGAGAAGACGGCCCTGGCAGTGGCGCAGTTCCTGGCGCAGCATCCGAAGGTGAGAAAGGTGCATTATCCGGGACTGTCCTCCTTCCCGCAGTATGATCTGATGCGAAGACAGCAGAAAGGCAGCTGCGGCCTTATGAGCTTCGAAATTGACGGCTCGGTGGAGCAGGCGAAGGCGTTTTGTCAGGCGCTTCGCGTCTTTAAGATCGGGGTAAGCTGGGGCGGCTTCGAGAGTCTTGTAACCATGCCTTTGGCGCGGGCATCGGACGAAGAGGCAGAGTGGCTGGGAGCAGCGCAGAATCTGATCAGGATCCATTGCGGCCTGGAGGGGGAGGAGAATCTGATCATGGATCTGGAACAGGCATTTGCTGCCTTATAAGGACAGGCTGCGGTTTTCTTCCTGGCAATGCGTGTGGGATATGACAACGTGTTCCGCACTGTGGGATGGGGAAGAAGGTGCGTCTGTACAGAATCTGCAGGGCAGCGGGAAAGTCTGCGCCCTGCAGGACATGACAGGAGGTTTGTGGATGAAGCTGTTGATCATAGAAGACGACGCCGGTCTGAACAGGGGCATTTCTTTTGCGATGGAGCAGGAAGGTTATGTCGTGATGAGCGCACGCACGCTGCGCGAAGGAGAGGCGCTTTTTGTGCAGGAAAAGCCTGATGCCGTTATATTGGACTTAAACCTGCCTGACGGCGACGGCCTTGACTTCTGTAAAAAGGTGCGTCAGCGGTCCGGTACAGAAGGGGAGACAGTAATACTGATGCTGACGGCGCGGGATCTGGAGACGGATGAGATCATGGGGCTGACGAGCGGGGCGGACGACTATATCACGAAACCTTTCTCCGTATCTGTTTTAAAGATCAGGCTGCAGAATATCCTGCGCAGGAAGGGGGAGCGGAACGGAGCGGCGCAGACGACGATCACGTCCGGGAATGTGACGCTGGATCTGCGGACATTCCGTGCTTTTAGCCAGGGGGAGGAGCTGGATCTGAGTATGACGGAATTCCGTCTGCTGCAGTTTTTTCTGGAGAATAAGAACCAGGCGCTGTTAAAGGAGCAGATCCTGCAGCGGGTGTGGGATATCAACGGAAATTATGTGGAAGAAAATACGCTGTCCGTTAATATCAGCCGCCTGCGCAGGAAACTGGGCGGTGATCATATCCGTACCATTCAGGGCATCGGCTATCTGTGGGAGGAGAAAACGTGATGGGTACGGCAGGGCTGGTCATGATAAGTCGTGCCGGTATGGACGCGATCACAGCAGAGAAGACGGTGATCTGGATCCTGGCGGTCTGTCTGGTATTGTGCCTGGCTGTGCTTGCCGTGAGCGCCTCTTACTTTATGCTGCAGTGGCGGAAGATGGACCGGATTCTGAACAGCTTTCAGCGGGGCAGTCTGGATGGTGAGAGACGTGACATGCCGGCTGATGTGGATATTCAGGAGACAAGGGAATCCAGGATTGTCAGTCAGCTGCGGCGTATTGTAACGGACGCCCGGTTTCGGGAAGAGCAGGCGGTGGGGGAGAAGGATCAGATCATGGAACTGCTCTCTGATCTGTCTCATCAGTTGAAAACACCGCTGGCAAATATCGTCATGGATACGGAGCTTCTGCAGGATCCGGTGATCGGCGGGGACGAGGCCAGACGGCGGGAATTTCTGCTGCATGTAAAAAGTCAGGCGGATAAGATGCAGTGGCTGATGGCCAGTCTCTTGAAGGCTTCCCGGCTGGAAAACGGGATGATCCGGTTTCCCGTGGAGGCAGCAGGGATCAAGGAGACGATCGCACGCTCCCTGGGGCATGTCTATGGGCAGGCGGCGGCGAAGGACATTGCACTGACGGTGGAAGAATTTCAGGACTTTAACCTGATCCACAATCCGAAATGGACTGCGGAAGCGCTGGCCAATATTCTGGAAAATGCCATCAAATATTCGCCCCGGCACAGCAGCATCCACGTGAGTGTGACGAGGCTGGACTTGTATACGAAGATCACCATCGCTGATGAGGGGATCGGTATTTCTGAGAAGGAATATAACCTGATCTTTAAGCGTTTCTACCGCAGTGGGACGGTGGAACAGCAGGAGGGCAGCGGGCTGGGGCTTTATCTGGCGCAGCTGATCGTACAGCAGGAGAAAGGCTATATCACGGCGGCGTCCAGAGTGGGGCAGGGAAGCCGCTTTTCGATGTTTCTGTTGAATGCATGAGGTCTGCGGCTTTATCTTTGATTTATTTGTTCTGACAAAATTGTCACATCCTTTCCGTCATTCTGTCAGCGTGTTGTAAGAAAGGTCTGATAGAATAAAATTGTTAAACTTATAATACAGGAACGATTCTGTCGGACAACACGACAAGTTGACGGTAAGACGGCAAGGAGGAATTACATGAAAATATTGGAAACCAGAGACTTAAAGAAGTATTATGGCAATGGCGATATTCAGGTGAAAGCCCTGGACGGCGTCAATCTGTCTATCGAAGAAGGAGAATTTGCGGCGGTGGTGGGCACTTCCGGTTCCGGGAAATCCACGCTGCTGCATATGCTGGGCGGGCTGGACTATGCCACCGGCGGTACGGTTACGGTAGCAGGGAAGAAGATCTTCGAGTTGAATGAGAACGAGCTGACCATATTCCGCAGGCGGCAGATCGGTTTTATCTTCCAGAGTTATAATCTGGTACCGATCTTAAGCGTCTATGAGAATATCGTGCTGCCGCTGGAGCTGGACGGGCGCAGCGTGGACGAAGGGTTTGTGAAGGATATCGTCCACACGCTTGGTCTGGAGAATAAGCTCGATAATCTGCCGGGACAGCTGTCAGGCGGACAGCAGCAGCGGGTGGCCATCGCGAGAGCGCTGGTGACGAAGCCTGCCATTATCCTGGCCGACGAACCCACCGGTAATCTGGACAGCAGGACGACGCAGGAAGTGCTGGGGCTTTTGAAGCTGACGGGAGAACAGTTCCACCAGACGATCGTGATGATCACGCACAATGAGGCGCTGGCCCAGCTTTGCGACAGGGTGATCCATATCGAGGACGGACGCATCGTGGAGGACCATTCGGGAAAGGACCGGGCGAACCGTTCTGAGCAGTCTGCAGAGCGGAATGCTTCCGGGAAAGCAGCCTCTATGATGAACACGAAGAAACCGACATCTGCCGGAGGAGACGGGGAGGTGCGCTCATGAGAAACAACAACGGTGCATCCATCCGCAGGCTGTCGAACCGCAGCCTGAGAAATAATCGTATGCGGAATCTCTTTGCAATACTGGCGATCATCCTGACGGGTATCCTCTTTACGGCGACTTTTTCTCTGGTCGGCGGGGCCATGCAGGTGGCACAGGAGCATACCATGCGGGAGGTCGGCGGGAAATTTCACGCCGGGCTGAAGGCGGCGACGAGGGAACAGTATGAGAAAGTCATCGCAGATCCGCTTGTGAAGAAGTGCAGCTATAACATTTTTATCGGCGCGGCAGACAATTTTGTGAAACGACAGACGGAGATCCGCTATCTGCCGGAGGCAGATACACTGGCGGATATGTTTATCACACTGGCAGAAGGACGTCTGCCGGAAGCGGAGCAGGAGATCGTTGTGGATACCTTTGTTCTGGAGGAACTGGGGCTGCCCTGTGAGCTGGGGCAGAAGATCCCGCTGCGGTTTCGGTTCATGGGAGAGATGATCGAGGAGGAATTTGAGGTATGCGGCTGGTACCAGGGGGATGGGGTCAGCCATGCGAGTGAAATTTTCCTGTCGGAGCGTTACTGGACAGGACTGCGGGGCGCTCTCACGGACGAAGATTTCCAGAACTGGGGAAAGGAGCATCCGGAAGATAAGGGTGTAGGCCTGCTGGCGGGCAATCTTTTCTTTGACGATGTGGGAAATCTGGAAGAGAAGATAGAGACCGTGATCAGGAACGCCGGTTATGATCCGGATACGGAGCTGTCTTACGGCGTGAACTGGGCTTATATGAGCAGCCGTCTGGAGACGGCGGATCCGATGACGGTTTTGATCCTGATCGGTGTGGTGGCGGTCATATTGGTTACGGGGTATCTGATCATCTACAATATTTTTCAGATATCCGTGATCAGCGATATCCGGTTTTACGGGCTGTTAAAAACGATCGGTACGACGAAGAGTCAGATCCGCCGTCTGGTCAGGCGGCAGGCGCTTATGCTTTCTGCGTTCGGTATTCCCCTCGGTATGGCAGCCGGCTACGGGATCGGAGCGCTTTTGCTGCCCTTTATGCTCAGCTTTTCGGATTATGACGGCATGAAGGTAGCCCTGCAGTTCCAGCCCTGGATTCTGTTATGCGGCGCCGGATTTTCCGCTTTTACCGTTTACCTGAGCAGCCGGAAGCCGGGCAGGATCGCGGGAAGCGTCTCTCCTATCGAGGCGGTCAGGTATACGAAGGAAGGCGCATCTGACAGAGGATCTTTGAAAAAGAAGAAAAGGTCCAGGAAGAAAAAAGGCGGCCGGTTCAGCGCCTTATCCATGGCGCTTTCCAATCTGGGGAGAAGCAGGCGCACTACGGTGGTTGTCGTTATGGCGATCTCTTTAAGTATCATTCTGCTGATGGTGGTCATGACGGCTGTGGGCAGTTTCCGCATCGATCGCTTTATCGAGCAGCGGATCGCGGGTGATTTCCTGCTGGGCAGCAGCGATATCACGGGAGCAACCTCCGGTAGCGGTGTGAAGATTGCGCCGGAATTGTTGCGGCTGGCTGACGGACAGGCGGGCATTGAGGGACGGCAGGAAATGTGGACCCGTTTCTCTACCTGGCTGCAGATTGACGGCAAGGCACTGGAGCAGCTGCAGAACCTGCAGGCAGCAGGCCGCCTGAGGCAGGATGTTTACGAGACGGATAATCTGAATCGGATGCTGCAGGGGGAACGCTCGATGAAAGGCTTCTGTTATGGTTACAGTGAGGCGCTTCTTGCCAACATTCAGGTTCTGGACGGGACGTTCGATGCGGATAAATTCCGGACGGGGGATTATGTGCTGTTGACGCAGTTCCTCGGGGGAGACTTTCTTTCGCCGGAAGAACATCTGTATCATCCGGGCGATAAGGTGACGGTGGAGTGGGCGACAGAAGATTCGGTGGCACGTGAGATTACCGATTCGGCAGGGGAGATCGTAGATTATGTGTATGAAGATCTCGCCCAGAAGGAATATGAGGTGATGGCCATCGTTAAGATTCCGTTCAGTCTGGGGTTGCACAGGTATGCGGGTAATACCTGTGACCTGATTCTTCCGTTAACGGAACTTGGAATCGAGGAGTCGGATGCGGCGGGAGACGGGTGGTATGGCAGATACGACGCTTCAGATTTCACAAGCTGTTTTGCCGTATCCTATCAGGTAGAAGAGGAAGCGCGCAGGGCGTTTGAAGCGGCGGTCAAAGCCTATACGGATCAGCATCCGGAGATGGGGTATCTGACGAAGGAAGTGCTGCAGAAAGAATTTGAAAATATGATAAATGTGATCGCAACGATCGGAATTGCTCTTTCCGGGGTGATCGCGCTGATCGGGATCCTGAACTTTATCAATGCCATCCTGACACAGATCATTTCCAGGAAGCGGGAGTTTGCCATGCTGCAGAGTATCGGCATGACCAATGACCAGCTGTTGAAAACGCTGGTCTGCGAGGGCATCAGTTATATCGCGATCTCCGGCGGCATCAGCCTTCTTCTGGGAAGCCTGTTTTCCTGGCTGACGCTGCGGGCCTTGAATAACGTGCTGCTGTTCTTCGAGTATCGGTTCCAGATCAGGTCATTTCTGATCATGATGCCAGTGCTTGTGCTGGTGGCGGCAGCAGCGCCCGTGATCTGCTACAGACAGCTGCGGAAGAAGAGTATTGTGGAAAGACTGCGGGAAGAGTGAGGAATGTCACAGGATCTGGTAAAAAGGTTCTGCCGGATTGTGGTCACAAAAGTCAAATCAGTGATATGGGAAAGTCGGATGAGTTATAGAATTCATCCGGCTTTTTTTGTTACGATAGCGGTGTTTCCAACAAGAATCACGAAAACAGGAGGATGAGATATGAAAAGAAAACTGATCGCAGTATTACTTGCGGCAACGATGGCAGTCTCTCTGGCAGGCTGTGGAGGTGGAGATGCCGGTGGTTCCGGCAGCGCGGGAGCAGATTCCGGTGCGGCAGGAGAAGAAGGCGGCGAACCGTACACGGTGACTATGGTGTTGAACGGTACCCAGCAGCCGGACGAAGAACGGATCGAGGCTAAGGTAAACGAAATACTGGAAAAAGAACTGAATGCCAGGCTGGATCTGGTGGTGCTGCCCTGGGCCAGCGCGTCCCAGCAGCTGCAGCTGATGCTGGCAGGGGATGAGAAGATCGATATCTTCTATACGAATGCCACCAGCGCGGTGCAGTATATGCACTCCGGGCAGATCATGGATATGGCCGGGCTGATTGATCAGTACGGCAACAATCTGAAAGGGATCTTCGGGGAAGATACGTTGAAGGGCAACAGCGTGGACGGGTTCGTGTACGGTGTGCCGACGCAGATCGAGCGGGGCAGCATCCCGGCGATTTTCATGCGTAAGGATCTGGTGGAGAAGTATGGTATCGACACTTCCGCTATCAAAGAGCCGAAGGACTTAGAGCCGGTCTTTGAGAAAGTGCAGGCGGGTGAGCCGGATATGACGATGCTGTTCTCGATCAACGAGGGTGATACACCGATCGCACGTATGTCCAGCATAGAGGGGCTGGCGGACTCCAATACGCTTGGCGCGCTGATGGATCCGGAGAACAGCACGACCATCGAGAATTTCTATGCCAGCGACTGGTACAGGGATACTACCACCATGTTGTACGACTGGTATAAAAAGGGTTATATCAGCCAGGATGCGGGAACGAATACAGAGAACTGGAGAACCGTGTTTAAGGCGGGCAACATGTTCTCCCTGTTCTTCTCCTATCATCCGGGGACACCGGTAGAGTTTGAAAGTTCCACAGGATACGAATTCGAGATCGTGCCTTTCAGAGAGTATCCGATCAAGATGGCGCAGAGTTATAATGGCGTGATCTTCTCTATCGCGCAGAACTCTGAGAATCCCGAGAAGGCGATGGAAGTACTGGATTATATGTACGGAAGCGCGGAAGTGATGAACCTGCTCAACTGGGGTGAGGAAGGCGTGGACTATGTGCTGGAAGATGCGGAAAACGGCATCATCAATTATCCGGAGGGCGTTACCGTGGACAATGTCGGCTACAGCCTGAACCTTGGCTGGGAGCTTCCCAACCAGTTTATCGGCTATAAGTGGAGCGGTTCCGACCCGCAGCTTTGGGAGAAGATGGAAGAGTTCAACAACTCTGCGAAAGCGTCGAAGGCGCTGGGCTTCTACTTTGACAATTCGCAGTATGAGAACCAGATTGCAGCGCTTGCCAATGTGGTGAAGCAGTATTCCGGTTCCCTGAACAGCGGTTCCGCGGATCCGGCAGTCTATATCCCGGAATTCTTAAGCGCTTTGGAAGACGCAGGCATCAATGAGGTGATCGCTGCCAAGCAGGAGCAGTTTGATAACTGGCTGAGTGAGAATCAATAAGTTACGGGCAGATTCCGCAGCAGGGGAGCCGCAGGCATTAAGCTGTTACAGAATTGCCTGCGGGCGGTTCTTCCCCGGGAAGGGAAGAAAGAGGAGAAGAGAAAGAAAGGGGTAACAGAATGGAGAAAAAATCGCGTCTGAAGGCGTACAGAGATCACTGGCCGTTGTATCTGATGATGCTTCCGGGGCTTTTGTATCTGCTTATCAACAATTACATTCCCATGGCGGGTATCGTGATCGCCTTTAAGAAACTGAATTTTGCGGAGGGGATCTTAGCCAGTCCCTGGGCCGGATTTGAAAATTTCAAGTTCCTTTTTGCCACGAAAGATGCATGGATCATCACGAGAAATACCCTGCTTTACAATGTGGCGTTTATTTTGGTAAATATGGTTGTGGGTATCGCCATTGCGATCCTGATCTGTGAGATCAGAAGCACGAAGTTAAAGAAGCTGTATCAGAGCGCGATCCTGCTTCCGTTTCTGATGTCAATGGTTATTTTGAGCTATATCGTGTATGCGCTCTTAAGCTCTGAGAATGGTCTGATCAACAATTCCCTCTTAAGCGCCCTGCATTTGGAGCCGGTTCAGTGGTATCAGGAGCCGAAGTACTGGCCGTTTATCCTGATCTTTGCCAATTGCTGGAAAGGGGTGGGCTACGGCTGTCTGATCTACATAGCATCTCTGGTGGGGATCGACCCTTCCTTCTATGAGGCGGCAAGACTGGACGGTGCGAGCAAGTGGCAGGAGATCCGCAACATCACGCTGCCCTGTCTGGTGCCTACGATCATTACATTGCTGCTTCTGAGCATAGGCAGGATCTTCTATTCGGATTTCGGCCTGTTCTATCAGGTGCCCATGAACTCAGGCGTGCTGTTCCCGACCACCAATGTTATCGATACGTATGTGTACCGGGCGTTGATCGAGCGGGGGAATATCAGTATGTCATCGGCAGCAGGCGTGTATCAGTCTGTGGTTGGGTTTGTGATCGTGATGTTAAGTAACTGGGTGGTACGGAAAGCCGATAAAGACCAGGCGCTGTTTTAGAGGAGGCTGGCGTTTGACGCTTCGAAATGGAGGTTATAAATGGAGAATTCAATGAAAACCAAACGATATCAGATCATGATCAATGCGGTTCTGATCCTGGTCACTCTGATGATCGTCCTGCCCTTTGTGCTGGTGTTCCTTTCCTCGCTTACGGATGAAAACGTGCTGATCAGAAACGGCTATTCCTTTTTTCCGGAGAAGTTCAGTTTCTATGCCTACCAGTATATCATCCGGCAGGGTGATAAGATCCTGCGGGCTTACGGGGTCACCATTATTGTGACGATCGTCGGTACGGTTCTGAATATCGCGATGTCGGCGCTGATGGCATATCCGCTGTCTGTTAAGACGCTGCCGCACCGCCGGGCGCTGACCTTTTTTATCTTTTTTACCATGTTGTTCAACGGTGGTCTGGTGCCTACTTACTTAATGTATGTCAACTATTTTCATATCAAAAATACACTGTGGGCGTTGATCATCCCGAATCTGCTGCTGAGTGCGAACAATGTGCTGATGATACGGAGCTATTTTATGACCAGTATTCCGGATGCGCTGTTTGAGGCGGCAAAGATCGACGGCGCTGGACATCTGAGGATCTTTTCGGTGCTGATCATGCCGTTGGGCAAGCCGATTCTTGTAACGATGGGATTATTTTCCGGGCTGGGGTATTGGAATGACTGGACAAACGGCTTATACTATCTGTCAGGAAACCAGGGACAGAAGCTGTTTAGTATTCAGAATCTGTTGAACCAGATGATCACGGATATCCAGTATCTTGCCAGCGGTAAGGTGGCAGGAAACATCGGTGCGGAGGTGGCGAAGCTTCCGGCGACATCTATCCGTATGGCGATCGCCTTTATTGCCATGCTGCCGTTGTTTATCATCTATCCTTTCCTGCAGAAATATTTTGCGGAAGGCATCACGCTGGGTGCGGTCAAGGGATAGCAGGTTTTGCCTGACGGTCGTAAGACCGTCAGGCAGTGACAGGATATGAGGAGCGGAACGGAAAATCACAGGTTTGTGGTTTTGACATGGAGGGAAATATGCAGATTCCAAGACACAGGATACAGCGGACGATGGCGCAGCAGGTAGAGAGGGTGCTGATGGTTCTGGTATTAGTGCTGATGGTTTATATTATGGGAAGCATACTGCTGCTTGGCAGGGAGAGAACCCTGGCAATCCAGGAGCTTGACCAGATGTCGGAATTGTATACAAACGAGCTGGATAACCGCTTCCAGAGAGTCAGCCGTCACCTCTTTTCCGTTATCATGGAGAAGAATCAGCCGACTTCTGTGTTTTGGAATTATGTGAATATGATGGATGAGGAATACGATCTGGATTATCCGCTTGTAAAGCTGCGCGAGAATTTCCTTTCCAGCGCTTGGGAGTATGGGCAGGAATATTGCTTCTTCCTCTATCTGGAGGATAAGGAGCGATATTTCAGGCTGAGCATTGACTCTGAGGGGAGTTATATCGGGCAGGAGGATGTGGAACAGGCGGTGCTCTGGCAGATCGAGCATCTGAAGGATGCCGGCATGTCCTATTCGGTGAAAAAGAAATGGAATATCATCGCAAGCGGCGGCGAGAATTATATGTGTAAGATCGCACAGAATCAGGGGGTCTATCTGGGATGCTATGTCAATGTGAAAAGCATCCTGGAGCCTTTTTCCAGTATTACCATGGGGAAAAACGGATATGTGTGCCTGGTCAATGAGCAGGGAGAGAGTGTGGGGATGCTCACCAGTGAGGGGATTCTGGACAAAGAGTCCGGGATGGGAGAGGCGGACCGGTACTCAATCGAGAAGCAGTTGGCGCAGGCCCCTTTTTCCATTCGGATGAAGATCTCCGGGGAGCGGATCTGGGAGGTGATGATGGGCAGCGTGGTGGTGCTGACCATGCTGGCGGCGATGCTGATCGCTTCCGGTGCAGTGATTCTCATTTATCTGAAAAGAAATATCCTGCAGCCGGTGCAGCGGTTCACCCGGAAGCTGGAGCAGTATGACAGCGGGGAGTATGCATTGCATCTGACGGAGGAGAGCCTGCTGGAACTGGAGCGGATCGATGACAAGTTCAAGAACATGATCCATCAGATTCGCAGGTTGAAGATTACGCTCTATGAGCAGGAGCTGGAGAAGCAGAAGGTAGAGATGGATTTTCTGAAACTGCAGATCCGGCCGCATTTTTATCTGAATTGTCTGAATTTTATCTACAGTATGATCGATTTCGGGCAGTACGACAGCGCGCGCAGCATGAGTAAAATCACGGCGGACTATCTCACCTATATTTTCCGCAATACAAGCGAGAAGGTGCCGGTGACGGCGGAAGCGGCGCATTGTCAGAATTATCTGGACATCCTGCTGCTGCGTTATCCGGGCAGCTTTGAAGGGTATGTGGAGGTACATGAGGAAGTGAGGGATGCGGAGATCTTTCCTTTTCTGATTCAGGTGTTTGTGGAAAATGCGGCCAAACATGCGCTGACATTGGAGGAAAAAGTGCTGATCTCGGTCACGGTCTATCCGGAGGACAGAGAAGAGGGAACCTATGTGAATATCTATATCTCGGATACGGGAGACGGGTTCCCGCCGGACGTACTGGAGAGGCTGCAGCGGGGAGAAGGGATTTCTGACGGCGGGCATCATGTAGGTATCGCCAACTGTCTGCAGAGATTTAAGCTCTATTATAACGGTATGGGGGAGATGCATTTTAGCAACAGTCCGCTGGGCGGCGCTATTGTGGATATCCATCTTCCGTATCGGCGTTATGCGGAAGATGCGAAAGAGGAGAGCAGAACATGAAGCTGTTAATGTTGGATGATGAAGAGTACGTGTTGGAGAGCATCAGGAAAAATGTAGATTGGGAGCGGCAGGGGATCAGGGAGATCTATTCCGCTTCTTCCATGAAGCAGGCGCAGCGCATTATGGAGATGGTTCCGATCGATATCATCATCAGTGATATCGTCATGCCGCTGCAGAGTGGGTTTGACTTTATTCACTGGGTAAGGGATAATAAGTATACGGTACAGGTTATCTTTCTGACAAGCTATGCGGAGTTCGATTATGCCCGTCATGCCATAGCCATGAGCAGCGTTGACTATCTGCTCAAGCCGATCGATTATGATAAGCTGGCGGCGGCTGTTGAAAAGGCTGCGGAGAAGGTGACGGAAGCAAGGAAAAGCGCGGATGACAGGACTGAGAGCAGACTGTGGAGACAGAACCGGTCTCTTCTGCGCAGAGAGTTCTGGATGGAGCTGCTGCGGGGAAACCGTGCGGGTGACTCCTTGCTTTGTTATGCGGAGGAGACGGAATTTCTGCTTCTGTACCTTACTTTCCATGACGGGGCGAAGAGCCAGAGCGCCTGGGACGAGAAGACGCTGTACTTTATCATGGAAAATGTGCTTTCCGAGATGCTGGAAGGGTTCGGTTACCTGGTGGAAGCCGTGGTGCCCAATGACAAGGGGAGCAGTGTAACGGTATGCAGGAAGGCGGAAGGAAATGTACAGACCGTTGACCGGCTGAAAGACAAGGGTGTATTTGAACGGTTCATCCGCTGGATGGGAGAACGGCTGCAGATGAATATCTGGTGCGGTGTGGGAAGTCCGGGCAGGGCGGATGCGCTTCCGAATTCCTTTGCGCTGCTGCAGGATATGCGGGACAACAGTCTGTCCATCCGGAACCGGGTGCTGTATCAGTCGGACTTTGAAATGCCGGAGACTTCTTTGCAGAATCCGAATCTGAGCGTCTGGAAGGCGCTGCTGGAGCAGGAAAAGGAGGAAGAGCTGCTGGCGTCCATAACGGGCTATCTGGAAGGGATGGAAGAGAAGGAGCTGATCACCAGAGAGATCCTGCGGGTCTTCCAGATGGATATCATACAGATGGTATATTCCTGGCTGGAAAGGAAGGAGATCAAGGCACATCTTCTCTTTTCGGGAAAGGAGAGTGAAGAAGCACAGCAGAATGCGCTGAAAGGGATGCGCACCGCCGGAGAATTTGCCTGTAATCTGATCCTGCGTGCAATCCAGTACGAGAAGTATATCCATAAGACGGAATCGGTGGTGGAGCAGATCCGTCAGTACATCGACGTCCATTATAAGGAAGAGATCAGACGCGACAGTCTCGGTGAGCTGGTCTATCTGAATACGGATTACATATCCAGGATCTTTAAAAAGGAGACAGGTATTTCGATCAGCTCCTATATTTTAAAGAAGCGGGTGGAGGAGGCGAAGAAACTTCTTGCCCAGAGTAATCTGCCGATCAATACGGTATCGATCTACGTGGGATACAGCAATTTCTCTTATTTTACGAAGATGTTTAAGGAAAATACGGGGTATTCGCCGCTGGATTACAGACGGAAGTTCAGGCAGGGATAGAGAGCAGAAGTATGGATGGCCGCGCAGCCTGCCAGGTGGCAGGCTGTGCA
Source organism: uncultured Lachnospiraceae bacterium (assembly GCA_947576945.1). GTDB lineage: Bacteria > Bacillota > Clostridia > Lachnospirales > Lachnospiraceae > UBA3282. Next base: position 14,088 of record CANPTH010000063.1, read on the forward strand.
TGATGGGGTTACTGTGATAACATGAAGATAAGGATTTGTGCAGAAGCGTCACAAATTCTATTGATCGCAGAGCAAAATCGGAGTATTCCTTCGGAAAACTCCTGAATTCTGCTCGCGGCCTCAGCGTAAAACGCTTCGGAATGGAGGAAAATATGACAGAACAGAAATTGCAGCAGCTGCTGCAGGACATGACACTGGAGGAGAAGGTGAATCAGATGCTGCAGCTGGCCGGCGGATTTTTCACCGGGGACATGATGGCTATGGGGCCGATGGCAGAGAAAGGGTTTACGCAGGAGAATGTGGCGCAGGCCGGTTCCGTGCTGGGAGCGCTGGGAGCTGAGAAGTTAAAGAAGATTCAGCAGGACTTTATGGAGAAACATCCCCATAAAATCCCGCTTCTTTTCATGCTGGATGTGATCAACGGGCTTAAGACGATCTATCCGATCCCGCTGGGACAGGGTGCGACTTTTGAGCCGGAACTGGCAGAGCGGTGCGCGCAGATGGCGGCGAAGGAGTCGGCGGTCAGCGGCCTGCATGTGACCTTTTCCCCGATGGTGGATCTGGTGCGGGATGCCCGCTGGGGCCGGGTGATGGAGTCCACGGGTGAGGATCCGTATCTGAACAGCCTGTTTGCCGAGGCTATGGTGAAGGGCTATCAGGGGGAGGATCTGCAGGAGCCTTACAGGATCGCGGCCTGCGTGAAGCATTTTGCCGGATACGGCGCGCCCACCGCGGGACGGGATTACAATACCGTGGAACTGTCCAAGCATACGCTGAAGGAATTCTATCTGCCGGCCTACAAGGCGGGAATTGATGCGGGGGCGGCGCTGGTGATGACTTCCTTTAATACCATCGACGGTGTTCCGGCTACGGGGAATAAGTGGCTGATGCGGAAGGTGCTGCGGGAGGAGATGGGCTTTGACGGCGTCCTGATCTCCGACTGGGCGGCCATCGAGGAGATCATCTACCACGGTTACTGCGCCGACCGGAAGGAAGCGGCTGTGCGGGCGGCACAGGCCGGTGTGGATATTGATATGATGACGGGCATCTATTCCGAACATCTCTGTAAGCTGGTGCGGGAAGGTGAAGTGCCGGAAGCGCTGGTGGATGAGGCAGTGTACCGGATCCTGGAGCTGAAGAACAGGCTGGGTCTGTTTGAGAATCCCTGCAAAGATGCGGATGCAGAGAAGGAGAGGGAGGTCATTCTGTGCGAGGAACACAGAGCGCTGGCCAGAGAGGCGGCCAGAAAATCCTTCGTCCTGTTGAAGAATGAAGAGGCGCTGCCCCTGCAGAAAGGACAGAAGACGGCGTTTATCGGGCCGTATGTGGATAACCGGAACATGATCGGTTCCTGGTCCATCGTGGGAGAGACGAAGGATGTGACCACGTTAAAAGAGGCCGTATTGGAGCGGCCGGAGGGCGAACATGCGCTGTTTGCAGCAGGCTGTCCGGTTCTGGGCAGCGATCTGAAGCTGGAAGGGTTCTCGGAATCCATGGAGGAGCAGCATTCTGACAAGGAATGTGCGGCGATGATGGAAGAGGCGGTGAAGAAGGCCGCAGAGGCGGATATGGTCGTGCTGGCGCTTGGCGAACACAGGCTGCAGTCCGGTGAGGCTACCAGCAACGCCAATATCCGGATTCCGCAGATACAGATGGAACTGCTTGAAAGAGTGTGTGCGGTCAATGACCGGGTGGCAGTAGTTCTTTTCTCCGGACGTCCTCTGGATATCCGGGAGATTTCCGATAAGGCGCAGGCCGTTCTGCAGGTATGGATGCCGGGAACGGAGGGGGCACGGGCTATCATGGACGTATTGTCCGGAGATTATGCTCCCGGCGGAAAACTGCCTATGAGCTTCCCTTACTGTGTGGGACAGGTGCCGGTGCACTATAATGAGTATTCCACGGGACGGCCTCATGTGGAAGGCAAGGACAAAGACCGGTTCCGCTCCAAATATCTGGATATCCCCAATGAGCCGCTTTATCCCTTCGGGTACGGGTTAAGTTATACCAGGTTCGCCATTTCTCCGGCGGAGATTGACAAGGAGACGATGACCGGAGCAGAAACACTGCACGTGTCTGTGAAGGTGAAGAATGTAGGCGACGCGGCCGGTACGGAGACGGTACAGCTGTATCTGCATGACATTGCGGCCAGCGTGGTAAGGCCGGTGAAGGAGCTGAAAGGCTTCCGGAAGGTGACGCTTGCACCGGGCGAGGAGGAGACTGTAACCTTCGAGATCAGGGAGGAGATGCTGCGGTTTCTGACGGAGAATGACCGGTGGGAGAGTGAAGCCGGGGAGTTCGAGGCGTTTGTGGGAGCGGACAGCAGTACGGTGAACTGTGTGAAGTTCCGGCTGGATGCGCCGAAGAGCAGCTTATGATGATTAATGGGAATCTTCATTTTTACAGACGCTTGCCCGTTCAACGAAAGTAGTCCCCACTTTGATGTGCCAGTGAGAGTGTCCCGGCCGTTTCATACTGCGCAGCAGCAGATCGGCGGCTGCGATGCCAAGCTCCGGCTCATAAGTGCGCACGGTGGTGAGGGGCGGCTCCAGAAAAGCGGCAAAAGGCATGTCATCGAAACCGACCACGGAAATATCGCGGCCGGGTATCAGGCCTTTGTCCCGCAGGACACGCATAAAAGCGGCGGCCAGGGAGTCGTTATCGCACAGGAATGCGCTGGCTTTAGGAAGGCGGTGTGCCAGCCAGTCGTGCAGATGGCCTAACAGGATCTCTGGTCTGGTATTGTCCGGTTCGCTGCTGATATCCAGAATCTCTCCGGGAGTCAGCTGCAGGCGGTACATTTCGTACTGCCAGGCCTGCTGTCTGTCTTCCCCGGGTGCCATGCACAGAGAACGCAGATAACCGATGCAGGTATGTCCCATCCTCTGCAGATAAAGAAGCGCTGACCGGATACCGGCATGGTTGTCGTGGGAAACCGTATCGGCTGCAAGAGCATCCGAGGAGATGCCGGTGACCACGAAAGGAATGGACGGCGTCTGAAGCTGCCTGATCTGGTCAGCAGTGGCGGCAGCGCCCAACAGAATGACACCGTCTGCCGCCGGCCGGGAGAGAAAGCCCGGATCTGAGGGGGCAAAAGGCCCGCTCAGCTGATAACCCTGTCCGGTAAGTTCTTTCGAGACGGCTTCCAGGAATTGATTGTAATATAAGGAGTCCTCCGGGGGCGCACCATGCCCCCGGTAGGTGAGATCCAGGATTTCGACCAGGCCCTTTGAATCCGGCGCACTGAGCCGTCCCATATCATAGCCCTGTCTGTGGGCTTCTTCCAGAATGCGATGTCTGGTCTCTTCTGAAATACCGGATTTGCCCCGCAGAGCGACGGATACGGAAGCTGTACTCACGCCCAACAGATCGGCCAGTTCTCTCATGGATATGCCTGCCATATGAAATCTCCTTTTGTCTTTGAAGCCTTAAAGCCTCTTGATACTTTTCTCACGCGATACAGCCCGATCTAATTTCGGTTGGTTAAGCCGGTACACAGTGTCCGCATCAGGCCTGCAGAACCAGCATCCAGTCTCCGCCGCCGGTTCTGCCGGGGCAGTCAAGGCTGCCGTCAGTGGGCGTAAGAGGTGTGTCGAGTGATGTTCTTTCGCCGGTTCGTGGATCGAACCAGGATGCATGGAATGTCTCGTTGTGAGGAACTTCGATCCGGCAGCCGCCGCGTGTATGTTCATTATAATAAATCAGAATGTGTTTCCGGTCAATATCTGCAGTGGCCAGCGGACTGAACATATCGATATCCGTAGAAGTACCGAAGGGGGAGACGGAAGAGACCGCAATGGGTTTCAGGGTCTCAAAATGCTCTTCCTCGTAGAACCGCCTCATATAGCCCATCTGTACGGCGCCAATGCCGTCCACAGCTTCATACCAGGGAATGCCGAAGCGGTTGAAGGTGTTAAAAGGATCGGGTGTTTCCGGCTTTTCCCAGACATTATCCCAGATACCCTGCGCGCCGTAGGTGTAACCGCAGGCGCCGGACTGGATGGCGGTGTAGGCCACCCGGCGGACCATATCGGCGGTACAGAGCCGGGAGCCGTTCTCTTCCAGTGTGGAGCAGAATTCGTAGAGGCTTTCCCCTTCCACGAAGGGCTTATCCGGATGGGTGCGGCGGTAGTCATGAAAATATCTGACATTCACGGGAAAGTCTCCGTGTCCGGCTTGATTCAAGGTAAAATCATACCAGTCTTCCTCATAATAATAATCGGAAAAAGGCCGGTGGTTGTCATAGTGAGCGGTCTGGAGGGTGTGATAGCCGTCCAATGCTTCCACATACAGGGCAACCTGACGCCAGTCATCGATAAAACGGGAACGCATGGGTTCGGGGGCATAGCCTGCCACTTCTCCGGCCAGCGTCCACACGACAGGGAGCGCACCGTAGCGGGCGATGATATAGCGGGCCAGATTCTTCCAGAGAGGAATCCGGTCGAGAATGGACATGAACCAGGCAAAGCCCAGCGCATTCACAAGCCCGCAGTCTGCCAGATAGTACATGCGGCGGTCCAGTTCCTTCTGATAGAATTCCACGTCAGGCAGTATACCTTCCTGCCCTTTGGCCCAATAAGGGGACGGCGTGTCGTCTGCGGTGAAGTCGGCCCGCAGGTTAGTCTGGTAAACGGTGAAGCCCTGCTCGACGCGGCGGTCAGCCATGCCGCGGAACATGCTCTGCATCTGCGGGTGGTTGGACTGCTCCCAGCGCTCGCCGTAAGCGAAGGCCCAGTGGGTATCGCCCAGCCAGAAGAAAGGCGTCCCGTCCTGGTAGGTGAGATGGGCGCCGGTGGAATCGGTCTTCAGGAAACCGTGGCGGTAGATGGCCAGAGGGCCGGAATAGGGTGTGCAGCATAACTGGCCGGTGACACCGTTTAAGCCGGTTTCCTCCGGGGCTTCGATGCACCAGTGCCATGTGCCCGGCACTGTGGGGGCAAAAGCGACCTTGTAGGTGCGTCCGCCATCCCAATAGGCTTCGCGGACGATATTCTGTCTATCCGGCCCGGTGAAAGTTGCCTTGATACTCACGTCCAGAAAAGGGTTGGCGAAGTCGCAGGCGATCTCATAGGGGAGAATGATCTGCCGCCAGGTGGAGACGGTGAGTAAATTGTTCGTTGTGTTTGTGGAATTGTTCATGGTTTTTCCTCCATTCCGAAGTGTTTTTGCTGAGGAATGCGTGCAGAATCTCAAATTCTGCGCTGCGATGACCTCCTGATCTTTATGGGCGCCAATTTGTTAGGTTTGTTAGGCAAATGCTTGCTTTGCGGGTTATAATTCCGCAAAGTATAAATATATTAGTTGATTTAAATATAATATAGATTATAGGTTCTGCGAGAATGGATGTCAATAATATTAGCTTAATAAAAATAATATATTAGCCTAACAATATTGACATCGTTTAGCTACAGGACTATAATACATTTCAGACATATAGAAGAAAAGAACAGTTTTTTCAGAAAGAATAAGGAGGATTCGGTTATGATCACACAGATGCGGTTGGTTCCGGCGGCGGAAGGGAAACATCCTTTCGCGTCGGCAGCAGAGAAATGTTGTTTTACAGAGATCGGCTATGTGGAAGATGAGTATTTCATGAGCGGCACGGCCAATGTCTATGAGGAGGACGCATTCCAGAACCCGAAGGTGGCGATAGCGGATGCCCCCTATACTACCAGGCTGCTGGTGCGCCGGCCTGCCAGGACGGAGAAGTTCAGCGGCAATATCGTGATCGAGGTCTTGAATGCTACGGCCATGATCGACATTGACAGGATGTGGGTGGATACCTGGCGGTTTTTTACGAGGAACGGGGATATCTATATCGGCATCACCAGCAAGGGGCAGGTAGTTGACGCGCTGAAGCGGTTTGATCCGGAGCGGTATGCGGCGATCAACTGGGACAATCCCGACAGGAGCCGGACACCCATCGCGGAGATCAGGGACAATCCGATGCTGTTTCTGGAGGCGTATGAGAGCGGCCTGTTCTGGGACATGCTGATCGATCTGGCAAGGCTTCTGCGTAAGAACGGGGAGGAGAATCCGCTTGCAAGCTATGGTCCGGCACATCTGTTCCTGACCGGGTGGTCCCAGTCCGGCGGCTACATCGCGAGAATCCTGCATTCTTTTGCGTATCAGCCGAAGATCGAGGAGGAAGGCCCGCTGTTTGACGGGTATCTGCTGGCGGGCTGCGGCGCGTCGGATGCGCCGATGAATGCTTACAGTTCCGCATTCCGGTTTGGACAGAACGGGATTCCCCAGGGCAGTATTCTGGGCGGTAAGGAGCCGGTGATCGCCGTCAATACGGAGAGTGAGAACAAGTATGCCTACTGGTACGGTGATTTTGATGAACCGGCGTTCAAGTTCCGCACCTGGCAGATCCCGGCATCCAGCCATGATACGGCCTATAATCTGATCGAATACTATGAGGGATACCAGAGAGAAGATCTGGACAGGCTGGGCTTTACCAATGTGTGGGAGGGCTGTGAGGGAGAGCCGATGGACTGTCCTTATGAGCCGATCTTCCATGCGGCCTTCTATCATCTGTACAACTGGGCGATCCATGGGATCCCGGCTCCCCATGCACCGAAGATAAAGACCAGGATCGTGCGGAAGGAACAGGCATGCTGGGGATTCTTTGGCAATTTTGTGGAGAACCTTACTGATGCGCTGGGCAATGCCGTAGGCGGCATAAGGCATCCGGCGGTGGATTGTGCCACCGGTACTTACGCATCTTTCAGCAGAAGAGAAGACGGCACGATCCAGGAGATGTTCGGCAATGTGCTGCCTTTTTCCCCGGAGAAACTGAAGTCGCTTTACGGTGATCTGGACAATTACCGCAGGCTGGCACAGGAGAGTGCGGACAGAGCGGTGGCGGAAGGATATGTTCTGATAGAAGACAGAGACTGGCTGGTGGAGCGGGTCGTGGCAGCGGCGGTAAGGCGCGGGCTGCGCTGAGCGTTGGCGCATGCACAGGAAGTAAGCCATTCATAGGATGGACGGTCAGACAGATGGACTCGTCCGGAAAGTAAAATATCCTCACCGGAGGAATCAGGCCTGTATCGGTACTGATGTCGGTGAGGATATTTTATGCTGCATAATTATCTATGTATGCTCTATGCCCGTTTCTGCGCGGCGATCCATTCCAGGATGGTGACGGGAGCGCCGTCTATGGTCACAGGCGATCCGTCATAGTCCAGCGTGCACGCATTGTTCAGCATGGGGATCCAGGACCAGTGGCCCATGTATTCAAAGGGGGCGCCATCCTGAGCCTGATACAGGCCGGTGGAATCGAGCACCTTGTCCCAGAAGGTGAAGTGTACGTTGCTATTACCTGCTTTGACAAGACGTTCATAAGTGGGAACGACGAACTGATCAGGGTTTACTAAAGTGTCTGTCCTGGCGTGGGTGAACCAGATCGGCAGCCGGGCTATACTCTGAATATCCTCGTCGGTGATCACGGCATCCGGCAAAGCTTCACATACCGGGAATGCGGCGGCATAGCGGTCAGGCGTGTGCAGGATCATTTTCATGGTCATGAAGCCGCCGTTGGAACAGCCGCCGAGATAGATCCGGTCCCGATCGACTGCCGGGTGGGTTTCCACGAAGTCCGTGATCAGCTTGTCAAGTGCATCTACATAGATGGAGTCTCCGGAAAGGGAGATCTCACCGCTGCCGTCGTCCATCCAATAGGTGGGAGACTGGGGAGCCAGCAGGAATGCGCCGCCGAAATACTGCTGAATCCGGGGAGAGATCAGGTTGACTACCTTGTTGCCGGTGGCGGCGATAGCAGGCTCCGCGCCGCCCTCTCCGGCGCCGTGCAGCCAGATGATGAGAGGATACTTTTGCCCGTCTGCAGTTTCCGGCTCATAATAGACATAAGAAAGCGGGGTGCGGGGATGTGCGAAAGAACCTGTCTTTAACAGGTCGCCGTAGAGCGTCCGGTTTCCGTCATTCTGATTAAAGATCATGCCTTTCAGAATACCGGCATCTGTCGGGAGCGGCTCTTTTTGAGTAATGACGCAGTCTACGTTGACGGATACGTTATAGTGCCCGTCAAATCGTATGATGGAACCCAGTCCCTGCATGGGGTGGCAGTACATTTCCAGTGTTATATGAGTACCGGACTGTGCAGGGCGGCCTTCTGCATCTGAGAGATAGAGATAGCTTATGGTACGGAGACCGTGCATGGAATCGTCCGGCTTGGCGCCCATAAACTGCGGCCACTCGAAATCCTCTCCTTGGGTGGAAGTTCTGGTGACTTCCACTTCAAACTGTGAAGGTGACAGAACAGCGCCGGCCAGTTCACATTCGGTGTCCAGAATGATTCTGCTGATATGAGGACCGAAGTCGAATACTTCTGTTATTGTAGCGTAGTGCCTGCCTGCATTCCCGTTTTCTTTTACAATGTGATCTTTCAACCGTGTTTCCTCCTTTGCGTTAGCATAGTCGTTTTTTCTTAATTATATTAAACATGCAGAAAGAAAAAAAGGACTTTCCGGCTGTAAAGTTGCACAATATGGAGGAGTGGTTACTGTTTACGGATCAGGAATGCGCTGAACTGCGCATAGTGTGAGAATATGATTCAGGAGTGTAAAAGACAGGATTGTGTCATTTTGACGCAGGATAGTTCTTTTTTTACATGGGAGGGCTGGGCTATAATAAGGACACGTAAAGGAGTTGCGGCCGCAGCTTTAATCTATAAAACTGGAGGAAATGGAGTATGAAAAAGAAGATTGTAGCAATGTTGATGGCTTCTGTCATGGCACTTTCTTTATGCGCCTGTGGCGGAGGCGGTGGAGACGCAGGACAATCCGGCGGAGACGGCAGTGCGCAGCAGTCCGGTGAAGACAGTGCGGCAGCGGATAACGGGGGCGCATCCGGTGAAATTACGAAGCTGGTCGTGGCTTTCCCGACCTGGACAGGAGCTCCGACAGATACGGAGAAGGTGCAGGAAGCCATGAATGAGATCACCAGGGATAAACTGGGCATTGAGATCGAACTGCAGGTTTCGGATTTTGGTTCTTTTAATCAAAGTATGACACTGGCATTGTCTGGCGGTGAGCAGATCGATATCGTTTCTACTTTGGGATTCTCTTATGCGAATGCAGTGCAGCAGGGATACTTGAGCAATCTGGAAGAGAATGATCTGCTTTCCACCTACGGTTCAGGTGTTGTAGAGGTGATGGGGCAGGCGAATATCGATGCCTGCCGTGTGGGCGGCGTATTATATGGCCTGCCGAATAACAGGGATATGGCGCAGGGACGCGGCTGTGCGGCAGTGGCGACAGAATATCTGGAAGGGATCGGTTATGACTTGAGCGGCGACTCAGAGATCATTCGGATCACGGTGGATGAGCTGAATGACCTCTATGCACAGCTGCATGAGAAGTATCCGGATAAGGAAGTGTATCGTCCGGGTACAGGTTCCATGTCTCAGTTCTCCAATGTGGACTCCCTGGGCGGCAGCGTGTTCGGCGTTCTGTTGGATAACGGTAAGGAACTGAAGGTGGAGAATCTGTTTACCAGTGATTTCTATATGGATTACTGCAAACGCATATACGACTATAACCAGAAGGGATATATCAGTCAGGATGCGGCGACAGATACGACGGCAGCAACGGAACTCGTGAAGGCAGGCACGCTGATCAGCTATACCACAGGCGGCAAACCGGGTATCAAGGCGCAGGAGACGAACCTTTGCGGCCGCGATATGACGATCTTCCAGACCATGGATAACTATGTATCATCCACGTCAGTGGCAAGTTTCCCCTGGGCTATTCCGATCACGGCAGCCAATCCGGAAGCAGCTATGAAGTATTTGAATGAACTTTACACCAATGCTGATCTGGCTAATGTTCTTGCATGGGGAATCGAAGGCGAACACTACAAGGTTGGCGAAGATGGCCTGGCTGACTTTGCAGACGGTGTTGATGCTTCCACTTCCGGCTGGAACCATTCCATGGGATGGCTGATGCCGAACCAGTTCCTGACCCATATCTGGGTAGGAAACTCGCCGACTCTGTGGGAGGAGATGAAGGAATTCAATGACTCCGCAGTTGTATCGGCAGCCAGCGGGTTTACTTTCGATACCACTAACGTGGCAAACGAAGTGACAGCGGTACAGAATGTATACAATGAGTACCAGACCAGCGTGGAGTATGGTTTTGTAGAGCCGGAAGCGGGTATTGCGGAGATGAATGAGAAGATGATGTCTGCAGGTCTGCAGAAGATCATCGATGAGAAGCAGACGCAGCTCGACGCGTGGGCGGCAACAAAATAATCACACGGCAGATTATGGAGCGGCCGGGGCAGGAAAAATGGGACAGTACGTTTTCCCGTCCCGGCACTTTTATACCCTTAAGGGATCTGCCGCCATGTAGTAGAAAGGAGATTTGGGGATATGTCAAGAGCAAAGACAGCGTCAGTGGCAGGCGGGGGTGCGAAGAAAATGACGCTGAGAAGATTTATGCGGTTCATACCGATCTATCTGTTAATGCTTCCCGGCCTGATCTATCTGTTTATCAACAATTATATGCCGCTTCCCGGTCTGATGGTGGCTTTCAAAAAGTACAATGCCGGATTGGGGATCTATAAGAGTCCGTGGGTCGGTTTTCAGAATTTTACCTACCTGTTCACCACGGATGACGCGTGGGTGATCACCAGAAATACGATTGGCTATAATCTGGCCTTTATCGTAGTCAATACGGTGATGGCGATCGCGGTGGCCATTATTTTAAGTGAACTGACCGGGAGGATCAAGAAATTCTATCAGAGTGCGATCCTTCTGCCGAATCTGATCTCGTCGGTCATCATCGGTTACCTGGTGTTTGCATTTTTCAGTGTGGAGAACGGCTTTGTCAATAACAGCATTCTGAAAATGTTTGGCAAAGAGGCGGTAAGCTGGTATTCGGAGGCAAAGTACTGGCCTTTTATCCTGATCTTTGTGAGCGCATGGAAATCGGTTGGGTACAACTGTATCGTCTATCTTGCAACGTTGATGGGATTTGACCGTTCCTTCTATGAATCGGCGCAGATTGACGGAGCGACCAAATGGCAGCAGATCAGGTTCATCACACTGCCGCTTTTGAAACCAACGATCATCATGCTGACCCTGATGGCCATCGGCCGCATCTTCTATTCGGATTTCGGACTGTTCTATCAGGTGCCGATGAACCAGGGTGCGTTGTATTCGACCACGAATACCATCGATACTTATGTGTACAGAGGACTGCTCCAGATGGGTAATATTTCCATGTCGGCAGCGGCAGGTGTCTATCAGTCTATCGTCGGCTTCGTCCTTGTGCTGGTAGCCAATCTGGTAGTGAGACGGGTCGATAAAGACAGTGCATTGATATAGGAGGGGATTATGAAGACGCGTGAAGATAAGATTTTTAACTGCATAGGGCATATCGTAATGGTGCTTTTATCGCTTATGGCGCTTATTCCGATCATTCTGATGTTCGTTTCCTCTCTTACGGATAATGCGACGCTGATCCAGAATGGTTATTCTTTCCTGCCGGAGAAGTGGAGCGCTTATGCATATGAATGGGTGTTTACTTCTAACAGTTCCACGATCCTGAGAGCGTATGGAATTTCCATTATTTTGACGATCATCGGAACCACCTGCAGCGTATTGATCACCATGTGCCTTGCCTATGGACTGTCCAAGAAAGGACTGCCCGGACGGCAGGTGATCACATTCCTGGTATTCTTTACCATGTTGTTTAACGGCGGACTGGTGCCCACTTATATCAATTACACGACGGTGTTCCATATCAAGGATACTTTCTTTGGGTTGTTGATCCCGTCTCTGCTGATGAGTGCATTTAATGTGCTGTTGATGAAGAGTTATTTTGCGACAGGGGTGCCGGAAGAGATTCTGGAGGCAGCGTATATCGACGGAGCCAGTGAACTGACTACGATGTGGAAGGTTGCAGTTCCGCTTTCCAAACCGATCATCACGACGATCGCGATGTTCTCGGGTATCGCATATTGGAATGACTGGAACAATGGTTACATCTATCTGGTAAAAAGAACAGACCTGTTCAGTATCCAGAACCTGCTGAACAGACTGATGCAGAATATACAGGCACTGACTACGAATGCGTCAAACATTGGCAACGCAGGGGAGGGCCTGGCGCAGATCCCGTCCGCTACAGTGCGTATGGCGATGGCTGCTATGGGCATCCTGCCCATCATCATTGTCTATCCTTTTATTCAGAAGAATTTCGTCAAGGGCATTACGCTTGGCGGTGTAAAGGGGTAGAGAAAGTATTGCGAAATATTTCAGAACCTGAGACCGATCCGGTCTCAGGTCCTTTTTCGCTTTATAGGGTGCGCCCAGCTAAGGGCTTGGAATTCGGTGGGTGAAAGTCCTACGGTG
>CANPTH010000064.1 GCA_947576945.1 uncultured Lachnospiraceae bacterium
TTAATCTGCAGGAAAGCTGCAGTAGATGGGTACTTTATTTCGCCGCGTTACAACTAACCGCTTCCAATGAAAATATAAATGGCGAGATCTATATCGGTTGTGGTGAAACAGACAGCATATCCTTTTTGGCACAGACAGCACAGAATCTGCAGAAAAAACACCCGCTCATCCATTACCACATTTACAGCGGTGATGAAGAACGTGTCATGGAAAAACTGGATAAAGGCTTAATCGATTTCGGGCTGTTAGTCGGGGCCTCAGCTATCGGCAGGTACAATTACATAAAACTCCCCCAAAAAGACCTATGGGGCGTTCTGATGCGCAAAGACAGCCCCTTAGCAGAAAAAGAAAATATCTGTGCCGAAGATTTGTGGGATAAGCCCCTGATCGTATCCCATCAGACCTCAATCAATACAGAAATGTTCCGCTGGCTGAAGTCAGATATTTCCAGGCTCAATATCGTTGCAACCTATGACCTGGTCTATAATGCAGCTCAATTTGTAAAAAAGGGATTTGGATATGTGATTGCATTGGATAAACTCATCAATACAACCGGAGACAGCAATCTTTGTTTCAGGCCGCTTTTCCCTGCTTTGGAGGCAGAACTTTGCATTGTATGGAAAAAATATCAGCTTCTTTCAAGAGCCTCTAATACTTTTCTCCAACAACTGCAACAAAAGGTGGACGACTCCAGCTGCCCGTAACCTTTCCTCCAAAACCATGCTGCCAGCGGTATCCCCAAAAACTCCGCAAGGATAAAACCGGTCCACAACAGTTCCAGATCTCCGAATCTGCTGGATATCCCTGCAAAAACAAACGGCAGAACTGCCTGTCTTGCCATCGTGAGGATCATGCTGCTCATGCCCATGGATAATCCCTGCAGCCCTGCCGAAATAACCAGCGCCGGAACAGCCACAAGCCATGCCAATGCCAGGATACGAAGCGCCGGTATCCCGATCGCCAGCATATAATCCGAAGCCTCAAAAATACGCAGCACCCATGCAGGTGCAAGCTTCAGCACCGCAAAAAAGAACAGATAAAACAATACGCCATACAGAAGCGACCACCGCACTGCCCCTGCGACACGTTCCCGGTCGGCGGCTCCATAGTTATAAGCGACGATCGGGATCAGGCCATTGGTAATCCCGTGGCTTCCCACCGTTGAAATCCCATTGATGCGTATGCAGATTCCGTAGACGGCCACGGCCGTGGAGGAAAATGTGATCAAAATGGAGTTCATCAAAATACCCACAAAGGAAGTCAGGATCTGCACCAGCGTGGAAGGAAAACCGACCTTCAAAATTTCCACGACACTTCTTTTGTCCGGAACCAAAGATTAAAGCCCGCATGAACATCATTTGGAAAAAATATCAGGTCTTTTCAAAACCGGCACAGAAATTCCTGCAGAAATTACAGGAAACTGAATTGTCCTGTTGATTACTCTCTGCCACTCTCTGTCTTACGGAGACAGGTGCATTATTTTAAAACCTTGATCTGTCCTTTACAATCTATATTTATTAAGTTATTTTCCAATGGATACATAATTCCAAAAAGGGGGGGGGAATTCAATCTGGTTTTCACCTCACAACTACATCCACCATCTCATTCCCATTTTTTCGCTGCCTTTTCGGAAGCGTCTTTGTGAGGATTAAAGTGTAGGCAACAGTCAGTACAATCATAACAAGAACATGAAGGATATGCTTTTCCACCGTTAATCCCACTTTATTTGCAAAAGTACTGAAAGTGTTAACAGCAGAATGCGTAATAATACAGGGGAACAGACTCCAACCACGATAAAATATAGTTACAAACAAAAAACCTACCGCAATCGCAAAACAAATTTGGCACAAATTACTTACTAAGTCAATACCGCTTCCGTTGAATAAATTTATCAGATGCCCCACGCCAAAGGTTACGCTTGAGATCATAATTGCGAATTTCAGATTGTCTTTTGCTATTGCTTTGAACAGGAAACCTCTGAAGATCACTTCCTCGATAAATCCCACGCAAAGCATACAGACAATACGACAAACAGTTCCCGACAGCGAATAATTGACCGCAATACCGTTCCAAAGATTTCCTGTGGCTAAGATAAAAAGCGGCACATAGTAAAGAAATCGTCGGGCAGGTACGGAAGTTTTGCAAAGCCCGTATCGTTTCAGTAAATTGTTTTTCCGCATAAAAACAAAAAGGACCGTGGCCTGTACGATACAAAAAACAGCACTTGCAGAGTATTCAATCCCTGTTTTTTCATTTAGTGGATTGGCTAAAGACTGCAAAACGCAGTAAATCACAATCCAAATAATCGCAAACGTCTGCTCGCTCTTCTCATATAGCTTTTTCATTTTGTTTCCTCCTGTACGGCTAATACCGCACCTCTGTAAGCTCGTTCCAAATGTGACTTTATGAGTTCTTCATCATAAAACAACGAATTGTTGGCTATGATACTTGCATATCCATGCGCAAACAGGAAAACCGTCAAAAAAATTTCTTTCACCTGCTCGATACTTCCTCCGACCGCTCCCTGCATTGCCAGAATAACAGGCGTAAGTTCCTCGGCGTCTATCATTTCAAGCAGCGTAGTTCCAGTGAAAAAATTTGACTGAAAAAGGAAGCGGAACAAATGCGGTTCTTCAATCGCAAAGCGGATATAATTCAATCCAATTCCAAGCATAATACCCTTCTGTGGATCTTTAATATTCATCAAGTATTCCGAGTGATAGCAGTCTGCTTTTGCATAGACCGCCTTTTTTAATTCCTCAATCGTTGCAAAATGGTACATAACAGGTTGCGTAGAACAGTTTAGCTTTTCTGATACTGTCCTTGCATTGATATTTTCCATGCCCTCTTTACGGGCAATCTCAAAGGCAGCGTCCACAATCATCTCTTTTGAAACCTTTGCTTTTGCAGGCATATCCGTACCTCCCGTTTTATAATTTGCGTTATATATAATTCAAATTATATATCAGAGTAACGAATTTGTCAATCCCTTTGGATGAAGGTTATACTTTAGGATGTGCCGGCACGCCAGTATATCCATTTTTTAATTGAGAAATATATGTATTTATGTTATAATGGGATTGTATAATTGAAAAGGAAGCAGGATGCGGTTTTCTGATAGATGCCCTCTAGTCTTACGAAAGAGGGTGTGCCAATGAGCGTGATGGAAGTTTTGACATTATTGCTTGTCATTTTTGCGGCTCTGTCTTACATAGACAATCATAAAAAGAAACAGCATCCCTACCCTGAGAAAGTAAGATACTATTTCTTTTTTAATCTTATTATACCGAGGGCATATCGGAACTCGTGTCCGATAAACCTTCCTGATTTGATTGTACACTAGAGCCGCCTGTTTTGCAAGCGGCTCTTTTTTACATATTTACCTCCATGACGAAGCAGTTCTTTTGCGAAGGCCGCGAGCAGAATTTCAGATTCTGCTCTGCGATCAACAGAATTTGTGACGCTTCCGCACAAATTCCTGGTTGAATAAATTGCTCATCAGAGAATTTATTCAACCTTTTACTGTGTTTTCCACCGTATTGTATTTTTCCCATCATATACAGGAGTCGAGTAGACATACCCCCTTGATCAAATCGACCGCCTGTTCAAGACTCATCTCTCCCAGGTCCTGTTGATCACGCTCTGAGTCTCTCTGTCTTACGGATACAGATGCATTATTCTTCTCTTTTTCGCCTGTGATGATCATATACGGCACCCTGTCCATGCGCGCTTCCCGGATTTTATAGCCAAGTTTCTCGCTTCTGACGTCCACTTCCACCCGAATATCGTTTTCTTCCAGGGCTTTCTCAACTTTCCGGGCATACTCATTATATTTATCTGAGACCGGCAGTACCTTAACCTGTACCGGTGCAATCCAGGCAGGAAATTTTCCCGCATAATGCTCCAGCAAAATACCAACAAAGCGTTCTATCGAGCCGAATACAACTCTGTGCAGCATAATGGGGCGATGTTTCTCTCCGTCCGCTCCAATATAGTCGATATCAAATCGTTGCGGAAGCTGGAAATCAAGCTGAATCGTTCCGCATTGCCACGTTCTGCCTATGGAATCTTTCAGGTGAAAATCCAGTTTCGGTCCATAGAATGCACCGTCTCCTTCATTTATGACATAAGGCTTACCCAGTCCCTGCACTGCTTTTTCCAAAGCCTGCGTGGCAAGCTGCCACTCCTCATCACTTCCTATGGAGTGCTCCGGTCTCGTTGACAATTCTATTTCATATAAAAAACCAAACTTCCGGTACATTTCATCAATCAGGCGCATAACACCCTGTATCTCATCCATTATCTGATCTTCTCTCATAAAAATGTGGGCATCATCCTGCGTAAAGGAACGTACTCTCATAAGCCCATGTAATGTTCCGGACTTTTCATTACGATGGACAAGCCCCAATTCTCCCATTCGCACCGGAAGCTCCTTATAGGATCTTGGCTCCAGCTTATACACCAGCATTCCGCCCGGACAGCTCATTGGTTTGATCGCATAATCATCCTCTTCGACCTTAAGAGAATACATGGAATCTCTATAAAAGTCCCAATGACCAGATGTCTCCCAGAGACTTCTTTCCAGCATAATAGGCGTAGAGATCTCAACATATCCTTCTCTGCGATGGATCTTCCTCCAATAATCAATCAGCAGGTTCTTCAGGATCATGCCCTTTGGCAGAAATACAGGCAGTCCCGGCCCTTCATCAAAGATCGTAAATATTCCAAGCTCTTTCCCCAGCTTTCTGTGATCTCTTGCTTTTGCCTCTTCAACCATATGCAGATATTCATCCAGTTGTGCCGCTTTGGGAAAAGAGATCCCATAGATTCTCGTAAGCATCTGATTCTCTTCGCTGCCTCTCCAATAGGCCCCGGCCACCGACAACAGTTTGATCGCTTTGATCTGACACACATTAGAAATATGCGGTCCTGCGCAAAATTCCTCATATTCACCCTGCTTATAGAAGCTGATCGGCTCTGCATCATGCAGCTCCTGAATCAGCTCAAGTTTATACATTTCACCTGCATCCATCATAAAACTGACCGCTTCTTCTCTTGACTTCTCATAGACCTGCAGGGAGAGAGACTCCTTGACGATCTTTCGCATCTCCGCTTCGATCGTCCCTAAATGCTCTTCTGAAAATGGAAATGCAAATTGAAAATCATAGTAAAATCCATTTTCGATCGCCGGCCCAATGGCACATTTCGTTTGCGGATATAAACGCTTTACCGCCTGTGCAAGCACATGTGCACTCGTATGCCAAAATGCCTTTTTACCCTCCTGTTCTTCAAAGTTTACTTCTACAATCTCTCCGTTTTTTCGTAGAACCTTCATACTCTGTTGCTCCTCTCTTTTCAACTTTAACTGTCTGGCAACAACATAAGAAAAGCACCCAAAAGACCATATTCCTATCGTCTTAAGGGTGCATTCAGCACGGTTCCACCTTAACTTTTCACTTCAGATTCTATCAAATCCTATCCTTTAACGCAGGCATACGGTAACACTTACTTATTTCAGCATCACAGCTCTGGAATGGTTTTCGTCTAATCTCCGCATAAACAGCTTCCACCAGTTGCTGTTCTCTCTGGATGCTTCCAACTAAACTACTCTTTCCGTCGTCGCTTTTCTTATGTTATTGAAGGTACTTTATCACAACCTCTTTCTTTTGTCAATGCGCATGTTGACCGCAGTACGATACCCGCCCTCCAAAATCCCCACTTTCTTTTCCAGTTCAATACCCTCAATGAACAAAGGTATTCCTCTGTTCACTGAGGGTAGCCTGCTTCGATTTAGATATTCAATCTTTAACCGACCACTGAATTGCACATCATTCTTTTTTTCTCTTTCAAAACAAGTAATACAGAAAGAACCGTTGCAAGCAAATCACTGATAGGCTGTGCAAAGAAAATGCCATTGATTTCAAGAAAAATCGGCAATATATAAATAAATGGCACTAAAAAAATTATCTGTCGCAAAACCGTTATGATAATAGATGGTGCCGGACGGTTAATTGATTGAAAAAAAGTGGTAGCTAACATTACAAATCCCAAAACAGGTGTAATGCAGAAATTTATACGCAAACCGGAAATTCCGATTCGGAACATTTCTTCTGTTCCACCAAAAGCACCAAGAATCTGTTTTGGAAAGACCAGAACTATCATCCAAATAAAACAGGTAATGGACACGGAAAATACGGCAGCCTGACAAAGCGTTGCTATGACCCGCCTGTAATTTCCAGCGCCATAATTATTCCCGATGATCGGCTGGATGCCTTGACTGATACCGCTTGCGGGCATAATTACAAACGTCATAATGCTTGATATGACAGCATATACACTGATTGCAATATCACCGCCATATTTTCCTAATTGACTGTTATAAACAAGGCTGATCAATCCCATCGCCATCTGTGCTACCCAAAAAGCAAAACCGCAGGAAATAATCTGTAAACATAATTCTTTATGCAAGTGAAAAATATCCTTTGAAATTTTAACCTGTGTTCGGTTTCCAAATACGAAATACGCTCCGAAAAGAGCTGAAAAAATCTGTCCTATTACAGTAGCACCCGCAGCTCCTGTCACACCCCAATCGAAAACAATGATGAAAACAGCGTCCAAAATAATATTTGTGACTGCTCCTATGCCCGTTACGCACATTCCTAAAATCGGTTTTCCCGACACACGGACAAAATCGCAAAATAACTGCGATAGTCCTTGAAAAATACACCCCAAAGCCACAATCCGATAATATAAAATCGCATATGGATATGCGGTTTGTGTAACTCCAAAAACCTTTAAAATCGGATTGGGAAACAGGAGCAGCAAAGCGCTTAGTATGATTTCAAATACACAAACAAGCACCATCGCATTACCAAAAGACTGATTCATCTTTTCCGGCTCGTTCTGACCGGAAAATAAACTGAAAAAGGTAGAGCCTCCTGCACTGCACATCAAAGCAAAAGCCATCATCATATAGGATAAGGGAAAACAGACTGATAAGCCCGCTAATGCGGAAGTTCCATTAAAATTGCCAACAAACATTCTATCCACGATATTATAAACAGCTGTTATCAATAGTGAGATAGCTGCCGGTATGGAAAATTTTAAAATCATGGGAAACAGTTTCCCGTTTAAGTAATCCACTTTTGTTTCATTCATAGCGACACCTCCATTTGTTAGTTTCCTAAGTTTATATTTTAAAATGCAGCTGCCGATTTTTCGACAGCCTTATCATTTTCACGAAATGTTATCAAGCATTTTTTCAATTACTTTGAAAAAAATATCAAGCTCATTCTGCGAAATATCTTTCGTCAGTTCTTCTTCCAGTGCGGTAATATCTGCTATCACCATATCCTTATACTGCAATGCTTTTTCACTGACAATGATTCGTTTCATTCTTGCGTCACTTGCCATAGCTTCCCGATAGATCAAGCCGTTTTTCTCCATTTTTTTCAGCAGTTCGGTTGCTGTTGGCGGGCGCAGGCTATATTCTTCTTCTATATCTTTTTGAAAAACATCATTGTTTTGAGCTAAAATAAAATGCAGCACCCGTCCCTGAGAACCACTGAAAGATTCCTTACTTGAAAAAGCATCAATTTTTCTGCGTAATTTATTTGACAACTTGCTGACATAACGCGCTGCGTGCTTATCGTGTTGCATATCTCTCCTCCATTACTTAGCAACCTAAGTATAATAAATATCTCTGTAAGTGTCAAGCCGGTAAAATGAAAATTTCTCTATTTTAGTCTATCGTTGAGATTACGTTTTCCTTTACGTTTTCTCTCTGCGGCTGTATGATATGTATGACAGTCTTACAGACAACAGAACGGAGGCAGCCATGACACAGACACAACGACTTGAATTTATGATCAACTATCTGCTCAATGAAAGCGGGCAGTCAGACGCGGTTCCTGTCCCTGACGGGGACGCTGAACGGAAACGCCTGCTGCGTTCCCTTATGAATATCCGTCCTCCCCGTCTGATCGATATAGAATTTCTCAGGGTACAGGACGCATATCTGACTGAGGAAGTCAGGGCAAAAGGCATTACTGACAGTGATACGTTACCCGTATCCCCCGTCGATAACCGCCTTGTCCTTTGGCGTGGTGATATTACCACCTTAAAAACAGATGCGATCGTCAATGCCGCAAACCGCACGCTGAGAGGCTGCTTCATACCCTGCCATTCCTGCGTGGACAATATCATTCACAGCGTCAGCGGTATCCAGCTGCGCTTAGCCTGCGATGAGCTGATGACAGAACAGGGCTGTGACGAGCCGACGGGAAAAGCGAAGATCACACCCGCTTTCAATCTTCCATGCAGCTATGTGCTTCACACAGTCGGCCCGATCGTATCAGGCGCTTTGACAAACAAGCATTGTGACCAGCTTGCAGACTGTTATAGATCCTGTCTGGAACTGGCATCGGATCAGGAACTGAGGAGCATTGCCTTTTGCTGTATTTCCACAGGAGAATTTCATTTTCCACAGAAAAAGGCGGCCGAAATTGCGGTACAGACAGTCCGCGATTTCCTGCAGACAGACAATAGGCTTGAAAAAGTGGTATTCAATGTTTTCAAACAGGAAGATTACGATATCTACAAAAGACTGCTCTACTCCACCGCCCCGACGGCCTCCACAATGCCAAGCCGTGAGATCTGACGCAGCGGCAGCGCCGTGGCCGCCAGACATGCCGCCACCGAAACCGCCGCGGATTCCAGAATCGGTATCACCGGCACGGGCACCAGCGTAAGCACATTGGACATGGCAGCTTCCATAAGCATCGTACACAGATAGCCGGTGAGGCTGCCGGTCACGGCCGCGATCATGCCATAGTAAGCCCCCTCCCACAGAAAAGTTCGATACAGGCTTCCCACGCTCATACCGATCGCCCGTTTTATCCCGATCTCCGTCACTCTCGTATGGATATTGGTATAAACGGTATTGACGATATTCAGAATTCCGATCATGCCGATCAACAGGATCATCCCCCAGGCCAGCAGATTGATCTGGCCGGCGCTCTTAGCAAGCTGTCGGTCCGTCTGCTCGTAGGACACCCAGGT
The DNA here is from genome assembly GCA_947576945.1 of uncultured Lachnospiraceae bacterium. Taxonomy (GTDB): domain Bacteria; phylum Bacillota; class Clostridia; order Lachnospirales; family Lachnospiraceae; genus UBA3282. Next base: position 9,061 of record CANPTH010000064.1, read on the forward strand.
CGTCCCGGCCACACGGCTGCCAAGCGATGCCAGCTTCTCTTCAAAAGTCTCCCTGTCCGCGTCCTTTTCCAGAATCGGCCGCAGCTCCGCATAACAGTCCGTACCGGTCAGTTCAGGATAGAGCCGGTCACTTACGATCACCTGCACGCCGTTGATAAAACCGCTGCTGCCCACACTGAAATAACCGTCATACCCATTCATGGCCAACAGGACCGGCAGCTTCTTCCCTGCCACCACGATGGTACTTCCCTCCTCGATGCAGGTCGTCCCGATCTTCTGCCCCGCCACTTCCATCTGCAGGGGATTGCGCACAACGCACCCTTCTCCCGCCTGTAAGGCATTCCACGCTTCTTTTGACAACTTTCCTGCAAAAACATCCTCCATCCACGCATCGTTTAGGCCGAAGATCTGGAACCGTTCTCCGATCCCCAGTGCAAAATCCGTGTCGATCCCCACCGGCCTGTACTGTTCATCCAGCTCATAGATGGAAAACTGCTGCGCCGCCACTGCCGCCACATTCCGATCTGCCGCCAGATCGTTCATTTCGTCTTCTGTAAATCCGGCGTACTCGTTGACCACCGCATAATCCCCCAGATGTTCCGGCACCCTGTTCGAAAGATCCACCAGTGCAAGAACGCCCTGCAGTGTGATAAACACGGTAATGCTCATGACCAGGGACAAAACCGTGATCACCGTGCGGCTCCTGTTGCGCCGCAGATTAAGCCCTGCGTAATACCGTTCGAAATTCCGTATGTTTCGCATTTTGCGGCTTCTGCGCTTAAGGTTTCTGCCCGTCATTCCATGCATGGCCATCACCGGAGACACCCTGGCCGCGTACCGTGCCGCCGGCGCCGCCGCCAGAAATGCAGACACAAGGGTGATCAGAGCGCTCAGCGCAAGAAATCCCCACTTACCGGAATCATTGGCGGCGATCAGTTCCTGCATCCTTACCGCATCCTGTACCAGAAACAACTCCGGGGAAAGCTGGCTCAGCGCCGCCTCGAGAATCCCTTTTGCCGACAGCCTTCCAAGCAGCATCCCGATCGGTATTCCCAATGCGCACAGCAAAAGCACCTCCGCCGCCACGATGCCGTACAACTGCCTCTTCTGCGCGCCGATTGCCCGCAGGATGCCGTACCGGCCCATACGCCTTGTCACGGCGATCTTCAATATATTATAGATCACCAGTCCGGCCGCCGTCAGCACCAGTCCCGTTACCAGAACACCGGCCAGCATCATATAGGAAAACCCGGCGTCATCCATACCGTCTGCCAGATCAGCATGATCGTGGTCCCCGCGGTAACGGATGCCAAGCGCATTCAGATAGGGCTGGTTATAGATCGTATCCAGCTCATGAATCTCCAGTTTCTCTTCGATATCGTCCATACAGTCCTGAAAATGCCCTGGATCCTTCACCCGCACATTCACGCTGTAATAGCAATACTCAGCCGGCAGAACTTCCCCGGCCGTCCCTTCCCCGACCAGTCCCAGAAGAGAGCCTGCCACGTACCCCAGATAATTACTCTCCGTAATACCGGTAAGTATAAACTCTGCCTGATAGTCATATGCTTCTATGGCAATGTCGTGCCGCAGCGCTTTTGACAAAGACAGCGTTATTCTGTCCCCTGTTTTTCTGTCAAATCCCAGAAACTGCAGCGCATCCTCTGACAGCGCGATCTCCATCGGCGCCGCCGGCAGCCGCCCCTCCACCAGTTTCGTATGGGCGGGAATCGTCTCTATACTTTTTCCCTGATATTCCACAAGATCCAGCCGCAGCAGATCGTTCAGCTCCACACTGCCCACAGGAACGGAGCGTCCCGTGTAGGAAAACCGTTCGTCCGCCTCCAGCATCCGTGTTTTTTCCTCATTCATCTGGACGAAGGTCGCATGGTAATCTCCTCCCAGCATCACCGCCTGCTGCCTGCGCATGGCGGTAAGCACGCCTGCCGACTGCCCCACCGCCGTTGTCATCATCGTAGATAAGACCACTGCCGTCAGGATCAGAAAAGACACCACCTTCTGTTCCAGAATTTCTTTTTGTGCCAATATATAACAGGATATACGATATGGTTTCATGTTCACCTCTCCAGAATCTCAGTCTTTACGCCAACAGGTCTTTGTGTGCTGACGACACCTCGGACAGTCTCCCGTCCACGATCACAAACTGCCGGCTGGCCCGCCGGGCGATCCGGCTGTCATGGGTGATCACCACCAGCGTCTTTCCAAACTGATGGTGGATCTCTTCCAGCATCCGCATCACTTCCCCGCCGCTCTTACTGTCCAGATTTCCGGTGGGTTCATCTGCAAAGATAATGTCCGGCCTGGCGATCAGCGCCCGGGCGATGGCCACCCGCTGTTGCTGTCCACCGGAAAGCTCATGAGGCAGGTGGGTCAGCCGGTCTCCGATTCCCAAAAGATCCGCCAGCTGTGCCAGATAAGAAGCCGTGTCCTGCGCCTCTTCCGCCTCTTTGGAGGGCCTGTTCTCTGCCGCCGCCCGCCGTCCTCTCTTCTGCCCGCCTGCCTTCCCGCCGGAAAGCAGAAGCGGCATCAAAATATTCTCCTGCGCCGTCAGTACCGGCAGCAGATGGAACTGCTGGAAGATAAAACCGATCCGGCTGCGTCGAAAGGCCGACAGCTCCCTGTCCCGCAGCCCGTAGATATCCTGCCCGTCGTAGAGCAGCCTGCCGGAAGTCGGCCGGTCCAGTCCCGACAATAAATGCAGCAGGGTGCTCTTTCCGCTGCCGGAAGGTCCCATGATCGACAAAAAGTCGCCGGGCCTTATCGTCAGGCTGACTTCCTGCAGGGCGGCCACCTGACTGCTGCCGCTGCCGTATAACCTGCTTACGTTTTCTGCTTCGATCAACATAAAAAACACTCTCCTTTTGTTTGCTGCGGCGCTGCCGTAAACTATCCGTCACCTGCAGCCCCTGAGGAGAGTGTAAATGCCAATTCTCAAAAAATTCTCAAAATTCTGTTATTTGATACAGATCTCCGAGATCGTATCTTCTACGCCGTTGATCTGCAGCCTGACATAAATCTTTCCGTTCTCAAATTCCTGCAGCGGATAGGATAACGGCTCGGAAAGATCCGTAACATCAACGGATTGCATCACATCTCCCTGAACCAGCCACAGGACAAGTGTGGCCCCTTCCGGCACCGTGCCGCAGGAAATATCCGCATAAAGCAGCTGGCTGTCTGCATCCTCGATGGTCATGCTCTGCTCTTTCACAAATCCGTCGCTGGCGCTTCTGAAATCCAGTTTCCAAACGCCATCCATACAGGCGTTATAATTCATGCTGATCACTCCCGCATTCCAGATCCGCTCATTGGAAGCGATCTCTCTGTTGATCCCCTTTCCGGTGACCGCACAGATGATAAATCCTGTCAGGCAGGTCAGCATGAGCACCAGACTCATAATACCGGCAATCATAAAGTGCAAATGATGTGTTCCCTGTTTTACCATAACTCTGTTATCCTCCTTTTTGACTGGTGTTCCACATTCTTCACAGTAGTTTGCCCGCCATGAAATCTTATGCCCACAGGCCGGGCAGGTCTCTTTTATCTCCGAACGGCGCAGAAAATAAAGCAGCAGGCCGATAAACGGTGTGGCAATAAAAACTACAACCGCCCACAGGATCGGGTCGTCGCCCCGCCTCCTGCAGTCCTGATACACCCATGCCGCAAAAAAACCGGAAGTACACAATGCGGCGGCGATAAAGCACAGCAGCAGGACGGGCAGCAGCATGGAAAGGCCGCTGAAACCATCGCTTCTTAAATAGAACAGGCAAAACCGCAATAAAAGCAGCAGCAGGATGATACCTATACTAATATAAAGCGGAAATTTTCTGTTTTTCGTATTGTTCATGCCAATACACCTCTTTTCTCAATACGGATCGTGATGTCCTCTTTTATGTTTGTTCTTTTTACCCCTACTATGGTGATCAATATGCCCGCCAGGGCAATATAGAAGCAGATCCCGGCGGCAAAGTAAGACAGGTAAGCATTCTCGATCACTGTAAGAGCCAAAACGGCCAGCAGCGCAAAAGTTACCAGATTTAAAAGCATGGGCATATACCAGAGCGACAGGGTATGTGCGGCAGGCCGCTTTTGCAGAACGGCTTCCTGTTGATACAGGGCCGCTTTGAGCTTATCATTCAGTTCCGGGGTTGGTACATCGGTCATTTTCATAGAAGCCCGGATGATTTCTTCTATTTCCGTGTCAATGCGGTCATCTCTCATAACCAGCGTCCTCCAATCTTTTCTTGATCATGTTTCTTCCCTTGAACAATCGACTTTTCACAGTACCAGGCGGCTTTTTTATGACAGTCGCTATCTGCTCGATGGAGCAGTCGGAAAGATAGTATAACAGCAAAGGTACCTGAAACTTTTCCGGAAGCGTCTGTATGATCTGACGTACTTCCATGATCAGCTCCTTTTGAAAATACCGCTCTTCGATATTCTCTCCGGAACGCAGTATCATCTCCGCGTCGTCATCGAGATTGTCACAGGGAGCGATCTGACTGCGTCTGGCCTGTTTTCTCCTGTCGCTTTTCCAGAGATTGTGCGCCAGGTAGAAGAACAGCGCTTTCGGATTTTTCTCCCAGTCAAGCGTCCACTCCGTTTCCAGCGCTTTCAGAAACGTCTGTTGATATAAGTCCTCGGCATCCGTTTTGTCCGCACACAGCTTCAGGCAAAATCTATATATATCTGTACCAAACTCATCAATACATCTTTCTATCTCTTTCGCATTCAATGCCTCACCTCCTCTGCCTGTTCACTCTATATTCGCCATGACTTTACAGGTGGTTCATTTTTTATTGAAAAAATAAAACAACGGTCCTTATTTCTCACCAAACACCGCCGTTATCCGCGCACCGCCGCCTTCCTCTTTTGCCCTGTTTTCCAGCCGCAGTCCTCCGCCATGCTTCCCGCAAAGCACCTGACTGCTGTACAGTCCCATGCCGAAATGCGCCGCATCCTCCGAAGTCTTCCCGAACGGTTTCGGGCCGTCTCTTAGAAGCGCTGCCGGATATCCCGGGCCGTCGTCCTCGACGGAAAGTGTTAGAAAGCCGCCTTCCTGACGCAGACAGACACGCACCTTCTGTCGTGCAAATCGTACCGCATTCCCGATCAGATTCTCCGCCACAGTGAGGAGTATACCGTGATCTATACATACCCTGTCCACACACTGTTCTTCGACAGATACCTGGACAGACGGCCTGCACGGCGCCGCAAGCAGCTTTGCTGTCTCCTCCAGTTCCTGCTGCAATAACGCGCTGTCCACGGCTTTCCGGCAGACCGGCATCTGCTCTAACCGCTGGATACTGCTCATGGCCTCCACATACTGCTCTATGCGCAACGTGTATGTTTCCAGCCGCTTAAGCGCCTGCTCCCGTTCCACGGCATTCTCACCGCCCCGGCGCAGCTGCTTCACCGTCCCCTTCAAAACCGTCACCGGATTGCGCAGATCATGCGCAAAGGCCGCATTCAGCCGCCTGCGTTCCTCCGCCTGCCGCCACAGTTCCTGATTGGACTTCTGCAGCTCTCCCCGCATGGTCTCAAAAGCCGCACAGATTCCGCCCAGCTCATCCGCCGAAACCACCGGGATCGAGAAGTCCAGATCCTGCATCCGGATCCGCTCCGTTCCTTCTTTTAAGATTCTAATCGGCTCTTTCAGTTTCCAGCGGTAGAAAAGCACCCCCGCTATTCCCAGCCCGCTTACCGGAAACAGTAGCACCGTCAGGGCCTGCCCCCACCTCAGCATCCTGAGAATATGCATCTGCTCCGGCGACGGTTCCTCCAACTCCGTCACCACACCGTCATAACTGATCGCTATCCCCCCTTGTGGAATCCTCCTGCCGATTCTGCCGCATGTAGAATAGATCGCTGCCGTCAACAGCAATGCCGCTGCCAGACAGCCTGCCGACAACAGAAAAAAAGACCGCAGCAGTCCCATATTTCTTAACCGTTCCATTTGTACCCGCACCCCCAGACCGTCTCAATATAGCCGTGCAGCGTATGCAAACCAAGTTTCGCCCGGATCTTCCGGATATGTTCCATCACCACATCGCTGCTGCCGTCTCCCTCCAGCCCCCAGACCGCCTCATAGATCCGCTCTCTGTCGAAGACCTGTCCCGCATGAAGGGACAACAGCTCCAGAATATCAAACTCCCGTCTGGAAAAGACGATCTCCTCCCCACAGACAGTCACCGTCCGGGCGGAATAATCCACGGACAGCTCCCCGAAAAACCGCACCGTGGCGCTGTGCTGTCTGCGCTGTTCCCGCCGCAAATGGGCCTCCACCCTGGCGCCCAGCTCATCCAGATCAAAAGGCTTCACGATGTAGTCGTCTGCCCCGGCGCCAAATCCCCCGATCTTGTCAGCGGCCTCCAAGCGGGCCGTAAGAAACAGAATCGGACAGGTGATATACGCCCGGATCTTCCGGCACACCGCCAGACCGTCCATCCCCGGCATGTTGATATCAAGCAGGATCAGGTTCGGTACAGCCGCCACCTTCCGCAGCGCCTCATCACCGCTGTACGCCGTCAACACCTCATACTGCGGCTCGAAATAACTTTTCAACATATCCACGATCCCCGGTTCGTCATCTACAATCAGCAGTTTCTGTCTCATCCGCTGTTTCCTCCTGTCTTTTCTGCACAAACTGTACCCTCACTGAGGGTATTCTATTATGAACAATATATCTCAAAAAAGTCTCAAGTATCCTGTTTTTCTCCCAAATCCGAACAACAGATGAGCCTGCCGGAATCCAGCAGGCTCATCCTAGTACCGGTCGTTATGCATTCCTCGTCGCCACCACATCCACACCGGTTCCGGCCACATCCGCCAGGATCACATCCCCGATATGCACCGGCGCTTTCACGGTAACGCCTTTCAATGCCTTGACACAGTCAAAAATCTTCTCCTTGGGTATGTCCTCTTTTGTCTTCACAGAGATCATCTCCACGAAGCCGCCCTCCACCTTCACCGTAGAAGTGACGATGCGGGTCGGGTTGGTGACCTCTTTTCTGGCATAGGCATCTCCCCGCGGACAGGTATTGCCGGTCACGCTCACAATCTTATCCTCATCCATCTCCACCGTCACCGGGCAGCCCATGGGACAGCCGATACAGATCAATTCTCTTTTTTCCATAGTCGTTATATCTCCTCCAGCTTCACAGTGATCGTCTTAAGATCCGGATGCTTTAACAGCTCTTCTTTCCTGAGCTTCACATCCTCCATCTCTCCTGGCGCCATGACCGGACGCTTCCTGTGCAGGATCCGTTCCTCATCCAGATACACACTTACAAAACAGTTCTTATACACACCGCCGACTCTGAAACGCACAGTCTGAATGTCCTCCATACGCTCTACATGAATTCTTGACGGCACCGTATAGCGCACACCGTCTACTGCACGGATTTCCACCGCCTGGTGCCTGCTCTGTGCCGCCACATCTGCATCCTGCTTCGCACTGCTTCGTGACTCTTCCTCTACGTCCGTCTGCTCTCCGAACCGTTCTTTTGCTTCATCAGCTCCATCGGCAGCTGCCTGCAGCTTTGCCCGCTTTCCTGCTTCCTGTACGTAGCGGGCGGCATTCCTGCCGGCCGCGGCAGCCTCCTCCGAGACAAAATCCACCAGATCATGCACATGCAGCACATTTCCGCAGGCAAACACGCCCTCTATGTTCGTCTCCAGGCTCTCGTTGACCACCGGACCGGACGTCACCCTGCTGAGCTCCACGCCCATACCGCTTGACAGCTCATTCTCCGGAATCAGCCCTACCGACAACAGCAGCGTATCACACGCATAATCTTCTTCCGTTCCCGGAATCGGTCTGTTCTTCTCATCCACCTGCGCCAGCGTGACACCTTCCACCCGTTCTCTGCCGCGTATCTCCACCACCGTGTGACTTAATTTCAACGGAATTCCGTAATCGTCCAGGCACTGCACAATGTTCCGCTTCAGACCGCCGGAATAGGGCATCAATTCCGCCACCACCTGCACCTGCGCGCTTTCCAGCGTCATGCGTCTGGCCATGATCAAACCGATATCACCGGATCCCAGGATGACCACCTTACGCCCCGGCAGAAAGCCTTCCATATTGACAAGCCTCTGTGCCGTCCCCGCGGAAAAAATACCCGCCGGACGATAGCCCGGAATATTCAGCGCCCCTCTCGAACGCTCCCTGCAGCCCATCGCCAGAATGACCGCCCCGGCCTTGATCTCAAACAGCCCGTCCGTGCTGTTCATCGCCGTGACTACCTTATCCTGACTGATATCCATCACCATGGTATGCAGCCTGTATTCAATCTGCAGCTCTTCCACCTGCTCGATAAACCTGCCCGCATACTCCGGTCCCGTCAATTCCTCCTTGAACGTATGCAGGCCGAATCCGTTATGGATACACTGATTCAAGATACCGCCAAGCTCCTTATCCCGCTCCAGGATCAATATGCTCTCTATTTCGCTTTTCCTCGCGGAGACCGCCGCCGACAACCCCGCCGGCCCGCCGCCGATAATTACAATATCATATGTTTTCACGCGCTATTTCCTCGTTTTCTATCTTCATTTTGTGACAATCAATTTGTGAATAACAAAGAAACCTACAGCGAATCCTTATTTACCCCAACCACAATCCTGGATTCACCGCCCGCCTTCGTAATGTCACTGATATGCTTCCCGCACTCTCTCGCCAGAATCTCCATCACTCTCGGGGAACAGAACCCTGCCTGACAGCGTCCCATCCCGGCTCTCGTTCTGCGCTTCACGCCATCCAGGGACTTCGCGCCCAGCGGTCTTGTGATGGCATCTATGATCTCCCCCTCCGTCACCATCTCACAGCGGCAGATGATATTGCCATAAGCCGGATTTTCTCTGATCAGCTGCCTGCGCTCCTCCACAGGCAGTTCCTGCGGTTTCAGGATTCCTTTTCTTGTCCCGTCAAATGACGGGTTTTCTTCCAGCTGCAGGATTTCCCGCACAATACCGGCCACCATCACGCCGATCGCCGGACTGGCCGTCAGCCCCGGCGATTCTATGCCGGCGCAGTCCACGAATCCGGCCGCTCCTTCCACTTCCCCGATAATAAATTCGTGATTCTCCTCATGGGCACGCAGTCCGGCAAAAGAAGTGATCACGGACCGCATGGGCAGATTCTTTACGTTCTCACCGGCTTTCTCGATCACCTGATCCAGACCTTCTCTGGTGGTGTTGCTTCCCTCTTTGTTCTCTGTATCCACGGCAGTCGGTCCTACCAGCAGATTCCCGTGCACCGTCGGCGTCACCAGAATGCCTTTGCCGTACTTGCCCGGCAAAGCAAAGATCACTCTCGCTACATGGCTGCCCGCCGATTTGTCCAACAGGCAGTAATCCCCTCTGCGCGGCGTGATCCTGATCTTCTGTTCACTGACCATATTGTGGATCACATCCGCGTAGACACCGGCCGCATTGACTACGCACTTCGCCTCGAACTGCCCCTGATTCGTCTCGAGCAGCCAGCCGCTTTCCGTCTTCCTGATACCCTGTACTTCGGTATCAAACCGAAACTCCACCCCGTTGACCGCCGCATTCTCCGCAAACGCGATATTCATGCCAAAAGGACAGACGATCCCCGCCGTGGGAGCATACAAGGCCGCCACCGCATCGTCCGAAATATTCGGTTCCATCTGCCGCAGCTCTTCTTTCTCCACTATGCGCAGTCCCGTTACGCCATTGGCTGCGCCTCTGTCGTAGAGCGCCTGCAGGTTCGGCAGATCTTCCGCATCCCGGCAGATCACCAGCGAACCGATCCTTTGGAATTCGAAATCCAGCTCCTTTGACAGCTGTTCCATCATCTGATTGCCCTGCACGTTCAGTTTCGCCATCAGGGAACCCGTGGGGGCGTCGTAACCGGCATGTGCGATCGCGCTGTTTGCCTTCGACGTACCGCAGCATACGTCTTCCGCCTTTTCCAGCACACATACCCGTGCCTTGTATCTGGAAAGCTCCCGCGCCGCGGCACAGCCGGACACACCGGCGCCGATAATGATTACGTCATACATATCTCTTAGCTCCAATCTGTCTTATTATTCACCTGCCATATCAGGAAAGCAGGTCGTCTTTCTCCCAGCCATAGGCGCATTTGACGGCCCTGCTCCAGCCCTTCACCATGGCCTGCCGCTCTTCTTCCGGAATCTCCGGCACGAACTCCCTGTCGATGGCCCAGTTCTTCACCACATCTTCCTTACTCGCCCAGTAGCCCACTGCCAGCCCGGCCAGATAAGCCGCTCCCATAGCCGTAGTCTCCACACATTTCGGGCGGTTCACCGGCGCGCCGCTGATGTTCGCCTGCTGCTGCATCAGGAAATTATTGGCGCTGGCGCCGCCGTCCACCTTAAGCGCCGACAGCTTGATGGAAGAATCCGCCTCCATCGCCGCCAGCACGTCATTGACCTGATAAGCCAGCGAATCCAGTGTGGCCCTGATGATATGATATTTGTTGACGCCGCGGGTAATACCCACGATCGTTCCTCTGGCATACTGGTCCCAGTGAGGCGCACCCAGCCCCGTAAAGGCAGGTACCACATAACAGCCGTTCGTATCCGTCACCTTCTTCGCCATATACTCCGAATCCTGGGCCGAATCGATCAGGCTCATCTCGTCCCGCAGCCACTGGATGGCCGCCCCCGCCACGAAGATGGAACCTTCCAGCGCATACGTGACCTTGCCGTCCAGCCCCCAGGCGATGGTCGTCACCAGACCATTGCGGGAAAAGACCGGCTTTTCCCCCGTATTCATCAGCAGGAAACATCCCGTCCCATAAGTATTCTTCGCCTCGCCCGGCTTAAAACAGGTCTGACCAAACAACGCCGCCTGCTGGTCTCCCGCCGCACCGCCGATGGGGATCGGCCCGCCGAAAAAGCCCGGGTCTGCCTCGCCGTAAATGCAGCTGGAAGGTTTCACCTCCGGCAGCATAATTTTCGGGATCTGTAACTCCTGCAGGATCTCGTCGTCCCACTCTAACGTATTGATATTAAAAAGCATGGTGCGGGAGGCATTGGAATAATCCGTCACATGTACGCCGCCCTTCGTCAGCTTCCAGATCAGCCACGTCTCCACCGTGCCGAACAGCAGTTCTCCGGCCTCCGCCTTCTCTCTGGCTCCCTCCACATTGTCCAGGATCCATTTGATCTTCGTCGCCGAGAAATAAGCGTCTATGACAAGGCCCGTCTTTTCCCTGAATTTATCCGTCAGCCCCTTCTCCTTGAGGCTGTCTGCATACTCGGATGTGCGGCGGCACTGCCACACGATGGCATTGTGGATCGGTCTTCCCGTCTTCTTATCCCACACCACCACCGTCTCCCGCTGGTTCGTAATTCCGATCGCCGCAATATCCGCCGCCGTGGCATTGATATTCGCCATCGCCTGCCCCGCCACCTCGTACTGTGTCGACCAGATCTCATCCGCGTCATGCTCCACCCAGCCCGGTTTCGGAAAATACTGCGTAAACTCCTTCTGCGCCACACTGCACATATCCCCCTGTTCGTTAAACAGGATGCAGCGGTTACTGGTGGTTCCAGCATCCAATGCCATTATATATTTTGCCATACCGTTCCTCCTTAAAATGTTTTCTGAAAAAATTCCCCATATCACTACTATAATGTCTTTGCTTCATATACTCAATGAAAATTTACAGAAAAATCTGTCATATTATGCAAAATTTTATTCCTACATTTATAGGCGGTACCGCTGTTTGAAACTTTTCTGAATCTCTTTAATTCTGTTTTTCTATATCGATTACCCGCTGCGCCCATTCTCTATAAAACGTCTCCTCATGTGAGACAAGAAGAATTGTGCCCGAAAACTCGCTTAATGCGGCCTTCAGCGCATCTTTTGCCTGGTGATCCAAATGGTTTGTCGGCTCATCCAGGATAGGAGTTCTTACTGCGTCTTCCCAGATTAAATCCTGTTCAAAATGCCCCGTCGCCACCTGATCCGAAAATTTATAGCACCCCTGCAGGGCCGGAATCTGTCCCGGATAAAACCGGATAGTAATAGCCTATTGCCTGCAGCCCCAAACCATTGGCCCCCTGGCCGCTTTGTCATAAGCCGCTGTCATTTCTTCTTCCATCTTATATAGCGCCCCAAATGCCGATCGCAAAAAGGACTCCATCGTCATTTCTTTCTCAATCTCTGCATATTGATCCAGATATCCAACTGATATATTTGGCTGCCAGACCACACGGCCGGCATCTGGCATAATCTGCTCGGTACAGATTTTGATCAGCGTGCTTTTCCCGGTTCCGTTTTGTCCAACAACTCCGATATGCTCCCCCTTATTCAGTGAAATTTCTGCGTTTTTATAGAGCACATTTTCTCCAAAAGAATGGGTCAGACCTTCAATATCCAATAAACTCATGTGAATCATTCTCCTTTCACTTCTCAAATATCTTTGTAATCAACATAAAAAGACAGAAAGCGTCCATACACATGTACGTACTGCCTTCTGCCTTAGCAATTGCAAGTTCCCTATGCATGACAAAAGGCTGCAGACAAAACATTGTCCATAGCCTTTCCACGCTTAATCTGCATACGGAAAACAGGTCATCATGATGCTGCCATACAGTATCCCGATTGCCTTATTTTCCGATGAAATCTAAATGCGCCCTTTATACGCCATACTCTGTACAATGTTTCATCGGATTGGATTGTACAGAGTTCAGTTCCCTTGTAAGTCGATCTGTCCTATAAAAATTCATCTCAATTCTCCCAGCTTCAATGGTCGATTCCATTTTGTTCACACCCACAGCAAAGCGCTTTCCTTAAGATTCCGCAGCTATCATTCCAGCAATTGACAAAGCAGGCAGGAAACAGATGCAGTACTAATCATCCAGTTCGTTCAACGCCTTTTCTCCCTGTAGAATATTCACAATAATACCATACCCCTGCTCAGAAGAAAAACCAGTGAATGTACTGCCAACCATCCACTCCTCAGCTCCAATCTCTGTCTTATTAAGATATTGCACAAAAGTCTCCTGTGCATCTTCGAGCATCATGGCTGGATCAGGAAAATCCTTTGCTTTGATGCAGCTTTCAAACAGGCGATGAACAACAGATACACCCAGCCCTCTCAGAAGATTATACTGCTTTGGTTCATCAAAGCACTCCGGCCAGCGTTCCTGTACTGCCTTCCACAGTTGCTCAACTGTTACTTTGGTTCGTTCCGCAGCCTCTCTGGCATTTTCTTCCGAGATAACCTTCGCGCCTCTCACTACCATATCTGTGACCCGCATAGTGATCTTCTTTAAGGATCTTGCAAAGGTTCCAATCGATACAGGTTTTTGCATGCCTGCTTCATCTCCCATTTGAATACGCCCATACCATATAGAATCTGTGTCATGGGCTAAAAGCTTCACGACCTGTGTCGCAAGATTTTCATAAGACTCCTTAGTCAATGGGATTTCATGTTTCTCCAGATCAACCTGCATTTTTTTCTCTCGAAGTTCCTTCGCCAGATTAGTGCTCACACGCTTCCCTTTACTATTAATATTAATGAAAGTATCCATTTCCAACACACTGTCAAATTCATTCGTTATAAGAAGAATGACCGGAAATTCATAATGCCTGACAAGTTCTTCATATTTACTTCTATATTTAGAACTTTTCTCATCCCGCAGATATTCAATCGCTTTAATCCTGTGCTGTCCGTCAACTATTCGCATTTTGCCGTCAATTGTAAGTACGTTCCCCTGATAAGTAATATCATTCTTTGCTGCCGCAGCAATAATCGACATCGGCAAAATCTGTTCCGAATCGACATCAGCAAGATATCTCGCAATTTTCTTATAATGTGCTTCAACAGGAGGTCTCTGATATCCGGTCTCCTCAGCCGAATTATAACTTGATATCGAATAATTAGATAACAATTCTTCTGTCGAAAGCTTAAAAATATACATAGTATGGCATCCCTGTTCGATGCTGATTACATTAAGAATTTTCATTTTTACCTCCATGCCGAAGCGTCAGATTTTAACCGGACCTGTTCAGTTTGTTGAACTGCATTGCTCATCAGAGAATTTATTCAACCTTTTCCTCCCAGACAAATAATCTTTTATATATTTCCTTCGCCTTCTCTCCCGAAAGTTTGTCTTCCCTGCCAAAACATTCCAGAATCCGTTCACCTTCGATATCCACCGGAAAAATATTTTCTTTATTCAAACATTCCTTTAATTCTTCCACACTCTTTCGCCTGATATACCCATTCATCAGGAAACAAATCAGGCTTTCCGCCCAAAGAAATACACTTTCCAGCACACACTCTCTATCAAAATTCTCCTGCACACACCCTTGTTCATACTTCTCGAAAATGCTTCCTTTCAATGCTTCCGAAATCTTTTCCTGAATAAGGTGCAGATTTCTCTCATCCATAAAATATTCCAGTTTCCCATTCGAACCAAAAATCAATGCATGCCGAAGGCTCTGTGAAAAATGATTATCTGAAAAATCCGCAGCAAAAATATTCAGAATTTTTAAACGCAGCAAACGCTTGGCAATCGCTTCAAGCCAGTCCCTGTATTCAAAATCCCCATCCTGATTCAGCGTAGTATAGATACAGAAAAAGGCTTCCCAATAGCTGTTTCCTTTTACAAGTTGATCAAGCCATTCAACACACCTTTTTTTGTCCGGACTAACGCTGTCTGCATCCAATTGATCCTCAATCATGTCCCGTGTATCAGAGATATCTATATTTTTGCATTGCTGAATCATTTTGCTCAGTTCCTGAGCAGCGTTTTCTTCGTGTATTATATTATTAAACCTTATTTCTACAATAAGCCAATATGCTGCACGCAGATCCATATCGCATTCATATAATGCATTAAATTTATTCTGATACTCTTTCTGGATAATCGAAATACACACGCTCTTGAATTCGTTAATGCGGTCTGTCTTGCTGCGCGAAAAATTATTCTGTATGCCGACCATTTCTTTGTCAATCAAATCCAGCTCGGCTAATATATTATCCATGCTCTGCGTCAGAATCCTCTGCGATATAAAATAATCATAGTTTTTATAAAACATCGAATGCTCAAGTTCTCCCCAAAAGGAATGAACCATAGATTTGATCTGCAGCTCAAAATGAACCGGTGCTGTTTTCCCAGCAGCATAGTATCTTCCTTCTATTCGATAGATATCATGCCCGTTTTTCTGTTTCTCCGGCTGATTACGCAGAAGCAACGTCATTCGGGAACCATTCATCGTCTGATAAGCTGAATGTCCCTCTTTATCTGATGTCTCTTTTTTATTCTGCAAAAGTTCATATGCACTTTTCTCTTCCTGGTTAAGAAGACACTGTACTCTAACCCCTATGAGGTCTGGCAGATTATTTATAATCGACGCGCCATCTTTATAGCTGTTATAGTATCCTTTGCGCAGGATCTTCTCCCTGAGGCTTTTGTCACTTTTAACTCTTCCATGAATCGTCCAGCCCTTCTCACAAACAATCAGTTCCAATGTCTGAACAATATCTCCAAGAATTCTCTTATAGTTATCCTCATTCTTAATAAGATATTCAGCTGCTTCTTTCGTCAATCTCCTTATTTGTTCCATACGGCATTCTTTGGCCTTCTCGTTTGGTACTTTTGTCATAATTTCCTCCATTGACACATACCCGGATTTTCTTCTGTAACCCACCTGTTTATCATGGTATCTTTGAATCTCATCTATAACTGATATGTAGAAATAACTAATGGGTATATTCCATGCAAAATATAAGAGAAGCAGTATAAGCTTACTTTTCTCTCAAAATTATACTCTGATTGATAAGGAAAATTTCACTCGTCGACTTCGATGTTGTCATACATCAGATATCTTGTCATGATCGTCTCCAGCGTCATCTTGTAGTTAATATAGCAATAATCCTTGCCGCCCGTATCCGTATATTGCAGGAACAGACTGTAGCCATTTGCACGCTGGGCGTCCGGCTGATCCCAGAGTTTCAGGACAGAACCGTCTCCGTATGAAAGCACTACCGGTTCCCCTTCCGGTATTTTCCTGCTCTCTCTGCCAGACTTGTTAAAAGTAATATAAGAATAGATTCCGTACATATTGTCTGCCGATATTTTATAATGCCTGCCGTCCATCTCTGCGATAAGACTCTCATTCTCATAGGCGTAAGTAGTGCTGTTTGAAAGATTTTTGACAAAAACCTTGAACCGCATGTTATACCCTACACACCAGACGCCTACAGTCAATACCACAGCAGCCACAACCAGGATTCCCGCGATAACAACTGTCAAAGCTTTGTCATGGCCTGTTTTTACATTCTTCCTGATATTTGCATACAAATCATCCATTCCTTATTTCCATTCCTTCCGCTGCACTGCCAGGCTGCCGCCTCTTCACATAACTGATTTGATCATTGTCGTCATTCTTTCTTGTTTCCTTAAATTATAAACCTTATCCATGAAATGCGCAATCTGTCAGTATGCTTTGAAACAAACATCTGCGGCAGGAACTGACAGAGAATCAAATTTAATGTATCTGACAGAACACTATCCCGAAGATTTCTGATGCCGAAAACTCCGGGATAGTTTTTATCTCTTTTTTATGCCTGCCCCTTCAGTCTCTGGCACAAATCCCTGTGAAAAAAGAGATGCAGACTAGTATAGCGTATCGAAAGTTCTTGTGTAAATAATGTGTATCTGCTATAGTGG
>CANPTH010000065.1 GCA_947576945.1 uncultured Lachnospiraceae bacterium
AAAAAGATATACAGTTAACTCTCAAAGAAATGTAGTGCTAAATCCTAAAGACGGGATGACGAGGCCTGGGCGGATATCTGTGGCAGAATGGAATTTTAAATTAAAAAGTGTTGCAAACTGCGCGAAAATATAGTATAAAGAAAGAAGATCGCAGTGTAATAGAATAACAGGGGCGCTGGACACAAGTCCGGCTGAGATGCAGAGGCGTAATGTCGCTTCCGGTCCCTTGAACCTGATCCGGGTAATGCCGGCGTAGGAAGAATATTCGACAAATAGAATACTTGTCGTTTTTTTCGTACCGCGTTGTGCTGTTTACACCGCGGTACTTTTAAAGTTAATTTGCAGAGTAAATTTACCAAAGTTAATTTGCAGAGTAAATTTACCAAAGTTAATTTGCAGAGTAAATTTACTAAAGTTAATTTGCGAAGCAAATTTACTTTTCTTTACGGAGGAAACGACTATGACACAAAAATCAACCAAAGTCCGCGCCCTGACAGAGGGCGCAATCATGATCGCGGCGGCTGCTGTATTGGGGTATCTGCGGATTTTCCGCTTTCCCTTCGGCGGCTCTGTGGATCTGGCGCTGGTGCCGATCCTTGTCTACTGCCTGCGCTGGGGGCCGAAATACTCGCTGCTGTGCTGTTTTGTCAACGGCGTGCTGCAGTATTTTCTGGGAGGCGGCATTGCGATCTCCTGGCAGTCCATGCTGCTTGATTATGTAGTGGCCTATACGCTGGTATTCCTGTGCGGCTTCGGCGCCGGCAGGAAGCTTGGCTGGCTGTGGGGAACGCTTTTGGGTTCCTTCGGGCGCTGGGTATCGCTGACATTGTCCGGCGGTCTGCTCTGGTACATGTACATGCCGGAGACTTTTCTGGGAATGCCCATGGTAGATCCCTGGATCTACTCGATACTGCTCAACGGTGTGCTTGTAGTAGTGGTAATGGCGGTGGATCTGGCGGTGCTGGGCATCATGCAGAGCGTCCCGGCGCTGCGCCGGCAGGTGCTGGCGAAGCAGACTGCAGCGTGAGACGGCAGGTGCGTTTGTCCTGGGTACCCTCAGTGAACAAAGGTGCACACGGTCGGTAAAGAATCTATTAAAATGAAATGCCATATTTGACAGGTTATACTTTGAAAACGTATAATATAGGTCAGATATGGCATTTTATGTCAGTTGTTTTGCAGGGACAGCAGCAAAGACGGCGGCAGTGTCCATGCTTGCGAACTTTGACGGCATATGGTAGTATGGCAGAGGATGCTGCAGGGGAGGGCATGGACGTAAGTACTTATACGAAGACTAAGAAACAGATCAACAAAACAGAAACGAAAACGGCAAACAAATCAGTAAAGCAACAACAGTACAACAGAACCAGTATAAAATAAAACCGGATACAGGCTGATGGAGGGGCGCATTATGGGCGGATTTTTTGGAGTGGCATCAAAGGAAGATTGTGTGTTTGACCTGTTCTTTGGGACGGACTATCATTCCCACCTGGGAACAAGACGGGCAGGTATGGCTGTTTACGATGATAAAAAGGGTTTTGACAGGGCTATACATAATATCGAGAACGCTCCGTTTCGGACGAAGTTTGACAAGGATGTTAATACCATGCACGGCACCTATGGTATCGGCTGTATTTCCGATTATGAGCCGCAGCCGTTGATCATTCGTTCCCATCACGGCACTTATGCGATTACGACGGTGGGTAAGATCAATAATAAAGACAAAATTATAGAGGAACTTTTTCAGAGCGGGCACGGGCATTTTATGGAGATGAGCGGCGGCGACATCAATTCTACGGAGCTGGTGGCGGCGGTGATCAACCAGCGGGATAACCTGATCGAGGGCATCCGCTATGCGCAGGAGCTGATCGAGGGCTCCATGACCATGCTGCTGATGACAGGCAGGGGCATCTATGCGGCGCGGGACAGATATGGGCGCACACCGGTGACCATTGGGAAGAAGGAGAATGCCTGCTGTATTTCCTTTGAAAGTTTTGCGTATCTGAACCTGGGCTATGCGCCGGAACGGGAGCTGGGGCCGGGGGAGATCGTGGTGGTGACGCCGGAAGGCGCGCGCACGCTGGCAGCGCCGGGCAGTGAGATGAAGATATGTACGTTCCTGTGGGTATATTATGGCTATCCGTCTTCTTCTTACGAAGGCATCAGCGTGGAGCAGATGCGGTATAACTGCGGTGCCATGCTGGCAAAGAGAGATGATGTGCAGCCGGATATCGTGGCGGGAGTGCCGGATTCGGGGACTGCCCATGCCATCGGTTATGCCAATGAGTCGGGGATTCCTTTTTCCAGGCCTTTTATCAAATATACACCCACCTGGCCCAGGTCCTTTATGCCCACTATCCAGAGCAAGAGAAATCTGATCGCCAAGATGAAGCTGATTCCGGTGCATGATCTGATCAAGGACAGGAGCCTGCTTCTGATCGATGATTCCATCGTGCGGGGAACGCAGCTGCGGGAGACTACGGAATTCCTTTACCAGAGCGGGGCCGCACAGGTACATATCCGCCCGGCCTGTCCGCCGCTTCTGTTTGGCTGTAAGTATCTGAATTTTTCCAGAGCGACTTCCGAGATGGAGCTGATCGCCAGACGTACGATTCAGGAGATCGAGGGGGAGAACAGGTATCCGAATCTGACGGCCTATGCGAATCCGGACAGCGCGGAATATCATGCCATGCTGGAAAAAATAAGAGAGAAGCTGAATTTCACTTCTCTCCGGTATCATCGTCTGGACGATATGATAGAGTCCATCGGTATGGACAGGTGTAAGCTGTGTACTTACTGCTGGGATGGACGGGAATAAGGATCGATGCGCTGCTGACGCAGCCAGATCTTCATAACAGTCCGCTGCGGCAGCAGCTTGGCGCCAATGTGGCAGAAGTTGACATAGAGACCGTAGATCGAGAGATCTCTCCCTTTGTCGGCGTCTGCCACTGCTTTTCTGGCGACCCTGTCCGGTGCGGTCATGCCGAAAAAGTTGCTGGTGGCCTTGGCGGCTCCGATTTCGGCCCTGTCATAGAGGTCGGTCTTCAGCCAGCCCGGGCAGACTGCGGTGGCGCTGATACCCCGATCCTTTAATTCCACATGCAGCGCTCTTGTGTAGTTGCGCACGAAAGCCTTCGTGGAGCTGTACAGATTCTGATAGGGCAGCGGCTGGAAAGCGGCCTGGGAAGCAATGTTGATGATGTGGCTGCCGACTGGCATATAGGGAATGCAGGTTAAACCCATGGCCACCACACCACCGATATTCAGGTTGATCATGTTCAGAGAGTCTGAAACGTTTAAGTCTCCGTAGGAGCAGAACTTGGCATAGCCGGCGTTGTTTATGAGGTAGCAGATCTCAACGCCGCTCTGGGCAAGCCTGTGGCCCAGTTCTTCAATCCGGGAAGGATCCGACAGATCCATGGGAATGGGAATGATCTTCGCACCCATCTGACGGCGAAGCCTGTCCAGCTTGTCCCGGTGCCTGGCGATGGCCCAGATCTCGTCGATTTCCCGCTTATCCCTGATGATTCTTACAAATTCTCTTCCCAGCCCTGTGCTGGCTCCGGTTATGACTGCTATCTTTTTCATATAACTTTCTTCTCTTCCTGTGTTTACTGGGGGTATATCCCCGAAAGGACTGTGCATTTCATGCAATGTTTTCTGCCGTGTAAGCACAGCAGCATCCTATGTGATACAACTATTTTATTCAGTATATCAAAGGATATGCGAAAATAAAAGTTTCTATTCGCAAAAAGACTGCAAAATGACGACATTCATTACTGTACCGAACTTTTCATTTGGACTTCATTTTGATATAATAAGTAAAATCATAAGAAAACTGTGATCCAGGCAGAATCTGATTTCCGATTAAGGGTAAAGCAGCACATGTTATTTGATATAAAGAGAGTATTCCCCTGTCAATGGAAGGCCTGCCCGACGAATTTGGATGGACAGGTATAGGCAGAGAGGCTTTCAGGGATAATAAACTGACTGCCAGGTGCAATAACTCGGTACTCTGGGAAGATATGGCTGAAAGAAGGAGAGTTTATCATATGGTGAAAAGAATACTGGATTGTTATGCGTCAGATTTTGCCGGTTTTTCAAAAGAGGAGCTTTTGGAGTCTGTGCGCAGGAGTGAGGGCCGCGTGATGCTCTGTGAGACGATCGGCACGGTACGGCCTATGCTGGGAGATGTGACCAACGCAGAGTTCGCGGCGGCGATGGGGGCGGATTTCCTGCTTCTGAATATGTTCGATGTCAATGCGCCGAAGATAGAGGGGCTGCCGGCGGGAAAACCGGAGGATACCGTGCGGCTGATCAAGCAGCTGACGGGGCGGCCCGTGGGCATTAATCTGGAACCCACGGATGCGGGGGAGGAGGCGCAGACCGATCCGCTGTGGCAGATGTCCGCCGGACGGCGTGCCACTTTGGAGAATGCAAGGCGTGCCTGCGATATGGGTGTCGATCTGATCCTGTTGACAGGCAACCCGGGTATGGGTGTCAGCAATGAGGCCATTGAGGCGACGCTTAAGCTGTATAGGGAAGAGCTGGGTGACAGAGTTATTCTGGCAGTAGGCAAGATGCACGCAGCCGGAGTGCTGACGGAAGCCGCGGAGCAGATCATGACGAAGGAAGATGTCCGACGTTTCCGGGAGGCCGGGGCGGATGTGCTGCTTTTTCCCGCACCGGGAACGGTGCCGGGTATCACGATGGAGTATGTGCGTGAGCTGGTGGGATTTGCACACGGCATGGGGGCGCTGACGATCACGGCTGTCGGCACATCTCAGGAGGGTGCGGATACGGATACCATCCGCCGGATCGCATTGATGTGCAAGATGACCGGTACGGATATTCATCATCTGGGTGACACCGGATATACGGGGATGGCGCTGCCTGAGAATATACAGGCGTATTCGGTTGCCATCCGCGGAATCAGGCATACCTATCATCGGATGGCGGCGTCGGTGCGCCGATGACGGCAGCAGGAGACAGAAGAGACGGCAGAAATGACAGAAACAGTAAAGACGGCGGAAAGCGGTCTTTGCGCACACATTGTTGACGCCGCGAAGCGGCATCGGGGGAAATTTGGGGAAAACGGAAATGCAAAAGATATTGGTAGTGGACGACGCAGCGGTAAACCGCGAGCTGCTGCGGGAAATGCTGGAAGACAATTATGTGATTGAGATGGCGGAGAACGGGCAGCAGGCGCTGCGTAAGCTGTTGGAGTTTAAGGAGGAACTGGCGGCGGTTCTTCTGGATCTGCAGATGCCGGAGATGGACGGTTATGCGGTGATCGATGCGATGAAGGAGAACGGATGGCTGGAACAGATCCCGGTGCTTGTTATCAGTATTGAGAGTACGCCGGAGGTTGAGAACCGGTGTCTGGAGATCGGGGTTTCCGACTTTATTCATAAGCCTTTTGACAGATCCATTGTCAAGAACCGGGTCAGGAACACCATCGACCTGTTCGCCTATAAGAACAGTCTGGAGCAGCAGGTGGAAGAGCAGCGGGAGACGCTGCGGCAGCAGGACAGGATCATTCGCATTCAGGCCGAGAAGCTGAAGGAGGCGGAACCCTTCAACCGCCTGATGATGGAGTACCGGTTCGCCATCATGGAGATCGAGACGAGATTAAAGGTACTGAACGAGGAATTCTCACGGGAGTACAAGCGAAACCCTTTTGAGTCCATCAAGAGCAGGCTGAAAACGCCGGAGAGCATCTATGAGAAACTGGAGCGCAAGGGACATCCGATTACGGTGGATAATATCAGAGAGCATCTGACGGATGTGGCAGGACTGCGGGTCATCTGTTCTTTTCC
This sequence comes from uncultured Lachnospiraceae bacterium, assembly GCA_947576945.1. Lineage (GTDB taxonomy): Bacteria > Bacillota > Clostridia > Lachnospirales > Lachnospiraceae > UBA3282. The sequence continues at coordinate 5,820 of CANPTH010000065.1, forward strand.
GGACGATATCTACCGGCTGGCGGATCTGGTTATCCGGCAGGATGATATTCTTCTGCTCCGGAAAAAGGACTATATTCAGAATCCGAAGGACAACGGTTACAGGAGTCTGCATCTTATACTGAGCGTACCGATTTTCCTTTCCAATGAAAAGAAGTATATGAAGGCGGAGGTTCAGTTCCGCACGATCGCCATGGATTTCTGGGCCAGTCTGGAGCATAAGCTGAAATATAAGAAAAATGTCAAAAATGCGACACAGATCGTGGCACAGCTCAAAGCCTGTGCTGATTCCATTGAGATGCTGGACTATCAGATGCAGAATCTTCGTAACAAGATTGATATGGACGGCAGGTCGATTTAGAAATTGATTAATCCTTTGTTTTGTCATATACTTAACTTATGCAGAAATTAACGGAAGAAATCAAATCAGGACAACTGAAACAGGTCTATATCCTGTACGGCGAGGAGGCATATCTGCGCAGCCAGTACAAGGATAAGCTGAAAAAGGCATTGCTCGGCGACGGAGACGACATGAACTTTCACTATTTTGAGGGAAAGAATATTTCCCAGGGGGAAGTGATCGATCTGGCTGAGACTATGCCCTTTTTTGCGCAGCGCCGGGTGATCGTGCTGGAGAACAGCGGCCTTATGGCCAGGGGCGGGGAAGAACTGGCGGCTTATCTGGGCAATCCGGCGCAGACGGCTTATTTCGTGTTCGTGGAACAGTCGGTAGACAAGAGAAGCAGGCTGTACAAGGCGGCCACGGCCAGGGGGCGCGCCATCGAGTTTAAGGCGCAGGATGAGGCCGTGCTGAAACGATGGATCCTGGGATTTTTGAAGAAAGAAAATAAAAATATCACGGAGCGGGATCTGAACTTTTTCCTGGATAAGACGGGCTCCGGCATGGACAATATCCGGGGAGAACTGGAGAAACTGTTCTGTTACTGTATGGGGCGGGATGTGATCACGGCACAGGATATCGAGGCGGTCTGCACCAGGCAGGTGAGCAGCCAGATCTTTGATATGATCGATGCGGTGGCACAGAAGAAGCAGAAGACGGCGCTGGATCTGTATTATGACCTGCTGACGCTGAAAGAGCCGCCTATGAGGATCCTTTTCCTGATCACGAGACAGTTCAATCTTCTGCTGCAGGTAAAGGAACTGAAAAATAAAGGCTATGACGCCAATGCCATCGGCGGTAAGGTGGGGCTTGCCGGGTTTATTGCCCGCAAATATGTGACGCAGGCCGCCAGATTCAGGGAGGAAGACCTGCGCAGGGCGCTGACGGACTGCGTGGAGACGGAAGAGGCGGTCAAGACCGGCAGGATGAATGATGTGATGAGCGTGGAGCTGTTGATCGTGAAATACAGCGCTGCGTCGATGTAGGGTACAACAGGCAGGAGCAAAGCAAAGGTAAGGAGGAGGCACGAGGATGACGGTTCAGTTTTTATTCCCGGAGAGGAAAAGGCAGGCATTGACGTTCAGTTACGACGACGCACAGATTCATGACAGGCGTCTGGTCGATATTTTTAATCAGACAGGGATGAAGGCGACCTTTCATCTCAACAGCGCAACGCTGGGACAGCCGGGATATATTGCCCGCGAGGAGGTGAAGGCACTCTATGAGGGGCATGAAGTGGCCTGTCACGGTGTGACACATCCCTTTTTTAACCAGTTGTCGGTGACGCAGATGATGAGAGAGGTGTATGAGGACAGGAGGGAGCTGGAGAGATGCAGCGGCGGTATCGTGCAGGGAATGTCGTATCCGTTCGGGGAGTATAATGAGGAGCTGATCCGGACGGCGAAGGATGCCGGGATTGTGTACAGCCGGACGGTTGAGAGCACGATGAATTATAATCTGCCGTCAGACTTCATGCGCTGGCATCCGACCTGCCATCATGGCGGTGTGACGGAAGCGCTGCTGGATGAATTCCTGAACCCGCCGATGTACAGGAGTCTGTCGCTGTTGTATATCTGGGGGCACAGCTATGAGTTTGCACAGGATGACAGCTGGAGCCATATAAACGATATCTGCAGCAGACTGCAGGGCCGTGAAGACGTGTGGTATGCCACGAATATGGAGATCTATGAGTATGTGACGGCAATGCGCTCGCTGGTGGTCTCGGTGGCGGGGGATATTCTGTATAACCCGTCTGCGGTTACGTTGTATGTGCGGACCGGCGGACAGACGCTTGTACTGGGCGCCGGAGAGCGGAAGAAGCTGGATGCGGCATTGTAGGCGGAATCAGCAGGCCGCATTATAGCAGATGTCAGCGTAAAACGCTTCGGAATGGAGGAAAGGTTGAATAAATTCTCTGATGAGCAATTTATTCAACTGCGAGTTTGTGCCGGAGCCACAAACTCGAGATCGCAGAGCCAAATTTGAAATTTGGCCCGCGGCCTTCGCAAAAGAGCTGCTTCGGAATGGAGGTAAGGTTGAAAAATCACACTGATGTGCTGATTTTTCAACTGCGAGTTTGTGCCGGAGCCACAAACTCGGGATTGCAGAGCCAAATTTGAGATTTGGCTCGCAGCCTTCGCAAAAAACTGCTTCGGCATGGAGGAAAATATGAGTATGAATATTGTATGTCTGGATCTGGAGGGGGTGCTGGTGCCGGAGATTTGGATCGCTTTTGCTGAGGCGAGCGGGATTTTGGAACTCAGGCGAACAACCAGAGACGAGCCGGATTATGATAAATTAATGCACTGGAGACTGGGGGTGCTGCGGGAGCATGGCCTTGGCCTGCAGGAGATACAGGATACGATTGCGACCATCGATCCGCTGCCGGGCGCGAAGGAATTTCTGGACGAACTTCGCAGCATGACGCAGGTGATCATCATCAGTGATACATTCACACAGTTTGCGGGGCCGCTGATGAAAAAACTGGGCTGGCCGACGCTTTTCTGCAATTCTCTCGAGGTGGCGCCGGACGGGGAGATCACAGGCTTCCGGATGCGGATCGAGAATTCCAAGCTTTCTACGGTGAAAGCGTTACAGTCCATCGGTTTTGAGACGATCGCCGCCGGTGACAGTCACAATGATCTGGATATGATCCGGGCCGGCAGGGCGGGATTTCTGTTCAGGAGTACGGAGCAGATTATCAGAGAGAATCCGCAGCTTCCGGCCTATGAGACGTATGAGGAGCTGATGGCGGCGATCAGGAATGCGTTATAAGAAGTTTCTCCGGTTGTCAGTGCCGTTGTTCATCATGAGTATTACTCTGGCCGCCTGTTCTCCCATGCAGGCCAGGGTGGAGCCTTATTCTGCATCGTTCTTTGCCATGGATACTTATATGACGTTTACGGTATATGATGACGATGCAAAAGCGGTAAAAGAGGCGCTGCAGCAGGCACAGGAGGAGATCGAGGCATTGGAGGCGCTGTGGTCGGTCACCGATGAAGACAGTGATATTTATGCGTTAAATCACAGCGGCGGCCAGCCTGTAACGGTTCGGGACGAGACGGCCGGGCTGCTTTCGTTTGCCGTAAAAATGGCGCAGGAGACTGACGGGGCGTTGGAACCGACGCTGTATCCTGTGCTGACGGCGTGGGGATTTACAACGGAAGGAAACCGGATACCTGCGGCGGAAGAGATCGAAAGGCTTTTGGAATGTGTCGGTTATGACCGGGTGAAGGTGGAAGGAAGCCTTGTCACTCTGGAGGATGGCATGATGCTGGATCTGGGTTCCGTCGGCAAAGGGTATGCCGGTGACCGGGCAGGACGGATTCTCATAGAAAGGGGCATAAATTCTGCGCTTCTGGATATCGGCGGCAATATTCAGGCTGTGGGCGCCAGGCCGGACGGCAGTGATTGGCGGCTGGGATTGCGCAGTCCTTTCGGGGAAGGGTTATTCGGGACGCTGCAGATCTCAGACTGTGCGGTGGTCACATCTGGAAATTACGAGCGTTATTTTATTGGTGAGGACGGTGTCCGCTATGGTCATATCATTGATCCGGAGACGGGATATCCCGTGAATAACGGGCTTGCTTCCGTTACGATTATTGCCGGGGACGGGAAGCTGTGTGATGCACTCTCCACATCGCTTTTTGTCATGGGGCTTTCGGATGCGGTCGCTTATTGGAGGACGCATCAGGAGGAGCAGCCGTTTGACATGATACTGGTCACGGAAGACAGGGAAATTTACCTGACGGAAGAAATTAAAGATAAATTTAATTTGCAGAAAGAGTGCGCGGATATGGTCGTTTATCCGGTTACATCGTCTGCTGCAGAAGGGCAAAACCGGTAATCACAAATTTCGACCGTGAGATTTATATCTGACAAAAGCTGTGTATATATGTCGAAAACAGTAGAAAAATGAAATTATAGGTAGATTTAATTTTATACATAAATAGAAAAATGCAGTCTGTCAGCAATGACAGGACTGCATTTTTTCTTGTCTTTTTTGTTTACTACAATAAAATATATGTCGTTATATAACTTACGTTACTCTCGATACAGATTCTTGATTACAACCAGTGTCAGCAGCAGAAGAATGGCGCCTACCGGCATGGAGATCCATGCGCTCTGAGCAAATCCGGCTACGATATAAGTAATAAAGGAGATCACGGCTACTACGATAACATAAGGCAGCTGGGTGGATACGTGATTGACATGGTCACATTGTGCACCCGCAGAAGCCATGATCGTGGTATCGGAGATCGGAGAACAGTGATCGCCGCATACCGCGCCTGCCATGCAGGCGGAGATAGAGATGATCATCAGCTGTGGATTGGTATTCATAAATACATTCACCACAATCGGAATGAGAATACCGAAGGTTCCCCAGGAGGTTCCGGTGGAAAATGCCAGGAAACATGCTACGATGAAAATGATCGCCGGCAGGAAGTTCATAAAAGATCCGGCGCTCTTCTGTACGGCATCGGCTACAAATACGGCTGCGCCCAGTGAATCGGTCATGGCTTTCAGTGTCCAGGCAAAGGTGAGAATCAGGATCGCCGGAACCATGGCCTTGAAGCCGTCGGGCAGGCAGCCCATACAATCTTTAAAGCTTAAGACTCTGCGGATCAGATAGATGATGATGGTCAGGATCATGGCGCAGATGCTGCCCAGCGCAAGGCCGACGGAAGCATCGGAATTGGAAAAGGATTCGACGAAACCGGCACCGTCAAAAAATCCGCCGGTATAGATCATGCCGATGACACAGCAGGCAATCAGCATGATAATTGGGATCAGGAGATCGATTACTTTTCCTTTCGGATTTACGATTTCTGTCTCCTGTGCGGCATCTTTTTTGCCGGTGGAGAACAGGTCGCCTTTGAGTGCATTGGCTTCATGAGATTTCATAGGGCCAAAATCAACTTTCATGAGTATCAGTGCGATCATCATAACGATGGTGAGAATCGCATAGAAGTTATAGGGAATGGCACGGATAAAAATGGAAAATCCGTCTTCGCCTTCCACGAAACCGGAAACTGCCGCTGCCCAGGAGGAGATTGGCGCAATAATGCAGACAGGCGCCGCGGTGGCATCGATCAGGTAGGCCAGCTTGGCCCGGGAAACTTTGTGTTCATCCGTGACGGGCTTCATGACACTGCCAACGGTGAGACAATTGAAATAATCGTCGATAAAGATCAGGACACCCAGCGCGACGGTGGCAAGCTGTGCCCCGGCCCGTGTCTTAATCTTTTCTTTAGCAAAATGTCCGAAGGCTGCGGAACCGCCGGCACGATTCATCAGGCTTACCATGGCGCCAAGGATTACAAGAAATACCAGAATACCTACGTTGTAGCCATCGGACAGGACTGAGACAAAGCCGTCGTTGAAAATGTGCGTCAGTGTTCCTTCAAAGGAGAAGCCGGAATAGAACAGGCCGCCTACCAGAATACCGATGAACAAGGAGCTGTAAACTTCCTTTGTGATCAGCGCCAGTACGATCGCGACAATGGGCGGAACCAGCGCCCAGAAAGTGGCATACATGGCAGGCGTATACTCGGCTTCCGCTTCTGCAGCGAACACGGTAAGCGGCAGAAGCGTCAGGCTGAGAAGCATAAGACCTGCCCCTTGTAACAGTTTTTTCTTTTTCATTTGTTTATACTCCCTTTTTATAGTTTGTATGGAAGGCTTCGTGCCCGAAACGCTTCCACGATATGGATGACTCCGCGGCAGCAGGATGTCAGTTTTGTATAAAAATACATTGCATGTATTTGTACGGTAGCAAGACCGGAGAGATCCTGCCGTACATCTGCTGTATAATCATAGATTCAGACATGTCTTCAAGCAGAGCCAGTGGCATAATTATCGAAGTCAGTATACCACTGCTTCTTGGGTTTCACAAGAAAAATTCGTAAATAATGAATATTTATGTAACAGTTTGTTACATACCGGTTTTTGTCCGCTTATGCGCCGGTATAATTTGCGCCAGCAGTTTGTGGTTGCTATATCACCTGTTATTCTGATACATTATGGGAAATACCAAATCGAGATGGTCGAAATTAACTGATTACATATTATTTCGTGTGTCTAAAGGAAAGCTGAAGGGTATTTCTTCGCATGCAGATTTGTGTCCGCGCCCGGATCACAGGGCGCAGGAACGTGGAAGTGGTATAAGGCAGGCTGAGCATGATGTAAGTTTACTATAGAAGTAACTGTGCATATGTTTCTAAACATCCACTTCTATTTATGGTGGTATGATGGTACGGGATATGGATGTTTAGGAATGAAATAAAGAAAGGTACAAGGAGGGTGTGGCATGAAAAGAGAAGAGGCAAGAAGGAGAGCATCTGAGCTGGTGGCGAAGATGACGGTGGAGGAGCGCGTGGGACAGCTTCGGTATGAGGCGCCGGCTATAGAAAGGCTTGGCATTCCTGCTTATAACTGGTGGGGAGAAGGGCTGCACGGCGTGGCCAGAGCAGGGACGGCGACAGTGTTTCCACAGGCGATCGGTATCGCGGCGGCATTTGACGAAGAACTGACAGGCAAGATCGGGGAATGTGTGGCCACTGAGGGCAGGGCGAAATACAATGAGTATTCTGCCCACAATGACAGGGATATCTACAAAGGTCTTACGTTCTGGTCACCGAATGTGAATATTTTCCGGGATCCCAGATGGGGAAGGGGACACGAGACCTACGGAGAGGATCCTTATCTGACTTCCAGGCTTGGGGTTGCTTTTGTCAAGGGCCTGCAGGGAGACGGTGAGATCATGAAGGCGGCGGCCTGCGCGAAGCATTTCGCGGTGCATTCCGGACCGGAGGCGCTGCGCCATGAGTTTAATGCGGAGGCTGACCCGAAAGATATGGAGGAAACCTATCTGCCTGCATTCGAGGCGCTTGTCAAAGAAGCGCATGTGGAGGCGGTGATGGGCGCTTATAACAGGACGAACGGGGAGCCTTGCTGCGGAAGTGAGACATTGATTCGCGGCATTTTGCGTGGAAAGTGGAATTTTGAAGGGCATTTTGTGTCTGATTGCTGGGCGATCAGAGATTTTCATGAGCATCATATGGTGACCGCCACACCGGAACAGTCTGCCGCTATGGCGTTGAATGCAGGATGCGATCTGAACTGCGGTGTGACTTATCTGCACCTGCTGGAGGCGCTTAAGCAGGGGCTGGTGACGGAAGAAAGCATCACGGAGGCGGCAGTGCGCCTTTTCACCACCAGATTCCTGTTGGGACTTTTTGATGAAAGTGAATATGATAAGCTTGATTATGAAGTGGTGGAATGTGAAGAGCATATCGCGCTGGCGGACCGGGCGGCCAGGGAGAGTATTGTCCTGCTTAAGAATGACGGCATCCTGCCTCTTAATGTGGATAAACTCAGAACCATCGGTGTGATCGGTCCAAATGCGGACAGCCGTAAACCGTTGGTGGGCAATTATCATGGGACCTCATCAGAATACATTACAGTAGCAGAAGGAATCCGAAACTATGTGGATGGTAAAGTAAGAGTCCTGTTCTCAGAAGGCTGCGGGTTGTTTGAGGATAAGACGGAAGCATTGGCTTTTGCCGGAGACAGGCTTGCAGAAGCCAGGATCGTTGCGGAGCACAGTGACGTGGTGGTTCTGTGCCTTGGACTGGATGAGACGCTGGAAGGAGAAGAGGGAGATACCGGCAACAGCTATGCTTCAGGAGACAAGACAGATCTGCTGCTTCCGAAGCCTCAAAGGGATCTGATGGAGGCAGTTGCGTCCGTGGGCAAACCGGTGATCCTTTGTCTGATGACGGGCAGCGCCATGGATCTGCGCTATCCGGCAGAACATTTTAACGCTGTCGTGCAGTTGTGGTATCCCGGCGCCAGAGGCGGTAGAAATGCGGCGGAGATTTTGTTCGGGGCTGTATCTCCGTCAGGAAAACTGCCGGTTACCTTCTATGAGGACAGTGACAGGCTGCCGGAATTTACCGATTACCGTATGGCAGGCAGGACTTACCGTTATATGGAAGAAAAGGCGCAGTATCCGTTTGGATTCGGCCTGACTTACGGGGATGTGGCAGTGACGGCGGCGGAGGCTGTCGGAACCGGACGGGAAGAAATGTCCATCAAAGTAACCCTGCAGAATAAAGGGCTGTACGACACGGATGATGTGGTACAGATCTATATTAAGAATACGGATTCCGCATACGCTCTGAAGAATCCTGCACTTTGTGCGTTTAAGCGGGTTCACGTCAAGGCGGGAGAGACAGTGCAGACGGTACTGCGGATTGCGCCGAGGGCTTTTACGGTAGTGACGCCGGCGGGAGAGCGGATGATGGACGGAGCACATTTCGATTTGTATGCTGCCACTTTCCAGCCGGATGAGCGGAGCGGGGAACTGATGGGGAGAGAGGCCGTGAAAGTAACTCTTTGCTTTTGAGTCGTTCGGTTGGAGGCTGTAACGCTTCGGAATGGAGGAGAAATGTATGGCAAAAGTGTATGATATGAAGCCGTATCTTGACGAGATCGACAGGGTGATACAGGAGGGGCCGTATAAGGACAGCTGGGAATCATTATCGGAATATCGGGTTCCGGAATGGTATGAGAAGAAGAAATTCGGCATTTTCATTCATTGGGGTGTATTCAGCGTTCCGGCATTCGGCAGTGAGTGGTATCCAAGGAATATGTATATTCAGGGTGAAAAGGAATATCAGCATCATATTGAGACATACGGGCAGCACAAGGAGTTCGGTTATAAAGATTTTGTACCGCTTTTCAAGGCGGAGGAATTTGATCCGGAAGCGTGGGCAGAGCTGTTCAGACGGGCAGGGGCGGAGTATGTTGTGCCTGTGGCCGAGCATCATGACGGATTTCAGATGTACAGAAGTCAGATTTCCGAGTGGAATGCATGGGATAAGGGACCGAAGAGAGACATATTGGGAGAACTGCAAAAGGCGTTTGCGGGGAAGGATCTTATCCTTGGCGCTTCCTCGCATCGTATCGAGCATTGGTTTTTTCTGAGTCATGGCAGGGAATTTGACAGTGATATCAAAGAACCGCTGGAACGGGGCGATCTTTACTGGCCTTCGATGCCGGAGGCGGAACTGCACGATATTTTCAGTCATCCGGTGCCGACAGAGGAGTTTCTGCAGGATTGGCTTGTGCGAACCTGTGAACTGATAGACGGATACCGGCCGAAGATTCTTTATTTTGACTGGTGGATCCAGCATTTCAGTGCAAAACCCTATATAAAGAAACTGGCAGCCTACTATTATAACAGGGCGGCTCAGTGGGGGGAGCAGGTGGTGATTAACTATAAGCATGACGCTTTTCTCTTCGGGACGGCTGTGCCGGATGTGGAAAGAGGCCAGTTTGCGGATATGAAGCGGTATAGCTGGCAGACGGATACGGCAATTGCCCTGAACTCCTGGGGATATACGGAGAACAATGTTTATCGTCCCGCCGATGAGATATTGTGTGATCTGGTAGATATCGTGAGTAAGAATGGCAGATTGCTTCTGAATGTCGGTCCCAGGGCAGATGGAAGGATTTCGGAAGAGGAAACAGGAGTCCTGACACAGATTGGAGAATGGCTTGCAGTGAACGGAGAGGCTGTTTATGGATCGGAGACCTGGAGAATCTATGGAGAAGGTCCGACGCAGATTGTTGAAGGACAGTTTTCGGACGGCATCAAGAAGAATTTCACCAGTCAGGATTTCCGTTTTACGACCAAAGGCGGAAAGCTGTATGTCACAGCGTTGAAGTGCAGTGAGACAGGCAAATACTGTGTGCGGTCTTTGGGGATACGAGATGCATCGAGAATAGCCAATTTCAATGGGATTATTAAGAAGGTGGAGACACTCGGACAGGATCAGGCGCCTGTATGGGAGCGGGATGAAGAGGGATTGAAGATCGACTGTGATGTTAAGAGTGATAAGCCGGTGGTATTCAGGGTTACGATAGAATAAGGGGCCGGCGAAAAAGCGTTTTCTGTAGTCTTGATGCCGGAAACTGCTATATGGTATAACAATACCCTTAGTGAACGACATAACAAATTTACTATAATAAGATAATATTTGTGAAGCTGTTGCAAAGCGCAATGATTCTGCGGTCTGTGGAAAAGAGGCGAAGCTGGACTGGGATCGTGTGAATCTGCTTTTGCAGCAGCTTTTTGTGTTATGGAGCGTGGAGGGAAATTTTGTTTTGAAAGTCCGTTTTATAGGACAGCAATTGTGGTATCTTGTTGTTATCAAAGGCGCTGCAGAGCCGGCAGCAATGGAAAGACCGCATATCGCCGGGAAGCAGAAGAAGAATACTGATCAGGCAGTTCGGCGCCATGAGAAAACAAGAAGGGAAGGATGATCATGTTGGAGAGAAGATTCTGGTTATTTACCTGCCTGCTGCTGTTTATTCTTATTTTTTGTTCGCTGGGCATTGTGACGAGAGGAAGAAACGTACAGCGTACCGAGGAAAATTATCATTATCTGGCTCTGGAGCGGGAATACGTGAAGAACACCAGGAAATATCTGAAAGAACAGGGGTTTGATAACTGTGGTGTCATGATGACAAGGGTTACGAAAGAAGATGGCAGCAGAGAGTATACTGTCCGGGTTCATCACAGGAAGCTGGGACGGATGAATGGGCGGGATAAGTCGGCACTGAAGGATATACTGTCACAGTCGGAATTCGGAGCCGACGCGTGTGTATTTCAGTATGATCTATAAGTGCTTGACAGGGGTGAACATCTGTTCTATTATTAGAATATGCAGAACGTACGTTCTTTTTACAAATTTCATATATATTAAGGAATGACTTTTTCCAGTTTTGGGATTATACTAGTATAAGCCAAGCTGATTACCGATACCTTACAGGCAGGATAAATTCTCATCTGCAAAGGAGCTGAATGAGACAATGCCGGCAGCATCGTCGATTGAAGCTGACGCGGCAGATGGAAATTCAGACAAATAGAAGGTGTGGATAATTATTATGGGTTATATCAGGTAATAGCAGAGTAATTTTAAGCTTTGCCGGAATATTTTTTCAATGAATACAGATTGGAGCAGTATATGAGACCTAATCCCAAACCACAGGAAATGTACAGACATTTTAAGGGAAACATCTATCAAATCCGTTGTCTTGCGAAGCACAGCGAGACTGGTGAGATGATGGTAGTTTATCAGGCGATGTATGATACTTTTCAGATTTATGTGAGACCGCTTGCCATGTTTATGGAAGAAGTGGATTCGGTGAAATACCCGGATGCCATGCAGAAGTATCGTTTTGCATTATTGGAGGATCCGGAACCGGAATCTGATTGCTGTCCGGCTGATATGGATGGTGTGACGGCACAGAATTCTGAGAGGACACACAACGGCATATTGTCAGGGATGGCGGTACAGCTGACAGCAGAACAGAAGATGGAGAATACAGCAGCGCCGGAAGAGAAGGTACAGGAAGCAGATGAACAATTGAATATTGATCCTCTGGTGATGGAGTTTTTAGATGCAGATACTTATGAGCAAAGACTCAATATTCTGGCGGCGCTCCGCCACAGAATTACAGATGAAATGATTAATACGATGGCTGTAGCGGTCGATCTGGAGATCAAAGAGGGTGATGTGGAAGAGCGCTATGAGGAATTTAAGAACTGTCTGTTGACCTTCGAGAAATACGAGTGTAACAGACTGCGCTAAAAGTTCAGGTTTCAGTCATCCAGGCATAATAACATTATGTCAACCACCGGAGAATCTTTTTGAATTCTCCTGCTGCGATTAATAGATCAGGCGGCAGGATGAGGAATTCTGACCGGGAGGTGGCTTATGGCATATGAACTGGAGAATAAACTGGTGATAGGCGTTTCATCGAGAGCGCTGTTTGATCTGACCTATGAGAATACGATATTTGAGTCAGATGGTGTGGAGGCATACTGCAGATATCAGATTGCGCATGAGAGTGAGATATTGAGTCCGGGACCCGGGTTTCCGTTAATCAAAGCGCTGCTGAACCTGAATAATCTGCCGGGGAAGGAAGACAGTGTGGAAGTTATTATTATGTCCAGGAACAGTCCGGATTCTTCCCTTCGAGTATTCAATGCAATTGAACATTACGGACTCAATATTACCAGGGCAGTGCTGGCCAGCGGCGCTTCGCTGGCGCCGTACCTTTCAGCTTTCAAGACAGATCTGTTTTTGTCGGCATACGAGGATGATGTGCAGAGCGCCATAGATTCCAATATAGCGGCCGGTATTATATGTACGGATGGATTTCGCACATACGACAGCGAACATCAGATCAGACAGATCCGCATTGCATTTGATGGGGATGCGGTCTTGTTTTCAGATGAGTCTGAGCGGATATTTAAGGAGCAGGGGCTGGAGGCTTTTGAGGAAAATGAGAGAAGAAATGCCAACAATCCGTTGGAGGCAGGTCCTTTCGCCAGGTTTCTCGCACTGCTTTCCGAGCTGCAGAAGGATTGTACTGTGGAGGAGGCGCCGATCAGAACTGCGCTTGTGACGTCCAGATGCGCACCGGCACATGAGAGAGTGATCCGGACGCTCCGTGCATGGAATATACGGATAGACGAGGTGTTTTTTCTGGGCGGGATTCGCAAGAAAGAAGTTTTGCAGGCGTTTGGAGCACATATATTTTTTGACGATCAGTCGATTCATACAATTCAGGCGGCAGAGGTGGTACCCGCCGCAAGAGTACCTTATAAGAAGAAGGTACCTTTTGATGAAGAAGAGGAAGGGATGGACAGCAGCTGATCTTCAGGCCGATCTGTGGCAGACAGGGAATACGGGAGAAGGAAATACTAAGTTTACATAATATGAGATATGACAATATAATCTGTGCCAATTTTATAGAGAGACCGAACCGATTTACGGCTTACGTTAATATTGCGGGGGAGCGGACGAAGGTTCACGTCAAGAATACCGGAAGATGCCGGGAACTGCTGCAGGACAATGCAGTGGTCTATCTGGAACAAAGTGCAAATCCGGCACGCACTACGTCCTATGACCTGGTGGTGGTGGATAAGGGCGACAGACTGATCAACATGGATTCCAATGCGCCGAACAAGGTGGTGGGCGAGTGGCTGGAGAACGGCGGCCTTTATCGGGATGTCAGTCTTGTAAGGCCGGAGAGGACTTTCGGGAATTCTCGCTTTGATTTTTATGTGGAGAGTGAGTCAGGCGATAAAGCCTTCATAGAAGTTAAGGGCGTTACATTGGAGAACGGTAATATAGCGGCGTTTCCCGATGCGCCTTCCGAACGTGCCGTAAGGCACGTGGAAGAATTGATGGCAGCGCATGCACAGGGATATGATGCCTATCTGATCTTTGTGATTCAGATGAAGGATATTCTTCGTGTGGAACCGAACTGGAAGACTCATCCTGAGTTTGGCGAAGCATTGAAGAAAGCAAGAAATTCCGGGGTACAGCTGCTTGCCTATGATTGTCTGGTGGAGACAGACAGTCTGACGATCAATGAGCGGATTCCGGTAGTGCTGGACAGTCTTGATCTGATCGCTTCACCGCTGCTTGCCTGGTACGATGCCGGCAGGAGGATTCTGCCATGGCGTGAGGAACCGACTCCCTATCATGTGTGGCTGTCTGAGATCATGCTGCAGCAGACCAGGGTAGAGGCCGTGAAACCTTATTATGACCGATTTCTGCAGCATCTTCCGGATATAGAGAGTCTGGCGGCAGTGGAGGAAGAGCAGCTTTTGAAATTGTGGGAGGGACTGGGATATTATAACAGAGCCAGAAACCTGAAGAAATCTGCGGTAAAGATTATGGAGGAATACGGCGGTGAGATGCCGGGAGAGTATGAACAACTGATCAGGCTTGCCGGGATAGGCAGTTATACGGCAGGAGCTGTTGCTTCAATTGCTTTTCATAAGGTGGTTCCTGCGGTAGACGGTAATGTGCTGCGTATTATATCCCGGCTGCGAATGGATGACAGGGATATTCTGGATGCACGGGTCAGGAAATCCATAGAAGCGGAGCTGCAGGCTGTGATGCCGAAAGACAGGCCGGGTGATTTTAATCAGGCGCTGATGGAGCTGGGGGCCATGGTATGTATTCCAAATGGAGCGCCTAGGTGCGGGGAATGTCCGTGGCGGGAATTTTGTAAGGCAAGAATACGGAACTGTATTTCGGAGTATCCTAAGAAGGCGCCTAAGAAGCCGCGTAAAATAGAGAATAAGACAGTACTGGTGCTTCTGGATGAGCATTGTGTGGCGCTTCATAAGCGGGAGGAAAAGGGTCTGCTTGCCGGTATGTACGGGTTTCCTATGCTGGAAGGACATAAGAGCGAGGAAGAAGTACTTTCTTATTTAAAGCAGTCCGGCCTGTCACCCTTGCGCATACAGAGATTAGAAGCGTCAAAGCATATTTTTACGCATAAGGAATGGCATATGATCGGTTATCAGGTACGTGTAGATGAACTGATGAAGGCAGACACGGCGGATAAGAACGGGAAGGACATGCGGCAGAGAAACAGGCAGGAATATATTTTTATTGACCCTGCGGAAACAAGAAGCAGATATCCGATCCCATCGGCATTTGCCGCTTATGCGGATTATATGGAAATGAAGCGCGGCATTTAACAGGAGAAGCAGATCTGATATTGCCGGATTGTCTGTGCAGCCCGGCAGGGCGGCAGGTATATCGGAGATCAGGAAAGTCTGATAAGGAGAAACAGAGATATGAAATTATTATCAGTTGCCATACCAAGCTATAATTCGGAGATGTATATGCGCAAGTGCATTGATTCACTGCTTGCGGGTGGGGAGGATGTGGAAATTCTGATCGTGAATGACGGTTCTACGGACAGGACGGGCGCTATTGCAGATGAATATGCAGCCAGATATCCGTCTATTGTTAAAGCGATTCATAAGGAGAATGGAGGACATGGATCGGCGGTTAATGCTGGACTTGAACAGGCTTCGGGTTTGTATTTTAAAGTGGTTGACAGTGATGACTGGGTGAAAGAGAGCGCTTATTTTAGGATTTTGGAGACGCTGAAAGATATCACCACCGGGGATTCCAGCCTGGATATGCTGATCAGTAATTTTGTCTATGAGAAAGAAGGCGAGAAGAAACATAAGGTCATGAAATACAGGCATGCGCTGCCACAGGATCGTATCTTTACATGGAATGATGTAAAGCATTTTCATAAAGGACAGTATATTTTGATGCATTCCGTTATTTTCCGAACCAGATTGTTGAAGGAATGCGGGCTGAGGCTTCCGGAACATACTTTTTATGTGGATAATATCTTTGTGTTTGAGCCGCTTCCTTTTGTGAAGAATATGTATTATCTGGATGTGAATTTCTATCGTTACTATATAGGAAGAGAAGGACAATCGGTCAATGAGGAGATTATGTTATCCAGAGTAGACCAGCAGATCAAGGTTAACAAGATTATGATCGATTATCTGGCGGAGAACAAAGCGAAAGTGATCACCAGGCGAAAGCTGAAGAATTATATGTTTAATTATCTGGAGATCATAACGGTTATTTCTTCTATACTGCTGATCAGGGCCGGGACGGATGAGGCGCTGGAGAAGAAACAGGAATTATGGCAGTATATCAAACAGAAGGATATGAGAATATATATGCGCCTGCGGTATGGCGTATTGGGAAATTCCATGAATCTGCCGGGAAAGGGCGGGCGGAAGATGTCGGTGGAAGGATACAAACTCTGTCGAAGATTCTATAAGTTTAACTGAGGATCGGTTTCCGGGCAGACAAAATCCGTAACAGCAGAAGATAGATGTTACGGATTTTCTTTTTCTGAATATACGTATGTGCGATTTGTGTTTTATTTCAAACTGACCTGCTGTATTATGCTATGTCAGGATCAGTTGTCAGCCGATCTTAGGGTTGCGCTTTCTCCGGCTCTGTGAACTATGGTAGAAGTTGAGCAGTACATCGGAGCGGTACACCAGTCCATACATGACTGCAGCCATAATAAAGGCAGTCATCACATCAAACAGGGAATGCTGTTTGATAAATACGGTTGACATAATAATAGAAGTACACAGGAGGAAAGAACCGATCCGAATGCTCCTGTATTTTTTCAGGCGCTGGCTTTTCATAACAGCTATATGGCAGCCAAGCGAATTGTAAACATGAATGCTGGGCCACAGATTGGTGGGAGTATCCGCGCGATACAGCGCGGCCACCAGATCAGTGAATATGTTGTCTCTTGGCATTGTATAGGGCCGCAGGTGATGACCGTTAGGCCACAAAGTGGATACCAGAAGGAAGATCGTCATTCCGGTAAACAGGAAAGCACAGGTCCTGAAATAGTCCTCTTTATTGCGGAAGAAAAAGTATACTATGACCACTGCTACATAGGCAAACCAGAGCAGGTATGGAATGACAAATACTTCGCAAAATGGAATATAGTCGTCAAAAGCCACATGTATGACACGATAATGACTTGTGACAGTCCGTTCCAGATGTCCGAACCATGACAAATATATAATACCGTAAATAATCAGCGGAACGGCGTGCCTGTATTTTTGAATGAATTGTACGGGCAGACTGTTATTCAACAGCAGTTTCTGTCTGGAAGCGGCCTGTTGTCGTGGCGCTTTTTGATAGTTCTTAGCAATTTTTTCCATAATAATAATTCCCATCTGTCTGACGACGTTTGTAATGATCCCCGCAGGTAAAGTTTTAAATGTGGAGGATCTTATATGACATGCTGCCAGTTCATAGAAGATATCATAGCAGATTAGATGGAAAAGTCAAAATAAGATTTCCATAAATATTTCTTAATTTTTTCTGAAAAAGTATCCATTATGTTCAATGTTTTACACTAAAAAACGAATTCTTTGTCGAAGGCAGGAGACACTGATCCAGTCAGACTTTAAATAAACTTCTCCATCCGTGTGGACCCATAAGGGGGCGGAGGTTTTGAGCTGGACAGCGGAAGCCGTATAATGGCTGATCTTTGGAAAGAGATAGTGTTTGCCGAAAAATGCAGTGGGCAGTGCAAACAGGATCAAAAGTTTGGGCAGGTCTCCGACAACGCACAGATCCAGCAGTCCGTCCTGGTTATCAGCCTGAGGACAGAAACAAAAGCCGCCTCCTTCAAAAGGATGGATCATAAGGGCTGTAAACAGCAGTTTCGGTACATAAATTGTCTCGCTGCCGACCAATGTTATCTCACAGGAAATGGCTTTGGCGGCAAACAGCTGCTTCAAAGCGATACACAGATAGGTAAGTTTCCCCAGTCTTAATTTATTTAAGGCATTCTTGATCGGGGAGGATAAAGCTTCCTCGCAGACGGCGGCATCGAATCCGATCCCGCTGCTGACGATAAAATATCTGCTTCTGTGTATGGAATGGCTGTGAAGGCGGGATGTAACCTCCGCATTGCTTTCATAGGTCAGGATTCCAAGATCGACCATACGGGGATGAGATTCCTCCAGAATATGCAGCAGCAGTTCTTTGGGATCAGCGCTTAATTTGAGCGCTCTTGCCAGGTCGTTACTTGAGCCGGTAGGAATATAACCGATGCTGACCAGTTCGAATTTTTCGATGCCCTGCAGCGCTTCGTTGACTGTACCGTCACCGCCCAGGATGATCAGATTGGCAGGATGGCCTGTGGAAGTAATCTGTCTTACGAGTTCAGTCACGTGTCCGACGTGGGTAGACTCATATAGCTGGTAAGAGATTTTTCTTTCGGATAAAATGGATTCCAGTGACTGCCAGATGGACATTCCTTTGCCGGATTTGGAGCCGGGATTCATGATAATATGGTACATAGCCTTTGCGTTTCCTCTGTTTATTCTGAATATCTTCACGAACAGCGCGGCAGGCGCGCTGTTCTGAGTGCCGGTTACTTCTATAAATATATTATATGAACAGTATAACATGTTCTGCAGGCAGCCTGCCACAAATTTATCATAACATATTGTTGCACCCTGAATCGTGCATATGATATACTTATACGAGATTTTGGACAATATCGGTAATAATGGAAAGCTACCCTCAGTGAACAAAATTGATTTTTTACCGATCGTGTGTACCTTTGTTCACTGAGGGTATATAGTTTCAATAAAGAAAGGCAGGAACAGGGAATGTATTCATTAGAGGAAGTAAGGACAACAGATCCGCAGATCGCGCAGGCTATCGAGGCGGAACAGAAGAGACAGAATTCACATATCGAGCTGATCGCATCCGAGAACTGGGTAAGTAAGGCTGTCATGGCAGCCATGGGCAGTCCGTTGACGAACAAATACGCAGAGGGATATCCCGGCAAGAGATATTATGGCGGCTGTGAATGTGTAGATGTGGTGGAAGAGCTGGCAAGAGACAGGGCGAAAGAGCTGTTTGGGTGTGAGTATGTCAATGTACAGCCGCATTCAGGCGCACAGGCCAATATGGCGGTATTTTTTGCCGTTATGGAGCCAGGCGATACTTTTATGGGTATGAATCTGGATCATGGCGGACATCTGTCGCATGGTTCGCCGGTCAATATGTCAGGCAAATACTTTAATTGTGTGCCCTATGGCGTAAATGATGAGGGATTTCTTGATTATGATAATGTGCGAAGGATTGCTTTGGAATGCAGACCGAAAATGATCGTAGCAGGTGCTTCCGCGTATGCAAGGACGATCGACTTTAAGAAATTCAGAGAAATTGCCGATGAAGTGGGAGCTGTGCTGATGGTTGATATCGCACATATTGCCGGCCTTGTGGCAGCGGGGCTGCATCCAAGCCCGATTCCTTATGCGCATGTTACTACGACGACTACGCATAAAACACTGCGCGGCCCCAGGGGCGGTATGATTATGGCAGGCCAGGAAGCGGCAGATAAGTTTAATTTTAACAAAGCGATCTTCCCTGGCACACAGGGAGGGCCGTTGATGCATGTGATTGCGGCGAAGGCTGTCTGCTTTAAGGAGGCGCTGGAACCTTCCTTTAAAGAATATCAGCAGGGTGTGATCGATAATGCGCAGGCGCTTTGTAAGGGATTGCAGAGCAGAGGGATCAAGATCGTATCCGATGGAACGGACAACCATCTGATGCTGGTGGATCTGACTGCTTACGATGTGACCGGTAAAGCGCTGGAGAAGCTGCTGGATGAAGCACACATTACTGCGAATAAGAATACCATTCCCAATGATCCCAGATCACCTTTTGTTACGAGCGGTGTTCGGCTCGGTACGCCGGCGGCCACATCCCGAGGCCTGAATACAGATGATATGGATCAGGTTGCGGAGGCAATATCCATTGTTATCAAGGAAGGCGAGGCAGGGATTGATAAGGCTCGTGCGATCGTTAAGACTTTGACAGATAAGTATCCGCTGATCTGATCAATTTATATGTATATAATGAATCCGGAGAAAGAAGGGACAGACAATGAGAGGGTTTGTCCCCAATGTCACTAAATTAAGATTGATTCGCAACAAAACTATTTCAAAAAGGTTGG
>CANPTH010000066.1 GCA_947576945.1 uncultured Lachnospiraceae bacterium
AGACAGAGGTCTGAAAGCCCCATGAAATAAGGGCTGAAGATTCCGAGAAGTTATTGCATTAATAAGGAGGAGAAGAACTATGGAACACAAATTTACAACAGGCAATTTTGAGAAAGAAGTATTGGAAGCTGATGTTCCGGTGCTGGTGGATTTCTATGCGGACTGGTGCGGACCCTGCAAGATGATGGCGCCTATCGTAGCGCAGCTGGCAGAGGAGTACGACGGAAGAGTCAAGGTCGGCAAATGCAACATTGATGACGAGGATGGACTTGCAAGAATGTACAGGGTAATGTCTATTCCCACATTCAAAATTTTTGTGGATGGCAAGGACGTAGCCACGATTGTAGGCGCAGTACAGAAAGAACAGCTGGTGGAAGAACTTAATAAGGTGTTGGTATCATAATGCAGGAAACGATGGTTTAAGAAAAGGGATTCAGAACCGGCAGATTGGGGCAGGTTCTGAATCCCTTTTTTTAATTTTCTTATGTATGTACAATCCCTTTCTTCTCATCACTGGAATAGAGCAGTTTGAGAATGATAGGTGTTGCGATCGAGGAAACAAGGATCAGCAGGATGACTGCCGTAAAGTAATCAGCCGTCAGTAATCCGGCAGCCAGGCCTTTCTGTGCTACGATCAGAGCAACCTCGCCTCGGGTCATCATGCCGACGCCGATCTTCAGACAGTCGGGTACACTGTATCTGCACAGTTTGCTGATCAGTCCGCAGCCGATGACTTTAGCAAGCAGAGCTACGATTACAAAACAGATACAGAAGGCGAAAAGCTTGCCGTTCATACTGTTAAAAGTCGTTTTCAGGCCGATGCTTGCGAAGAAGACAGGGCCAAAGAACATATAGGAGCTGACATCTACTTTACGCTTTATATATTCGTTGTCACTTAAGCTGCAGAGAATTACGCCGGCCACATAGGCGCCTGTGATGTCTGCAATACCAAAATACCGTTCCGCAATATAGGACAGGGCAAAACAGAAAGCTACACCGATGATGGGTACACGTCTGGTGTGCGGATAGCGGTTATCCAATGTCAGGAAAATCTTATAGAAAAGAAATCCACCGATGATCGCTACTGCAAAGAAAGCGACAGTTTTCACAATGACCATTAACGGGTTGGAATCAGGATTTTTAAAACCGATAACGAAGGTCAGAACAATGATACCGATCACATCGTCAATAATAGCGGCGCTGACAATGGTCGTACCGACTTTACTCTTGATCTTTCCCAGCTCCTGCAGTGATGCGACGGTAATGCTGACGCTGGTGGCAGTCATAATCGTGCCGATGAAGACTGCTTTATAGAAATTCTCACTGCCCCATGGCGCTGCGCCGTAGAAACCCATATAGAGAAGTGCACCAAAAACAAGAGGGATAAATACGCCGGCACAGGCGATCAGGAAAGCAACCGGTCCGGTTTTGATCAGTTCCTTTAAGTCAGATTCCAACCCCACAGAGAACATCAATATGATAACGCCGACTTCAGCCATCTGTGTGATAAAATCGGTCTGTGTAATCCAGCCGAACACGCATGGGCCTACCAACAAACCGGCAATGATCTGGCCAACAACCTGCGGCGCCTTAAACTTCCTTGCGAGAATGCCAAAACACTTGGCAAAGAGCAGAATGATCGCAAGGTCCCTTAAAATCTCATATGATTCCATAATATCTCCTCCCTTTCCATACAAAAACGGAGACTAAAACAAGTCTCCGTCAATAGTCGAAGCGACAGGATTTGAACCTGCGACCTCTGCGTCCCGAACGCAGCGCTCTACCAAGCTGAGCCACGCTTCGATTTGCGAACAACTAAAATAATACATCATTCGCAGGGGTGTTGTCAATGTTTTCTGAGAAATATTTTTAAGTTTACATGAAAAATTTTGTCATACTATCTGATCGGATGACGAATTACGGTTCTCAGTTTCTCCACGGCGGCCCGTCTGGGATCGCTTAAGTAAATCTCGTGATGAAAGCGGGTATCGGAAATATCGACAGCATAACCGTTTTCTGCGGCATATTGATCCATTTTCTCTATAGTAGCCGGTTCATGATCGTAGCTTCCAATGTGCATGCACTGGACGCAGAGACCCTCATGGTATGGAAAGAATTCTACCCTGGAAAAATCATTCTGTTTCTTCTGCGTGGCTTCGTGAACAGCCCAGTTGAATTCTTCCCTGGTCACAAATTCGGGCAGACGGATCATGGAGATCCAATGGAACTCTTCTTTATGTGAGTAATCGATGTGGTCACTGCCGTTCTGCCACCAGAGACCCTCCAGCGGTGGAACGACATAAGAGAAATAACCGTCAATCTTATGGCTGCCCTTATAGCTCATCTTGATTGTAAAGGCGATGGCATACAGAAGACTGATAGATGTCTTGTAGGCTCCTTCAGATTCGTTGGGATCGCCGTGGCCCCGGACAGCAATATAGTTCATCTCCGGGATCTGTATGATACCGGGTGTTTTAGGCGGCAGGTAGAACTCTTTATATTCTTTCTTATAATCGTATGGCATATATCCCTCCATTCCGGATCTTATTTTCCTTTCAGATTATCGACACGCTCCTGAATAGTGGCTTCGAACTGCTGCTCGGAAAGACTTGGATCTTTTGTTGCACGCCAGACGTCGCAGGGCAGGCTGTCACAGGCCAGACAGTTGGCGAATTTATGCTTCTGAACGCAACAGTTGTAAATGGCACAGGTTTTGCCGGCCGGGGCATGGAAGACCTTACCGCTTGTGGCATTACAGCCCTTGCACATGGAACCGTAACAGCTGCATTTCTCGCAGTCTGTCCCGCAGCAGCTGAGTCCAAGGATCTCCCGCTGTTTTTTGCCGCTGAAGCTTTTTAACACAAGGTTATAAGACTTATCCAACAGATCCTTTAACAGATCGTCGGAGACTTTGCCGTTCGGTTTGATGGAATTCCAGTGCATTTTGTTCATATAGTAACCGGGCACGATGTCCTCATATTGGGTGCGCAGGAAACTGCCCTCCTCGGGATCCAGTTTCAAGGTAATATAATATGGTTTATCCTCGGGATCCAGGCAGACTGCGGCGAACATCTTACCGCCGATGTGGTAGCGGATCCAGTTCCAGTCGCTCTGCAGATCTTTCGTGACACTTCGCTTGTTTAACAGGTATTCATCGATCCATGGGTATTTCATAAGAGATTCTCCTTTGTGGGTATTTTACTGTATTCTATAGTAAACGACATCAGAAATTTTGTTTACTATACCATAGAGAACATGACAGCAGTGTGTCGTGTTGGTAATATTTAAGGTACATTTGTATTACTGAAGTTATGTTGTATGCCTGCACCTCAAGTCATACCTTTTCATATTTTTTCAGTGTATTCCTGAGCGCTTCCAATAATTCTTCCCGGATCTCTTCCGGTTCCAGCAATTCTACCTGATCGCGGAAAGTCAGAAGCCAGGTGACAAGGTTTTCTTTATGGGTATAATCTGCATGGAATAAAAGCCGTCCGTCCTCTTGCTGTGTGAAACAACCGGTTCCGAAATCCTCCACCAGCCGCCATTTGCATGCAGCATCAAATAATGCCTTGACCCGGATGCCGCCGGGAAAGATCTGTTCGTTGTGCAGATCCGGCAGAGGGACGGGCCTTCTGGCAAAAGTTTTGTCCGTTATCTTAAGAGTGTCCATGCGGTTTAACTTAAAAAGCCTGAAATCCTCCCGCTTTCTGCACCACCCCCAGACATACCAGCTGGACCAGCGGAAGATCAGGTAATAAGGTTCGATCGTCCTTGCACTTTCACCTGACGGGCTGTAATAGAGAAATTCCAGCTCAAGACAACTGTCGATGGCGCTGCGGATCAGTTCGATCCGGGGAGCGAGAGCGTCCTTATACCAGGAGGACAGGTCGATGAGCACAGACTGGCCGCCGGACAGGAAATCTGACGAGCCGGCGGAAAGCTTCTCCATAAGCTGACCGTAGCGGTTGGTGCCGTTGATGCTGTCGAGACTGCGCAGCCCGGCCAGGATGTCCTGCATCTCCCGGGTGGTCAATAGAGTGCGCTCCATGCGGTAATCCGCCATGATGGAGATACCGCCTCCTGACCCCTGTCTTGTTACGATAGGAATGCCTGCCTTGCACAGATCTTCAATGTCACGGTTGATGGTGCGCCTGGAGACTTCAAAATGGCTGGCCAGATAAGGTGCGGTGACTGTGTCTTTTTGTAAAAGAATAGATAGGATGCCGATAAGTCTGTCTATTTTCATATAAGATTCCAGCTTTCTTGTCAGTCTGTATCCATCAGCATGATTTTGGCGTGTTCGATATCCTGACTGGTCAGGCCGACAGTTTGATCTGTTTTAATCTGGTGTTGACGGATGATATCATTATGCAGGTCAAGATCGTCGATTACGATCCACCTCCCGGCTTCCGGATGATGCTTCAGCCAGGATAGTATTTCATTTCCATAGTTACCTCCATTCCAAAGCGTTTAATGCTGAGGTTACGAACAGAATTATGATGATACGTGACATGGATGTTTACAAAATAGTATCATAATCAGGTAAAAAAATCCATCTGCACAGCAGACGGCAGATGGATCCGGTTAACTTAATAATATTGATTCAGGAGTGAAGGACGATTTTTGCTGTCACAAAAGATGAGACTGCCAGGCAGGAATCCTTGCTTATATATTGGGGTAGAGTTATAATAATAGAAAATATGATTTGCGGTCGTCTCGACCAGACAGGTTCAGTTCTTTGAGCGAAAGCAGTAAACGAAAGTGAAAGAAAACAGGAGGGTGTGGCTATGGTATACAAATGCAGTGTGTGCGGTTATGTGTTTGATGAGGAAGCGGAGGGCAGAGCTTTTGCGGAATTGACAGAGTGTCCTATGTGTAAGCAGCCGGCAGACAAATTTGATATGGTCTCATCGGGTGGAGAAGAACAGGGTGCGGCAGAGACAGGAGCAGAAGGCCCGGTATCAGGAGCATCCGGAGAGGGTCCGGACTTAAGCTATCCGAAGGAGACCAGAAAAACGGACAGCAGCTATCGTTATTTTAAGGAGATTCATGAGATGGCCGTCACAGGGAAATCGGCGATCGAAGCGATGGGAACACAGATGAAGATGCCTGACTGGGACGACATTCTTGTGCTGGGGGCGCAGCTGAACCCGCCGCCATTAGAGGAGCATGCGGAGGTATCTCTGCAGACAGTGATCGGCAGACACGCCAAGAAGCCTATGGTCCTTGATATGCCGGTGTATATCTCACATATGTCTTTCGGGGCGCTCTCGAAGGAGACGAAGATCGCTCTGGCGAAGGGCAGCGCTATGGCTGGAACGGCAATGTGCAGCGGTGAGGGCGGAATCCTGCCGGAGGAGAAAGCGGCGGCACACAAGTACATATTTGAGTATGTTCCGAACCTATACAGTGTAACGACAGAGAATCTGACGACTTCCGATGCTATTGAGATCAAGATCGGACAGGGTACGAAACCGGGTATGGGCGGCCATCTGCCGGGCAGCAAGGTAACGCCGGAGATTGCCGGGATCCGTAATAAACCGTTGGGCGAGGATGTGATCAGTCCATCCAAATTCCCGGGTATCGATACGAAAGAAGATTTAAGGACGTTGGTAAGAAATCTGCGTGACTGCAGCGGCGGCAGGCCGATCGGTATCAAGATTGCGGCCGGAAAGATTGAGAAGGACCTGGCATATTGTGTATTTGCGGAGCCGGATTTCATTACCATCGACGGAAGAGGCGGGGCTACCGGAGCATCGCCGTCGATCATACGGGATTCCACGAGCGTGCCGACGATCTATGCCCTGTACCGTGCCCGAAAGTATCTTGACAGTGTGCACGCGGATATTGATCTGGTAATAACAGGCGGACTCAGAGTTTCTTCCGATTTCGCGAAAGCGATCGCTATGGGAGCGGATGCGGTAGCCATTGCTTCAGCGGCTATGGTTGCGGCGGCATGCCAGCAATACCGCATCTGTGGCACAGGTATGTGTCCGGTGGGTATGGCGACGCAGGATCCGGAGCTGAGAAAACGCCTGCACGGAGAAGCGGCGGCACAGAGAGTGGCTAATTTCCTGAACTGTTCCGCACAGGAACTGCGGACTTTCGCAAGAATTACAGGACATGAAGATATTCATGGATTGTCGGTAGAAGATCTGTGTACTATCAGCAGGGAGATTTCAGAATATACGAATATTGCACATGCATAGTGTGAGAAGTACTTCTAATCACTCGCAGCAAAGGCTGCTTCGAGAAGAAGTACTAGAAGTTGCCCTGCAACTTCATCTCGCACAAGAGAATGCCCGGAAAACGGGCATTCTCCCAGACAAACTTGTTTGTCTTCAGAATAGGTAGAAGAGTTTCTGTTTAAGCAGGATCATAATTTGCGTGGAGTTTCATCTTTGTCGATCAGGCGCTCCGGATCGAAAGACACACGGGACGTCCCATAGGCAGCGCAGGTATTTTCCCCGCCGAGGAACGGCACTTTCTCGATCACTGCCGTGCCGTCCAGGATCATTTTCATAATATGGATACAGTCATCAAGGGTGCTTTCCGGCAGAGAAAGACAGGTCGGGATACCTGCATAGCCAATATGGCCGTTGTACATCTGCTGATAGCGTCCGTCATAAGTCTTCAGATAATCCAATCCGCGCAGAGCAGTGTTCACGCTTGTTCCCATTACCAGCAGATTACAGTTGCAGGCGTCGCCGCTGAACAATATCCGGGTCTTTTCATCCAGAAAGCAGATGCCGCCCTTGGTATGGCCTGGAACTTCGATAGCCAGGACGCTGCGGTTTCCGAGTTCGAAACGATCCCCGTCATGAATTGCAGTCATTTTCGGCAGTTGTGCGGCTTCCTGCACATCGTCGCGTGTATAATCATAGACGTCATAGCCGCCCATATTGCCTAAAGTATCAAGGTAATTGCGCAGTTCTTCGGTGTCAACGCCGGCAGCCATTTCAAAATCTCCCTCGCCCAGATAAACTTCATCGAAGGCGCCGATCCCGCCGGCATGATCCAGATGACCGTGCGTCAGCACGACGCGGTAACTTTTGTCTGTCAGTTTTGCCACCAATCCCTTCAGATCGCAGGCGCCACAGCCGGTATCGATGAGCAGGGCGCTTTCATCACCGACCAGAAGATACATGGCTGTAAGGCCAAATTCATTGATCGCGTAGGTATTCTTTGCAATTTCGGATACAAACGGTGTTTTTATTCCCATAGTAATTTCCTCGCTTTCTTCACTTTTGTGTGGTTGACGTACACCTTATGCCATCATTGGCATAGATGTCCGGTTAACCTTTTACGCCGCCGATCATGATGCCTTTCACCAGATATTTCTGGAAAAAGGGATACACGATCATTATGGGCAGCAGGCCTATGACGGCAACAGACATTCTGATACCGGTGGTTGGCAGGTTCGAGACAATATTGCCCATACTGGCTTGTGTAGCCGCCGCCGTAGATAAGAACTGCACATCCTGCAGCATACGGTTCAGAATGTTCTGGATACTGAAATAGGTTGTATCTGTAACATAGTATAAACCATTCATCCAGTCATTCCAATAGCCGAGACCGATCATAAAGGCTAATGTTGATACCATGGGCTTGGAGAGCGGTGCGACCACTTTCCGCAGGATCGTGATCTCACTTCCGCCATCCAGCCTTGCCGCTTCGATCAGCTCTTCCGGAATGGTAGTGGAGAAGTAGGTGCGCATCATGATCACATAAAAGGCATTCATCAGCAATGTCGGAAACAGCAATGCGGCGTAGGTATTCTTGATATGGAATACACGCGTCCACATCATATAGGATGGAACGAGACCGCCGTTGAACAGCATGGTAAAGAATACGAAAAAGGCAAATATATTCCGCAGCGGCAGATCTTTGCGGGACAGGGGATATGCAAAGAGCGTCGTCATCAGGATGCTGAGGATCGTGCCCACTACAGTTACCCCGATGGATACGAAATAACCGTGGATCACATTGTGACCGCCGCCCCCTAAAATATAGGTATAAGCGTAGGTACTCCATTTTTCCGGGAAAAAGGAGTAACCGTTCATCATCAGCGTGGATTCCTCTGTAAAGGAGGAGATCACGATCAATAAAAATGGTATGACACAGATCACGCATAAAGTGATCATGACAAGATGTGTGACCACCACGCCGGGGGTAATCTTTTTTGACATATTTTTCTCCATTTCTGCGCTGCCTGAAGCACAGAATCTTCCTTTCTGCCCTTTTAAAACAGAGCGTTATCCTTGTCAATCTTATTGACCAGTAGATTCGCTGAAAATACTACGATAAATCCCATCACAGACTGCATGAATCCGGCTGCGGAGGAACGTCCCACATCGTTAAGCGTCAATAGCGCACGATAGACATAGGTATCAATGGTATTTGTTGCATTTAAGAGCGGACCGGAATCCATTGGCACCTGATAGAACAGACCGAAATCGGAATAGAAGATGCGGCCAATGGATAATAGCGTTAAAGTAATGATCGTAGGTTTCAGGCATTGCAGGGTAATATACCACACCTGCTGCCAGCGTGTAGCGCCGTCGATCCTGGCCGCCTCGAAATAAGTTTCATCGATACCGATGATCGTGGCGTAATAAATGATCGAATTGTATCCAAAACTTTTCCAAAGATAAACAAGCGTTAATATGACCGGCCAGTACTTCGGAGAAGTATACCAGGAAATACTATCCCTTCCCAGTGCCTTCAACAGCGTATTATTGACAAAACCGCTGTCCTGAGAAAGAAATGCGAATACGATATAAGATACAATGACAATAGAGATCAGATACGGGATCAGGATCAGTGTCTGATATATTTTCTTTGTTTTTATATTCTTTACATCATTTAAAAGGATGGCTACGGTTATAGCCAGGATCGTGCCCAGTACAATAAATACCAGATTATAGCAGATTGTATTCCGAATGATCTGTAAAGCTTCATTTCCTGTAAAAAGGTATGTAAAGTTGGATAATCCCACCCATGGACTCTGCCACATACCCAGAGAATAGTTAAATCGCTTGAATGCCAGAATAAGACCTGACATGGGCATATAGTTGTTGACGAGTAAATAGAGGATGCCCGGTATCATCATCAGATATAAAGGCAGATACCTTTTCCATCTGATCTTCTTTTTCCTTGTTTTCATAGAGAAGTGCTCCTTATTGTGGTAATCGTCTCCCGGCCTCTGAGATCAGATGCCAGGAGATTCCGGGAGACGACAGAAATGAGTCTGCTTTTATTTGTCTGCCAGAAATGCATCCAGCTGCGTCTGTTTTTCGGCAATGACAACATCTTCGCCGGCCGCTTTCAATTCGGCTTTAAAGGTTTCAAGAGTGCTTTCGGTATCCATGGAGCCGCTCATGATCGCGTAATAGTATTTCTCGAATACATTTACGCAGGCAGTATATTCGTTGGTCACGTTGGTACTGTCAAATACGCAGCCCAGGGCGCCGGACTTGATGGCATTTGCATCATAACTGCGCAGAAGATCTGCAAATCCATCCGCTGAGGTATAGCTTGTGTGAATATTTAAGGTGTTCGGAAGAACCCATACATTGATAAACCCACAGCTATAGCCGGAATTTTCGAGGGTGATCCCTTCCGCCGGAGCAGCTTTTCCTTCATCGGTGATCTGGTAATGCGTTCCCTCTATGCCATACGCCAGCAGATTGCAGATATCTGTATTGGTATACAGTTCTTTCAATACTGCAAAAGCCAGATCGGGATTTTTGGAATTCGCTGCGATACCGTAATCCAAACGAACTGCACAGTTTGCGGCAGACCAGTTAGGATGAATCGTCAGATTATAATAGGTCGTATCTTCCGTAGAAGCATTATCAGGATAGGCGCCTGCATCAAAGGCACAGAAAGCTTTACCGGCCGGGATCATAGAGGACCAGGCTTCCGTGTTGCTCATACAATCCTGCATGATCAGGCCTTCCTGATACCATTTCCGCATTGTTCTGGAGAATTCAATGTATTCTTCACATTCCGTGACACTGATGACTTTGCCGGTAGTGCCGTGATCCTCAATAACTCCTACGAAAGAAGTGTCGCCCAGATTGTCATAATTGATCTGCGCGAGGAACTGGGAACCGGACTGCGGAACGACGCCGTAGATATCCGGATAAGTATCCACTGCCTGTTTCACCAGATCATGGATCTCGTCCATAGTCCAGATTTTACTGTCATCCGCCTCGATGCCCATATCATCCATCATCGCCTTGTTTGCGTGTACCAGGATCTCATTGGAGAAATTGATAACTTCCGGAATGGCATACAACCGGCCGTTCACCCGGCAGGAGTCGATGTATGATACGTCCAGCCATTCCAGGAAAGAGTCCGGATCCTGGTCATAATAATCGGTCAGATCCAGGAGCATACCGTTTCCTGCGTAAGTTGCAAGCGGAACACCGCTCAGCATCACAATGTCTACTTCACCGTCGCCGGTCAGCATCAGGTTTACCTGTTGTTTATAAGTACCCATACCACTCCAGGTGATATCCAGGACCGCGCCGACCTTTTCGGCGAGGATTTTATTGATCTCTGCTTCCACTGCATCCGTGTCGTCGTAATTGGCGCCTGTCATGGTAGCCATTTTGATCACCGGCAGGTCATCCATATTCACCGTATTGTCGTCGGCTTCCTTTACCTGTCCGTCACTGCCGTTGTTTGCAGCAGAATCGGTGTTTTCAGCATTTCCCGCAGTCCCGTTGTCGGAACCGCCGCAGCCGCTTAACAACAGACTGGCAGTCAGTGTCATTGCACCAAGCAGGGCGATTACTTTTTTCATACGTAGTTTCATTTTTCCTCCATTCCGAAGCGTCTCAAATTCTCGATTGAAAACCGGTACATAGTGTGATTTTCAATCTGGCACTCCTGTTTAAATTGAAATATGGTCACCGAATCATTTTGACTCAGTAACCATATTATAGGCAAATTTGCGTCTGCTATGCTGTTCCAAATCTGACTTCCATTGTTCTAACTGCGACTTTTTACAAAGATTGCTCCCGTTCCCGATAGTCATTGGGCGTAATGCCCTCGCATTTTTTGAAAGTACGGGAGAAGTGTGAAAAATTGCCGAATCCGGTTTTCAGAGAGATGATGCTTATGGACATATTTGTGGTAGCCAACAGTTCCTTTGCCAGTTTTATCTTTTCTTTTATGATATAATCTTTGACCGTATAGCCGGTCTTCTCTTTAAAGAGGCGGGAAAAATAATCTTCGTTCAGGTGTACATATTCTGCCACTTCTTCCCGGGTCAGTTTTTTCTCCGGATTTTCCTGAATATAACGGATGGCCAGGTCGATCTGGTCTTCCTGCATGGAGGAAGATTCCTGGTCTGCGAGAAATGCGAGCACATATTCTGCGGCTTCCATAAAATGTTCATATGTGTCGTGGGCCTCCATATAGCGCTGCAGGGGATAACGATTACCAAAGATCTGACTGTACTGGAGATTGCGCCGCTGCATTACGCTGACAAGGGCGCTGGTAAAACCGCAGTGCAGCTCCTTCAAAAGTACCAGATCTTTCTCCAGAGAGCGGTTGGGCTTTTCATAGTAATTACGGATTTCTTTAACAATGCGGTCTCCATGTCCCTGTTCCAGCTGGTCGGCCCATCGTTCCATGGCAAAGAGCTGCTGCTTGTCCCACGCAGGAATATGCCTCTGCTGTCCCTTTACAAACAGTTCGCTTCTTGCCATAATATTCTGCCGGGCCATTTCGCTTAAAGTCTGAAATTCTGCCGGAAAAGATTCCGTCTGTATAAAATCCCCCAGATAAACAGCCGAATCAAAATCCATGTATTTTTTTTCAAATTGATGATATTGCTGTAGACCCATTTGACACAGAGCCCACGGATTACCCGTAGATTTTTCAGCATCCATACACAGCAGCAATACATGATGCTGGCGCTTGTATCGAAGCAGTATCGGCTCAATGTACAGCGGTTTAAAGACTTCCGACAAGATATTGTCAATGCTCCGGCACAGAAGGCTTCCTTCCCACTCCGGATAATCCGGTTTCCAGTGGATGATCTGCTGTAATGCTATGCAGAATATCATGCTCTGGTACGGTCTTTTGAGTTTCAGGGAAAAAATTTTATCTAAATTTTCATTTGTTTTATTGTGATAGTACAATAAGTCTATGAGATAGCTGCTTGCCAGGCCGTCTGTAAGTTCTTCCTTATCCTTAGCGATCTTCTCCAATTTCTGGCTGTCATTTTTTTGAAGGATCTGTTTTCTGGCCCGTTGTATGGAGGCTTCGATCTCCTCATAGCGTGCAGGCTGCAGAATATAGTCAAAACTACCCAGTGAGATCGCCTCCTTCGCATAGCTGAATTCAGCATGGGAAGTAAGGAAAATGCACTCCGTCTGGGGGAATTTCTGTACGACCCAGCGGAACAGGGACAATCCGTTTTCCCCGGGCATCTCGATATCGCATAGAAGGATATCGATTTGTTCCGATAAAAATATGTTACGTGCCTCTTCTGCACAGCAGGCAGAATAAACGGCATCAATTTGCAGCTCCTTCCAGTGGAGCCCTTTCATAAGGCCGGACACTACTTCTCTCTGATCATCTACCACCAATACGTTCATGATTTGCTCCTTCTATTCTACTGTCAGGGGTACGATCACCTCGCTGATCGCGCCATGATGATTGCGGACGGCAAATTCTGCCGTATCGCCGTAATGCAGATAAAGACGCCGCTTCAGGTTCAAAACCCCCACATGCCGGCCGTCCTCCATATGGTAGTCCGGCTCGTTCATCCTTTTTAACCATTCATCTGCATATCCTTGTCCATTGTCCGATACTGTCAGGTCCAGGTAAGATTCCTCTTCCCCGGATAGAATTTTCAGTGTGATCCGAATCTGTAGTTTTCCATCTGGATTGGCATACTTAATGGAATTCTCCACAAAAGTCTGAATGGTCAGTGGCAGCAGCTGCGCGTCCAGGATTTTGTCTTCGGCAGATATTTCGCAATCGATCAGCATACCTGCACTGTTTTTCTGAAGATTCATATATTCCTGAGTGAAATTAAGTTCCTCCCGCACAGTTACCGGTGTGAATGTGTCACGGAAAATATAGCGGAAGAATTTAGAGGTGTCCATAATAGCATCTTCCAATTCAGGCTTTTTATTTTGCTGCAGCAGAGCATATAAAGTTTTCAGGCAATTCAGGAAAAAATGTGGACGGATCTGAAGCTGTAAGTATTGCAGCCGTGCTTTCTGCTCTTGAATTTCTTTCTCATAAGATTGAATCTTTAATTCCCGGATCTGTTTCATCATGCCATTAAAGATACTGGCTGTCTGCCTGAACTCTTCAATATTATACTCTGCAGACATCTCCGCGGTGATCTGTCCGGCGGAAATATCCTGCATGGTCTGCGTCATACTCTGCAGAGGTGCAATAAACTCCCCATAAAGATAGAATACACTGACGGCCGCACATAATACTACCAACAGCAGGATACCGGCAACATAATACTGGGCAGTCTGTAAGGTAAAGATGTTGTCATTGGGGATCAATACATTCATGGTAAGTGTCGTATCGGCTATGCTGTTGGAGAATATCATATATTTATCGTGCATACCGTTTCCGCCTGTATTACCCTGTGGGTCATCCTTAAGCTCTTCTGCCAGCCATCTGGCGATCGGAGAGTATTGCAGTATCGTATCGTTATCCTGAAATACGATCTCCGCTTCATTGGAGGCATATTTATTGAGTACATCTGAAGTCACGGATTCAAAATCGATCACGATAGTGATATATGTTTCGTTGCTGCCATAAGTCAAGGCAAGGAACGGTTTTTCGGTTCCCCTGATCACCATCCAATTCCTGGTTATTTCCTCCCTGTCTATGCGGTCAGAGATAAAGGTGTTAATCTCCTTTTTTGTGTCAAAAGACATAGAGTCCTGAAATATATAGTAGTACCTGCCATTGTAGTGGATGATAAAACCGGAAATGCCTTCTTCAAGAGTCAGCTGCGCACGCATGGATTTGATCAGTTCGTAGGCTGCTCCGTATTTTGCGACATCTGTCGCGATAGACTGTAAGATTTTCGCTTCTGTATTCAATGTGATGATCTCATTCAGATAGTCGCGGCTGATCTTTAACAGGTTATCCAGTTCGTTGACATAGAGATTCATCATGGCGTTACCGCTGTTTTGAAGACCTTCTTCGTAGCTTTTGGACAGGTAGGAAGAATAAACGAATAATGTAAGAATGATCAGGAAATATCCTACCAGAAATACTTTCAGAATCCGTGTGCGGAAATTCTTTGCGCTTCTTTTCATCTCTTCTCCCATTCCGAATCGTTTTACCCTGAGGACGCGGGCAGAGTTTTCCGAAGGAATACTCCGATTCTGCTCTGCGATCAAGGAGTTTGTTGAATTAAATTGTTCGTCAGAAAACTGCAGGTACCTTTGTTTCTCTATATTACCACAGAAAACTTTCCTTGCAAAACAACGGGTTATGGTTTTGAAAAGTCCGTTGGAAAGAGAATGCGGGTGCAGGCATAAGAGCGTATTGCATTCTGGCCGGAACTTGTATATGCTGTTATTAACAGAAAAAGGAAAGGAGCTTTCAACAGAAAGCGGTAAATTAGCAGGTTGAGAGAAAGGTATGAGTATTCATATGACAGAAAGAGAGAAAATGCTGGCAGGTGAGCTTTATGACTGCGGGGATGAGGAGCTATTGACGCAGTGGCACAAGGCTAAGGATCTTATGCGGGACTACAACCGGACCGATTCCGGGGATGCGCAGACGAAGGATCGTATCCTGACGCAGCTGCTGGGCGGACGGGGTAAGAATCTGTGGATCACGGCCCCTTTTTTCGTGGACTATGGCAATAATATTTATTTTGGAAACAACTGTGAAGTTAATATGAACTGCACATTTCTGGATGACAATAAGATCATCATCGGAGACAATGCACTGATCGCGCCCAATGTGCAGATGTATACGGCTTTTCATCCGACGAACGCAACGGAGCGTTTCGGTGAACCGAAGGAGGACGGTTCTTTTGAATTCTGTAAGACCCGGACAGCTCCTATTGTGATCGGCAATAATGTCTGGATCGGCGGCGGTGTGATCATTATGCCGGGGGTGACTATCGGAGACAATGTGGTGATCGGAGCGGGGAGTGTGGTGACGAAAGATATCCCTGCCGACGTGGTGGCATATGGGAATCCCTGCCGGGTGATACGCCCCAACAGATAACAGATTATGATGCAGGTATTTTGTGTGACAGTTACTGAGAATTTATGGGAAGGAAGGTATTAATCATGTTTAATTTTAATTATCATACGCCGACTAAAGTGGTATTCGGGAAAGACACGGAACGGCAGATCGGGTTACTTGTAAAGGAAACCGGGTGCAGTAAAGTGCTTATTCATTACGGCGGTGGAAGTGCGGAGCGCTCAGGACTGCTTGGGCGGATCAGGGCGTCTTTGGATGCCGAGGGGATTTCTTATGTAGAGCTTGGCGGTGTGGTTCCCAATCCCAGGCTGTCTCTTGTCTACAAGGGGATAGAGCTTTGCAGGAGGGAGAAAGTGGATTTCCTTCTGGCAGTGGGCGGCGGCAGTGTTATCGATTCCTGTAAGGCCATCGGATATGGAATGACGAATGAGGGAGATGTCTGGGACTTCTATGAGCACACCCGTCAGGCTGATTCCTGTATGCCCATTGGCGTGGTGCTGACTATCGCAGCAGCAGGCAGTGAGATGAGTAACAGCAGCGTGATCACCAAAGATGAGGGTATGGTTAAACGGGGCTATAATCATGATATCTGCCGGCCTGTGTTTGCGGTGATGAATCCGGAATTGACGATGACGCTGCCCGCATATCAGACGGCCTGCGGATGTACCGATATTCTGATGCATACGATGGAACGGTATTTTACGAACGGCGGTAACATGGAGCTGACCGACGCGGTGGCGGAGGCGCTGATGCGCACGGTAATGCGCAATGCTTTGATCCTGAAGGAGAAACCCTGTGATTATGATGCCAGGGCAGAGATCTTATGGGCCGGCAGCCTTTCTCACAACGGCCTGACGGGATGCGGCAACGATGGCGGTGACTTTGCGACGCACGGGCTGGAGCATGAGATCGGGGGAATGTTTGATGTGGCGCATGGCGCCGGGCTGGCGGCGGTCTGGGGAAGCTGGGCCAGATATGTAGTAAAGGATTGTACGCCAAGATTCTATAAGTTTGCCAGAAATGTGATGGAGATTACTGGGGAAGGCAGCGAGGAAGAGATCGCACTTAAGGGAATCGAGGCGATGGAGGATTTCTACCGCAGTATCGATATGCCCGTCAATATGCGGGAACTTGGCATTGAGCCTACAAAGGAGCAGCTGAGCACGATGGCGCATATGTGCAGCCTGGCAGCGAGCGGCTGTAAGGGATCGGCGAAGAAGCTGTATGAGGAAGATATGCTGGAGATTTATTGTATGGCGCTGTAGGGCAGGCCGCATATGTATGGAACGGGCCGGGTAAATATACGCAGCAGAGAGACGGATGGCGGGAGAAGTACAGGAAAATGGATCACAGGACAGAAATCGTGCACAGGATTGATAATCTTATCGATCACTATATGGTGATCTGTATCTTTATGGCTTTGTTTATTCTGACGTGGATTGGGGTAGGAGATGTGCCGATCGTCTGTATCCTTGGTCTGATTCTCTGCGCAGCAGGCTGCTCCGGACGATGCGGACAGACAGACCTCCGGGTGCTGATCCCGCTTGTTGTTTATGACCTGGCGAACATGGCGTCTTCTTATGCCGCTTACGGGAATATTACAGACGGTTACGGGGCACTGCATCTGATCTTCCCGGTCCTGTATCTGCTGATGTCATGTCTGGAGAAAGAGGAGCTGTTGCTGCTGCGCCGGCTGTGTGCCGTCTGGGCAGGGATAACAGCGGCCGCCGGAATCATTGGCTTTGTCTTTCGCGCCGTGACCCAGGGCAGTGCGGCGAGGCTGGGCGGTTTCCTGGGGAATCCGAATGCGCTGGGGATCTTTCTTGTTGTGGGCTGGTTTCTGTTGATGAACTGCCTGGAGGAACAACACAAACAGGAAGAGCAGGGGGCTGGCTGGCATTCTGTTTTGCCGTATGCAGAGCCTGTCCTGCTGATAGGCCTGGCGCTGACCCTGTCGATGGGCAGTTTTGTCGCCATGGCTGCCGGAATGAGCGCTGTTTTGATCATGAAGTGTACCGGAAAGAAAGCAGAGCTTTCTGTTCGGGAAACAACCCGGTTTGCCTGCCGCATCCTGGCCAGAGCCAGCCTGGGAGTGGGGACAGGCATACTGTTCTATCTTGCGGCGTCCCGCACGAGTGTGCCGCAGATCTGCCTGCTGTTGTTTATGTATGCGGCTGCCGTAGTTATATTATGGAAAAAATATGATCTGTTTTTGCAGGTATATCCGAAGATGGCGGCAGGTATTTCGGCCGTCGGTATTCTGGTGGCGGGGGCAGCAGTCGTGGTTCGTCCCAGCAGCGTGGCGACCTTTTCGGAAAGACTTCAGATGATGCGTAACGGAATCGGATATCTGACAGTCAATCCGCTTCTGGGTGTCGGGCCTTATCAGTGGAGGATTTTGAATCTGCAGGACGGAGATATCTATTTCAATACCTGGCATATCCACAATGTGCTGATCCATGTGGGAGTTGAATTTGGATGGATCGCAATGGGGATGCTGATCCTGGTGGCGGCCGGATTTTTCAGGAAGAAGGCGGAGCCTTGGAGAAAGGCCGGATTTACGGCATTTTGTATTCATAATATGATGGATACCGGGTTTTTCTACGTGGGGATCACTACACTGGCAATGCTGGCATCTGGCAATCCTTGTGAGAGAGGAAAAAGGCTTAAGAGCGGGGCGTTGAAAATTTGCTTTGGGGTCTTTGCAGCCCTTTTTGCCTTTCATCTATGTTTCTATGCGGTACATCTTTATAGGTAGACTGGTAACCTGTCCATGAGACAGAAAATGCTTTTTGTCCTGGACAGGATGGCATTGAGAGAGTGGGATCGGAATAAGTCGGAACAGGATTGGATTAGGAGAAACGGCAATGAAGACGGAAAGCAGAGGCAGAGAATTTCGCAGTATATGGTTTCTCCTGCTGGGATTTTGCGTGGCGGCAGCAGGTGTCTTGATCTTATGTATTAAATTTTCCGCGGCGCTGCCCGATACGATAGGGCGAAAGCTGACGGAAGAAGAGAAGACAGAAGTAATCGGTAATAACAGCAGCCTGATCGATTATATTTATCTCTCTCCCAATGCAGATTTTCCAAGGGAAAGTGAGATCAGGAAGATTACCATTCATCATATGGCGGGCAATCTTGCCCTGGAGGATCTGGGGGAGACTTTTTCCAGAAGGGACAGGCGGGCATCCTCCAATTATGCCATTGATACGAAGGGCAGAGTGGCGCTGTATGTGGAGGAGGAAAATCGTGCCTGGACTTCCAGCAGCAGGGAAAATGATGATCAGGCAGTGACCATCGAGGTTGCCAATGATGAGCTGGGCGGAGACTGGCATGTGAGTGAGGAGGCATATGAGGCGCTTCTTGATCTGGTGGTGGATATCTGTAGCCGTAATGGCATTGACCAGTTGCGGTTTACCGGTGATGCGGACGGAAACCTCACGATCCATAAGATGTTTTCCAATGAAACGGAGTGTCCGGGGCCGTATCTGGAGGGCCGGATGGAAGAGATCTCCGATGAGGTGAACAAGAGACTTAAAGGCAGTCCTTAAGGCTGCTTTCTGACGGCAACGACTACGAACCGCCCCTCATCGGTATGATAGCTGCAGGTAGAGAGTGTCAGGAGCCTGTCTCCCTCGACGGCCTGGATATCGGTATCATAGAGGGAAAGCTTCCTGATCTGTTGGATGTAGGCTGCGAAATCCTTCGGGTCGGACAGGTCAGTATACTTATAATATTGAAAAGTGTCGTCCGCCGGTGCAGGATCTATCTCCGTATAGAAAGCAGCGAGAAGTTCGTAATATCCTTCTTCATCGGGTGTATCAAAGCGGATGACAGAGTGTTCGCCGGCAAATTCCTGGTCCTGATATTGCGGCAGCGTGCCGAACATACTTCCGTCTTTCATGTGGTGGCCGTGGATCAGGATATGATCTGAACCCGGCTGGCAGGAGGCATCGATGAAAAGGGCGCCGCTCTGGGCATAAGAGCCGTCGAAGGCTCTGTGCAGATAGTGTTCAGGGTCATCAGGGGTGTACATGACGGGATAGTCTATGGCGGTATTTTCGATGAAGAGCCAGCCGGTGAAGTCTTCATTCTGCCGCTTGAGTCCGGCGTACTGGGAGAACAGCGCGGAAGGAGAATTCTGGTCGATGTCTGCAGCTTCCCGCGCCTGTTTGATCTGGCTGGACAGGTTCTGGTTGGCAGTCCGTTCCCGGTGGTAACGGTTCAGGTCGCGAAACAGCATAGTGCCTGCGGTCAGCAGGATAACAATACAGAGAAGCTGAAGCGGCAGCAGCCGGTTTTTAAGTTTCTTTTTCATGTTAATATGTACCTCCTTACGGTACTTCCATCATACCAGACGGGTTTGGATCAAGTCAAACAGAGAGGATAAGGCGATGGAAAGACATCTGCTCAGAATTCCATGTAACACGATGCCCTTTGTATGTGAGGCAGCGTACAGTATTAATCTTGGAACGATGATTCACGCGGACAGGACAGTCCCGTTTCATGTGGCGATTTACCTGCTGCAGGGTTCCATGGAGATCATTGAGGATGGTATATCCTATCGGCTCATGCCGCAGCATCTCTTTTTCCTGAAGAGCGGGGTGCATTGCTGGGGTGAGAAACCTTTTGAACAGGGATCCGCCTGGTATTATGCACATTTCTATTGTGCAGAGCCGCAAAATCGGATGACGGAACTGGAACTGCCAGGAGGAGCTTATTATGACAGGAAAGTGTGTTTGGACCGGGATGCGAATGAAAGATATATCACGCTGCCAAAGATAATGGATTGTTCGGGGACAAATCGTGTCCGCAACGATTTTGAAAGGCTGCTGGATGCACATATGTGTGGAAATATTCCGCAGGCTTCCGTGAATCTGTGGCAGATTTTTCTGTCCTGTGCCGGAACCGTGCAGGAGGACACGCCGGAGAACGGTTATGTAAAACAAATACAGGAATATATTAAACAGCATTATATAGAAGGATTTAGTGCTGAAGAGATTGAGCAGATCTGTGGTCTGTCTTATAAGTATGCCGGAACGCTGTTTAAGAAAACTACAGGAAGGACTATTAAAGAATATCAATATTTCCTGCGCCTGAACAAGGCGGAGCGGCTGCTCGTGGAGACGGATCTTTCGGTTACAGAGATTGCACAGATAACAGGGTTTTCGGATGTGTTTTATTTCAGTAAAATATTCCGCCGGGAGAAGGGCTGTACGGCGCGGGATTTCAGGAAGGCATATGTGCCGGGAATTTAGTGTGTTGATACAATCCTGATTCGGAATATAATACAAAAAATGAAGAAAAAATTCTATTTTATATCCATAATAATAGGATTATAATACATATAATCTATTCATTTCTTTATTTGGACGGCTGTTTGGAGCAGAGGGCCGTGCCGGATTGAGAGGTGAAGGGAGTGTAGCATAATCAGTTCAATAAACAGAACAGGTATAATGGAGGAAAAGGTTGAATAAATTCTCTGATGAGCAATTTAGTTCAACAAACTGAACAAGTTCAGTTAGAATTTGTGCCGAAGCGTCACAAATTCTGTTGATCGCAGAGCAGAATCGGAGTATTCCTTCGGAAAACTCTTAAATTCTGCTCGCAGCCTCCGCAAAAAAACTGCTTCGGCATGGAGGGAAAAATGGGAGATTTAAAGTTAGTGAAAAGATTTGAAGTGACGGACGGGTTTTTCGGCAGGTACAGAGAGCTGGTTAAGGATGTAGTGCTTCCTTATCAGGAGAATGCGCTGAATGACAGGATCGAGGGAGCGGAGAAAAGCCATTGCATCGAAAATTTCCGCATGGCGGCGGAGAAGCTGCGTACAGGCAGGTGTGACGGAGAATTTTATGGCATGGTTTTTCAGGACAGCGATGTGGCGAAGTGGCTGGAAGGCGCGGCCTACTGCCTTGCACAGAATCCTGATCCGGAATTGGAGAAGCGCTGTGATGAGATCATTGAGCTGATCGGCAGTGCGCAGCATGAGGACGGATATTTAAATACCTATTTTACGGTAAAAGAGCCGGATAAGAGATGGACGAATCTCCATGAGGCTCATGAGCTTTACTGCGCAGGGCATATGATCGAGGCTGCGGTAGCTTATGCAGAATGTACCGGTAAGAACAGGCTTCTGGAGATCATGTGCGGCATGGCGGATCATATTTATAAGCATTTTATCGAAGAAGGCGCAGAGGGCTATCCCGGGCATCCGGAGATTGAGCTGGCGTTGATGCGTCTGTTCCGCTGTACAAAGGAAGAGAAGTATAAGGAGCTGGCGCTTCATTTCATCAATGTGAGAGGCGCAGACAGCGCTTATTATGAGAAGGAGAAGAGCCGGAACAATTGGACGGTCTGGGGGAACAGAACCGTTGATACGGAGTATAACCAGTGCGCGGAACCGGTCAGAATGCAGAAGAAAGCAGTGGGACATGCGGTGAGGGCGGTCTATCTCTATACCGGTATGGCGGATGCAGCCATGGAGACGGGAGACGATGCATTGGCAGAGGCGTGTAAAACTCTCTGGGATAATATCACAGGAAGACGGATGTATGTAACGGGCGCCATCGGTTCCGCGTATGAGGGGGAAGCTTTCACGAAGGATTATCACCTTCCTGACGATACGGCGTATGCGGAGACTTGTGCTGCCATCGGTCTGATCTTTTTTGCCAATAAAATGCTTTATCTGGAAAGAAACCGCAAATATGCGGATGAGATGGAGCGTGCCCTGTACAACTGTGTTCTGGCGGGAATGCAGTTGGATGGAACCAGGTTTTTCTATGTGAACCCGCTGGAAGCGCTGCCGGGAATTTCCGGGGAAGCGCAGACTCACAGGCATGCGCTGCCTGTGCGGCCGAAATGGTTTGCCTGTGCATGCTGCCCGCCGAATGTGGCAAGGCTGTTGGCTTCCCTGTCAGAGTATGCATGGCATATTCTGCCTGACAGGCTGTACTGCAACTTATTTGTCGGCGGGACGCTGAATCTTGGTGACAGCTTCGGCGGCAGGATCAGACTGGAGACAGACTATCCGTACGATAATAAGATCACTTACCGGTTTGAGCCGGAAGGGGAGTCAATGTCCGTGCCCCTGGCGATCCGTATTCCTGCATGGAGCGCTGACACAGTAATCTGTCTGAACGGCAAGCCATTGCAATGTGAGGAAGTTTGTGCCGGTGATAACAGGGGGAACGGGTATGTGATGGAGAAGAGCGGCTACGCATTTCTGCACAGAGATTTCAAAGCAGATGACGTATTGACGGTGGAGCTG
Source organism: uncultured Lachnospiraceae bacterium (assembly GCA_947576945.1). Lineage (GTDB taxonomy): Bacteria > Bacillota > Clostridia > Lachnospirales > Lachnospiraceae > UBA3282. The sequence goes on from CANPTH010000066.1 coordinate 22,487, forward strand.
GATATATCTGCCAGAAAGGTATATACTTGCAATAAGGTATCTGCCAATACCGGCAAAGCAGCTATTCAGAGAGGGCCGTTGATTTACTGTGCGGAAGGTATTGACAATGATGGAGATGTGCTGTCCCTCTCTTTGAAAAAGGGCGGTGCAGTCACAGTTAGTGAGTATCTGCCGGATAAACTGTACGGGATACAGGAATTGTATGCGGATGGATATAGGGAGACTGTAAGCGATAGTCTTTACAGCTATGAGGCTCCGATAGAGGAGGATTGTCAGATTACGCTGATTCCTTATTATGCATGGGGGAACCGCGGCTTAAACCAGATGAGAGTCTGGCTTCCGGAGAAGCGGTAAAGAGCGTGGCTTGTCAGAATTTTATCGTATAATTTTCATTTTTATGTCACATGATAATCATGAACTGCGGCAAATGGCAGATAAGCCTGCCGTTTGTCACAGTCTTTTGGACAAAGATAAATTTGTCAGTTTGTTTATGTGACAGGAGGATGAAAATAAAATGGATTATAATAATCTACCATTGGATCTGGGATTTGCGATCACGACAAACCGTGCGGCGATGGATCGGTTTGTGGATATGACGGATGATGAGAAGGAAGAATTTATCGAGAGAAGCCGTGGTGCAATGTCCGGAAAAGAGATAGAGAAACTGGTTAATTCTCTGGCTAAAGAGGAGGAAGAGCCGGATCTTCATCTTGAAAATGTCAATGATATTTTCAAAGGGCCGGGGATTGGCTGAGTTTGCCCGGCCCTGCGTATTAGCAGGGCAGATGACTGACGGTCAGAGGGAGAGAACAGGGTAAGAATGGGGGAATATGATGAGAATACAGCTGCCTGATAAAGTGCATAGGATCATTGAAACGTTGACTGCGGCGGGATATGAAGCATATGCTGTGGGCGGCTGTGTCCGTGATTCCGTATTGGGCCGGACGCCGAACGACTGGGATATTACCACATCTGCGAAGCCGGAAGATGTGAAGAGGCTTTTCACAAGGACCATCGATACCGGAATCAAACACGGTACGGTGACGGTGATGATGGATCACGAGGCTTTTGAAGTGACCACGTACCGCATTGACGGCGTGTATGATGACGGGAGGCATCCAAGGGAGGTAACTTTTACCGGGAGCCTGGCGGAAGACTTAAGGCGGCGGGATTTTACCATCAATGCCATGGCATACAATGAGGAAACCGGATTGGTGGATCTGTTTGACGGTATGCAGGATATTCAGGCGGGTATGATCCGCTGCGTGGGCAATGCCGAGGAGCGCTTTACGGAAGATGCGCTTCGTATGCTGCGTGCGGTGCGTTTTTCGGCGCAGCTGGGATATGAGATCGCAGAGGATACAAAGAATGCTGTCAGGAAGCTTGCGCCAGGTCTTGGAAAGATCAGTGCGGAGCGCATTCAGGCTGAGTTAGTGAAGCTTGTGGTCTCCGATCATCCGGATTATATGCGCACCGCCTATGAGACGGGGATTACGGGACAGATCCTTCCGGAGTTCGATCTGTGTATGGAAACTGTGCAAAATAACCCGCATCACTGTTATAACGTGGGGGAACATATCCTGCATGCCATGCTGGAGGTGGAGCCGGATAAGGTGCTGCGGCTGGGGATGTTGTTTCATGATATCGGAAAGCCTCAGACGCTGATGGTAGATGAGAAGGGAATCACACATAATAAGGGACATGCGGCCGTTGGGGAAAAGATGACGATGCAGATTCTGCGCCGCCTGAAATTTGACAATGATACAATACAGAAAGTGACGAAGATCGTACGCTGCCACGACCAGGAAGTGGGAGCTGCGCCTGCCGGAGTAAGGCGGGCGGTGAACCGGATCGGGGAGGATATCTTCAGGATGCTTTTTGCCGTGAAACGCGCGGATATTCTGGCACAGAGCGATTATCAGCGGGAGGAGAAGCTTGCCAGGCTGGCATACATATATGAACTCTATGAGGAGATCTGCAGAAAGCAGGAATGTGTAAGCCTGAAAGACCTGGCCGTTACGGGAAGCGACCTGATCGCGCTTGGAATGCAGCCGGGCCGGGAAATCGGGGTGGTTCTGAATGAACTTCTGGAGATCGTATTGGAAGATCCGGCACGCAACACCAAAGAAGAACTGCTGCGCGTGTGCGGGCAGCGGGAGCGTTCTCTGACGCCTTAGAAAATCTCCACCTGTGCGGTTGAATGCTCCAAAGAGCATCCAACCTGACTTCCGCATTCGTAAAACCCGTGCTTAAGCACTCCTGCGTCTGCTTACGCATCCGCGTTTTACTCATTTGGAAGTGGGTTGCTAATCCAATTGCCTGTCTGCATTGCCATAAATGGCATACAGACAGATTATTGGATTGCAACCGCACAGTTGGGAAAATCTTCATCTCTTTTTCATACTTTCGATTCCGCTTTCATATGATAAGATAGACGAGAAAGCGGGGGGTATTCGTGTGAATGACAGAGCTGTCAGTTTATTGGACCATTATGATATAGAGGTAAGCCGTACCTGGAAGGGACGGGGTGCGATTCTGTGCGAATCAAATAAAGGACTGCTGATCTTAAAAGAATATGGCGGGCCGGTTGATAAGGTAAAGTTTCAGGATCTTTTGTTAAAACATATCAACGAAAGCGGTATGGTGCAGGCGGAGTCTGTTCTGCGGACGAAGGAGGAAGAACTGATCGTCTCGGATTTGGACGGAACCCCCTATATCGTAAAATCATACTTTGAGGGAAAAGAATGTAATTACAGGGATATCGAGGAGTGCAGGCAGGCAGTGTGTACGCTGGCGAGGCTGCATAATGCGGCCGATCTGTCAGGATATGAGGAACTGCTAAGCCAGCCTGTTTATCGGATTGAAAGTGAATATGAGAAGCATAACCGGGAATTAAAGAAGGTAAAAAAATTCCTGTACGAAAAGAGCCAGAAAACGGATTTTGAGATTTATTTAATGAAGCATTATGATTATTTCATGAATAATGCCTTGCAAATTAC
>CANPTH010000067.1 GCA_947576945.1 uncultured Lachnospiraceae bacterium
AATCTGAAATTCTGCTCGCGGCCTTCGCAAAAGAACTGCTTCGGCATGGAGGTAAAAATGGAACCGCTAAAAATGGAACCGCTATTTTCCGGTAAAGACTTAAGAAAACTGATCATACCGCTGATCTTCGAGCAGGCGTTAGCCATCACGGTGGGCATGGCCGACACTATGATGATCTCTTCTGTAGGGGAGGCTGCCGTGTCCGGTGTCTCCCTGGTGGATATGATCAATATCCTGATGTTCAATATCATGGCGGCACTGGCTACAGGCGGCGCCGTGGTAACTTCCCAGTGTCTGGGCGCCAGGCACAAGGAGGATGCCCGGAAATCCGCCAAACAGCTGTTGTATTCCGTGATCTTTGCAGGCTTACTGATCGGCCTGATCGTGGTTCTGCTCAGAGGGCCAATGCTGCATCTGTTCTTCGGCAGCATTGAGGCGGACGTTATGGAGAACGCACTGATCTACCTGACGATCTCCGCTTTCTCCTTCCCGTTCCTGGCGGTATACAATGCCTGTGCGGCGCTGTTCCGCTCCATGGGCAATTCCCAGATCACGCTGAAAGTTTCTATCCTGATCAACCTGATCAATGTAGCCGGAAATGCCATATGTATTTTCGGCCTCCACATGGGCGCTGCCGGTGTCGCAATCCCTTCCCTGATCTCCAGAGCCGTGGGCAGCGTCATCCTTTATATCCTGCTGCGCAACCCGGCGCTGGATATCTGCTTCGTGAAAGAACCTTTTCACCTGGATCCCAGGATGATAAAGAAGATTCTCTACATCGGCATTCCCAGCGGTGTGGAAAACGGCATCTTCCAGTTGGGCCGCGTGCTCGTAGTGAGCATCATCTCCGGCTTCGGCACCGTCCAGATCGCTGCCAACGGCGTCGCCAACAATCTTGACAGCGTGGGCATCCTCGTGGGACAGGCCGTCAATCTTGCCATGATCACTGTTATCGGCCAATGCGTGGGCGCCGGCGACGAAAAGCAGGTGCGCTTCTATACCAGAAAACTGATCGTCATGGCATACCTGCCTACCATAGCGCTGAATATCGTTCTCTTCCTGATCCTGAACCCGATCCTGGGATTATATGGACTCAGTGCAGAGACTACGCGGCTGGCCCGTATACTGGTCTTTATCCACAATGGCTGCGCCTGCTTCCTGTGGCCCCTGTCTTTCACCCTGCCCAATATGCTCAGGGCCTGCAACGATGTGCGTTACACTATGATCGTGTCCATCGCTTCCATGTTCATCTTCCGCATCGGCTTCAGCTACCTGATCGGCGTACAGATGGGCTGCGGCGCCATCGGTGTATGGATTGCCATGATTCTGGACTGGCTCTGCAGGATCATCTGCTTCATGATCAGATATCTGCGCGGCAAGTGGCGGCAGATGGCCGGACTGCAGGTTGTCAGTACATAATTCTGCCGCATTGGCAGACAGCGCCGCCTGTCACCGATACGTGACTCCGGTCCCCGTATGCGGCTGCATAGCGCTGTACGCCGCATCCGCGGTAAAAAGCAACAGCAGAAAAAGCCCTGCTCCCACTTGGATTCTCAGCGGAATCCTGCAATAGAGCGAATAGAAAAGCGGACTGACCAGCCAAATCAGCAAAAGTCCCCCGACGCCGAAAAAGAGCGCGCTGTACAGGCAGATCCTGCCCTGCAGGTTCCAGGGCATGGCGCTGTAATCCCACCATTTAACTCCCCAGGTCAATTCCAGATACCAGCCGGCCGCATATTCCAGCATCGTACATACCGCCATGGATGATACAAACGTCAGCGCCGGTCTGTCCCGCCATCTGTGAAACAGCACTTCCAGCATAACGCCGCCTATCCCATAGATCGGAAGCCACGGCCCTGACAGAAAGCCCCGGTTGACATACATGTCATCTTTGAAAAAATACAGAAATCCCTCCCACAGCCAGCCGGACACCGCCAGCAGAAAGAACAGCCATACATAGAAAAAGAAGTCTGCCGTTAAGAGTCCTGCTGTCCGGTTCTTTTGACCGTACAAGTCATATTTTCCGCGTGATCTACGCTGCTGTCCCATGTGTCTGCCTCATTTTTTCTTTGTGCACGCTCTTTGTCAGAGCCGTTTTCTGCTACCGGGTATTGACAGTATATAGTGTAGTATTGCCGGATTCTGCCGGACAGATACCAGCTATATGTCTGTATAATCGGCTGCAGGCCGCACCCACTGAGGGTTACAGTTCACTATTCTTGCCCCTTCTGGTATGGTCATAAAATCTTAAATTGGCACTTTTCATCATACCATTTTCGCTTATAATTCATACTATACTGCATATCATAAAGAAAAACCGATAGCAGCTGCTGATAAAAGCAAAAACAAAACCAGAAGAAACGAGGGATCACTATGAAAAATGAAAAATTACTGAAACTTGTCATGACCGGTGTCTTTGCCGCACTCTCCTATGTAGTATTTACCTTCCTGCAGATCAAGATCACTCTGCCCGGCGGTGATGCCACGTCCATTCATCTTGGCAATGCTGTCTGTGTTCTTGGCGCACTGCTGTTAGGAGGGCTGTACGGCGGCCTGGGCGGCGCTGTCGGCATGACCATAGGTGATCTGCTGGATCCCTACTATATCGTCTACGCCCCAAAGACCTTCATCCTCAAGCTGTGCATCGGCCTGATCACCGGCCTGATTGCTCACCGGCTGGGCCATATCAGCACCGAAAAGGACACCTCTAAAGTATTGAAATGGACCATCGCCGCGGCGGTCGGCGGCCTTTTGTTCAATGTCGTCTTTGATCCGCTGGTGGGATATTTCTATAAACGCCTGATTCTGGGAAAACCAGCCGCTGATGTGACACTGGCATGGAATATTGCTTCCACCTCCATCAATGCTGTAACTTCCACGATCGTGTCCACAGCAGTCTATATGGCGCTTCGCCCGGCATTGAAGAGATCCGATCTGTTCTTTACCATCGGTACAAATAAGAAGCTTTTGGAATCACGCTGATGCTGATCTCCACACCACAGACAGCTCCACAGACAAAAAGCCCCTGTCAGCGCAAGTGTTCTTCCCGCGTCTGACAAGGGCTTCCCGTTTCTTTAAATCTTACAGCACGACATCATTATCTTCCGGAATGATCAGCGATGCCACAATATAAATGATCAATCCCGTTCCGCAGCTTCCCAGCGAGCACAACAGCCAGATCAACCGCACCAGCGTCGGATCTACATTCAGATAATCCCCGATTCCCCCGCACACACCGCATATGGTCCGATTCGTCCTCGAACGTGTCAACTTCTTATATCCGTCACCCATAGTAATCCTCCATTCTGCAAATTTCTGCTTTTGCTTCAAAACTTTACTACTCCGTAAAGTCCACATTCACCGTTCCCATTGCGCAGGTGATGTCCACCGTAGAGCTGCTGCCATGATCGATCTCATGCTCACTGCCAAGACTGTTGTAGTGTTTGCCGCCTATCCTCACATTGCCCATACCGCAGTCAACCTCATAGTTGTAATCCTCTTCTGCGCCTTCCAAAGTAAAATTCAGGTTGCCCATACTGCAGTCTACAGTCACTTCTCCGGCAAAGGCTCCCTTAAGGTCCGCATTGCCCATGCTCACGGCAGCCTCCGTGTGCGCAGTCACCTTCGCGTCACTGACATGCAGCTCACCGGCGGCGATATCCAGCTTCGCTTCCTTCGTAAACAGCGTGCCTGTGGTAATCTTCCCGGCGCCCATGGACAGTTCGATGGATTCCGATGCTTCCAGCCCATCGAAAGAGCACTCCCCTGCACCCGCACTGATCTCGATTTCCTTCGCCTTCAAATATCCGGCATCCAGCTTGCCCGCCCCGAAATCGATGCTGATATCATCCAGCACGGCGTCTTCAGGCAAATACAGATAGACTCTGGTATCGCCCCGCGGATGTCTCGAATTCCAGATTTTTCCGAACCCGCCATGATCCATATCTTTATGGACGAGCAACAGGGTATCCCCATCCTTGATACGATACCGATAATGATCCTCGCACTCACCGGTGATGGCAATGCTCACGTCCTGATCATCCGTGTCCTTAATATACATTCTGCAGGCGCCCACTTCAAAATCCAGTCCCCGCAGTGTATCGACTGTCAGGCCTGTAACCTGCCCGGTCACCATACCATCCATAGCATCATCCATATCTTCTAACTCCTCCAGGTCTTCCATGGTCTCCGGATCCATAGCCTCCTCCAGAGTCTCTAATGCTTCCAGCGCCTTTACGTCTTCCCATTCCTGCGACTCCCAATCCCAGTACTCTTCCCATTCATCGTCCCAGTGTCTATCGAAGAAACCGAAGGAAAATATCCCGTTATTGCGAACAAAACGAAACGGTATCCCCGTCACAGCTCTGACGTTGATATGTTCCAGCTGTCGCAGACCGCCAAACAGCGCTCCAACACCAAACAACAAGACGCCCACGATAAAAGTAACCAGCGCCGTGATCATACAAACCTTTGTAAATCTCTTCATGCCCGTGCACCTCCTCTACGAAAAATCCTTTGGCAAAGGGAAACGATCCCCCTGACCAATGCCGGTATTGCCGTACCGGCCAATGCAGCCATCACCCAGATTGCCACCAGTCCCACTGCAAAAAGTGTAAACGCCGTGCCGATCAGGCACAAACCGCCAAACGGTGCGCTGAACATCAACCCGATCCCCGTCACCAGCAGCGCAATGGCCACCACTACAAATACCGCACCGATAATCAGGAATGTCAGAAACAGCGCAAACAGTGTTGCCACCAGTCCCACTGCGACGCCGAAAAGACCGCCCAGCAATCCCAACCATACCGGTGAAGTCAATACTGCCACAATAATGATCAGTGCAATCATACCGCCTGACATAGGCTCCTTCCCCGCTTTGGCCTGGCTGTAAGTACTTCCTGTTCCATACCCATATTGCCCATAGGACGTATTCTGCTCGTTCGCCTGACCGTAAGATGCATTCCTGGAACCGTTATCATACTGTCCATAAGGATTACGGTTGCCGTATACGCCATCCCCTTCAGGGCGTCTGTAATAAGCGCCGTCATAATATCCGCTGCCGGAACCCGTCTGCGTTCCCTGTCGTCCAAAGCCGTCGTTCCCTTCATCTTTGTACCGCTCACTGTCACTTTTTTCCCGGGATATACCATCATCATGACCACCGGCAGACCATCCTCTGCTCCTGGTATCTTCAGACTGCTTCGAGTCGTTCATATCCTCCGGCCGGATGATCTCGTCTTTAGGCATCTGCGCATAACCGCTGAACCCAGACTCCGTAAACTCTCCGCCGCTACCGCCGTCATTTAACCCTGCCTTGATAGTACGTGCCAGTTCTTCCGGAGTGCCCAGCGATGCGATCACGCCGCTCTCATTCTCTGTCCCCGCATCGTCAAAATAATCATTGTAGTATTGGATAGCTTCCTCCCGCTCCGTCGACGCTACATCCCCAAGAAGCTCTGCCAGACGTCTCATAAATTCTGCTCTATTCATACTTCCTTCAAACCTCCCTCAAAGATAATGTTTAGTCTGGCTGAATACCGGTGCCATTCACTGATATACAGGTTGAGCTGTGCCCTTCCCTTCTCTGTCACCTGATAATACCGCCTGTTTCTGCCCGCACACTCCATATCGTACACTTCCAGACATTCATCCTTCTGCAGTCTCCTGAGTACCGGATATAAAGTGGACTCTGAAATCTCAATGACCTCCCGTACTTCCTGCGTAATCTTGTACCCGTATGTCCCTTTCAACTCACTGGATACCACAGCAAGCACGATCGCATCCAGCAATGCCGCGCCCGTGTTAAATACCATGCGATAAACTCCTTTCCTGCTTTTTACATACCTCATATCGATCATCCATTCCTGTTCAGATTATAATTCCCTGACGCCCTGTTCTTTCGCCAATCCTTCCCCTTTCTTTCGCGCTCTATAAGGCAACCTATAATATTATTAAAATCTATAATATTATATCTTGTATAATATTGTTTCTTCTAATACTATACGTCGTATAATATTATTTGTCAACATACATTTCCTTATTTCTACCTTAAGATAACCTTAACAGAAACGCTGAATGATCGTGCTGCAGGCTGAGCATAATGGAGGTTTACTATCAAGAACGCCCCGGCATACAAAATTTCTTCAGAAACCGGAATCTTTTACCCGCGGCCCCATCCCGGCATCATCTGAAGCGCCGATTTCCCCTTATAACGCAGATAAGGTGCAGTGGCCTGCTGCCTGGCAGGTCCCCGCACCTTATCTGCGACTGTTGTGTATGCCTTTCTCCAAATATTATCCCTTTACGGATCCGGCCGTTAAAACCTGCGTCTCAGGAAAACCACAGAAAGCCTGTACATGACTATAGTGGTCAAACTTTTATAGCTGCAAATGACTGAAAAAGCCTGACCACTACAGTTTCATTCCTGTATTCCTCCTGTCAGAACAGGTTCACTTTACCGACAACGCCGTCATTGATCACATAATAAGCGGTAAAATCTTCCGGCTTCACATAAATCTGGATGCTCTCAATGGAACCGTGTGCATGACCTTTGGCATAATAATGTGATTTGACCCGCTCGGTCACTGCATCCATGCTGGCCTCATACTCCCGATACTGGAAAATAATCTCAGGCGCCGGTTCCTGCTTCGGTTCTTCCTGCTGCACGGTCTTTGCTTCCTGCGCGGCTTTGTCCGCCTGTACGGCTGCCTCCGGCATCGTCGCTGTCTCTTCCTTCTCAGGAATGTCTTCCCTGCCCGCTGTCATTTGTTTCTGATTCTTCTTATCCATTGTATCTTCCCCCTTTGCCTGCCTTACGGCTTATTGTAAAAAGTTATAGCATTCCCACGAAGTCTGTAATCTATTGTCTCTATTGTAACATTATTTCGTTGGCGCGGCAAGCCGATTTGCCTTCCAATACACAACGCTTCGAGTTCAATGACAAAACCGGCACCCCGACGGCGAGGCAGCGCACCCGCCCAATGCAGTTTCCCGCAGTTCATACGGGATCCTTTTGCCAACCTGATACATAGTGTCTAACATCTCGTCAAAAGGGATCAGCTGCCGGACACCGGAAAGCGCCAGCTCTGCAGCAATCAATGCATTGGCTACCCCCGCCGCATTCCGGTTCTGACAGGGATACTCCACCAGGCCGCCGACCGGATCGCACACCAGGCCTAACATGTTCATCAGCACCGTAGCTGCAGCATCCAGGCTCTGTCCGGGTTCTCCGCCCATCAACTCCACCGCAGCCCCGGCAGCCATAGCGGCAGCAACCCCTACTTCCGCCTGACAGCCGCCAACCGCGCCCGCCACGGTGGCATTGCGCATGGCAAGATAACCGATTGCTCCGGCATGAAATAATGCATCCACCAGCTGTTCCTCGGTAAAACGATATTCCTCCTGCAGCGCCAGCAAAAGCCCCGGCACGATGCCGGCAGAACCCGCCGTGGGCGCCGCCACGATCACGCCCATGGAAGCGTTCACTTCCAGCACTGCCATGGCGTAGGCGATCCCGCGCCCCAGCACCGCGCCGCAGATACTCTCCCCCCTGCTCCGGTGCTGTTCCAGCTTCCCGGCCTCCCCGCCGATCAGACCGCCTACGGACTTCACGGATTTCTCCAATGGTGTCATGGCAGCCTCCCGCATAATGGCAAGGGCTGTCTGCATCCTTCCGCATGCCTGTTCCATAGTGATCTCACCCAGATCACATTCCCGCTGTTTCATCACAGCCGATATCTTCTGACCGCTCTGGCTGCAGATCGACAATAATTCTTCCGCATTTTTAAAATCTACCATGCCCAGTCATCCTCCTGTTTCGTTATGATTCACGACCAATGTCAGCTTATTGAGAGCTTTTCTGTACCAGCATCACTTCCCGTATATTGGGATTCTCCAACAGCTGTCCGATAATATCTTCCGGCAGCCTGTCGTCGGACTCCACGATGGTATATGCCTTCTCCCCCTTGGACTCCCGAAACAGACGCATAAAGGCTATATTGACACCCCGGTCGCTTAGCGCCCTTGTGATATGGGCCGCCACCCCGGGCCTGTCCTTCTGTATGATAATGACGGCGTTGTATTCCCCGGTAAACTCCACCTTCACCTGATTGATCCGCACGATCCTTACCTTGCCGCCGCCCAGAGACTCCCCGCGCACGCTCATCTGCGTACCGCTGTCATTGCACATCCTGATATCCACCGTGTTGGGATGCACATCCGTTTCTTTTTCGTCTGTGAGAAAACGGTACGCAATCCCCCGCTCCCTGGCAATCTCAAAGGAGTCCCGGATCCGCACATCGTCCGTGTCAAACCCCATGATCCCGCCCAGAAGCGCCCGGTCCGTGCCATGCCCGCCATAAGTTTTGGCAAAGGAGCCGTACAGGATAAATTCCACTTCTTTCAAGGTTCCGTTTAACATTTTCTGGGCCAGATGCGCGATGGCACATGCGCCCGCCGTATGGGAACTGGACGGCCCCACCATATTCGGACCGATCACATCAAACACACTGATAAATGACATTGATTTCCTCCTGATATCCGCATGAGTTATTTAAACTAAGATGCAAAGATCCGCTCCAGCCATGCAAGCGCAAGCGCCGGCCACTGTGCCGCCGATGCATCAGCCTTCCGGCCGTTCTGAACCTCCTCTTCACCCACAGCCTTATTCCACGCCGCGGCAAATTCGGGAAGGCTCTCTGCCTTCGCCGCTGTCTTAAACTCTTCCGGTATGCGCTCCGGCTGCTGCCCGGCAAATACCTGTAATGTCCGCCACTGCTGTTCCATCGTATAGATACTGTCCGCTCCGAAATCACCCTCTGCCCACTGCGACGTCGCCAGGCTCATGCCATGCGGCCCTTCCATAAACAAATGCAGCTCACAGGGAACCTCTGCCAGGCGACACGCCTGCGCAAAATAAATGCTGTTCTCCACCGGAACCAGATCATCCGTGATCGTATGCCACAGGAACGCCGGCGGCGTATCCGCCGTAACATGATTCTCCAGACTCGCCCAGGCAAGTTCCTCCTCTCCGGCATCCTCTCCCAACAGAAGGTGGAAGCTGTCACGATGCGCTTTCTCACCGCTGGTAATCACCGGATAGCACAGCACCACCGCATCCGGCCGGTTGGAAATTCCGGCATACGGCCCTGTCTTGGCCTTCTGCTCCTTATAATGCACTGCCAGACTTGCCACCAGATGACCGCCTGCCGAAAAACCACAGCAGGCAATCCTGTCACTTACCACATGCCATTCCTGCGCATGGCTGCGAATACAACGTACCGCTCTGGAGATATCCTCCAGCGCCTGTCTGCGCACCGGCGCGTTCCGGAACATATTCGTAGTATATGTCAAAACAAAAGCCTGATACCCGGCCTCATAGAAACGTTTCGCCACGATCTCACCCTCCGTTGGGCTTACCAGCATGTAACCGCCGCCGGGAACCACCAGCATGGCCGGTCTCTCTGCTCCATCCTCATGCAGATAAGCTCTGATATTCGGCCGGAACTTTCCTGCAAACGGATATGGATACTCTCCCTTTTCCCACAAATAAACTGCTTCTCTCATACGCTTGAAATCCTCCTGTACTTCCACCGTATTCCCGCCATTACGCCCGTGTATATGCCGCATGCCCGGCATGCCATACCGGCTGCAGACAACATAACACCACTGGCAATTGGCGCTTTCGCTCCTGTAAACAATGCTATATATGGCTTTGGCAGGAACCGGAAACAACAATCTGTCATGCTGCTTACTCTATATAAAGTATACCCTTTCATACTCCTTAGTTCAAATGATTTCCACCTAAATCACGCTTCTTTGCGTCCATTCTTTCTGCTTCAAATGATCCTTCTGTCCATGGCCTTATTCTAATAAGCGGGAAAGACCGCTATGCAACTTCCCTTCTTTCTTCTGAGAAATCTGCACAAAAAAGGAGCATTCACCCAGCACGAGTTGAAATGCTCCTTAATTTGTTTCCATTCAATTTAAAATACAAAGCAGTTTGACACTGTTACGCCGCTTTCTGCAGGTGTCTCAATGTCACCTTACCTTCTGGAGCAGCCAGGCGTCTCTTAAATTTATATGCGGTTACTCATACGCATTATACAGTTCCTGTATCTGACTGCCGTCCAATACCTGATCCCAGATCTTAACATCATCGAATGCCACCGGATACAATGCATCCCAACAGTTGATCCCAAGATACACCTCAAAATTGTCCGTATTCATCATATCGGGAACGATATCACCTTCACAGATATATCTGCCTGCTACATACAGCGTTCCCAGCACGCTGCCCTTACGGCTTCCCTGTCTGGAACCATCCACCGTAAACGCAATGTGATACCACACACCCGGATCAATGGAATTGGGCGCGGAGTTTCCCGGCCTTATCTCGAAAGAATCCGCTGTCCTTCTGCTTTCTGAACTTATGATCGGCGCCACGGAAACACTGTCTGTCTTCTGCCCCAGCCATAACCTGGCCCTGTTCTCGGAATCAAGCAGGTCATGTCCGATATGAATAAAAGGCGACCAATCCTGTAAGTCATCTGCCTTCATCCAAAATGCGACCGTATAAGAAGTTCCGATCTTCCTCACATCGCTCAGCAAAATCCCGTATGTTCCATCCAGATATACCGCTTTTCCATCCATACCTGGTACATACTTTACTTCCAGATCCTCCGAAATCTCAGGCATACTGTCGCCCACCGTTCTCACAACAGTCTTTGCATTGCCAAGATCTTCATCAAACTGATAGGAATACACCGATTTCGGTATGTTATACAGGATCGTTTCCGCTATAACTTCATTGGTGTCTGATACGACGCCCTGCTCCTCTGCCGCTTCTTCTGCAGGCGCTTCTGACGCCGGTCCATCATCTCCGGCTTCGTCAGCTGCTTCGTCCCCTTCCTCCGGATCTTCCTCCTCTTCCTGCTCCTCCTCATCCGGTTCTTCTTCTCTGTTGTCAGTCTCCTCCCCGGGAAGCATATTCGGCATCTTTCCCAGCGTTCCCAAATAGTAGACTCCCAATCCAACTGCGGCCAGAATCAGAATAACCAGGATAATGGTCAAAATGATCGTGATGACACGATTCTTATTTCCCGCCTTCCGGGTATTCTGTGGCTGCTGATGCCCCGTCTCCGGCGTCATCATCTGTTTCACATCTCCGTCCGGCTTCCTCGTCTGCTGCACGTTCCCGTCCGGCTTTTTCGCCTGTTTCACATTCCCGTCCGGCTTCTTTGTCTGCTGCCCGATCCCGCCCGGTATCTGTACCTTATTCCCGCATCCGGGGCAAAATTTAGCTTCATCAGGAATCTGCTTCCCACATTTTGGACAAAACATATGCTCTCTCCTTTCCTGTCATAACATCATTATAATCCTATTCTTCTGCCCATCCTGGAGTACTCATCAAGCAGATTAATATAATCCCTCATATCGTCTTCCAGGTCATCCAGGTCTTCTTCCTCAGCGCTGCCCAGGTCAAATTCTTCTCCTTTATACGGTTCGATGTCCGCCTTTTTCCTGACATACATCGTCAGGCCGATATCATCCATCAGAGAGTGGCCATCCGCTTCCAGTTCCTCCAATACAAAAGACACTTCTGACTTTGAGCGCCTGTAAATACCCGACAGCAGAAAATCCTCCCGGCCATCATCATACTCCAATGTCAGCTCACCGGATTTCGTATCATATACGACGGTCATCTCTTCTCTTCCATCCCCTTCAATTTCAATGGTCTCCTTACCGCCCTTAACTGTAGTACTCACCGTAATTTCTCCGGACTCTCTGCCCCTGTATTCATTCCTGAGCAAAATATTCTGCATCCTGTAATCTCCGCCCTGGAATTCAACAAAAATTTTCTCGTCATCCACGTCAAACACTACCGCTGCAAGTTTTCCTTTATAAATATAGAAGGTAATATCCAGATCAAAATCTTCATCCTTGATCTCATCACACAATTCATCCAGCACATCCTGATACTCTTCCGTCTTCTCCCCTACGTATTCCAGGATATTGACTATATTGTCTTCCGTAATCCTGATCCTGTATCCCTTACATTCCCTATCCTTTTTGTTCACCTCAAAGTCACGGGCCTTAACTTCCTTAAATTCCAGCTCTTTCAGTTCCTTCACCCATGCCGCCGCAAGATCCTCCCTGAGCGTTTTCGCACTTACTTTTCCGGAAGCTGTTCCCTCCAGAAACCGGTTGAATTCTTCCAATGTTTTCTTTCTGACCTGTTCGCAAAGGATTCCGTCGTTATCCCCTTTCGGATCATAGAAAAAGACATAGTCCAATTCTGACAAGGCCAGTTTCAGTTTTCCTGAATGTACGCCGCACAGGATCTCAAGCGCTCCATAGTCATCGACATCGGCATTAAAGTAAAGCTGCTTCTCATTCCCGGCATTTCTAAACTCCGTCCTGACTGCAGCATCCTCACCTTCCAACTCAAACCCGGCCGTATAATGTTCTCCGGAAAGCATCCCGGAAATCGCTGCCAGATCGGTCGCCAGTTTCGGTGCGTCTTTCATTGTAGCCGCCGTTGCCTTTAAGACTTTCCCCCGCGGTCCCTGCAAAAGACTGCCGATCGCCGCCACAAAGATTATAACTGCAAGAAGCGCTGCCGCTGCACCGATCACAAACACCGTCTTCTTTGTTTTCTTTGATTTCTGCGCATCAGATGGAGGCATCTGCACTGCCAGACCGCCGCCCGCCGGCCCGCTGTTCATGCTGCCCAGCGGCATGCCGCACTCCTTACAGAATGCATCCTCCATCTGATTTTCCGTCCCGCAGTTTGGACAGAATCTCTTTGGTGCATTCCGGACTGTCTCCTCTGCATTTCCCGGCTCTTCTGTATTTCCTGACTCCGCCTGTCCATTCTGAACCTCCGCTACGGTTTCTGCCATAGCTTCTTCCTGCTCCTGCTCTCCGTCACAAACTGCTGTTTCAGCGCTTTCCTGTATATCTGCATCTGCCTTCTTTCTGGCCTCTTCCACCACCTGTAAGGCATCATCGCTGATCTTTTTGCCGCAATTTGGACAAAAGGCGATTCCTTCCTTTAACTTCATACCACACTGATCACAAAACATGCTTTTTCCTCCTACACAATGTATATTGGCATACGAACCCATCGTCACTCGACAGCAGATTCAAAGTATTGATCCAGCCCATCCGCAATTCCTTTGACGATCTTCCACTGATATTCATCGGTCTGCATCGCCAGATCTTCTTTTTCATTTGTCATGTAGCCCATCTCTATAATGGTTACCGGCACCTGACACCAGTTAATACCGCTCATGGTATCTGTCTCCCAGACTCTTTCCCGAACAGCGCCGGTAGACGCAACCATGGAATCCAGAATCTTCTCAGACAGTTCTTTACACTCCTGATAAATATTGCCGCAATACGGGTTCTCGGCTGTAGGGCATATAGTCATCATCCCATTTACTGAAGCGTTCTCGGAGCCGTTCGCATGGATTCGCAGAAATGCATCCGCGCCCGCATCATTTGCGATCTGTGCCCGCTCACTGTTGCTGATATTCACATCATTGCCTGTCCGCACCATAACGACGTTATAGCCTCTGTCCTTCAATTCCTGCTCCAGCTTCAGAGATACCGCCAGATTCAATTCATATTCATTTACCCCGCTGGCGGTTCCTCTTGTTCCGGAAGCTACCTTGGCCTTCATTTCATCCGCGCCCGGCGCAACCGGTTCCTTCTCATTATTTCCTTTCAGCTGGTGCCCTGCATCGATGACAATCAGTTTACCCTGTCCATCTGCAATGGCCTTCTGCCCGTTATCCGGCTCTTCCTCCTGGGGTATTTCCTGTTCTTTCATGACCATCCTGGCATAGTCGCTGCTTAAGAAAGCATCCATACCCTGATATTCAATCTGAAACCAGCCGTCATTCTGGCCAATGTAAGGAAAACTGTCCCCATCATATGCTTTACCGATCACCTGGGAATCCGACTCCGTAGACGGATAATCGCGGATATTTACCTCATCCGCCGTAACCTGTACCTGCTCCGCAGAATCGGAAGCTGCGTCTTCTTTCTGCGGCTCCGGCTCCTCCTCCAAAGCGGCTGCCGGTTCTTCCTCCTGCGGCTCTTCACTGACGATTTCTTCCTCCTCTACACGATCGACTTCCTCCACCTGTGGAATATCCTCCGGCTCCTTCACGGAATTCTTAAGATCCCCGCATCCTGCCAGCATACCAAAAGCCAGGCAGACTACGATCAAACTGTACCATCTTCTCTTCATAACCTTAATATTCTATATCCTCCTCATCAATCTTTGCCTGCACCAGCAGCATATTCTGTCTTAAAACGGCGGTGTCGCTGTATCCCTGCATCTGTGCCAATGCATTCTTCAATACTGCCTTACTTAAAGCCAGATCGTAATCTGACAGGACCGTATTCGACGCGTCCGGATAAATATCGCTGTTTTCCATGATAAACTGCTCGTAATTACTGATGTATTCCACATTTTCTATTTCCAGCTTCGACAGCGGGCTCGGCCTGATCCCATCGAAATCATCCGGAGAATACTTGTCCGGCAGATTCAGATACCATGTCTTGGAATAGAACCATTGGTTCAATGCTTTATCCCGGAACTGTCTGCCGTGTCTTGCAAAGATTTCATTCCGTGCAATTCTCAGCTGTGCCAGGCTCATCCCCTGTAAGTCAGCATCCGTGACCTCTCTCTGGCTGGAGAAATCAAGCATATAATCCATATCCATATAGTCGCTGGCGAAAGCGCCGCTGATATCTGACTGCGGCACATACTCTTTGGTATAGGCGCCGTCGAATTCCGTTGTCTCCGATGTGGACAGCACGATATCTCTGAATTCGTTCTGCCTGCTCTCATCCGATGACGTGTACTTAAAGACATAATAATCCTGCTGCTGCTCATAAATACTCAGATAAATATCCGTCAGAATACTTTCAAGATCCTGTACATTTGCAGAATAGTATTCTCCCGAACATTCCATTGCCAGGCGTTTTAATGCGTCTACATCATACTCTTCACCGATTCCAATGATAAAAACCGGGATGCTGGTATTCTGCGCCATGGCCACCACATCGTCAAATGTATAGCTGCTGCAGTTCTCCATACCATCCGTAAAGCCGATCACACATTTCACACCTGATTCATAATAGGTCTGATACAGGCCCGCATACAGCGCATCATACAGTGCGGTCGACCCCCGCGGCGTAATGTTATTGATCGCCGCCTCCAGAAGCGCCAGGTCTCTGGTAAAATCCTGCTGAAGATACACATAATCGTCGAACGAAATGATCTCCACCTGATCCCCATGGGATAACTCCATCTGGGAAACCAGCGTGTTCGCTGCGCTCTTGGCCTGCTCCATCTTACTCCAGCTGTCCATGCTGCCGCTGGCATCCAGCACCAGATTCACGCTGATCGTATCTTCATTCAGCACCTTATACACCTCATTCAGCGTAACATCGATCACTTCACCGCTTGTACTGATCTCCTGTACCGTAAAATCTGTCTGGCCCAGGCTGTCCACCACATCATTATTCTCATCCACGACGCTGGCATAGAAAATCACCTCCGGGAAGTTGGAATTATCTACCTGATGAATATTTAAGCTGACTGGTTTTCTGTCCTTGGGATCGGTCTTCTTTGCCTGCTCCTTATCACTTTCTTTCGATTCTTCACCCTCTTCTGCCGCTTCCTCTTTTGCTTCGCCCTCTTCCCCGCCGTCCTCTTCTTCGTCAGACTTTCCTTCACGGGTACGCTCTTTACCTCCGTCGTCGTCTTCCCGGAAGTCCTCCTCTGGTTCATGCTGTCTCAGGAAATACCAGGCTCCGCCGCCAATCCCGCCGATCAACAATACGATCAATATAAGCAGCAACGCGATCAGTTTCCCACTGCCAGGCTTCTTCGCCTGCTCTATAGTATCCTTCTGCAGGCTGCTGCCCTCATACATTCGACAGTCCTGCTCCTCAACAACAGGAAAATCCATCGGTGCGCTTTCGGTCTGGGGTTCAGGCATATGCGCCGGCGCACCACACTTTGAACAAAACTTCGCATTATCATCGATCTGAGCACCACATTTCGTACAAAACACTCTCTTTTCCTCTCTTCCTATGCGGTTCCTGCCTTTTCAAACACATTAATACCGGTACCATTTCGCATCAAATAGTAAGATCATCGCCACATCCGTATCAACCTGAACAGATTCTTTGCCATTGTATACGTTCAGATCTCCTCTTACCTTATTGAAGTTATAATCCGACAAAAAGACCACTTCATCGCCGTGGAAGAAACCATATGCTTCTATATAACTCATTTCCTGTTTTCCGGCATGTACCGCTGCATCATCCGCCAGCTTTACACTCTTTCCGTTTTGATACAGGTATAAAGTCCCTTCCTCGCCATCTTTATCCACATCCTTCAAATAAAGGATCTGTCCGTCCGTATGCGATTTTACGGAAGAAGCATACACATCGTCATCTATCATGGTCTCCCCGCAATACAGCTCATCGTCTCCATTTACATAGCATACTTCTCCCGCCAGGTTCTGGTCAGCAATATAAGCGAGATCGTCACTGATCAGTTCCGGCGCAGCCTCTTTCTTCCCGTAATCATAGACATATAACTCGTTGTAACTGTCCCCGTCACTATAGAACTGATAATTCAAATAAATATTCTTCCTGTCTTCGTCTGCCCACAGCCACGAACTGTCATAATCCTCCGCTGCTTCTTCCAGTCCGTATATCTCTCCGTTCCATATGTATCTGCTCTGTACACAATCAGACAATCTGTCGCTTATTGTTTTCTCGATCTCGGAATAGCCGGTCTCCACGAGTTTCGACAACACCGGATATTCCATCTTTTCCAGATCCACATCTCTAAGATACAGCAGCGCCTCCTTAGTCCCAAGCGAAGTATATGTCGTCCACCCCTGGCTGCTGTTAATGCTGTAATCATTGAAACTGATGCTGTAAATATCCGTTTTCTCGAGAAGCTCACTGCTCTCGCCCGAAGCGGAATCATAATAGTAGAGGCTCTTTTCCTGTCCGTCAACTATCTGGTTTTTCAATCTGTCCCGGAGACCGTCCCGATTCAGCTTCTGTTCGAACTTCTCATATTCTTCATAGTAGGCGTCGCTTAGTTCCACCTTCTCACGCATTCCCCAGAAACTGTCAACATAAGTAATAGTCTGATAATCCGCCATATTGGGTTCTGTTATATTCTGGTCCTGCGTCAGACAATCATCCTCGACCAGATCATACAGACTCATCACCGTATCATCTTCAATCTTCTGATAATAGATCTTAAACCGGCCGTTGATGTCGTACACATACGCCTGACTCACATCCGATGCGATCTTCTCTTTGTCCTCAAAATTCCGCAGGACGTAAAGATTGTCGTCCTTCGTATAGACAATGGTCTCAAAGCCATCCGACCATCCGTAAATATCCATATCGGAATCCAGCTTTATTTTATCCGACTTCTGCAAACAGTCCTGCACGTAATACTTGTATCCATCACCATCGGCCACCGCCCACATGATATACTTCCCATCCGCGGAAACACTTATATTACTGACATCCGACGCCACTTTTTGGGATTCACCCTTATCATACAGGTACAGTTTGCGGTCATCCACATCCTTTATATATACCAGCCTGTCATTGTCGATTATTTTATAATCGACCACATTGGAATCGATCTTCTCTTCTTCCCTGCCGTTTATCCGTCTTCTATACAGATCAAAAGCATACTTGGAAAGATCATAGTCCTGCGGATAATAAATATACTTATTATCCGGGGAATATGCTATGCCATTATAATAGTAGGGAAAACCTCCAAGGCTGTCCTTATCTTCAAGATAACGCTCACCAACTGAAACAGGCTCGAATTTCCTGCCTTTGGCCATCATCAATTCGTTATCCTTAAGATACACAAAGAACTCTCTCTCGCTGTCTCCGCCGCCGGTCCCGCCCAGGATGCGCGGCATCACGAACACTCCGATCCCTGCCAACACCACTATGGCCGCTACCGCCGCCAATACGATCTTGAGTGTCTTACCTGCCGGGCGCACCTTTCCGTTCCCGGCGCCCATCTTCTTATCCTCATTGCCGAAGAACATGCCGCATTCCTGACAGAACAGATCGTTAATCCCGTTCTGCGTTCCGCAGTTTGGGCAGAATTTCTTCTGTTCATTTTCTGCCGGAACAGCCACGGCAGTCCCCTGCCCGATCACGCCGGTAGGAGAGATCTCCACCGCTTCTATTTTTTCATTCGGTTCCTCTATCGACTCGCCATGCTCCATCTGATTCAACTCTGTCTGCTCCTCTGCGGAAAGCCCTGCCTGCTCCTGCACATCTCCATCACACAGATGAGCCGTCCGGCCATCATCCCCGGCCGGCGCTTCACCGACGGCCTGTGCGCCGCAATTCGGACAAAACGCCATGCCATCCTTCAATTCCACACCACAATTATTACAGAACATTTCCCTTCCTCCTCATACGTATTTCCTGTTTTCTTCTATTCATAAAGGTTCTCGCACAGCATCGCCCAGGACTCTCTGTTCCGATTCCATATCGCCTCAAATTCCCCGATCTGCAGCGGACACGGGTGCTTGCCATTCTCGATCGTCACGCTGGCGCCATGAAGGCTGAGCTGCACCCAATCGCCGAAACCACCCAGATTGACATTGTATCCCTTCTGGGTATTCAGGGGCTTATATTTTATAATACTTTCCAACTCCTCAGCCAGTGCGGCGGATGCCTGCGACGTCTGCGCATCGTTGCCGGCTGCATCATAGTAGATCAACTGTCCCTTGGAATGATAGCTGATAAAACAGTCGTATTCCCTTCTGACCGCTTCTGCTGCCAGAATCTGCGTTTCCGGTTCGGATTCCGCATACGTTCCCTTATAGCTTCCATAGGAAGGATGCTCTTTCAGATCGATCGACTGCCACCCGGCATCAAAATTGCTGTTCAGATCGACGCCATTTGCATTACTCTTCCATAACGTCTGATACTCTTCAAATGAAATGATCTCTGTCTTTCCCTCGGCTTCTCTGTCGAAGTCTTCCTGCCTGTAATAATCCGCCCAGTTCATATCTCCGTTGGCATCTTCCTCGAAAACCAGACTCTCCCTGTCACGCAGATAACAGTCATATACGAGCTGCCCGATCTCTTCATGATACATGGCTTCCACTCCCAGCTGGCTGATCGTCACCCCATCCGGATTAGACATGGGAATGACATGAATTGCCGTTTTCTCTAAAAGCTCTCTGTAAGATTTCCCATGAAACGTGCCGCTTTCATAATTAGCCGCGTAATATTCCAGCATTCTCATCACCAGCTGCGCCGTCATGTACTCCCGTCCATGGATCGCCGCCTGCATGAAGATATGATGCTGCGCCTCCGGCGATCCCAGACACACCTCATATATATCCCTGCCGTCCACACTGCTCCCCACGATCTCATAGGACAGACATTCCGCATATTTCTCACACAGGATCGCAATGTCCTCCTTCATCTGGTCATAGGTATACAATGCATCCGTCACATCCACTGTCGTAAGAAGACCCGGATCGTCTCTGTACTCCACCTCAACGCAGTAATCGGCTGCCGCGTATCCTTCCACATTACTTTCTTCTACTATGACTTTATAAAATTCCCTGTCACCTTCCGTAACCACATCCCCATGCCAGCGCAAGTACTGTCCCGCTGTCAGTTGCGCGATCACGTCATCCCCCAGCCCCGGCGTTGACCTGAGAGACATATAGTCAACCGGCACGGTGACCAGCATGATTTCCCTGTCTATATCCTCTCCGGAATCTTCTTCTGCTCCTTCCGTCTCTTCTGCTGTCTCCCCTTCGTCCGTATCTCCTTCCTTTTCCTGTCCCGTCTCCTCATTCCAAGCCTGCCTGTTTTCCCCGCGGGAACCCAGGATCAATACGACCAAAACCACAATAAAAAGCAGGACAATGATCACTGCTCCGGTCAGAAGGTATATCCTTTTCTCTACTTTATTTCCTTCCTTCTCCTGATCGCCACTGCCCTGCATGCCGGCCGGCTGCGCTTCTGGCTGATCGGCTGCCAAAGTGCCCGGCTTATCAAAGGGACGTCCACACTTCGGACAAAATTTACCTGTATCCGGGACTTCATTACCACATCCTGAACATATCATCTGTTCCTCCATTCCGAAGCGCTTTACGCTGAGAACGCGAGCAGAATTCAGAAGTTTTCCGAAGGAATACTACGATTTTACTCTGCGTTCAAGGAGTTTGTGACGCTTCGACACAAACATCTGCATGCAATGTAGTTATCTATTCTTCTGTTTTAGCCCCGCAATACACACAGAACCGGCTGCCTGCTTCCAACTGCGCGCTGCATTTCGGACATCTTATGACGGCAGGCTGCTTTACCGCGGTTCCACAGGAAGGGCAGAATGCGCTCCCTTTCATCACTTCCGTACCGCATTTCTCACAGATAACGATTCCCTTTAACTGGCACAGACTTTCCGTCAATTTCTCCAGAACTCCGTCAACCAGCTCTATCTCCCGGATCAATTCGCTAAGATCAGCCTCTTCTCCTGCTCTCTGCGACTGATAATAAGCCTCGCCCAGCTTTTTGATGTATTCTTCTCTTCTCGCTTTGTTTTTGGAAATTTCACCTGAAAGTTTCGTCTGCTCTGAAATTCCTTTTGCTTTCTGCGTGATCGTATTTCCTGCTTCTGTTACTCCACTGCTCAGTTTTTCAATAATAGACATTATTCTCCTCCATTCTGTAATAAATTTCTACAAAAAGAAAAAGTCTAAAAAGAGAGCATTATCAGATTTAATAACACCTGTCTTTTAGACTTTCATTTAAATCTCACTTAACGATGTTTCTGCCAAAACTTTATCTGCTGCATGTCCCACTTTGCCTGTCTGTACATATCTTTATAATCTTTATAAAGTTTCTCTAAAATATGTGCGCCAATATCTTAATATATTCTTAATATTTTTTATTATTTTATCATATATTCGTTATGCATGCAACTTATACTTTGTGCAGTTTTTTAATCCAATATTAAAACCGTAGAGTTATCGGACATCTTTTAAGGCAGGACAAATACTCAGATCTGTCCTGCCTTTACCTTACGATCTTCTTACCGTTACCGGATTTCCAGTTCCGTATCCGCCTCCGTTACACGGCTGTGCGCCTTGATGTACTCCACGATCTCATCCAGTTTCGTGAACGCCAGTCCCACATAGCTGTCCGCACATCCATAATACAACGCGATCTTCCCGCTCTCCGAATCGTGAATGGTGGCACAGGGAAAACATACATTGGGCACAAAGCCCCGCTCCTCATACCACTCTTCCGGTGTCAACAGGAAGTTCTCACACCGATACAAAACCTTGGATGGATTATCGATATCCAGGATCGCGCCGCCAATGGAATAGACGAAGCCGTTACAGGTACCGCTGACACCATGGTAGAACAGCAGCCATCCCTCACTCGTCTCAATGGGCGCGGCACCACCGCCGATCTTAACAGACTCCCACCACTCGGAGCCCTTGCCCATCACATGTCTGTGCTTGCCCCAGTATACCATATCCGGGCTCTCGCTTAAGAGTGAAAGCAGACAGTATCATCCTCCCATTCCTTTTTGTATGTAAATTCCGGGCTTGCATAGGGTTTCCCGTCTTTCCATCCTGTATTGCGCTCCATGATTCGGACACTGCTTAAGGGTCTGTTTATTGTTATGAGCAGTATATCGTTTTCAAAGTCAAAGCCTTTGACCAATTCACTTTCCATGCCGTAGGCAGCATACTCTGTCTGATACTCCTCTTCAGTATCCGCGATAAACGTCCACTGCTTCTCATATAAAGATACATCCAGTACACCGTTCCATTCCGCTTCTTCCGCCTTTTCTCTATCCAGTTCATCCCTGCCAATATATTCAAATTCAAGATCTCTAGCGTCGATATAGTTCAACGATACCATCATGTTAATAACAGCGATTTCTATTTCTCTGCCTGACTGCTCACACTGATCTTTAGAAGTTTATCATATATCATCTCATGTTTCAGGAGATAGTAAGTAAAAGAGATCGGCCAGATACAACAGAAGATTGTCTTCAAAACAGAATGCATTAAAGCCATGCCGAAAGTAAACTTCTGTCCGCCACTCAATAACTCTATCTTCATCAGCCTTTTTCCAGGATCCAGTTTTCCGCATATGTCCAGGATGAAGAACCAAATCCCCATCAAAAGAATACTGCATATAAATGGGGCAAGCATAAACCATATGAAGTATCTGGACGGCTCCTGCATCCATCTGTCTGCCACTGCGATCATGCCAAGCGTACCTGCCATACCGGCAAAGAAACACAAGATCACATAATCAATTATAAAAGCTCCCACTCGTTTCATAGCTAAATCATTCATTTATTTATCTCCTAGTATAATAATGATATAGCCACAAGGGCTATAAAGTTAATAAGTTACAA
>CANPTH010000068.1 GCA_947576945.1 uncultured Lachnospiraceae bacterium
ACAAAAAATTCCTTGAAAAATAAGGAAAAAAGACTTGACTTAATAGGGAGGTAAAAATGGTTCAACATGATAAATTACAACAGACATTGATGCATCTGGTTATGATCCTTTTGGTATTGTGCTGTGTGCTCCCGTTTATGCTGATGGTCATAGCATCTTTTACAGAGGAAGCCACGTTGACAAGGAACGGGTACAGTTTTTTCCCGGAGGTGCTGAGTCTGGAGACATACCGCTATATCGTCAGGAGCGCCGGTACTATTTTCAGAGGATACTTTATGACGATCTTCGTTACGGTGATCGGGACGGGATGTAATCTGCTGTTGACGATCCTGTTTGCGTATCCGCTTTCGAGACGTGACCTTCCCTACCGTGGGTTCTTATCCTTCTTCCTGTTCTTTACCATGCTGTTTAACGGAGGATTGGTGCCTGCCTATATGATGTATGCGAACACGTTTCACATTAAGAATACGATATTTGCATTGATCGTGCCGTCGTTGATGATGAATGCATTCTATGTCATTATGATGCGTTCTTTCTTTTCATCCAGTATACCGGATTCCCTGATCGAGGCTGCCAGGCTGGACGGAGCAAGCGAGATCAGGATCCTGGCGCGGGTCATTCTGCCGCTCTCCAAACCGATGGTGGTCACACTGGTCCTGATGGTTGGATTAGGATATTGGAATGACTGGATGAATGGGTTATACTATGTGACAGAACAGAAACTTTATACAATTCAGATGATCTTAAACAATATGATCAACAATATCGAATTTCTGACAAGGAATGCCAGTATGCTGGGAACGGCAGCTTCCAATATGAAGATTCCGCAGGTCGGTATCCGCATGGGAATCGCGGTGATCGCGGTATTGCCCATTCTTATCATCTATCCTTTCCTGCAGAAATATTTTGTGAAGGGTATCGTGATCGGCGGCGTCAAGGGATAAGGACAGATAAAGGAGGGGAAATATATGTATCATTCGATCAGACCGGGTCAGGTGTGGCTCGATACGGAAGGCAAAAGGATTCAGGCGCATGGCGGTTCCGTCATGTACCTGGACGGCACTTATTATTTCTATGGGGAGAATAAGGAGAAGACGGACGGTAAGAACGGCATCTGGCATTGGGGTGTGCGCTGTTATTCCTCCAAAGATCTGTATAACTGGAAGGATGAGGGACTGATCATTGCGCCGGAACCGGAGAACCCCGCTTCCTCGCTCCATCCGGCGTCCTGCATGGACAGGCCCCATATCATTTACAACGCGAGAACGAAAAAGTACGTATGCTGGTTAAAGATCATGAACCGGGACCAGACTCAGACGGAGACCGTACTTACAGCCGATCATATTCTTGGCCCTTACACGAAGGTGCGGGAGGGGCTGCGACCCTGCGGCATGAGCGCCGGGGATTTTGACCTTGCGGTGGCGCAGGACGGGAAGGCGTATTACTATTTTGAGCGGGTGCACAGCGAGATTATATGCGCGGACCTCACGGAAGACTATACGGATGTCACCGGATACTACAGTACCCATTTTCCTCATCCGCATCCTCCCTATGTGCGGGAGGCGACGGCGCATTTCATGCGCGGAGGCCGACATTATCTGATCACTTCGGGAACCACCGGTTATCTGCCTAATCCTTCGGAAGCTGCGGTTGCTGATACCTGGCACGGCCCGTACAGGGTGTTGGGAAATCCCCATCCGGGAGATGAGAGCAATACGTCTTTCCATTCGCAGATCTCGTCGGTGTTCCGGGTACCGGGGAAGAAGGATCTGTATATAGCCTGTGCCGACCGCTGGGTGCCGGATGAGATGGATCTGGACTATGAGACCTACCGCAGATTCTTTGAACTGGCGTTTCATCTGGATGAGAAGGAACGGGAAAAGGTGAAAGATCTGAACATGGATCCGCGCATCGTACAGGATACCGGAAGGAATACATCCATCGCGGACTATGTATGGCTGCCGCTGCGCTTTGAGGGCGAGATGCCTTATATCGACTGGCGGGATGAGTGGCGGATCGAGGAGTATGAATGAGAAGGTATTCGTGACTGCCGTCATGACCGGAGGCAGTATCCGGTATCAGGAAATGGAGTAAGGATTGGCAGAGACGGCACGGGAAAGAATGTCGAGGGTGGATATGGGCGGGAGCAGGCACGCAGCGGGCAGGATGTTCGGGTTAAAGCAGCATATATTTGGTTTTCTGGCAGCATTTATTGTGGTGATCCTGCTGCTGCTGGGTATATTTCTGGCAGTTATGGTCGGTTCTTACCAGAGAAAGCAGAATCAGGGCCGTCTGGAAGATCTGGAAGCATACGGGGAAACGCTGGAGGAGAGTATCGGCCGGCTGCATGACGTCGTAGGCTCCATTTATTCCGTGAGCAGCGCTTTTCAGGGCATCTGCAGCTACCGGACAGAGGCGGAGAAGTGCGGCTATATCCAGGAACTGATGAGTGTTCTGCAGGTGCAGGTAAGATCGAACCGCTATCTGAGCGCGCTTGTTGTGAACTATGACTATGGAGAGGGTGTGCTGTACTATACTGACGGCATGCTGGATTACGGCGATACGAAAATGCTCTGGAGCACCGGGAAGACGATCATGGAGGGCAACATGGGAAGTTCACTGGAGGATGCTGCCTTTTCTTACACAAAGCTGGTGCAGGAGGCGGAGAGCGCTCTGCTCTATTCCGTCATCATGAAAAAGAAAAGCGCCCTGATCAGCGGGAGTATGAGGCTGAATCAGGGACTGCCGGAAGAGTCGGAGAAAGCGGCGGCCTACGGAATCGTCTATGAAGGAGAATTCTACCGGACAGGCGGGCAGGAGGCCGGACTTACCAGGGAGGACTGCATAGGGCTGTGCCAGGGAAGAAACCGGGTCGGGGACAAATTTGTCTATCTGCACTGTCTGGATGCGGAGGATATGGCGGTGGCGGAGATCCTGCCCCGCAGTCTCTGGCTGTATGTGCATCCCTGGCATATTCTGCTGATGGTGTTAATGCTGCTGTTGACAATCTGGCTTCTGTTGTTGTACCGTTTTATCTATAAGCAGCTTTCGGAGCCTTTAGCGGATATGACGCGGACGCTTATGGACATCAGGAAAGGTGACTGGGAGGTGAATTTCACTGCGTCCAACAGGATCACGGAGATCGAAAGTGTCAGGCAGACTGTACAGATGATGCTGAAAGAACTGGGACAATATAAGATCAGGACTTATGAGGAGCAGCTTGCCAGGCAGAAGACAATACTTCAATTCCTTCAGCTGCAGCTGGCGCCGCATTTCTATACCAATTGCCTGAAGAACATTTACTACATGCTGATGATGCAGGAATACGAGAGTGCGGAGCAGTTTCTGCTGCGGCTGTCCAGACACCTGCGTTATCTCCTGCAAAAGGATGCGACATTAGTGATGGTGGAGACGGAGAAGGAATTTGTGGAGAACTATATCGGCATGCAGAAACTGCTTTCGTCCCGGCCGGTCACCTGCAGTATGGCGGTGGAGCAGGCGGCGCGGGAAGAGGAGATCCCGATCCTGGCAATCCAGACTTTTGTGGAAAACTCGGTCAAGTATACGGAGGCGGACAGGGAGCGGCCGCTGGAGATTCAGGTGCAGGTGAAAGTGATTCGAATGGAACAGGGAAGATGTCTTGCCCTGACCGTGAGGGATAACGGCCCGGGCTATCCGGACTCGCTGCTGCCTCTTTTAAACCAGAAGAGTGAGGAAATTCCGGCCAAAGAATTCGGTGTAGGCATCCTGAATCTGCTAAGCCGCCTGCGGATTTATTATGGCACGTCGATAGACTGGCATTTTCACAATCAGGACGGCGCTGTCAGTGAGCTGCGCCTGCCGCTGCAGGAATAAGAACAGAGGAAGGAACTGTGATGAAGATATTGCTTGTGGACGACCAGGAGAGGATCATAAAGGCAATGGAGCGGCTGGTGGACTGGGATCGCCTGGGGATCGATCAGGTGTATACGGCGGGCAGTGCGGCGGACGCCCGAAAGATCCTGGAGGAGTGTCCGATAGATATCATGCTGACAGACATTGAGATGCCGGGGGAGGACGGTATCTGCCTGCAGAAATGGCAAATGGAGCGCTACCCGCATATTCTATGTGTCTTTCTTACTTCCCATGCTGATTTTTCCTATGCCAGGGAGGCAATCCACAACGGCGCCTTTGATTATATCCTGCAGCCGGCCGAAATCCCGGAGATCGAAGAGGTAATCCGGCGCTGCATAGAACAGATGAAGATACGCAACCGCATCATGGAGCATCATGGCAGTTTCGAGGAGGTGCCGGAGGAACTTACTATGCCGGAGGCGGTTTCCTGGGGAAAATGGATGGTACGGAAGGACTCGGTGCTGGTGAAAAACCAGATCGTTAACCTGCTTCATTATGCCGGGCGGGAAGGGTATCTCACGGACGGATACAGGCAGCGGATCATCCGCAGATTTCTGGAGGCCTGTTCGATCGCCTGCTATGCGCAGGATAAGACGCTGGAGGATCTGTTTACGAGGAGTTTTACCTATGAGAAGATGCTGCACTCCTATGCGTCCGATGATGAGCTGTGCAGGGGCGTGGACTTCTGTCTCAGACAGTATCATAGAATCATTGTGGAGAAGGAGGGGGACGAGTTGCCCTACACTGCCCGCGAGCGTATCCAGGACATTCTCCACTATCTGGAGGAGAATATGGAACGGATGATCTCGAGGCGGGAAGCGGCCAAATATGTATTTCTCAACGAAGACTACTTCTCGCGCATGTTTCGGAAGGAGATGGGAATCGGCTACAAGGAGTATGTCCTGAAACAGAAGATGGATTATGCGAAGAAGCTGCTTCAGAATACAGATCTGCCGGTCACGCTGATCGCTTCTAAGGTCGGGTATGATAATTTCACCAACTTCACGCAGATGTTCCGCAAGTATACCGGGGAGACGCCCTCAGAACACCGGAAGAATCACTGAGGGTAGGAATGATACAGAAAGACGAGAGAGGAAAGAGAATGGAATAAGTTACTCAATACGGTATTGATGAAAAGGAAATGGACAAGTATCTGGACAGCGCTCTGACACCGGCCGTGCGGGCGGCGGACTTGTTGGGCAGTGCAAAGGAGGCCGCTGCTTTTCAACGGAAAGTGCGGCGCCTTTATTCAGGATGCCACGAGTTTTCCTTCCGGAACCGGCAGGGAACACCGGTTTTATGCGGATGTGTTCTGCTAATCATTCTCACACTGGAGAATGTCTGAAATGCGGCAGTTTCCGCATGAATTTATGCTTTGCAGAGCGGAAGCACAGGGAGATACAGTAAGAAAATCTGAATAAAAGAAATTGGAGGGATATTGTATGCAGATTTATGACATGAAGGTAAATCATTTGACGAACCCGCTGGGATTCCGGATGCCCCGCACCGTTTTCTCATGGAAGGTGAAGGAGGCCGAGGGCAGGAGGCAGGAGGCGGCCCGGCTGCAGATCGCATTGGATGAAGGCATGGGGGAGATCCTGTTTGATTCTGGTTTTGACACCAAGGCGGACAGTCTGGCATATCCGGTATCGCTGGCATTGAAACCGTACACCCGCTATTATTGGACTGTTACGGTGCACAGTGAGGCGGGAGAAGAGGCTGTGGGAGAGACGCAGTGGTTTGAGACGGCCAAGATGCAGGAAGACTGGTGCGGGCAGTGGATCACCTGTGACAGTAAGGAGAAGCGGCATCCATATTTTGAGAAGGATGTGCGGGTGGATAAACCGGTCAGATGGGCCAGACTCTATATCAGCGGCCTGGGGCTGTACGAGGCCTTCTATCAGACGAAGCAAGGGGATGCGTCAGGCAGCCTGCAGCGGATCGGGGAAGAATATCTGACGCCTTACAGCAATGATTACAACGAGTGGGTACAGTACCAGACCTATGATGTGACAAGGCTGCTACAGTCTTCGGGGCGGTTGTCGGTCCTGTTGGGCAACGGCTGGTATAAGGCAAGATTCGGCTATGCGGCGTTGGAGGATGTGGGCTTCTACGGCAGTGAGTGGAAGCTGATCGCAGAACTGCGCATCGTCTATGAGGACGGCTCTGAGGAAGTGATCGGGACGGACGAGAGCTGGAGCGTGCGGCGCAGTAAGATCGCCTTTTCCAACCTGTATGACGGTGAACTGCGGGACGATACGCTGGCGGAGACAGCGATCTGCCAGGCGCAGCTTTGCGAGCCGCCGAAGGGGGTACTGACGGAGCGGATGAGTCTGCCGGTGACGGTGCACGAGACGTTCGAGCCGGTGGAACTGATCCATACGCCTGCGGGAGAGCTGGTCTTCGATCTGGGACAGGAGATCACCGGACTCTTCACGCTGCGGGTACAGCAGCCGGCAGGAACGAAGATTCATATCCAGACGGGTGAGATCCTGCAGGGAGGCAATTTCTACAATGAAAATCTCAGAACGGCGAAGTCCGAGTATATCTATATAGCGGACGGCAGTGAGCAGGTGATCATGCCTCACTTTACGTTCTATGGCTATCGGTATGTGAAGATCCAGGGCATTCCGGATCTGAAGAAAGAGGACTTTAGAGGACTGGCAATCTACAGCGATTTCCAGGAGATCGGATTCATGAAGACGGGCAATGCGCTGCTCAACCGCTTTATCGAGAATGTGCGCTGGGGACTTAAGGATAATTTCGTGGATGTGCCCACCGACTGCCCGCAGCGGGACGAGCGCATGGGCTGGACGGGAGACGCCCAGGTATTCTCGCCGACGGCCATGTATCTGACGGATCCTTACGCATTCTATGCGAAGTACCTGTACGATATGGGGAAGGAGCAGCGCGCCCTGGGCGGCGGGGTGCCTCATGTAGTGCCTTCCTGCGGGGTGGAGGATTCCGCCTGCGTGTGGGGCGATGCGGCCTGTATCATTCCCTGGAACCTGTATCTGTTCTTCGGGGACAAGAGCATCCTAGAGGAACAGTTTGAGAGTATGAGAAGCTGGGTGGACTATGTGAGCCGGGTGGACGGAGACGACCACGGCTGGCGGAAGGTGTTCCACTTCGGCGACTGGCTGGCGCTGGATCATCCGGAGGGCGGTTCGGAGCAGGTGCTGGGCGCCACGGACGAGGGCTTTATCGCCAATCTCTATTATGCGGTGAGCGCCGGGCTGGTGGCGAAGGCGGCTCATGTGCTGGGGTATGAGGAAGAAGAGAAGAAGTATGACAGGCTCTCCGGGGAGCAGTTTGCGGTGGTGAAGAAAGAATTCTACAGCGCTACCGGCAGGTGCTGCATCAAGACACAGACGGCGCTGCTTCTGACGTTGAAATATCATCTCACGGAGAATGAGGAATTGGCGAAGCAGCAGCTTCTGCAGCTGTTCCAGTTCAGCCACGGCAAGCTGCGGACAGGGTTCGTGGGAACGCCGTTGATGAGCAATATCCTGTCGGACAATGGTATGGACGAGCTGGCATATCATTTGTTATTGAACGAGGAATACCCGGGCTGGCTGTATGAGGTGAAGCTGGGGGCGACCACCGTATGGGAGCGCTGGAACAGCCTGCTGGAGGACGGCACTATCTCGGGAACCAGCATGAACAGCATGAACCATTATTCCTACGGATCCGTGCTTGAATGGATGTTCCGCCATGCGGCCGGTATCGACAGCATGGATGAGGCGCCGGGCTTCAGAAAGGCCAGATTTGCGCCGACGCTGAACCGGCGGGTGCGCAGCATGGAGGCATCCTATGACTCTGCTTCCGGTGTCTATGCCTGCAGCTGGGAACTGACGGACAGGGAGCATGTGACATTGTCCGTGACGGTACCTTTCAACTGCAGCGCGTTTCTTACGCTGCCACAGGCGCCGCAGGAGATCTATGAGGATCGGACAAATCCCATGTTTGCGGATGTGCAGGAAGGAGTGTGCCGCCTGCATGCCGGCACCTACACGGTGTCCTACCGGCTGGAAGAGACGCTTGAGCAGACCTATGATCTGGATACGCCGATGTGGAAACTGAAGGCGGAACCGGAAATCGTGGAGAAGCTGCGGGACGTGCTTGACCTGACGACGATCGCGGAAGAATATATGGGGCGCTCCGTGCGGGGGTATCAGGATATGTTCAAAGGATCCATCGACAAGTCGTTGCTGGAACAGGTGGAAGTCCGGCTGGCAGAAGGCAGATAGTGCGCCGTGCCTTTCGGAAAGTGTCCGGCTTAAGAACCTGCGTGCCATGTTCCCTTTTTGTAGAAAAGAAGGGACAGTGCGGTTCCAAGGCACCAGCCGATGGGCCAGGAGAGCCAGATGCCGATCTCGGAGCGCATGAGGGCGGAGAGCAC
Organism: uncultured Lachnospiraceae bacterium; assembly: GCA_947576945.1. Classification (GTDB taxonomy): domain Bacteria; phylum Bacillota; class Clostridia; order Lachnospirales; family Lachnospiraceae; genus UBA3282. Next base: position 8,297 of record CANPTH010000068.1, read on the forward strand.
AAAGGCCAGTACTACCCGCAGGATCAGATCGGTGAAGGTGGCAGTCATGAATTGCTTCATCGCGCCGGCTCCCCGCAGAATACCGTCGGAGACCAGTTTGGCGGAGATCATGAAGTAGAAGGGCGATACGATCCAGAGAAACTGCTGTCCGGTCTGCAGCGCTTTGACGGAGGACTGGTCCATGAAGAGCAGGAGCAGATATCTGCCAAGGCACAGATAAAGCAGGCACAGCGGCAGACTTAAAGTCCATACCAGTTTCAGGCCGGCGCGGAAACCTTCCCTGACGCGGGACCAGGTTTTCGCGCCGATATTCTGGGCGGAGAAATTAGATATACCGTTGCCGATTGTCGTAAACGAGGTAATAACCAGATTATTCAATTTGATGGCGGCGGAGTAGCCGGCGGCTACGCTGACGCCGAAGCTGTTGATACAGCCCTGTACCAGAATATTGCCGACGGAGATGAAGGACTGCTGCAGGACGCTGGGGATGGCGATGGTGAGGATCTTCTTTAACAGACCCCAGGAAAAAACTTCGATCTTTGCATTTCCGGACGATACTTCGATCCCGGCCAGCCTTTTTAAGATCAAAAGCACAGAGAAAATGCAGCTGACTCCCTGACAGAGGAAGGTTGCCCAGGCCACGCCCGCTATGCCCATCTGCAGTGAGACGACAAACAGGATGTCCACCGCGATATTCGCTGTGGAAGAAAAGGCCAGGAACAGGAACGGTGTCTTCGAATCCCCCAGTGCGGAGAAAATCCCGGTGGCGATATTGTAGAAGAGCAAAAAGGGCAGTCCCAATATGTAGATATCCAGATACAGCGCGGAATCGGCCATGATCTCTTCCTGTGTCTTCATCAGCCGCAGCAGGACGTCGCAGGACAGGAACCCGGCAAGCATCAGCACGATACAGAGCACGACGCTGGCGATCAGGGTGGTGTAGACGGCGGTCTTCATCCTTGCGTAGTCTTTGGCGCCGAACAGCTGGGAGACGATGACGGAGCAGCCCATGTTGCAGCCGAAGGCAAAAGCGATGAAGATCAGGGTGATATTGTAGCTGTTTCCCACGGCGGCCAGGGCGTTTTCGCCGATAAACCTGCCGGCTACAAGGGAGTCGGCAATATTATAGAGCTGTTGGAAAATGATACTCCCGAACATGGGAAGGCAGAAGGCCCGGAGGACTTTCTGCGGGTCACCTTTGGTCAGGTCTTTGTTCATAGTAATCTCCATTCCGCCCAGCCTGCCGCCTGGCAGGCTGCATGGCCTGTCTTTTTTTACAATATCGTATTATAATACCAGATAAGAGATATTAAAAATATATTGATTATATATAAGACATATAAAAATTATATGCTTTGTCATATGGCATATGGCATATGGCATATCGGATGGCAGGTGACAGGATAGAATGGATATTAATTTTGAGTATTATAAGATTTTCTATTATGTAGCAAAATATAAGAACATCACCCGGGCGGCTGCGGCGCTTGGCAGCAATCAGCCCAATGTGACCAGGGTCATGAAGCTGCTGGAAGAGGGGCTGCAATGCAAGCTGTTGGTGCGGGAGGCGAGAGGGATCGCGCTGACACAGGAGGGGGAACGCCTGTATGCCCATGTGGAGGCTGCATTTCATCAGCTGTTAAAGGCGCAGGAGGAGATCGGAGCACAGCTTCCTGACGGTACGGGGACGGTGGAGATCGGTGCGACGGAGACGGCGCTGCATCTTTTTCTGTTGGATGCGCTGCGGTTGTTTAAGGAAACTTATCCGAGAGTCAGGATTAAGATTCACAATCATACCACGCCGGATATTTTGAAGCGGCTTGCTTATGGAAGGCTGGATCTGGCCGTGATCACTACGCCTTTCGAGACGACGGGGCATCTGGTGGCCGGAAGGCTGACCGGATTCCGGGAGATACTGGCGGGCGGAGAGCCGTACCGGAGGCTGGGAGAAGGGAAGGCGAAGCCGGGAGAAGAAGGGAATTCCGGCGGAGTGCTTTGCGGACCATGGAGTCTGCAGGATCTGCAGGCGTATCCGTGGGTGGGGATCGGCAGCGGCACGGCGACCTGTGAGCTGTACCGGGCATTCTTCTTTCGGCAGAATGTGGATATCGAACCGGATACGGAGGTGGCGACTTCTGATCTGCTGATTCCGCTGATCCGGGCAGGCATGGGGATCGGATTCGTTCCGGAACGGATGGCACAGCCCTGGCTGGATGCAGGACAGCTGGTGCGGATCCCGCTTGACTGTGAACCGCCCAGACGGGAGATCCGGCTGGTCTATGACAGCGGCAGGGGGAAGAGCGCGGCGGCGGAGGGACTGCGGAAGTACCTGCAGAGGTACGCACAGGAGCGGCCTCAGAATCAGTAAAAGTCGTGCTACAGTTCACCATGAATCGTAACGAAGTCATTTCAAAGAATCACAGAGAATGATTTTAGAATGATTTTTCTTGTAAAAAAAGGAGTTTGAAGTTATAATACTATTAAAATTTACAGGTGATGACGAAGAGGAGTACACTTTTGACCGCCGCCAGAGAGAGCAGCCGCAGGCTGGAAGGCTGCTTCGGAGAGGGATTGTGGAAGGTAGCTTCGGAACCGGAATGTTGAATGGAAGGTGCATTGCAGTTCTTTGGCAGGCAGCTTAGTAGATGTTCCCGCCCGATCCCCGTTAGCGGATCAGATTTGAAAGGATATCCGACGGCAGGCGGTGGAAGATGAATCTTGGATTGATCGCACACCTGGCGGCCGGAGAGACAGCCTGAGAATCGATGAGTGAGAAACCAAGGTGGTACCGCGCATGATGCGCCCTTTGCTGTGACAGGATCAGCAGAGGGCTTTTTATATGGGAAATTTCTATGAATTTTCCATATGACAAAAAGTAATGACCGCACTGCGCCGGGCGGAAAAGCAACCGAAAACTGTGAAGAATTAAGAACAAAGAAGAATTAAAAACAAAGAAGGATTTATACAGGAGGACACAACATGAGCAAGGAACTGGCAAAGACCTACGACCCGAAGGGGCTGGAGGACAGACTGTATCAGAAGTGGATGGACAAGAACTATTTCCATGCCGAGGTGGACGAGACGAAGAAGCCTTTTACCATCGTTATCCCGCCGCCGAATATCACGGGACAGCTGCATATGGGACATGCGCTGGACAATACCATGCAGGATATCCTGATCCGCTATAAGAGGATGCAGGGGTACAATGCGCTCTGGCAGCCGGGCACCGACCATGCTTCCATCGCCACCGAGGTGCGCATCATCGAGAAGCTGAAGGAGGAGGGGACCAGCAAGGAAGAACTGGGCCGCGAGGGATTCCTGAAACGCGCCTGGGAGTGGAAGAAGGAATATGGCGGGCGCATCATCAACCAGCTGAAAAAGATGGGTTCTTCCTGTGACTGGGACAGGGAGCGCTTTACCATGGATGAGGGCTGCAACAGGGCGGTCACCGAGGTGTTCTGCAAGATGCACGAGAAAGGCTGGATCTACAAGGGCAGCAGGATTATCAACTGGTGTCCGGTATGTAATACGTCCATTTCCGATGCGGAAGTGGAGTACGAGGAGCAGGCAGGCCATTTCTGGCACATCAAGTATCCGCTGGTGGACGAGAACGGTGCGCCCAGTAAGACGGAGTTTCTGGAGTTTGCCACCACCCGACCGGAGACGATGTTGGGCGATACCGCCGTGGCAGTGAATCCGAAGGATGAGAGATATACTTATCTGAAAGGAAGAATGGTCTGGCTGCCTATCGTCAACAAAGCGATTCCGGTGGTGGAAGACGAGTATGTGGATATGGAGTTCGGTACGGGCGTGGTGAAGATCACGCCGGCTCATGACCCTAATGACTTCGAAGTTGGGAAGCGTCATAATCTGCCGGAAGTCAATATCATGAACGACGACGCCACCATCAACGAGAACGGCGGTAAGTACGCGGGTCTGGACCGCTACGAGGCGAGAAAGCAGATCGTGAAGGAACTGGAGGCGGAAGGACTGCTTGTAAAGATCGAGGACTACGCACACAACGTAGGCACCCATGACCGCTGTAAGACCACCATCGAGCCGATGATCAAGAAGCAGTGGTTCGTGAAGATGGACGAACTGATCCGTCCCGCGGTAGAGGCGGTCAGGAACGGCGATGTTAAGCTGATTCCCGAGCGTATGGATAAGACTTACTTTAACTGGACGGACAATATCCGCGACTGGTGCATCAGCCGTCAGCTGTGGTGGGGACACCGGATCCCGGCCTACTACTGTGATGAGTGCGGCGAGGTGGTGGTTGCCAGGCAGACGCCCGAAAAGTGCCCGGCGTGCGGGTGCACTCATTTTACCCAGGATCCGGATACGCTGGATACGTGGTTTTCTTCCGCGCTGTGGCCTTTTTCCACGCTGGGCTGGCCGGAAATGACGGAGGATCTGAAATATTTCTATCCGACGGATGTGCTGGTGACGGGCTATGACATTATTTTCTTCTGGGTAATCCGGATGATCTTCTCCGGGTATGAGCAGATGGGAGAGAAGCCTTTTCATACGGTGCTGTTCCATGGGCTGGTGCGGGATTCCCAGGGGCGCAAGATGAGTAAATCCCTGGGCAACGGCATCGATCCGCTGGAGATTATCGACAAGTACGGCGCGGACGCGCTGCGCCTGACGCTGATCACGGGCAATGCGCCGGGCAATGACATGCGTTTCTACTATGAGAGAGTGGAAGCCAGCCGGAACTTCGCCAACAAGGTGTGGAACGCTTCCCGCTTCATTATGATGAACATGGAGCAGACACAGGAGAAGACAGGCGGCCGCGGATGGGAGGTTTCCTATGACCGGATCAAAGAGAGCCTGGAGCCTGCCGACAAGTGGATCCTGTCGAAACTGAATACGCTTGTAAAAGAGGTGACGGACAATATCGATCATTACGAGCTGGGCATCGCAGTACAGAAGGTGTACGATTTCATCTGGGACGAGTTCTGTGACTGGTACATTGAGATGGTGAAACCGCGCCTGTACCAGCGTGAGACGGAAGGAGAGGATGCCGGGGCTATGACCGGCGCCGATGGCGCAGCTCAGAGCAAGAACGCGGCGTTGTGGACGTTAAAGCATGCGCTGATCGACGCGCTGAAACTGCTGCATCCTTATATGCCTTTTATCACTGAGGAGATCTTCTGCACGATCCAGAGCGAAGAAGAGTCCATTATGATCTCCAGCTGGCCGGCATATACTGAAGAGAAGGATTATCAGACCGAGGAGAAAGCCATCGAGCTGATCAAGGAAGCGGTGCGCGGTATCCGCAATATCCGCACGCAGATGAATGTGGCGCCCGGCAGAAAGGCGGCGATGTTCGTAGTCAGCGAGGCGGAAGAGGTAAGGAAGGTCTTTGAGGAGGGCAGGCTGTTCTTTGCTTCCCTGGCGGGCGCTTCCGAGGTGACGGTGCAGGCGGACAGAAGCGGTATCGCACAGGATGCGGTATCGGTGGTGATTCCCAATGCAGCGGTGTACATTCCTTTTGCGGAGCTGGTAGACATCAGGCAGGAGATTGAGCGGCTTGAGAAGGAGGAAAAGCGGCTGCAGGGTGAGCTTGCGCGGGTCAACGGCATGCTGAACAATGAGAAGTTCATGGCGAAGGCGCCGGAAGTGAAGGTTGCGGAAGAGCGCGCGAAGCTCGAGAAGTATACACAGATGCTGTCGCAGGTACAGGAGCGGCTGGGACAGTTAAGGGTTACTGTGGACGGTGCAATGTGAGTCAGTTAAGCCGGATGCGTTGCAGTTGAAGAAATAGGACTGGAAAAGTGTGTGTATTTAGTGTAAAGTGGAAGTAGTGTTTCGGTATAAGGATGTAAGATCCAGGCACCGGGGAAACAACGGACAGCGGGTGTTTCCCTGATGATGCAAAGAGTTAAGAGAAGGGGAGGTAAGCACGTGGGTGAGATAGAATTTTCCCGGGAACAGATGAATAAGCTTAAGGGCGCTATGGTATGGGGGGACGAAGGAGAAGAGGTTTCGGCGGAAGTCAAAAAGAAAGATTTTGGCTGGGACTCCTGTGGAACGAACCTGGCCAGAGGTACGAGGCTCCGGGTGGAAAAGGACGGTATGGCAGCGTGGCTTTATCTTGCTCCGCCGGACAACGGTCAGGTTTACCGGAAAGACGAGCTGATCACTTATCTGGAGCGTAACGGTGTGGTGAAGGGATATCACAACTCCAACCTGTCTGCGATGATCAAGAAGAAGGTTTATGAGAGAGAAATTCTGGTGGCAAAGGGGCAGGAAGTCCAGAAAGGCGAGGACGGCTGGTATGAATATCTTTTTACGCCGGAAGAATATGGTGTGCCGAAGATTCGGGAAGACGGCACGGTTGATTATACGAGCATGAGTGCTCTTCATAACGTGCACAGCGGAGAGAAGGTCGCTGTCTATCATCATGCCAAACCGGGCGCAAACGGCTATACGGTGCGCGGCGTGGAAGTTACGGCAAAACCGCCTAAGGAACTGCAGCCCCTGCGCGGTAAAGGAGTGGAGCGCATCGGTGATGAATATTTTGCACAGACTGACGGCAAGATAGAGGCTAAGAACGGTAAGATCGATATTCAGAAGGTACATGAGGTTGCAGGGGATGTGACCCTGATCGTCGGCAGGGTCGAATTCTTTGGCGACGTGATTATCAATGGCAATGTGGAAAATGGCGTTGTTATCCGTGCCGGACGTAATATTGAGATTCATGGCACGTCAGGAAGCGCCACGCTGATTGCAGGGGGCGACGTGATCATCAGCCGCGGCATCCAGGGCGGAGGCAGAATCGTAGCCAAGGGCAGTGTATTTGCTGATTTTATAGAGAATACTACGGTGCAGGCAGGAGGCACCGTGTTGTCTAATACAATACTGAATGCCAATGTTTCTGCAGAGGATAAGGTGATCACTACCGGGAAGAAAGGCGCCGTCATCGGCGGTTATGTACATGGATTCAAGGGCATAGAAGCGATGACTGCCGGCAGCGATGCGGAAGTCAAGACGATTCTGCACAGCGGTTATGAGATGAAATCTTATGAACGGCTTCTGGAAATCAGGCGCAGGGAAAGTGAGATTAAGGCGAAGCTGTCGGAGCTGGTAGATAATATGACGGATGCGATGCGGGAAACACGTATGGGCAGTACCAGCCTTTCTCTGGCGGCAGAAATTAAAATGGCTGAACGGGACAGGATGAAAGACCAGTATTTTGAGGAACTGGATAAGATCAGCCGGGAGAAGGAAACACTGGAAGAACTGATGGAGGCCAGTCAGGGAGCCTATATCAAGGTTGACGGCACTATGTACCGGAATTTGGTCATCTGTATCAATGTGGAGCAGCTGACATTGAACCGGAACAGCGGTTATATGAAATATACTGCGGACAATGGCGTCTTGGAAGGTAATGTGATCATTCATTGATGAGAAGACGAGGATTGCTGCAGAACATGATTCTCTGATGAGCAATTCAGTTCAACAAACCGAACAGGTACAGTTAGAATTTGCGACGCTTCGGAATGGAGGAAAAGATGAGGTGCAGGTATGGACGGCAGACAGATATTTATATGGAAGCGGAAAGCTATATCAACAGTATTCCGAAGTTCACCGGAAAGAGCAGTATGAGGGAAACCGTCAGATTTCTGGAGCACCTCGGTAATCCGGCACAGAAGCGTAAGATCATTCACGTGGCAGGCACAAACGGAAAAGGTTCCGTTTGTGCTTATTTGTGTTCGATTCTGCAGGAGGCGGGAATCTGTGCGGGAATGTTTACCTCTCCCCATTTGGTGACGATGCGTGAGCGGTTTGCGGCAGGGGGAAAGATGGCGACGGAGGAAGAATTTCTGGAGGTTTATCATATCGTCAGAGAGAAGCTGGCTTCATTGCCGCTGGAACTTGCACAGGTATCCTATCATCCGAGCTTCTTTGAATTTCTTTTTTTCATGGCAATGCTCTTTTTTGAAAAAAAGAATGTGGAATATGTGGTGTTGGAGACGGGATTAGGAGGCAGGCTGGATGCCACGAATGCCGTGCAGCGTAAGCAGCTGTGTGTGATCACGTCGATCGGATATGATCATATGGAATATCTGGGAGATACGCTGCCGGCCATAGCGTATGAAAAGGCAGGCATTATGCGGGCGGGGGTTCCCGTAGTCTATCCGGACAGATGCAGCGAGGTGACAAAGCAGATTGAAGCGTGCGCTGCAGAGGTGGGAGCGAAAACGTTCCCCCTGCAAAAACAGGCGATAAAAGAAATAAAGATTCGGAATAAAACAATTGATTTTTCTCTTCATATAAACTATTATGATTATATTGGTTTTACTGCGGTTACGCCTGCTGTTTATCAGACAGAGAATGCGGCATTGGCAGTTAAAGGGGCTCTTCTTCTGGAGGATGAGAGGATAACGCTTCCTGTGATGCAGGCAGGTGTCCGGAAGATGGTCTGGGAGGGAAGAATGGAAGAAGTTCTGCCGTCGGTGTATGTGGACGGCGCCCATAATATAGATGGGATACAGGCATTTCTGGAGACAGTAAAATCGCATCCCTGTCAGGGGAAGAGGAAGTTATTATATTCTTGTGTGAGAGATAAGAGATATCAGGCGGCGATAGAGGCAATAGCCCTGTCCGGCCTGTTTGAAGAGATTGGCGTGGTGACGCTTACAGATGAGCGGGCGCTGCCCCTTACGGTATTGGAAGATTCCTACAGACAGTATACAGGATTCAGCTGTAAAGCCTATAAGGATCTGGACAAGGCTTTTAGAGAGCTGGTACAGGGTAAAGATGACGAGGACATGGTGTATATTGTCGGTTCACTATATTTGGTGGGTGAGATCAAAGCCCTTTTAAGGAGGCCTCGGCGTGATTAATTTTGAAGAAGAGTTGAAGAAATTTCATCCCAGCTTAGAGGTTGAGGATGCAGAAGAAGCGATTTATAATCAGGATCTGACGGATATGGCCGATCTGATGGTCAGGATTGTTAAGGAAGCTAAGAAAGCGGAGATAGAGTCGGAATTAGAATAGGGGATTGGCATAGATGATTTGTTATCAGTGTGGATGTAATCTGTCCGAGCATGATTTTTGTACGAACTGTGGTGCCGATGTAGCCCTGTATAAGAAGATCATATATATTTCCAACCGTTTTTATAATGAAGGGTTGGAGAGGGCAAACGTCAGGGATCTGACAGGTGCGATCACCAGTCTGCGGCAGAGTCTGAAATTTAATAAGGACAATGTGGAGGCCCGCAATCTGCTTGGCCTGGTATATTTTGAGACAGGAGAAGTGGTGGCGGCACTCAGCGAATGGGTGATCAGTAAGAATTTAAGACCGAAGAAGAATATAGCAGACGATTATATTGATATGATCCAGACGAATCAGAACCGGCTGGATACGATCAATCAGACAATCAAGAAATATAATCAGGCGTTGACTTATTGTAATCAGGACAGCCTGGACCTGGCGGTTATTCAGCTTAAGAAGGTACTGTCGCTGAATCCAAGGTTCATCAGGGCGCATCAGCTGCTGGCCCTTTTGTATATCAACAATGAGGAATGGGAGAAGGCAAGAAGAGAGCTGACGAAATGCAGCGAGATAGATACAAATAACACGGTGACACAGCGTTATCTGAAAGAAGTGGACGAGATGCTGTTACCGGAGGAAGGCGTTAAGCAGTCATCCAGAAAGAAGCACAGATCGGAAGATGTTGTCAAATATCAGAGTGGTAATGAGACGATTATTCGGCCGGTCAATATCAGAGAAGGTAAAGGAGTTACTTCACTGCTGAATCTCGGCATCGGTATTATTATTGGTATTGCGATTGCCGTATTTCTGATCCTGCCGGCCAGAATACAGGCTTCCAGAGCTGACATAGATGAGCAGCTGCGTAAGGTGAGTGAAATGTCAGATGCCAAGACCGCTACGATTGACGAGCTGCAGCTTCAGGTGAATGAACTGACGCAGCACAGTGAAGATTTGCAGCAGGATCTGGAAGCATATCTGGGTACGGATGGTAAATTACGGTCGGTGGAGAGCCTGCTGAAGGCAGCAGATGCATATCTGACCAATCCGGAGGAAGTTACAGTGGTAGCTGATTATCTGGAGGAGATCGTGCAGGAAGGAACCGAGGAGACCGTTGATAATTCGGAGTCCTTTGAGAGCCTTTACAATACGCTTCTGGCGTTGGTGGGACCGAGTGTTTCGCAGGCATATTATAATGATGGTTATGAAGCGTTCCGGCAGGAGAACTATGATGATGCGATCCCCAATTTGGAGAAGGCATTTAAATATGATGCCGCGAATGGGGATGCACTTTATAATCTGGCGAATTCTTACTATCGCAGCGGCGATGAAGAGAAGGCGAGAGAGGCTTACCGGCAGGTGATCGAACTGTTTCCGGGTACGGAGAAGGCCAACAGGTCCGAGGCTTACCTGGAGGAGATGGGAACGGAAGAGTAGTATATTACCGGATTAACAGAGTTAAAGGATTATAAAGATAAAAGATCATAAAATACGAAAGAAAAGGACATGGTGTATGCCATGTCCTTTTCGTGTGTCAATGAGGACGCCGGCCTCATTCCCGCGAAGCAACGAGCCAGGCAGCCATGCCTGCATGCATGGATATTTGACTGGGCGCAGCAATAACAGCAGTAACGATATCAGAGTGGAAAGGAGTTTACATAACATGGATGATTTCAAAGTGATTGACAATTACCTGATGATAAGGCTTCCGGATGAGATTGATCATCACAAATCGGTTGACATAAGTACGAAAGCTGATCGATATATTATGTCGAAAAAGGTAGGAAACATTGTGTTTGACTTTGAACGGACAACCTTTATGGACAGTTCAGGGATCGGTATTATACTGGGGCGTTACAAGAAGATCGCCTGTTTCGGAGGAAAGGTCTATGCGATTAACACGGATAACAGGATCAGACGGATATTGCTGCTGTCAGGACTGCAGGATATCGTGGAGATAATATCGAAAGGATAAATGGATGGAAAGATCGCAGAGCAAAGCGCTTCGGAATGGAGGAAAAAAATGATCGAAATTGTTGAGAAGAGAAACGGTAATAAAGTAACAAATAAGATCCGACTGGAATTCGCGGCATTGTCGGACAATGAGTCTTTTGCAAGAATGGCGGTTGCAGCATTTATCACACCGCTTAATCCTACGCTGGAGGAAATGTCGGATGTGAAGACGGCGGTCTCTGAGGCCGTGACGAATGCGGTTCTTCATGGTTATGAGAGCCGTAACAGTATGGAGGACAGGATCTGTATGGACTGCATACTGCGGGGAGACGTACTGGAAGTAGAAATATCTGACAGAGGGATCGGGATCGAGAATGTCGGGTTGGCGATGGAGCCGCTGTACACGTCCAAGCCGGAACAGGATCGGTCGGGGATGGGATTTGCTTTCATGGAAGCCTTTATGGACGATCTGGAAGTGGAATCAGAGGTTGGATGCGGAACTGTTGTCAGAATGTGTAAAAAGATTGGCACCAGTGCATGGATTGACAGTGAGGAATAGCCGATGGAAGAGACTGCCGTATTAATTGAACGATCACAGGCAGGAGATAAAGAGGCGAGAGAGAAACTGATTGAGGACAATCTGGGACTGGTCCGCCATATCGTAAAGCGCTTTGCCGGGCGGGGATATGATATGGAGGATCTGTTTCAGATAGGGTGTATTGGGTTGATGAAGGCGATAGACAAGTTTGACCTGCACTATGAAGTACGGTTTTCTACTTACGCAGTTCCCATGATACAGGGAGAGATAAAGCGTTTCCTGAGAGATGATGGCATGGTGAAGGTCAGCAGGACATTGAAGGAGAACGGCTGGAAGATCAGGCAGGCGTCCGATCGGATCCTGAAAGAATACGGGAGGGAGGCAACGCTTAAGGAACTATCGGAGGCTACAGGGCTGGAAACAGAGGACATTGTAATGGCGTTGGATGCCAATGTGGAGGTGGAATCTATCTATAAGTCTGTATACCAGTCGGATGGAAATGAGATCTATCTGGTTGATCAGGTAGTCGGAGGAGCCGGAGGTCTTGGATATTCCAGTATGGGACAGACAGTGGTAAACACGGGAGGCGTCTGTGAGGACACGGAAAAGGAAAGAGTTCTGAACCATATGCTGCTGGAACAGCTTTTGGGTGGTTTGGAGGACAGGGAAAGAGAATTGATCAGAATGAGGTATTTCCAGAATAAGACGCAGGTGGAAGTGGCGAGATATATGGGAATCAGCCAGGTACAGGTGAGCCGGATGGAGAAACGCATTCTGTTGCAGATGAGGCAGGAGGTGTGATAAGATAGGAATTGCAAAGCTTTTGTCCCCGGGATTTGTATCTGCGCGCCGACTGCCGCCGACCCATGCCCAGGCTGTGACTGGATAAAAGCAGCGCAGAAAGTGAGGAAACAATGAATACATTCCAGTATGTAGTTGTCAGTATTGATGGAGATTATGCGAATCTGCGGCGTATCGATGTGGAGAGTGAAGAGACGAAGCTGGTTGCCAGAGCGCTGCTTCCGCCGGAAATCATGGAAGGAACGAAGTTGTTGTATGAACTGATGCAGTATGAGATTATGGAGAATGCATGACAGCCGGCATATATTCTCTGGTTATTTCTGTCACCGCATGTGGTCTCCCGCATAGTCTATAGTAAATGTGCAAACAGGACTTGGGAGAATTATGAAGAAATTATTCTGTCTGTTCCTCACAATCATCATGGTTATGGGTTCCGTCTGTGGCTGCGGCATGCAGAGCGGTAAGAGTGACGAAGGCGGCAAAGGTGATAATGTGCCGGTGGTGCTCAATGAAGTGGCTCATTCTATTTTCTATGCGCCTATGTACGTAGCGATAGAGGAAGGATATTTTGCAGAAGAGGGGATCGATTTGACGCTGATCACAGGTTTCGGAGCCGATAAGACGATGACAGCCCTGCTGACAGGGGAAGCCGACATTGGCTTCATGGGCAGCGAAAGTACGATCTATACTTATAAGGAAGGCGCCTCTGATCCGGCTGTCAATTTTGCTCAGCTGACACAGCGTGCCGGCAATTTTCTGGTATCGAGAGAACCTGTTGATAATTTCAGCTGGGATATGCTGATCGGAAAGAATGTGCTGGGAGGCAGGGCAGGCGGTATGCCCAGCCACGATGTAACATGGGAACACATCAGAGGAATTTATGAGTGGACAGGCCGGAAGGCCCCAGATTTAAAGGTTTTTAAATATGAGGAAAAGGTTGTTTCCGTCTCATAGCACAACTACATTTATTTACTTTGCCAGAAGAAGGACAGGCCAGACCTGTCCTTTTTCCTATATATAGACCGGAAGGAGGCGAAAAATATTATATCCGTTCCCATTGACCGGGCCTGACCATAAAGGTTGGGCCTTTTTTCATGCCACGAAAAGGAGGTAATCTGTATTGGCTGATGAAAAAGCAAAAGTACCACCCTCACCGGAAACCGTTACCGCAAAAGAATCCGGAAAGCAAAGTCTGGCGGACATGGTGAAAGCGGTAAAGGCCGCGCAGGAAAAGCAGACGGATATTCCTGTGCAGGAATCACCGACACCGGCTACGGCGGAGGAAATTCAGAACGCTGCGAAACAACCGGGAAAATCCGCTTCTTCTGATTCTCCCGTAAAGGAAACGGAGAAACAGAAAACGGAAAAAGACAAAGAGACGGCAGGTGACAAAGCCGCTCCCAAAAAGGAACAGACAATCTCCGGCAAAGCCGTAGACCAGAAAGAAGATGTCGGGTCTGATTGTAACGCGGCACTTTATAGTAGACGAAAAAAGCATTTTATTTTCGACAGTAT
>CANPTH010000069.1 GCA_947576945.1 uncultured Lachnospiraceae bacterium
TTCTGTTAGAGTTCATTGCCGTAATGTTGTGCTGTACTACCATATTATATTCCTCCTTGAATTTGATGTGGCTTCCCTGCCACTCTGTTTCTTTCTGCAATGAATCTTCAGTTCGTACGCAGCTGAAAATTTCATTGCCACATGTAAATACATAGATTCACACTATTCATAATATATATCGGGCAGTTTCAGGTTTATCTTAGAAAATTATGAAAATATTCTAAAAAGAGGCCGATTATATCATCGGCCTCCCCCTGATAACTCATACTATTAAGCTGCCAGCAGACGATTATATTAGCCAAGTAAGGACAATGCCAGCTGATTGCTCTGGTTAGCCTGTGACAACATGGATGTGCCTGCCTGCTGCAGAATGTTGTTGTTCGCATATCTAACCATCTCTGTAGCGATATCCGTATCTCGGATCTGCGCTTCTGCAGATGTGGTGTTCTCCACGATGTTGTCCAGATTGCTGATCGTGTGCTCCAGTCTGTTCTGGATCGCACCGAGATCAGAACGCTGCTGAGATACATCTTTGATTGCGCTCTTCGCAAATGCATTCAATGCTGCAAAGTCTGCTGCGGTAGGCGCTGCATCCAGTCCCTGGTCAGCAGATAAGCTGCCCTGCGTAGTTGCTTTAACAGCCGTATCAACTACCTTGGTATCGTCAAATGTGTAGAACTTGGATAACATATTGGCATTGAGAGTATTCTCTTCTCCGTCTTTATAGTCCAGTCCAGTAGCAGTATCCGTACTGTTAGCATCAATATTTGCCGTACCAAATGATGTTGTCTTATAAATCGCATTCGCGATCAACTCGTTGGTGTTCATGTTCTTGATCGTAATGCCGATATGCTGACCGGATTCTGCGCCAACCTGAAGACCCTTGTTGGAGAAAGAACCATCTAACAGACTCTGCTCATTGAATGTGGTTGTGCTCTGTACACGGTCGATCTCGCTCATCAGCTGCTGAACCTCAGACTGGATATAGCTGCGGTCTGCAGATGTCAATGTGCCGTTCTCTCCCTTAACAGCCAGCTCGTTCATTCTCTGAAGCATATCCTGTACTTCGTTCAGTGCGCCTTCTGCTGTCTGTACGCAGGAGATACCGTCCTGAGCATTGGCAGATGCCTGTGTAAGTCCTCTGATCTGTCTTCTCATCTTCTCGGAAATGGATAAGCCTGCTGCATCGTCTGCTGCACGGTTGATCTTATAACCGGATGATAACTTCTCTGTGGACTTAGCCTGTGCCTTGGTTGTAAGGCCGAGCATTCTGTTAGAGTTCATTGCCGTAATATTGTGTTGTACTACCATATTATATTCCTCCTTGAATTTGATGTGGCTTCCCTGCCACCTGTCTGCTTCCTGTAATAAGTCCCGGCTCGTACGCTGCCTTCCAACTATCTACAGTCACGTAAGCAATTACATTTGCATTACCTGTAATATATATCGGGTATTTTTCAGTTTACTTTAGATATTTTTCCAATTTTAAAATGCATCCTCTCGTCAGAATGCTTTCCTGAATTATTAACGAAAAGGCCGATAACACAATCGGCCTTTCCAATCAAATACCCCGCTGCAAACAACGGGGTATTTGACCCTCGCGGCAGTCGCCAAATGTCTGCAAGCAGCCACTTGGCTCGTTGCCCGTGGGAATAAATAATAAACTATTAACTTACCAATATCCTTAAGATATCTGCAATTAACCAAGCAGAGATAATGCCAGCTGGTTGCTCTGGTTAGCCTGTGACAACATGGATGTGCCTGCCTGCTGCAGAATGTTGTTGTTCGCATATCTAACCATCTCTGTAGCAATATCCGTATCACGGATCTGCGCTTCTGCAGATGTGGTGTTCTCTACGATGTTATCCAGGTTGCTGATCGTATGCTCCAGTCTGTTCTGGATCGCACCGAGATCGGAACGCTGCTGAGATACGTCTTTGATCGCATGCTTAGCAAAAGCATTCAGCGCTGCAAAATCTGCCGCTGTAGGCGCAGTACTCGTATCACCGTCGGTAGCTGCCGCCTGTGTCCACTTATTACCTGTAAGCTTACCTGCAACTGCTGTATCCACAACCTTAGTGGTATCTGTCTCTACCTCGTAGAATTTAGCCAGCATACCTGCTGTAAGAGTTGCCTTACCATCATCTAATGTAGCAGCATCGTAATGATTCTTGTCTGTGCTTGCCGTATCAGTTGCTTCTGTATTCGATACACCAAACTTCACTTCATCTGCAACCGCATTCGCAATCAACTCGTTGGTATTCATGTTCTTGATCGTAATACCGATATGCTGACCGGATTCTGCGCCAACCTGAAGACC
This sequence comes from uncultured Lachnospiraceae bacterium, assembly GCA_947576945.1. Lineage (GTDB taxonomy): Bacteria > Bacillota > Clostridia > Lachnospirales > Lachnospiraceae > UBA3282. Next base: position 2,321 of record CANPTH010000069.1, read on the forward strand.
CTTGTTGGAGAAGGAACCATCTAACAGGCTCTGCTCATTGAAGGTGGTTGTGCTCTGTACACGGTCGATCTCGCTCATCAGCTGCTTAACCTCAGCCTGGATATAGCTGCGGTCTGCAGATGTCAGAGTGCCGTTCTCTCCCTTAACAGCCAGCTCGTTCATTCTCTGAAGCATATCCTGTACTTCGTTCAGTGCGCCTTCTGCTGTCTGTACGCAGGAGATACCGTCCTGAGCATTGGCAGATGCCTGTGTAAGTCCTCTGATCTGCCTTCTCATCTTCTCGGAAATGGACAAGCCTGCCGCATCGTCTGCTGCGCGGTTGATCTTATAACCGGATGATAACTTCTCTGTGGACTTAGCCTGTGCCTTTGTTGTCAGGCCGAGCATTCTGTTAGAGTTCATTGCTGTAATGTTGTGCTGTACTACCATATTATATTCCTCCTTGAATTCAATGTGGCTTCCCTGCCACTTATTTGCCTGCTTGTAATGAATCCACTGACTCGTACGCAGCCATTGAATCCATTACATTGTGTAAGTAAAATTGTATTTCCTTACCTGTAATATATATCGGGCGATCCCTGATATTGTTTAGGGTATTTTCTTAATTTTTCAGAACAACTTTCTACCTGTGCGGTTGCAATCCAACAATTTGTCTGTATGCCATTTATGGCAATACAGACAGGCTGTTGGATTAGCAACCCACTTTCAAATGAGTAAAACGCGGATGCGAAAGCAGACGCAAGAGTGCTTAAGCACGGGTTTTACGAATACAGAAGTCAGGTTGGATGCTCTTTGAAGCATCCAACCGCACAGGTAGACAACTTTCCACACCATAAAAGCGCCGCTCACTCATCACAAAGTGCACGACGCTCACAAAATCAAATTCCACGCTCACTATTTCTTACTGTCGTAAAACTGTGGAGAAACGTAATTCAGATTATTCATATTCTTATAATAATTCCTGGCCGCCTTATTCTGCGATGCGCCGGTGCCAATAGACACCCTCTTCTTATTAAACTGATTCTCCGCCAATACCTTATTCCGCATATTGCCCGCGTTGATCGTCACAACCTTATCCGTGATCTGCTGGATCAGTTCTTTCATACGCGCTATCTCCGCATGATAACGCGCCTTATCCTGCAGCAGCTCACCCCGCACTCTCTCATAGACAGCCTCAAAACCCTGATCCAGCAGATCAAGCTGTTCCAGATAGTTCCCCTGCTGCTCAATTGCCTCGTTGAAGGCATCCATATCAAGATCTTCCTGTTTCAGGATCGTCTCCTGAACGCCGTTCTGCTGGATGATCAGATCAAGCAGCTGGTTCTTTTTCTCCAGGCTCTGTAATAATATCTGTGCGCCGCTTTGATTCATTGTCACACCTCTCTATGCCTTATTGCATTTTCTCATAACTTCTTTCCAGGTATCCCGCAGGCTCCGCAGGTGTCCGTTCACTTCTTCCAGAATCTCTTTGTCCTTCTTAATGTTGGCATCAAACAAACGCCTCAGCACATACACATAAATTCTGTCAAAATCCTCCGCCACATCATACTGCCGATCCAGCGTGTTCCGAAATTCCTCAATAATACGCTGTGTCTTCATAATATTGATATGGGCTTTCTCCATCTCGTTATTCTCAATCGCCATGATAGCAATGTTGCAGAACTTAATTGCTCCCTCATATAACATCAAAGTCACTTCCGCCGGCGTTGCCGTCAACACTTTATTTCTCTGATACTGTTCATAGGGATTCTGTGCTGGCATAAGTCTTTTCCTCCTTGATCGTGCTTATACGCTTTTGATTTGATCACATATTCTCTGAATTTTATAATACAGATAATGATACGGCCTGTCAAGCGACAGGCCGCGTTTATTGCTTTGCTTACAACTGCTTATCTGTTCTTCTAAGCCATATCCATCAGCCGCCGAACATACCGGAAACCGCATTGTTCTTGGACTGCAGCTTCGCCATCGCGGTCTCCATAGCCGAGAATTTCTTATACCAGCTATCGATCAGTTCGTTCAGCTTAGTCTCTTCCTTAGCGATCTTATCTTTGTAATCCTTATACTCTTTCTCCATCGTCTTATCATTGTAGACTGTAAAGGCGCTGCTGGTGTCTTTGATGCTCCTCATCTTATCGGTCAGCGTATCGTAGAGGTTCTTCGACAGACCGGCGAAGAACTTCTGCACCGTTGCCGGATCGGAAGCGATCATTGCACGCAGCTTATCATCCTTGTTCGCTACGTTCGGATCATCCGCATCACCATCGATGTGGTATGCCCCCTTCTCGTTGTCAGCCGCGTTAAAATACCCCAGTGTATTGATACCAAAATCCGACAGATACATCTTCTTGCCATTGACGGTAGCGCCCTGCATCAGCACCGTCTTCATAACGTCTGACACATCCCGCAGGGTAGAGTCTCTGCGAAGCAGGGAATCTTTGATCTTCTTCTCCCACTCTTCGATCTCCGAATCCGCCAGTCCCTGCTTCTCTTCGGAGAGAAGCGGTTCATAGCCCTTCGAGGAATCCGCATTATAAAGGGCATCCATCTCGTTGATCAGCTTGTTATACTCGGTAAAGAAATTCTTGATCGTATTGAAGATGCCATCCGTATCCTCTGCCGTTGTCAGCGTGATCTCCTCGTCCGGTTTCGTTGTCTGCTGTGCCGTAATGGTCAGTCCATTGATCTCGAACGTATTCGTGCTGTTGGTATATTTTACATCATTCAAATATATCTCTGCATCAAGGCCGTCAACTTTAGTAGCTGTCTTATCTGCATCAAGGCCCTTTGCATATGCTTCATACTGCAGGGCCGTTGCGATCTTACTATCAAAGTAAGCCGTGATCTCATCTTTAGCCTTCTGCGTAGCCTGCAGCTTATTGTCAGCATCCAGAACCGGATCACCGTTGGCGTCTACTTCATAATAAGTCCGGTTATCATTGATCGTCTCCTTATTGGCTTCCACTGCGTTCTGCACATTAGCAACCGCCTTAACGTAACTGTAATGCGCATTCTTCTCATTAAATGCACTCTGCGCATTGGCCATCTTCTGACTTGCATCCTTTACTGCCTCTTCCGCCAGTTTGATATCCTCAGCCGTAGCGGTATTATCCTTCTTCAATTCCGCCAGCTTATTCTGCGCTTCCTTAAGAACTTTGCTCGCGTCGTCCAGATCTTTCTTCAGGCCGCCGTTGCGCACCTTCTCCATGATCGGCTGATTATTCTCATCGAACATGAGATTGCCGTCTTTATCCTTCTTCTGGACTTCAACTTCCGGCCCGTACAATTCATCGTACAGTTTATCTGCCTGAGCATTAACTTTATCCTTGTCGTTCACATCATAGTCAATATCATACTTGCTGTTCTCGTCATTTTCCTTAAAGATCGCATCCAGTCTCTTCTGATATTCTTCATTCGCTTTCAGCAGAGAATCCGTACTCGCCTTCTTGTTGGCGATCAGTTTCTCCAGCTCACGCAGCTCAGCCTCAGCGCGCTTCACCGTATCGGAATCGTACGAAGCCCAGAGCGCATACTCTTTGGCTTCGTTGCTGGTCGCATTATAAGCGGACATCAATCCCAGGGAAGCAAGAGCATCCAACCCCTCTTTGTTATTAGCTGTAATCATAAAGTCTGCCGCTGCGCCCGAATTCTTGGCATTCACATAAAAACGCTGATTCTTCGCGTCAAAGCTGGCGCTGATGCCCGCAGACTGCAGTTTCGACACCACGTCGGATATCTTCATATCCTTCGTGACAGTAATGTCAGTTTCTTTGCCTGCCACTTTCACACGGAATTTCCCTTCGCCATTGGCATCTCCGGTAAAGCCCAGATCCTCCAGCTTAGTAGATGCGGTAACTTTCTTGCCGTTAATGTCTTCTTTCAGGGCTGCACCTGTCAAATTACCCTGCTTTGCCAGTTGGGTAATCTTCAGGTTCTGTACACTGTTCGGCGCATCCGCAGATGTCACCACACTGACTGCATTGGTATTGGACACTTTCGTCATTTTCTTCAAATAGGAACCTTCAAACCGCATATTATCCAATACATTCGTATAGAAACTGTAAATCTTCGTATTCAGGGCTTTCCATGCATCCTGTTTCCAGCTTAACTTCGTCTGCGCCTTCACAAGTTTATTCTTCTTCACGCTCTGTGCAGAAGCAAGTTCACTGATGATACTCTCCGTATCCAAACCGGAATACATACCCGTAATCCTGATAGCCATGTCTGTTCCCTCCTAAAAATACTGTCTGTTGTATCACTCGCCGCCAATCAAACTCTGACCTGTACCTCTTATATAAATTACTGAGTCTCTGGCAGTAATGCACTAACGCTTCTCATCTACAAGGATACCTGCCATCTCCCAGATACTGGCAATCATATCAAGTGTCTTCTCCGGCGGGAATTCCTTGATAACTTCCTTCGTATCCTTATCCAATATCTTGATCATAATCCTGTTGGTTCTCTCATGAACACCGAACACCGCTTCTTCATTACTGTTGCTGATCTTCCTGTTCATCTCTGCGATCATCTTCTTCAGATGTTCAGGAGTCTCCGGAGTCTGCGGCTCCATACTCTCCTGCTGCTCACTTCCATTACCTTCACTGCCGGACTCCTCTTCTTCAAGATGGATCTTAGTAACGGCTGCTGTTGTCGCATCAACATTTACTGTCTGTCCGTCCTCAGGAACTTCCGTGTTCGCTGGCGTAGTCGTCTGCGGTTTTACAGTCGCCTGTGCCTGATATGTCATAGCACTGCTTAATGGTTCGATTGCCATTGCCGATCACCTCCATGTGATATAGTATATTTATTCTGAATCGTCTCAGGATAACGTCCGCTTCTCTCTATCCTGTATGGGCTGTACGAAGACGGGAAGAATTCCGCACAACAACAGAGAGTTACTACGTAATCTTTGATATATATATCGGAAGAAGGCGGAATAAATTTAGAGTGACAAATGTAAAACCGGAAATAATGTGCTACAATATCTACATAGAAACACAGGATGTGTACGCATTCGCATCTTATTTCAGCGCAGAAATGGAGGAAACGATGGAAATCTTATTCTACCGCTATAACAACATCTGTGAACCGGACATCCTGCAGACCTTTCAGGCATTCGGCATCACAGTCCACACCGAAGAAATGGAAATGACCGATAAGTCCATTACTCCCAGGCAGTGCGCCGTCAGGATCACAGACTGGCTGGCTGAACACACTTTTGCCTTTGTGTTCAGTATTAATTTCTTTCCGGCAATCTCCTATACCTGTAACCGTTTCAAGGTACCATACGTATGCTGGAGCGTGGATTCTCCGGTACCGGAGTTATTCTCCAATGCCCTGAAAAACGACTGGAACCGGATCTTCCTCTTTGACCGGACGCAATATCAATTTTTCCATCCCGTAAATCCGGAACGCATCTTCTACCTGCCGCTTGCCACTAATACAAAGCGCTGGGAAGAAATCATCCTTTCCATGACAGAAGACGATTATACAGATTATGGCGGCGATCTTTGCTTTGTAGGTTCTCTTTATACGGAAAAGTGCAGATATGACGCCTTAAAACTGTCTCCGTACACACAGGGGTTCGTAGACGGGCTGATGAATGCACAGCTTAAAGTATATGGATGCAATTTCATCGCGGACTCTCTTTCTGAACGTGTGATCCGGGAAATTGCCGACGCCGACCCCGATTTCTACAGAGGTGTTGACACTTACCGGGATACGGACCGCTATCTTGCCGCACATCAATATATAGGCATCAAGCTGGCCGCCCTGGAAAGAGAGCGGACTTTAAACCGTCTGGCGGAACATTTTCACGTGAATCTCTATACACGCAGCAGTAACCGGACGCTTCCCAAAGTCCACTGCATGGGGCCTGCCAGGACACTGACAGAGATGCCCAGGATCTTTCATGCCAGCAAGATCAATCTCAACATTACCATGCGGCCCATCGAAAGCGGACTCTCGCTCCGCATCTGGGATGTGCTGGGCTGCGGCGGGTTCCTTCTCACCAATTACCAGTCGGAAATTCCCGAATACTTTGAGATTGGCCGGGATCTTGAGACTTATGCTTCCATGGAAGAATTGGAACAGAAAGCTGCCTATTATCTGACTCATGAAGAAGAGCGGCTGGAAATCGCCCTGCATGGATATGAGAAAGTATCCATGCTGCATACCTACGAGATCAGAATCACGGAAATGATACGAATCCTGCATTCCCTGTCCTGTTAGCGCATAGTTTTCGTACACTGCCCCACTTGCGCGCAGGTACCCGCGCATCCCGAAAAGCGCTGCATAACTCAGGCGCTGCATAAAAACAAAAAGACTGCTTTACAGAGACGATTTCTCTGTAAGGCAGCCTTCTGACCACATCTTACCCCAGCAGCTTCTTCAAAGCCTCAATGCCATCCACATGAACCGCTTCCTGATTCGCATCCTGGATCTGCTCATGAACTTCCTTGCGGTATACAGGTACTTCCCGCGGTGCACTGATGCCCAGCTTTACCTGTTCTCCCTTAATTTCCAGCACCGTGATCTCCACATTGTTATTGATCACCAGCGCTTCATTCTTCTTCCTGGATAAAGCTAACATCTACTCACCTGCTTTCTTCTGATTTAAAATATCATAAATCGGAAATTTCACCTGGTAGGTATCACCCTCCACAATCACCTGAATCGCCTTTCGCTCAGCCGCATTGATCACGATAGGCCCTTTCAGATTGACCGACATCTTTGTCAGATCCTCCGGAACCGTCACGGTCACAAGAACAAGCATATCTTCCTGATCAAGTTCGCCCAGATTCTTCAACAATTCATCATCTGCTTCCGGATTATAATCAGGACATACCAGCAGCGGATCCATAACCGGCATGGCAAACGCAGGTTCCTGAATGGACTGCAGCCAGTGAATGGAATCTGAACCCTTCTCCTCGTCATGAATCAGTGCGAAATCTTTGAGATCCGGAAATCCAATGATACCCTTCGGAAAATATATCATTTTATCATCGTCAACTACAATCTCGCCAAACACTTTCGTCGTAATCTGCATATCTTACCGTCCTCTCTCTTATAGCGGCAATCTATCCTTATTCCGGAATAAAGCACCTGTTTCGTGCATATGTTTCCAAACATCCACTTATCTTTATGGTGGTATGATAATACGGAATATAGATGTTTAAATATAATTCATCAGATTGGTCTGCATGATCTTTCCGGTTGCCATCAGCGCTGCCTGATAAGTCAGCTCCGAACTGGATAACTCGACTGCCACCTGCGTAATATCGATGCCTTCATTGTCCGTCTGCAATTCCTTAAAGGTCGCCTTCTGACTGCAGAGTCTTTCTGTAATCAAATCCAGCCTGCTTCCTCTCGTAGCGTTGTTGGTAATCGCCAGATCGTTATCGTCACGATATTTCTGATACTTTGTAATCTGATTCTCAAACTTCTTCTGAATGTTTTCACGAATATAAGTATCCGCCTTCTCAGCGCCCTTCAGCTGCTCCGCCAAATCCTTGTATGTCTGGCTGTCCTCGGGCAGATCCTTCATCTTGGCCTCAATATCGCTCTTCTTCGTCTCGATCGCTTTCAGCTGATTCAGGCAATGCTGGAAATCGTCCATATCCCGCTGTACATTATGGGTAAACACTTCATCCGTCACCGTATTAACCTGAATCTTCTGGTTAAATCCGACATCATAATAAATATCCTGATCTGCTTTGACTGTATTATAGGCAATCTTTTTGCCATCATCCTTCGTCTCCACACAAGGGAAATAATGCACCGGATTGATGTCCCCTTCTACCCAGTTCGACTTATTATAAGTGACCTGGAAGTCGTCGCCCTCTTTAAAATTATCTTTATAGACCTGTTCGCTGAATACCAGCTCACCGGTGGACGGAATATAAGCAATTCCTTCACACTTTCCATCCACAATATCCTTATATGCCGTCTCTGCATCCGCATATTCCGTGAAAGTCTGCCCGATCGGCACCATAGTCGGCGGCGTGGTCGGCGGAACCGTAGTATCTTCTTTCATCAGCTGGATCGGATTACCGTCCTTATCTGTCATCTGCAGAGGGAATGTACCGCCTGCCGCAGTCGCATCCACATCATCATAAGAGAGACGGAAACGATACAGTGTATTGTTTGTCACATACTGCTCATAACTTTCATCCGGCAGCGGTCCCGTACCGCCGTTACCGTTGGTAACACCGTTCAGGGAATTCCTGCCGTCTGCCAGCACGCTCAGATCCGTATAACTGATCGTACTGATATTTGCAAAGCCAATATTTTCCTTGATCTCATACGACACCGGATGCTTCTCCATCTGCGAAATATCTTCCGCAGAGAAGGTGATCGCCGTATCCGTCCTGAATCCTGAGAATACATAGCGTCCTGCATAATCTACATTACCGCTGGCATAGAATTCCTTGGTCAAAGACTTCATCTGTTCCAAAATGATGCTTAAGTCCTCTGAAGTCAGATATTTATTAGCTGCACCCGTGGCCTTGCTGTAAAGATCTTTCAGGACTTCATCTATTGTATTGAGTGCATCTGCAGTCACCGTCAGCCACTGGTCCGCATCCGCCGCATTCTTATCATGATACTGCGTTACGCTGCTCACATTGCTCCTTAAGCGAAGCGCTCTGATCGCCACCACCGGATCATCAGACGGACGCACGATCTTACTCTGGTTCGTCATCTGATTCGTCAGTTTATCTTCCAGAATCTTATTCTGATTAATATTATACAGCGAATTGTTCCGCATAATCTTATTCGTCATTCTCATGGCGCATTATCCTCTCTTCCCGATTATAACCTGGTCTCCATCTTCCTAATCCTCTCCTGCTCTTCTCACCAGGAAAAACTGCTGTATCTGCAGCATCCTTCCGGAGATAACAATCACTTAAACACCCGTCTGCAGGATCAGTCTGTCATAAATCTCCGTAAGAACGGAAATCATCTTGGAAGCCAGTGTATATGAATTCTGATATTTTACCAGGTTAACCGCCTCTTCATCTTCATCCACACCGGAAATGGAAATTCTCTGGTTATCAATATTGGTTTCCAGACTCAGGTAAGTAGCATAGAAAATATTGGCATTGCTGGCATTCAAAGCCGCATCAGACAATACGCACTCCAGGAAACCGCCCGCATCTCTTCCCCTGAAACTGAACTGGTTCTTATCACTCATCATGGAGATGACCTTTTTCACCTGTTCACACTGCTCTACGCCGTCTACTTCTTCACCGTTTGCGGGATCATTATCCGAAATCTTGCCTCTCGTACCGAGCAGGGACGCATCCTTCATCAACGCTTCCAAAACGTTCATGTTGCCTGCCGTCATATAATAGTATCCCTTGCCGTTGCCTGCCGAGTCATTTAACTCGTCTTCCGTGTACTGGCCGTTATTCTTCGGATATGTGCCGGTAAAGAGAATACCCGCATCCTCACCGTCCGCAGTCAGACCCTCCGTAAAGATATCATTGACCTTCTTGGAGAATTCACGAACCCACTCGTTCATCTGCTGCATATAGTAGGGAACGCCCTGATATTTGATCTCGTTCCCGATCGTAGCCTGTTTGTTGGTTTTCGTCGATGAAATAGGCTCTTCGCTTGCCACATTATCGATCGTAAACGTATATACGCCGTCTCCCTCATAAGACCAGTCCGTGTAGTAATACAGCTGGTTGCCGATATTGATGACGCCGCCTGTATCGGACAGATTACATTTCATCATACTCTGCAGATAGGCATCCGTAGTCTGTATGGTAACCTTACTGGTGGAACCCCCATAGATGACCTCCGTGGCTGTTCCGTTGAAATATTCGCCGTTATTACCGTCGCGCATCTGGAACAGTCCCTTCAATGCCCCGCCCATGGATGCATTGTTCAGACTGAAATCCGGTCCGTGAGTCCAACGGATATCATAAAGCCCGTCGATATCTGTCTGATTCACCTTCTCCTCCGCCGAACGCGCAACGCACTCCAGCTGATTGTATTCATTCTGGTCTACCAGAATCTGTCCGCCTGCTATCCGGACAATACATCTATAGGCTCCGGTCTCATTCCCCTGCTGATCGTAGATCGGATCTTCCACCACCTCTACATCCACGATGGCCGACAGTTCATCCAGTAAGACATCCCTCTTGTCCCGCAGCTCATTGGCTACCGGTCCGTTGATCTCGATCAGATTGATCTGCTTATTAACAGTCGCCAGATCCTGTGCTATGGAATTGATATGGTCGACGCGAATCTTAATCTCATCGTTGGTATCGGCCTGCAGGTTCTGCAGATCTCCGTACATATTATTGAAATAATCCGCCATGCTCTTAGCCGTAGAGATAAAAGCTCTCTTCGTGGCATCGCTGCTGGCGTTCTTGGTGATCTCCTGTAAAGCCTCTCCCAGATCATCGAAGATAGACTTGAATCCGGTCTTGCCGTCGTCTGTCAGATACTCCTCGATCATCTTGCAGTAATATGCTTTCGTGTCGAATTCACCCAGCTTTGTCTCATTATCCCTGAACTTTTGATCGTAAAACCGTTCGCGAATACGTTCGATCGCCAACGTGTTAACGCCGGCTCCTGCACAACCGTAGGTCGCAAACACGCGAAGCGGGTTCATTGCTTCCTGCTTCACTTCCTGCCGGCTGTAGCCCAGCGTATTCGCATTACTGATATTGTTAGCCGTCGTGTTAAGCGCCGCATTCGCTGCACGCAGTCCCGATGACGCAATTTCCAATCCAAAAAATGTTGATGCCATAAGTCCACCTCTTTATTTATAACGTCCCGCCTGTAGAAACCGTTATCTCATCTTATCTCCCCAACGTTGTCAGAATGTGCTCTAACATCTCACTGATCACGTTGATATAACGGCTGGATGCATTATAAGCATTCTGGAACTTGATCATATTCTGCAGTTCCTCGTCGGAAGAAACACCAACCACCTGCTCTCTTGCATACAAAAGCGCATCGGTAGCTACCGTCTGACTATCCTGAATGCCTCTGAATACCGAACCGCTGTTGGCCACCTGCGACACCAGATTCTTGTAATAATCCGTAAAGCCCACCGGTGTGGCCACGTTAGGATTCAGCGTATATATCTTCTCCTCAAAGGCCTGTTTCAATTTCTCGATGGTCGCATTGTCCTCGGAATGATCAGGAAGACGGAATGACAGCAGCGACGGATTCTGACGCAGCACACCGTTCACTGTGATATTGGATACCGTCCAGTCATCTCCTTCAATGGTCTTGACAAACAACTGATACGGATTGCCGTTCTCGTCTCTCAGATAATCTGAAACATCTGCAGCGCCTGCAGACTCTGCTGCCTCCGCCAGAATATCATTGACCTTCGTCACTACCGCATTGATCAGCTGGTCAAACTCAGCCTGTATATTCATAACGATGGACTGCGAGATATTTCTGTCATACCAGCCTTCCACCTTCTGCGACGGATCATTGGGATCTGCATCGGGCGGATAATCCTTGATCTCCTTATAGGTTGCCCTGTGATCTCCTCTTACCAGCAGCATACATTTCAGGGATCCGATATCGGTATTCAGGTCGGAGGATATCTCTTTACTCAGATCATACACAAGAGCGCTCTGGATATCTGCTTCCGTTACTACCATTTTCCCCTTCTCATCGTAGGAACCGTTAGCCAGCATCTTCCAATAAGGAGTATAGAATCCCGTCTGCGGATCCGTATACAATTCCATCTTATTTACCAGACCGCCCTGCACGATATTGACATTCTCAAAACGCACAGTCACATAGCCCGACGCATCTTCCTTACAGGAAATATTACCCAGCTGCGCCAGTTTATCCAAAAGCAGATTCCTGCGGTCGCGCAGATCATTGGCATGCTCTATGCCGCCAGCCTCAACCGACATGATTTTCTGGTTGAGCAGCTCGATCTCCTCCGCATACTTGTTGATATTATTCACTTCTTTAACTATAGACTGGTTCAGATTATCCTGATACTGACATAAGCTGGTATATACAGCCGACGCCCGTGTCGTAAACTCATGAGCCCGTGTCACAAACAGGTTCTGGTTCACCGAACTGGTGGGATCCTTACTCAGCTCCTGGATCGCCGTCCAGAAGTTCGAGAGGGATTCTGAAAACTCATGCCCCTCATTAGATTCACCCAGAATATATTCCACCTCTTCCATCGTGTTCGTCGCCACATCATAGAAAGCGCTTCGTCCCGACTCACGACGATAGTTTAAGTCCAAAAAATAATCTCTTTCCTGTCTTGTCAGGGTATAACTGACACCGAGTCCGTACTGTTTCCAGTTCGGTCTGCTCTTGGCGATCGTCACATAAGTTCTGGTCCCCTGAGCTACCTGCTGCCTGGTATATCCGGTGGTGTCCAAATTCGACATGTTATGCGCTGTCGTATTCAACGCATTGTTAGATGTTTGTAATCCTGATACGCCCGTCCAAAGGCTTCCCATTAATGACATAATTCTACCGTCCTTAACAATTATTGTTTGGCGTCAAAAGTCATATGACTCGTCCCGATCACATCGCCGGTATTGTAGGCGCCCCTGTTGTAATTCGCAGATTCCGGAGCTTTATTCATCGCCTGAAGAACATTCATATTAAACCGGACCAGCTCCAACGCATCCTTGATCAATTCGCGATTCTGTTCATTTACTCTCTTCACGCTGCGCACGCTTTCCTGCAGCTTATCGAACACGATCGCAAGCTTCTCCTGTTCCTCCGGCCTCGCCGCCAACATTCTGATCAAATCTACAATTTTTAGTTTGTCAACATCCTTGTTAAGTACATCCGCAATATCATTAACGGCTTCATTCCTCTGATGATCCAGATGATTTATCCTGCCTACGATGATCTGCTCCTCATCCGTGATTTTAGCTAATTCTGTAAGATCCTCAGACACAATGACGGAAGTTTTCCTCATGGACAAGCTTAACAGCTTCTCATACTCCTGATTTTCCTGCTCCAAAACATCAATCAAGACTTCCATTAAACTCGCCACGTTAAGCTCTCTCCTTCACTGTGTCTACAGACCTTCAATCTCTTCATATTTCCGCATCAATTTCTCTGCAAAACTCTCTGCGCTCACCTGATAGGTTCCATTCGCAACAGCTGCCCTGATCGGCGCCACCACGTCTTCCCTGATATCCGGCGCTGCCGCTACTGCATTCTTAGCGGTCTGAATGTCCTTACCAAAACTGGATATCTGAATCTTGTCGGTCGCAGATGCATGTGTCCTGCCCGATACTTTAGCGGGCTTGTTCGTGTTGTATAATTGCTGTACCTGTGTATAAGCTTCTATACGCATAGGAGACGCCTCCTTTCCTGTGATAAATCTCTTCACTAATTTTATCGGATGTTTCCCGTGAGACTTTAGAGGCAAATGATATTTGATGTAAAAGCGTCCGGACAAAAAGCAGCGCAGAAATGGAGAAAAGTATGAAAAGAACACCTGCGGAAACAGCTCTGCGCACTTGCTGCGCTGAGCGTACACGCGCCATGCAGCCATGCAGCTTGCCTGCATGTATGCATTGTGTGCATCAAACTATAGTTAACGACATTAGAAATTTCGTTTTCGGCCTTGCAGGAGCTACCGTATATGGCTCCTGCAAGAGTTGGAAACAGAAATTTGTTATGTCGTTTACTATATCTCACAACATCGTATCATCCCGCAGCGCTTCCGTCAGACTGCTGTCCAGTAACCGTTTCGCGCCCAGCCGGTACGCCAGCGCCACAAACCCGAAGATGGCCAGAATAAAGAACGCGATCGGCACAAACGGCGCTTCTTTTATAAAAAGCATCGGCTCCAGATAACTTGCCCTGATAAAAAGGATCACGCCAAAGGCCGTGACGGGCAACGCCACAAGCACCGGCCGCCCTGCAATAACCAGCGCTTCTATACAAAAGATCTTCCACATCCCCTGCGGCGTCAGGCCGATGGATAGATAGCGTGCGAATTCCCGCCGTCTCTGGCGCACAAAGCCCAGCGTGTTGGAGAAGACATTGCCGATGCCGATGGTCGCCAACAGGATACAGAAGACGCTTAAGACCGCTTTCATGCCGGTAAACATCCGCTCGTTGTTCTGCTGCTCACGGAGCCGGTTCTCGATCTCGATGGAGCCTGTGCTGCTTTCTCCATCTGCTCTATTGATATTCGGCGTTTCTTCCAAAAGCCGGGATATCTGCGCCTCTATCTTCGCAAGTTCTGCCGGCGTAGTTCCTTCCTGCGCCAAAATTCTCAGATACACCTCCTGCTGTGCGCCGCCGATCTGCGCTTCTATCTCCTTCCAGACAGACAGCGGGATGAAGTGCACCAGTTCGTGAAAGTCCAGTGTGCCGTACTCCTCCCGCAGGACGGGCGGGGTCTGGGTATAGGCAGTCACCGGAAGTATGGCTGCGTTATCAGGCTGTGTGCCGACAGTCCTGTCAGGATCCACTGTCACGTCTTCCTGCCTGCCGCCTGTCTCCAAAGAGCCTGCTGCCAGAGCCGCCAGCTCATCTTCTGTCAGTCCATCCCGTATCAGGACCGTTGTCACGTTGTTCTCCTTCAGATAAGGAAGGGTGCGCCGCTTTCGAAAATTCGGGTCACCGGCGTCCCGCGTAGTATTCAGGATCACAGCCCCGTCCAGCCGCGGTTTCACCCCGATCTGCGCACAGTATTCCAGAAAACTGTCGTCATCCAGAACAACCAGCGGCGCATTTACCACAAAACCACCGGAAACTTTGGAGACATATTCCGCCGGAGGGTTCTCAAAGCCCCCTGCTGCCAGCATTTCCGCACTGATCTCTTCCGGTGTGACGATCCTTCGCGCCGCTGCTTTCTGGTAGGCTGTACAGCTGCGTACTCCGGGCAGGGTTTGCAGGGCGTTCCACGTGTGGTCGTTTTCTTCTGACAATTTCTGCTCTACGGACTGCTGCTCTACGGACTGTTGCTGCCGGTCTGATGCCGTTAATTCCACAAAGTCGCCAAGATCCGTATCTTTCATGGTCACCATCACGTCCCAGGCGTCCTGGTATCTGGCGAAGTATGTCTCCTGCTGGCTGACCTCCGTGATGGTGATAAAGCACATCATAAAGGAAAAAGCCAGAAAGGAAATGACCAGCGACAGGGCTGCGGTGCGCATGGCTTTTCTCTGCGCTTTCAGCGCGTTTCCGGCCAGCTCTCCCTCTATTCCAAACAGCAGTGACAACAGTCTGGAATTCTTTTTCCGTTTCAGCTGCAGCTCCCCGGTATTTTTGATGGCCTCCAGAGGCGTAAGCCTGCTCATCTTCCGCGCCGGGATCCAGGCAGAGACAAGCAGCGTAACGGCCGTCGTCAAAAGCGACAGACACAGGATCAGGGGATGATAGGCAAATGGCAGCACAAGCCTTCCCTCCACGTCCGCCAACAGAAGATTCGTGGCCGCCACCATGCCCATACTGACCAGTATGCCCAGCAGGCTGCCCGCCAATACCGGCCCCGCACACAGCACAAACGCCTCCTGCAAAAGGCAGGCGCGGATCTGGCCCGGCGTGGCGCCGATGCCTGACAGAATACCGAACTGGTGAATTCTGGCACTCATGGACACCGCAAAAGCGTTGTGAATGACCAGCACAAGCGACAGACAGGCCGCCGCGGTGACCGCCAGTGCAAACGGGAACACCCAGCGCAGGGCAGTATCCTCGGCGCTGCGGATCAGGTACATGTTTAAAAGGGCGTAGTGATAAGCGACGGCGGGAGATTCGTCACCGTCCACCAGCTCTGCAATACGGGGCAGGTCTTCGAAAATCTTCCTTTCATTTATAAAGGTAAGATCAATCACCGTTTCCTGTCCCGCTGACAGGTCTTCGTTGATCACTGCCGCTTCCACATTGGCATGATTCCGGATGCGGCCTAAATCCTGTTCGCTGATCTCGCCCACGATCCGGCCCTGCCAGTCTCCTTCCTCCGTTTTGATCCGCTCGATCTCATAGACCCACAGATTGTAGAAAATACTGCACAGCAGGGACAAAAGCAGGGCGGAGATAAAAGCCGCCGTCATGACCGATATGCTGGAGGCACGGTTCTTTTTGAGGTAACCGGATGAATATTCTTTCCACATGCCTGTCACCTCCTTTTCTCGTCGGCCAGGATCCGGCCGTCTTCTATGGTGATGATCCGGTCCGCCTCCAGCGCGATCTTTTCATCATGGGTGATCAGCAGGATCGTCTGCTTTAAACTGCGGTTGGACAGTTTCAGCATGTCGATGATCTCTCTGGAATTCTTCTGATCCAGATTGCCGGTGGGTTCGTCCGCCAGCAGGATTGCCGGGCGGTAGATCAGCGACCGGGCAATGGCCGCACGCTGCTGCTGGCCGCCGGAAAGCTGATTCGGCAGCAGATCCAGTTTCTCCTGAATGCCCAGAGACTGTACGATCTGGTCAAAAAATGCCGGATCCGGCTTCTTTTTATCCAAAAGAAGGGGCATAAGGATGTTCTTTCGAATGGTGAGCGTCGGGATCAGATTATAAAACTGGTACACCAGCCCCACCTTCCTGCGCCGGAAAATGGCCGCCTGTTTCGCGTGCAGGGTCGCAAGGTCGGTGCCCTCCACCGTCACTTTGCCCACAGTGGGCTTATCCACACTGCCCAGAATGTGCAGCAGCGTGGATTTCCCGGAGCCGGAAGCTCCGACGATCGCCACAAATTCTCCTTTTTCAACGGTCAGATCAATGCCTGCAAGCGCCACCGTCTGATTGCCGCCGCTGCCGTAGGTTTTTCCCACACCTTCGCATTTTAAAATCTCCAAATTAATTCCCTCCTGTCAGTACCTTGTATTTTACGCATTTCCAAACGGGGTATACCCGGGTGCGTGAGCAGAACCGCAGATTTTGTTTCCCCGACTCCCCTCTGTATCTGATTATAAAAGGGTAAAGTGACAGCTTGGTGACAGTATCGGAAATGACCTGAAAACTTTACCGGTAGAAGCGAATTTCGAAGCAGGCCCCGCCCGTCCGCACGCCCTTCTGCACATCCGTCTGCAGATTGTACGCGGAGAGGATGCCGTTCTGCCCTTCGATGATGGCTTTGGAGAGTGCAAGGCCAATGCCGATGCCGCCGCCTGCCGCATCTTTTCCCCGATAGAAACGCTCGAAAAGGCGGGGCAGGTCTTCTTTGGCGAAGCCGGGTCCGGTATCCTGAATCCGGATCAGCGTGTAGAGGGGATTCTTTTCATAGACACAGCGGACCGTGCCGCCGGACGGGGTGTGCTCCATGCAGTTTTTCAAAAGATTCATCACGGCCTCCATGGTCCACTCCATATCCGCCAGAATGCATGTCCCGCCCGCTTCCGGTATCTCCACCGTGATATTTTTCTCCCGGAAAAGCTCCTGCAGATTTTCGGCAGACAGCACCAGCAGGGTGAAAACATCGACTTCCTTTTTCTCAAGCGTCAGCGTGCCGGCGTCGATGCGGGAAAGCAGAAGGAGCGCTTCTTCCAGACGGGTCAGCCGGGCGAGCTGCCCTGCGATCCGGGCAAGATGCCCTGCTTCCGGCCCCTCTCCTGTCATTTCACTGCGGAGCATCTGCACGGACAGAGATATGGCGGTGATCGGCGTCTTAAGCTGGTGGGCGATATTATAAAGGTTTTCGGCAAAATTATTTCTGGCCGCAAGCGCCGTATCTTTCGTCTGCCGCAGGGCGGTGACCGTCTTGTAGAGCTCGTCCTGCAGCCTGGAAAAAGCGCCCTCGTCGACTTGCCCAAGCACGCCGCCGCTCCCCCTGTTCACCTGTTCCAGATAGTCTGTTATTTCATTGACCTGTGTGGTCACTCTTTTGTGCAAAAGGGAAAAAGACACCAGAAATAAAAGGCTGCCCGCCGCGAATCCACTCCAGATAAAAAGCCCGCCTCCTATGCCGGCAGACTGCAAAAAATCGGTTGGCCGATAACCGTAAGAAAGAAGGAAGTTCTGTGCGGCCGAAGCAGACGGGTCGTATCGGTATTCTTTCAGTGCGGTCAGGACGGCCTGCTCGGTTTGGAAACGGGCAGTTTGGCGGTTGGTGTGCAGACTGTTGTTCTGGTGCTCGTTACTGTGGCGCTCGTTACTCTGTTGCTCGTTGCTCTGACTGCTGATATTCGCACGGTTAGTCTCCTGTTCATTATTCGGGAGATATGCCGTATTATCGATCAGGCTGTCGGCCAGACGTTCGATCACACCCTCACAGATCTGTCCCAGCGTCTGCATGTATGCGCGTCCATAATACCGCTCCAGAAGCGCGGCGGTCACAGATGCAGACAGCAGACTGGCCGACAGGACAAATCCTATCAGAATTGCGATATTTCTTCTTGCGGTCATGGTGTTTCCTCCTGCTATATTGATTCCTCTGTTTACTCAATCAGTATTCTTTGGATTTTATAAGTAAAATATCATGGAAATGGACGGCTTACAAGAGATTATTCATTTGATATTTCAGTAAATATCCGATATAATATTTTATATAATATAATAAAAAAAGAAAGGAAAAACAGCCATGGCAGAAAGATTAACCAGGGAACAAATGGCAGAAAAGTACCCCAACACATGGTTAGGATTAAACAACATAAAATATGTAAATAATGACGGTGTGACTCTGGAATCTGCCGATGTTGTTTATACCGACAAATCAAGTAACGAACTTTTAAGGATGCAGATAACAGGAACTGACGGAATCATTCGATGGTATACCAATGAAAACGGACTGCCCTTAGGATCAGCAGGAGTATTATAATGCAAATAACAATACAACTGGATGATAAAGCAAGACGGCCTGTCGCCAATCTAAACTGGTTCCATGGTTGTCGCGCTCTTATTGACACAGGCGCTCTCTTTCCAATCTGGAACGGCAGCGGCAGCACACTGGCTGATGGTTTTCGTGCAAAGCTGCAAAAGAAAAATGTAATTTTCAGCGGTTTTGGCGGCAAAACCACAGGCGACCTATATAGAGTAAATTTTGAGATGAATGGGCTTTACTATATAGATATGCCTATCATAGCCAGCGAGCTTCCCGGAAGCAACTGGAATATGATTCTATCGGCAACTATGTTTGATGGTATGATATATGAGATTGATACCATCACAAAAACGCTGCGCATAGATACTAAAGACAACCAACCGGTAAGGATTTTAAGACTGTCAAATGACAATAGCAACCTGTCAGTATATTTGGCCGAAACATACAAGACGGAATCAGATTATCGAAAGGGTATGACATCCACACCCATTCATTGATCAATAATTAAGATCTATTTCCTCCATACGATATCCCACACTCCTGACAGTCTTAAGAC
>CANPTH010000070.1 GCA_947576945.1 uncultured Lachnospiraceae bacterium
ACTGGGTTTGTAGCCACTTTTTGATTTCACAAGTGTCAAACTCGGGATTATACCACATTCACTCACGGAATGCCAGTTTCAACGGCGTGTAGGATACACAATAGAAAATCCTGTACTATATGCGGATATGACCACAAAAGAAAATTTAGAAGTATTCTGTTTGCAAAAAGGCATTTCTAAAAGCGAAATCCCAGACATCTTGAAACTGGTGGATTTAGCTGATACCCCAAGAAAAAAAGTGAAGATGTGATAACTTCTTTTGGCGCAGTTGCACTAATCATCGCATTGTCACAAATGCCATGGAGTTATATCACAGAGAGAATACGTCATGCGACTTTGGATTGGGTTGCCGATTATTTCCTGTCATTTGGAAACAACGCAACTGTCTTAAAACCGCCAGAACCTGTAGAGCTAATGAAACAAAATATATGCGAATTACAAAGTATTATTGTACCCTCAGTGAACAAAGGTACACACGATCGGTAAAGAATCAATTTCATCCCCTGCTGCGTTGCTTTCATTCCGTGTACGTCCAGTACACGTCAATCAAGCGCCTTGCAGGGATTGAAATTGCCTTCTTTCCGACTCTTCGACCCTGACCATGGATATTTGAGTGATTTCCAAGGCGGACGATTGAGGCGTACCGGACGTACGCCGATTGAGGACAACGCAGAAAACCGCTCAAATATCATGGTTCAGGGCGTGTATTCCTTTGTTCACTGAGGGTAGGTAATATTGATGTATAAATGAGAGAGATTCCGTAGTAGTCGGCATTGTATCAAAATCTAAACTTTTGGATTTTGATACAATGCTTCTTTTGTTCCTACCGGCGCGGGGCTGCCCCCGCTAACTGACTTTCTTTTCGGCTGGTTGCTGACATTGGCCGTGAACTGCAACTCACTGCCCGGAAAGATAATCTATTTAGTCAGTATTCTTTTTTGTGATAAATAATCACGCTCAACGGATAGGATAAAGCGAACAGTAACAGAGAACTGAAAAGCAAAACAGCCGCACTTAATAGAATTGTAGTTATGCCAGGAGCTAAATAAAGATTAAGCAAACTGATAATTCCTAATACAGTACCAATTCCACAAAGCAGACTGATCACCAGAAATACATCACTTCTTTCTTCGCCGCCCAGATAAAGCAGGGGAAAGAAAAATGCTCCTGTAAAAATGCTTACACTGATTCCCAATGCAAATATGGAAACTACGTCAATGCTATTGTCATAAGGGCAGCCATGCAATGCCCATGATAAACCGATCACGATTCCGGCATATAGTGTTCCAACAAGCAGCCATATCAGCTGACTGATAAAATAGCTTTTAACAATGGCAGCTCTCTTTACGGGCAAAGTTAATTTGTATTTTCCCCATTTTGAAATGAACTCTTTCTTTATGCTTGTAATTGCATTTGTGGAAAAGCCAACCATGCTTAACAGAACATAACCAATCAGAAGCGTCTGGCTGATGACTGCAATCACGAAAAGTCCTGATATAAGCATAAAAATCGAAAAAACTTTCGCATTAGAATAAACGGTTAAAAAATTATTTTTAAGCAATCCTTTCATACTCGTTCCCCCTTTACCAATAACAACATGATTTCATCAACTGAAACATGGTCTACAACAGAACCTTTATATTTTCGTTGTGCTTCTTTTCCGTTATTAACTAATACATCAATCTGAAAATCCCGTTTTCGGTAAGCGATAATATCACCAGGGTCTAATGCAAGGAACTGACTTTCCTTGCAACGCATAACGGCGTAATTATATACCAAATCATTTTTTGATGCGGTCATAATCAATTTCCCATTATGAATAAATGTAATATAATCTGCAACTTTTTCTAAATCGCTTGTAATATGAGAAGATAAAAGAATAGAATGGCTTTCCTCCTGCACAAATTCAAGAAAAACGTCCAGCATTTCATCACGCATAATGGGGTCTAAACCACTGGTTGCTTCGTCCAAAATCAATAATTGCGGGTGGTGCGACAAGGCGACTGCAATAGCCAGCTTCATTGTCATTCCTCTGGAATAATTTTTGATTTTCTGTTTAACAGGTAAATGAAAATCCTCTAAATATTTTTGAAATAAGGCATTATCCCATTGTGTATAAATTCCCTCCATGACTTGAGATAATTGTTTCGCCGTCCAAAAACCCGGAAAATTATCTCCGTCATAAACCACACCAATTTTTTCTCGAATGTCTGTGTCAATATCCCGCATTTCTTTTCCAAATAGTTTTACCATACCGCTGTCTTTTCTGACAGTGTTTAAAATACAGCCAATCGTGGTAGTTTTACCTGCGCCGTTTTCACCAACAAAGCCCAGAATAGCCCCATACGGTAATGAAAAAGAGAGTTTATCCAATATAAAGTTTGACTTTGGAAAAGACTTACATATTTGTTGCAATTCTAAAATGTTTTCCATGTTATTCGTCCTCCTGATAAAATAAAGTTAATAATTCCGTCAATTTTTCAAGAGAAATATTACTCATTCTCCCTATTTCGGCGGCTGCTTGTAAATGTTCTTCGGCTATACGCTGTTGTTCCTCTTGATAAAATTCTTTGTTCTGCGCCGACACAAAACTTCCTCTGCCAACCGTAGTTTCGATAAATCCGTCCCTCTGTAAATCCTCATAGGCTTTTTGGACTGTAATAACGCTTACATGAATTGATTTTGCCAAAGCCCGCATGGAAGGGATTGCGTCGCCTGCCTGTAATTCTCCGCTCATTATCATTGCCTTGATTTGTGATGTGATCTGCTCATAAATCGGTTTATTGGCATTGTTACTGATAATGATTTCCACTTCTCATCACCTCTGCTTTTCAAGTGTGCTTAATGTACAAGTACATTATATCATCTTTGCTGTTGTAGTCAATCCCGCAAATAAAAATAACAACAACGTAATCTGGTTGTTGTTAAGTGAAACTGTCTTTTTGCAAAATAAAAACCCGGAACAGGTTCGAACTGCTCCGAGTCAGACTGTTACAGGATATCACAGGCTTTCACAGCGGCGCCGGAAGACCCTGATCTTGCTGAAAAAGAAATAGTACACGATAAAGAGCACGCTGGTGATCGTCCAGGTGAGCGGATAACTGAAGGTCATGGTGTAGATGTCCGGTCTTTGGGGCACCGCCAGCATGATCCAAAGAACACGGATCAGGCAGATGCCGCTTAAGCAGATCACCGTTGGAATCCAGCAGTCTCCCACGCCGCGCAGGGCGCCGGAAAGCACTTCCACGCATACATAGGTGAAGAAGGTAGGCACGAGGAAGTGAACGATCTGCATACCGATCCGCAGCACTTCCGGATCGGAGGTAAAGAGGCTGTACAGGAAGTAGCCGCCGATGTTCAACAGGATGCTGATCACGATGGTGGATGCAAAGCACATGGCCAGACAGGTGCTGATACCCTTACGAACCCGCTCCATCTTGCCCGCGCCGTAGTTTTGCCCTGCGAAGGTGGTGATAGCGATACCAAAGGAACTGATGGTCATCCAGAAGAGAGCGTCCATTTTGCCGTATACGGTCCAGGCTGCCACGGTGTCCGTTCCCAGGCCGTTGATGGCAGCCTGAATGATGATATTGGAAAGGCTGTACATGACGGACTGCAGGCCGGCAGGAAAGCCGATCTGGACAATGCGGTGCAGCATTTTGCGGTCAATGCGGATTTTGTGCAGATCGAGTCTGTGCATATCCTTTACTCTGACTAACACCAGGATCACCAGTACCGCACTCAGCGCCTGAGAGCAGATGGTGGCGATGGCAGCGCCTGCCACACCCAGGTCGAAGCATACGATCAGCAGCAGATCCAGAAGGATGTTGGCAAAGCAGCTCGCAATCAGGAAATAGAGCGGGCGTCTGGAATCGCCCACGGCCCGCAGGATACCGGCGCCTACATTATAGATCAGGTTGCCGATGGTTCCTACATAATAGATACGGATATAGAGAATGGACGGAGCCAGCACGTCCGCGGGAGTATCCATGGCAGTGAGGATGGCCGGCGCGGTCAGAATGCCGCCCACCATCAGCACGAAGCCGCCGAGGATGCAGAAGGCTATAGCCGTATGTACCGCATATTCTACTAATTCCGCCTTCCTGGCGCCATAATATTGGGAGATCACCACGCTGGCGCCGCCGGATAAGCCGACGAAAAAGCCCACCAGCAGGTTGATGACCGTACCGGTGCCGCCGCCCACGGCCGAGAGCGCTTCTTTGCCCACGAAACGTCCCACGATCACGGCATCCGCCGCATTGTAGAGCTGCTGGAAAAGTGTCCCGAATAAGATCGGGAAGAAAAACAGGAGCAGCTGTTTCCAGATGACTCCTTCTGTAATCTTGTTTTCTGATGTCTGCGCAGAGGTCTGTGTGGTTTTCCTGTCTTTTGTATTCATGGGGGAGGCCTTTCTTTTCAATTTCCACGATTGTATCACTGTCCAGAAAGACTTTCAAGAGCATTCTTAACAAGTTTTTATTCCCGGGCTTGTGTTTTGCCTGCCGAAGATATGGAATAATTATCATAAACCTCATAGTCAATTTCAGGTATTGCTTTTCAATTTAGTTTGATATATAATATTGCATTAGAAGTAACGTTGCTTTTTGCCACCGGGTAAAGAGACTATACGTCAGACTTTCTATCGTTAGGTCATAGAAGATAGAAGGTTCTGACGTTTTTTATATTTTAAGGAGATGCCTATGGAAACGAAAACGCTGTTAAAGGAATTTTCTCAATATGTAATATTAAATATATGCGGCATGATCGGCTTATCATGCTACATACTCGCTGATACCTTTTTCGTTTCAAGCGGTTTAGGCGCAAATGGTCTGACCGCACTTAATTTAGCCATTCCGATATATAGCTTTGTTCATGGAAGCGGCCTGATGCTTGGAATGGGTGGCGCAACAAAATATTCCATTTACAGGGGACTGAAAGAATATAAAAATGCAGACAGATCTTTTTCAAATACAATGTGCGCAATGGTTGTACTGGCTGTTATTTTCATGTTGACAGGTATTTTCTTTTCTGAAAGACTAACCAGATTATCAGGCGCGGATAAAGATGTATATAACATGACAAAAACATATTTACAGGTTATTTTACTTTTTGCTCCGGCATTTATGGCAAATGATACGCTGATTTGCTTTGTAAGAAATGATGGAAATCCTGGATTGTCTATGATTGGTATGTTGACGGGAAGTTTCTCAAATATTGTTTTAGATTATATATTTATCTTCCCCCTTAATATGGGAATATCAGGCGCAGTATTGGCAACAGGATTAGCACCTGTTATTAGTTTAATTGTTTTATCTAAGCATTGGCTTACAAAACAAAACCAGTTTCATTTAGTGCAGATAAAGCCGTCCTTTCGATTGACAGGAAGTATCATTTCATTAGGTGTTCCTTCTTTCATCACTGAAATGGCTTCGGGAATTGTCATGATAGTTTTTAATATGATTATTCTGCACTTACAGGGAAATACAGGTGTAGCAGCTTATGGTGTAGTTGCAAACTTATCACTTGTGGTTGTATCGATTTATACCGGGATAGCCCAGGGAACACAGCCAATATTAAGCAGGGTATACGGATATGGAGACAGCAAAAGTCAGAAACAGATTTTGAACTATGCCATAAAAACTATGTTGGTTATATCATTCGGCATTTACCTGTTTTTTCTACTGGCAGCCAATCCAATAGTAAGCATATTCAACAGTGAGCAAAATATGCAGCTACAGGAAATTGCAGTAGCAGGATTAAAATTATATTTTACTGCTATTCCATTTGCTGGGGTTAACATCATTCTGTCTGCATATTTTACGTCAACAGAAAAAGCATTGCCTGCACAAATTATTTCATTGTTAAGAGGATTTTTAATGATAATCCCTATGGCATTTTTTCTGTCTTTTATATTAAAAATGGCAGGCGTATGGCTTTCTTTTCCGGTTACAGAGTGTTTTGTCACTTTAGCGGGCATTACATTATATATTAAATTCAGAGAGAGGTAAGGAAAATGTTTAGAGAAATGCGTAGAAAAAAACAGATATTATCCGAAAAAGAAATGAAAACCGCAATAGAACCAGCCAAAACAAAGCGATAGATTATATATTCTGGTTCATGGCGCAATGACTCGGCAGACACCGGTCAGAAGGGCCAACCTCAACCTGATAGAAGCGGCGCGCAGGATATCTGGGAGGACAGTACGCCGGATCTGGAAAAGGGCAGCCCACTCCCGTACGGATTGTGAAAGGGAGTGGGAATTACAGTAAAAAAATATTGTCAAAAATTTATCAACGTGGTATGATGACAGCGTATTGTATCTCGAATGGTGCTCGTCCGGCTGGATGAGCACCGCCAATGAGAATAATAACAGGAGGAATTGTACCATGAAAAATGAAAAGACCTACGAACTGGTGCTGACGGCACTGTTCACCGCCATAATCGTGATTATGGCATTCACCCCGCTGGGATATATCCCGCTTGTAGTGATCAACGCGACGATTATTCATATCCCGGTCATCCTGGGAGCGCTGTTTCTTGGACCGAAGAAAGGTGCATTTTTGGGATTCGTATTTGGTTTGACCAGCTTTATCAACAACACGTTCAAAGCGGCCACGGCGTCGGCATTTGTGTTTTCGCCGGTACTGGCCTACAATGCAGTCGGCGTTTCGGGTATCTTTAAGAGCCTGTACATCTGTTTTGTGCCGAGGATTCTGGTAGGTATCGTGCCGTATTTTGTTTACATCCTGATCCGCAGAGCCTTAAAGGGCGAGGGGCAGACAGGAAGGATTCTGGTGAACGGGCTGGCATCTTTGATCTTATGTATTTCTCTGAGGGCATTTTTGATCCGGCTGCTGCCGGACGTTATGAGCGCTGTGGTGTGCACCGTTGCAGGTATCGCGGCAGGATGCGCGCTTATGGCAGTGCTGACGATCAGCGGCAGAACAAAGGGTTCGGCGAATATCGCGCTGGCCTATGCGGGGCTTTCCGGAGCCTACACGAATACGCTTTTTGTGATGAGCGGCATTTTCGTCTTATATAAGGATGCCTATGCGCAGGCGGTGGGCGTGGCCGGAGAAGCCGTGCTGGATGTGATCATGGGCGTTGTGACTTTTAACGGCGTCGTGGAAGCCGTGGTGGCGGCCATCATCGTGGCAGGCGTGGGCATTGCGCTGACCAGGGTAAAACCGGTCTATGAGAAAGCGCCATTGGCGGCCGGAAGCCCGGTAAAGGGAACGGTGTCATAGAGAAGCGAAAGTGATTTGTAAAAAACTGATTCATTAATAAACTGATTTATGTGTGATAGAAAGCAGGGCAGAATATGATCTTGGCAATCGACATTGGAAATACCAATATAGTGATCGGATGTATCGACGGAGAACGGGTCTGTTTCGTGGAGCGCGTCTCCACGAACCTTTCCAACACGGAACTGGAGTACGTGGTGGAATTCAGGACGTTGTTCGACCTGTATGATATCGGGCTGGAGGATATCAGCGGTAGTATCATTTCTTCGGTGGTGCCGCCGATTAACAATATCGTAAAGTCCGCACTGGAAAAATTGTTTCATAAGACGCCTCTGCTGGTGGGACCCGGCCTGAAAACGGGCCTGAATATCCTGATGGATAACCCGGGACAGCTGGGGTCCGATCTGGTGGTCAACGCGGTGGCGGGGCTGCAGTATTACGGCGCGCCCATTATCATGATCGATATGGGAACAGCTACCACCATCAGCGTAGTCGATCAGAAGAAGAATTATATCGGCGGCATGATCCTGCCAGGCGTCAAGGTTTCGCTGGATTCGCTGGTCAACAGGACTTCCCAGCTGCCGCGCATCAGTCTGGAAGCGCCTAAGAAGGTAGTAGGCAGGAATACCATTGACTGTATGAAGAGCGGTATCGTGATGGGACAGGCGGCTTGTCTGGACGGCATGATCGAGCGCATCTATGATGAGCTGGGCTATGAAGCGCCGGTGGTGGCGACGGGCGGCCTGGCCGGAAGCATTGTGCCGTACTGTAAGCGGAAGATCGTGTATGACAATGAATTGACGTTAAGAGGACTGGGCATTATATATAGAAAGAATGTCGAGAATTAGTGTGTTTAAAAAGCAATTTGTTTGAAAAGTAATTTGTTTTAAAAGTAGTTTATTTTAATAGTAGTTCGTTTTAAAAGCAGTTCATTTAAAAAGTTCGAGATAAATACCAGATGTCCCGCCGTTTTTGGCGGGACATAGAATTATGTAAACTAAAGTAGATGAGCGTGAGAGAAGGAGTGCTTTATGTTAGCAGGAAAACATATTGTTTTGGGCGTGACCGGCAGCATTGCCGCCTACAAGATCGCATCGCTGGCCAGTATGCTGATGAAGCAGCATGCGGATGTGACGGTGATCATGACGAAGAATGCCACGAATTTTATCAATCCGATCACTTTTGAGTCGCTGACGGGCAATAAATGTCTGGTGGATACTTTTGACCGGAACTTCGAGTTTCAGGTGGAGCATGTGTCGCTGGCCAGACAGACGGATGTCTTCCTGACAGCGCCGGCGTCGGCCAATGTGATCGCCAAGGCGGCCCACGGGATCGCGGACGATATGCTGACCACCACGCTGTTGGCCTGCACCTGTCCGAAGATCGTGGCCCCGGCCATGAATACCAGAATGTACCAGAACCCTGTTGTGCAGGACAATCTTGAGATTCTGAAACGGTACGGCATGGAGGTGATCGACCCCGCCAACGGATATCTGGCCTGCGGCGATACGGGGGCGGGCAAGATGCCGGATCCGGAAGTGCTCTATGAATATATCATTAAAGCCCTGACGCCCAAGGATATGGCGGGCCGGAAGGTGCTTGTGACGGCGGGTCCCACACAGGAGAAGCTCGATCCGGTGCGCTATATCAGCAACCACTCCACCGGCAAGATGGGGTATGCCATAGCCAGACAGGCAATGCTGCGCGGGGCGGAGGTCACACTTGTGTCAGGAAAGGTGAATTTACAGCCCCCGATGGGCGTCAGGATGGTTCCGGTGGTGTCTGCGGCGGATATGGCACAGGCGGTGAAAGCGGATGCCCAGGAGCAGGACATCATCATCAAGGCAGCGGCGGTGGCCGACTATCGCCCGGCCGTGACAGCGGATGAGAAGTTGAAGAAGAAGGACGACGAGATGAGCCTCGTGCTGGAGCGCACGGAGGATATTCTGGCCTGGCTGGGCGCGCATCGCAGACCGGGGCAGTTTCTGTGTGGCTTTTCCATGGAGACAGAACATATGCTGGAGAATTCCAGGGCGAAGCTGGAGAAGAAGAAGATCGATATGATCGTGGCCAATAACTTAAAGCAGACAGGAGCCGGCTTTGGCACGGACACCAATGTGGTGACGCTGCTGACGAAGGAGGACACGCTTACGCTGCCGATCATGAGCAAGGAAGAGGTGGCGGACAGACTGCTTACTTTTATTATGAAGAAAAGTTTTTATGCGGGAGAAAGGGAGGCATAGGGATCGTATGAGAATCGGGATGGGGTATGACGTTCATAAACTGGTGCCGGAGAGGAAGCTGATCATGGGCGGGGTAGAGATACCGTATGAGAAGGGGCTGCTTGGGCACTCGGATGCGGATGTGCTTTTGCATGCCATTATGGATGCACTGCTGGGAGCGGCGGCGCTTGGTGATATCGGCAAACATTTTCCGGATACTGACCCTGCCTATCAGGGAATCTCTTCCGTTAAGCTGTTACGACATGTAGGGGAATTGCTGGAGGAGAACCGCTTCCTGCTTGAAAACATCGACGCTACGATCATTGCCCAGGCGCCGAAGATGCGCCCCCACATCGACCGGATGAGGGCCAATATTGCGGAGGCGCTGGGGATTGAAACGGAGCAGGTGAATGTGAAGGCCACCACCGAAGAAGGGCTTGGCTTCACCGGTTCCGGCGAAGGGATCTCGGCGCAGGCGATCTGCCTGCTGACAAGCCCGAGGGAAGCATACAGCCGGAACGTATGTGAGGAAGATGCGGACCGGCCGGAATGCGGCGGGTGCAGCGGCTGCCCGAAGCAGAAGAAAGTTTGTGCCGAAGCGTCCCCAACTCTTTGATCGCAGCGCAGAAATGGAGTGAACTATGAAATCACTTAAAACTGAAAGACTTTCCATCCGCCGCATCGTAGAGGATGATTGGAAAAGCATAAAAGAAATATGGATAGACTTTAACACTTCTGTTCTTTCGCAGTATGATCAACCGCACAATACCGACGATGAGGATGTTCGGCAAAGAATTGCAAAGTGGGCGGCGAACAGTGGTATCGAGCATATGTTTTTCGCTATTTGTCTCGGAGACACCGTTATTGGATATAGTGTTTTTAATATCCGAGAGGATGGACATGAGATCGGCTACTGCTTCCATTCTGCATATCACGGCAAGGGCTACGCCAAAGAAAGCCACGTGGCGCTCTTTGATTATATGCGTAAGCTTGGCATCAAAAAGCTGACCGCAGGTACGGCAGTCAATAACACGCCCTCTGTTGCTTTGCTCAAAGCACTGGGTTTTGAGCTGATTGAAACGGAAAAGGTGTCGTTCTACAAGGATGCAGACGGCAGAGATATTATGTTTGACGGCGGTGTGTTTGAGTTGGCGCTGTGAGTGAGGAATGAACGCCTGCACCGCAGGGGGCAGGTCTGCTCGACCGGCATATGCCGGATATGCCAGATTAATCCGGCAGCAGGCAAAAACAGAGTTGACACCGCCCGCACAGGCGTGTATAATTTAGAAAAATCAAATTTCAGGAGGATATTGCATGTTAAATGTTATTGTAACGGAGAAAAGTGCAAAGTAAATATTGCAGGTTGGACTTTCAGCGTAAGGTTTGAGCTGTATCGTACTGTCGGAACAACAGGTGCCGGCAGCTGTTGTGATACAGGGAAGACTTCATGGAAGGCCCGTCATTTTCGCCTTACAATTGCTTTATATTGCGGTATCTGTTTTTATAGTTTCGTAGATGGAATGAGCATGGCTGTACGGTCATGCTTTTTTTGTTTCACGGGAGACCATGGCAGTTGATATTTTTGGCAGCCATGGCCTTTTTTGTTTCGTGGGAGCGGTAATACACATGCTTTCTGTAAGGCGGCAGACTACCCTGAGGGTATATATTTTTGAGAAAGGGAAGAACACAATGGATACAGAAAAGCAGATTGAATTTCACAAAATAAAAGAAATATGGTCACAGCTTGCGGTAACGCAGAAGGCAAAAGAGCGGATCGCGGAGACGACTTTTATATTGTCGGAGGGAGAGTTGAAAAAGCAGCTGCGGGACACCACAGACAGCAGGGAGATGATCGAAAAGCTGGGAACGCCGCCGCTGCAGAATGTGGATGAGATTAAGGAGATCATGATGGCCGCAGAGAAGGGAGACTGCCTTACGCCTTATCAGCTGGAGCGCGTAGAGCGTGTTTTGGTCGCGGTCAGGCGTCTGAAAGATTATCTGGGCCGGGGGAAGATGTACGACAATCCGATTGCCTTCTACGAGGAGAATCTGGATGAGGCGGGGGATGTGCGGGAGGAGATCTGCCGGCAGATCAGAAACGGTGCGGTGGACGACTACGCCTCCAAAGAACTGGCGCAGCTGCGGGGACAGATCGAGCGGTGTGAAGAGCAGATGAAGCAGAAAGCCGAGCAGATCATGCGCGCCGACAAGGCTTATATGGCGGATCAATACTGTACTTTCCGCAACGGGCGGCTCTGTGTTCCGGTGAAAAAGGAATATAAACTCAAGGTGTCAGGCAGCGTGATCGACAAGTCGGCTACGGGGAGTACGCTTTTTATCGAACCGACGGGCGTTGCCCGATATTATGAGGAACTGCAGCAGTTGAAGATCGGCGAGGAAAATGAGGTGTACCGGATCTTATATACGCTGACGGCAATGGTCGCATCCGTGTCGCCCGTGATGGGTGAGAATATTTCCATGCTGGAAAGGCTGGATTTCATCTTTTCCAAAGGAAAACTGAGCATTGATCTGGGAGCCGCAGAGCCGGCGGTCAATACGGAGCGCAGGATTGTCCTGAAAAATGCCAGACATCCACTGATGGACAGAGCGGTCAATGTGCCCCTGCAGTTTGCGGTGGGAGAGGGAGACGTGCAGGGGATCGTTATCACGGGCCCCAACACAGGCGGAAAAACGGTGGCTATCAAGACGGTCATGTTAAACTGCATGATGGCGCAGTGCGGGCTGCATGTCACCTGTGAGGCAGCGGATATCTGCATGAGCAATGCGTATCTTTGCGATATTGGGGACGGGCAGGACATTGCGGAGAATCTTTCCACCTTTTCCGCGCATATCAAAAATGTGCTGGAAGTGCTGCGCGGAACAGACCGGGACAGCCTTGTGATCATGGATGAGCTGGGCTCCGGTACGGATCCGGCGGAAGGCATGGGGATAGCCATTGCCATTTTAGAGGAGCTTAGAAAGAGCGGGGCGATCTTTCTCGTGACCACCCACTATCCGGAAGTGAAGGAGTATGCGGAGAAGACGAAAGGCATGATCAATGCCCGGATGACTTTTGACAGGGAAACGCTGAGTCCCACCTATCAGATGGTGATCGGGGAAGCGGGGGAGAGCTGCGCCTTCTATATTGCGGACAGACTGGGGATGCCGCATGATATGCTGCGGACGGCCGTGGCGGCTGCCTACGGTGAGGAAGCGGTCGGCGCCTATCATTTTCAGACGGAGGAGCATGCAGACAGCAGGGAACGAAGAGGCGGCCCGGCCCGGATCAGGAAGAGCCGTCAGGGAAAAGGCGGCCCGGACCTGAGTATGAAATATAAGCGGGGAGACAGCGTGATGGTCTATCCGGACAAAAAGATCGGTATCGTATGTGCGCCGATCAATGAAAAGGGCGTTCTGAGAGTACAGCTGCCGGATAAAAAGATCTGGATCAATCACAAGCGGGTCAA
This sequence comes from uncultured Lachnospiraceae bacterium, assembly GCA_947576945.1. GTDB lineage: Bacteria > Bacillota > Clostridia > Lachnospirales > Lachnospiraceae > UBA3282. The sequence goes on from CANPTH010000070.1 coordinate 12,934, forward strand.
GCTCCATGTGGCGGCCGCAGAACTGTATCCGGAGGATTACGATTTCTCGATCATCTTCGACAGCATTGCAAACCGGAAGATACGGCATGATATGGACAGGAAGTATACGGAGGCTATGCTCCGTTATGAGGAATAGGCACTGTGTATTCATCATCCGGCCGGTAACCTGGTATTATCTTCAAAATCAGGTTGACAAAACCGTTGTTTTTGCATATTCTATTAGCAGAAATAAATGATGTTAAGCACAGTGCACGTATATAACAGGAGGACGTGGAAGGAGAAGAGTACCATTGGAAGCGCCACAGAGAGGAACCGCCGTCGGCTGCAAACGGTTTCGGCAGGGAAGATGGGAAAGTGCGCTCCGGAGTCCGGCTTATTGCCCGGCCAGCCCCCGTTACAGGGTATGAGTGGAAGAATGCCTCTGGCGTTCTTTAAGTAGAGTGGAACCGCGGATCATTTCGTCTCTATTTCCGGAAGGGAAAGTGACGGAGGCCGCGGATTTTTAGTGCACAGGCCGGCCCTGCCCGGGCACGTGTATGGCAAGGGGCTGTTTTACGGCACTCGGTTTAGAGGGAAATTGAAATGGGAATAGTACAGAATATTAAGGAAGAGATCAGGATCATCCGTGAACGGGATCCGGCGATCCACTCTGATATGGAAGTCTTCCTGTATCCCAGTTTTAAGGTGATGCTGTATTACCGGCTGGCGCACAGGATGTATCTGCACAGGCATTATTTTCTGGCGCGGTGGATTTCTCAGAAAGGCGTCAGGAAGACGGGGATTGAGATTCATCCGGGAGCCAAGATCGGCAAAGGGTTTTTTATTGATCACGGCAACGGGGTTATCATCGGGGAGACGACGGTGATTGGCGATAACGTGACGCTCTATCAGGGTGTAACGCTGGGCGGAACCGGTAAGGAGCAGGGCAAGCGCCATCCGACCATTGGCAATAACGTGATGATCAGTACCGGAGCGAAGGTGCTTGGTTCTTTCAAGATCGGAGACAACAGCAAGATCGGGGCGGGCAGTGTGGTGTTAAAGGAAGTGCCGCCAGGCTCCACGGTAGTGGGGGTGCCCGGTCAGGTGGTGAAGCGCAATAACCAGTCTTTTCCACAGGAGGAACTGGATCAGGTTAATCTGCCCGATCCGGTGCGGGAAGATATCATGAATTTGCAGCAGGCCAACACGGAACTGACGAACCGACTGCTCGATCTGGAGCGGGAACTTCGGGAACTCCGGAAAGGGGTATGATCCGGGGAGCAGGCAGGGAAGGAAAAGGACGGCGGTCTGCCGGAGATGCGGAACACGTCTTCGCGGCATGACGAAAAGGCAGACCGCTGAAACAGACAGGAGGTAACAGAGCAAATGAAAATTTTCAACACATTATCCAGACAGAAAGAGGAATTTGTACCCTTGGTGGAGGGGAAGGTCAGCATGTACGTGTGCGGGCCGACGGTGTATAACCTGATTCATATCGGGAATGCGCGGCCGATGATCGTTTTTGACACGGCCAGACGTTACATGGAACATAAGGGATATACGGTCAACTATGTTTCCAATTTTACCGATGTGGATGATAAGATCATCAAGAAGGCAAATGAAGAAGGGGTGGATCCTTCCGTGATCTCCGAGCGCTATATCGAGGAGTGCAGAAAGGACATGCAGGCTCTGAACGTGAAGCCGGCAACCACGCATCCGAAGGCGACGGAGGAGATCGGAGGCATGATCGAGATGATCCAGACGCTGATCGACAAGGATCATGCCTATGTGGGGCAGGACGGCACGGTGTATTTTAAGACCAGGAGTTTTGGCCAGTACGGTAAACTCTCGCACAAGAATCTGGACGATCTGCGCAGCGGCGGCCGTTCCCTGCTGGTGTCCGGCGAGGAGCAGAAGCAGGATCCGCTGGATTTCGTGCTGTGGAAGCCGAAGAAGGAGGGGGAGCCTTTCTGGGAGTCTCCTTGGTGCGAAGGGCGTCCGGGCTGGCATATCGAGTGCTCTGTCATGAGCAAAAGGTATCTGGGAGATGAGATTGATATCCACGCGGGCGGCGAAGATCTGATCTTCCCGCATCATGAGAATGAGATCGCCCAGTCGGAAGCGGCCAACGACAGGGAATTTGCGAAATACTGGATGCATAACGGCTTTTTGAACATTGATAATAAGAAGATGTCCAAGTCGGAGGGGAATTTCTTCACGGTCAGGGACATCAGCGAGAAGTATGATCTGCAGGTGCTGCGATTTTTCATGTTGTCCGCCCATTACAGGAGTCCGCTGAATTTCAGTGCGGAATTGATGGAGGCGGCGAAGAACGGCCTTGAGCGGATCGTGACCTGCGTGTCCAACCTGAATTTCCTGCTGAAAAATGCGAAAGACGGGGAGATGACGGAAGCGGAGCAGAAGCTGGCGGAGGAAGCCAAAGGATTCGTCGCGCAGTTTGACGAAGCGATGGACGATGATTTTAATACGGCGGACGCCATTTCAGCCATCTTTGATCTGGTGAAATTTGCCAACACCCATGTGTCGGAAGAGGCCGGCAAGGCTTTTGTGCAGGCGGTGAAAGAGGAAATCGTGCTGCTGTCCGATATCTGCGGGTTGATCGTCGATAAAAAGGAAGAGATTCTGGACGCTCAGATCGAAGAACTGATTCAGGAGAGACAGGCGGCGAGAAAGGCCAGAGATTTTGCACGGGCGGATGAGATCCGGGATACGCTGGCGGCACAGGGTATCATACTGGAGGATACGCGCGAGGGTGTGAAATGGAAGAGAGCATAACGATCCAGGAGGCCATCAGGCGGGATTTCGACTGTAAGCCGCAGGATATCAGAACGTATTCCCCGTTGACGTTAGCCTATATCGGGGATGCCATCTATGATCTGGTGATCCGCACGATCGTGGTGGAGCGGGGCAACAGCTCCGCCAACAAACTGCACAGGAAGACGGTGTCTTACGTGAATGCCAGAGTGCAGGCGAGAATGATCGATGCGCTGGAGAGCGAATTGACGCAGGAGGAGACGGCGGTCTATCACAGAGGGCGCAACGCCAAATCCTACACTGCGGCCAAGAATGCTTCCATCATCGAGTACCGCAAGGCTACAGGGATGGAGGCGTTGTGCGGTTACCTGTATCTGCAGGGCAGGCAGGAGAGGATGCTGTATCTGATCCGGGAAGCCATTGCCCGGACGGGGATGGGGATTTAACAGGAGAGAGAGGCAATCATAACAGCATGAGCAATAGAAATTTTCAGAAAGAAGAAGAGACGGAACGCTTTACGATAGAGGGGCGCAACGCCGTGATCGAGGCTTTCCGCTCCGGCAGGACGATAGACAAACTGTATGTGCTGGACGGCTGCAAGGACGGCCCGATCCTGACGATCAAGCGGGAGGCGGCCAAACATGGCAGCCTGATCCGCTATGTGGCGAAGGAGCGGCTGGATCAGCTTTCCGAGACGGGGAAGCATCAGGGCGTGATCGCCTGTGCGGCGGCTTATGCCTATGCGGAGGTGGAGGATATTCTGTCTGCGGCGAAGGAGAAGGGCGAGGCGCCTTTCCTTTTTCTGCTGGACGGTATAGAGGATCCGCATAATCTGGGAGCCATTATCCGTACGGCCAATCTGGCGGGGGCGCATGGGGTGATCATCCCCAGAAACCGCGCGGTGGGACTGACGGCGACGGTGGCGAAGGCGTCCGCCGGAGCGCTGAACTATACGCCGGTGGCCCGGGTGACGAATCTGGGACAGACGATCGACACGCTGAAGAAAGAGGGACTGTGGTTTGTGTGCGCGGATATGGCGGGCACACGGATGTACGATCTGGATCTGAAAGGCCCCATCGGGCTGGTGATCGGCAGTGAGGGAGACGGCGTGGGCAGACTGGTGAGGGAGAAGTGCGATTTCACGGCGTCCATTCCCATGCGGGGCGATATCGATTCCCTCAATGCTTCGGTGGCAGCCGGCGTGCTGGCCTATGAGATCGTACGGCAGCGGCTGGGATAAAACCGGGGATCTTAGTATAGGATGTGTTGAAAATGAAGAGTGATGAAGAAAATAAATGAAGAAGTTAAATGAAATTTTATTGGTATTTATCTTTATGCTGACAGCAGTCCTGACGGCGGCTGTGGGCTTAAAAGCTTATGATATATACGATACGAACCGCCGCCTGGCCAGGGAACAGGAGGAACTGGAACTGGCCCAGGTGATGGCCCGGAATATGGAGGCTCATAACCGTGTGTCACAGATGCAGGCGGAGATTCTGGAACGGGCGGAGGATAAGGAGGAACTGGAGCGTTTCATTAACAGAATACAAAGCGGCGAACTGACAGTGTCGGAAAACGGCGTGATATCTTCAGACAACACTGTATCGGGGAACGGGTCTGTGTCCATGAACGGAACCGTCACGGGGAACAGTGCGGTGTCCATGAACGGGACTGTCACAGGGAACAGTACGGTGTCCATGAACGGGACTGTCACGGGGAACAGTACGGTGTCCATGAACGGGACTGTCACGGGGAACAGTACGGTGTCTATGAACGGAACGGTATCTGCCAATGACCGGGAGCCTGCATGGGATACGGTATCCGCGAACGGGACGGTTTCCGGGAATATAGATGCTTTTGGAAATGTGATACCGCGTATCAAAAGAAATGTTTCCGGCAATGAAGAGATCAATTATTATGACGGTACAATGACGGACAGCAGTATATTTGATGAATGGAGATATATCTATAAACAGGAAGAAATGTCTCTGGATGCCCGCAGGCTGCTGCGCACTTCATTGGAAGAGACTTTGGAAGTTAATCAGGCAGACAGGGAGAGGATCGCTGAGAATAAGACGGATTTTTCCGGAGTTAAGATTGCCTGCCTGGGAGACAGTATTACAGCGGCGGCCAATCTGGAAGGGGAGGAAGGGTATCAGCAGTATGCGTATCCGGCCCGTCTGAAAGAACTGCTGGGAGCCGAGGAAGTCTATAATCTGGGCATTGGAGGTTCTTCCATTGCCAGATATTGGTCCGATCCATATGTGGAACGCTATCAGGAGATTCCGGAGGATACGGATATCATTATTGTGATGGGTGGAACAAATGATGCGTTCTGTGCCTCTGACAAGGAGTTTGGGAATCTGGAAGAAAGGGCATACCGCACTTTCTGCGGGGATTTAAATGAGCTGATGAAAGGAATTAAGGAAAAATACCCGAACGCAGAGGTTTTCTTTGCGACGCCGCTGCCGAACGTACTGCAGGATTATCTGATGAAAGAGAGAGACTATCTGCTGCCGCAGCAAAAATTCGTGGACGTGATCAAAACATTGGCCGCAGAATATGATTATGAGGTGATCGATCTGTACAATTCCAATATTCTGGATTCTCATGACGCCAATGTTGTTGCAGATTATATCCCGGACGGCGTGCATGGAAATCATGACGGCTATCAGATCATGGCGGAGCATTTTGCCTCGGAGTTAGTGCAGCATTATGAAGGCGGGGAAAATGCAGAAGCGGAGACTGTTTCTGCAAACAGAGCGGACAGCAGTTTATGAAGAACATGAGAAGGAATAAAGCGATTGTAAGCCTATGGAAAAAGAATACTGCAATTACAGTGATGAAGAACTGATCGGCCGGCTGAGAGACGGAGAGGGAAGCATCACGGAATACCTGATGAATAAATATAAAAATCTGGTCCGCAGCAAAGCCAGGTCCATGTATATTCTTGGTGCGGACGGCGACGATCTGATTCAGGAAGGGATGATCGGCCTTTTTAAGGCGCTGCGGGATTATGACAGTGGCAGAGATGCCAGTTTTCTCACATTTGCCGATCTGTGCGTATCAAGACAAATGTATACAGCGGTACAGGCATCCAGACGGCAGAAGCATATGCCGTTGAATACTTATGTATCGCTGTATGGCAGTGTAGTCAGAAATCACGATGGGGAAGAAGAGGAACTGGTCAATATGATTTCGGATGCGGCGGGTCAGAGTCCGGAAGATGTCGTGATAGACAAGGAAAATGTGGTACAGTTAGAACAGACAATAGAAAGAGAACTGAGCAGTTTTGAGAAACAGGTGCTGGATTTGTACCTGACGGGAATGGGCTATCAGCAGATTGCCAAGGTACTCGGAAGAGACGATAAGTCTACCGATAATGCGTTACAGAGAATTAAGACAAAGTTAAGGAAGGCAATAGGAAGAGACATCAGATGATCGATGTGAGCAGAAGAGAAATAAAGTATAAGATCAGTCCGCCTGAAATTTCTGCCTTAAAGCAGAGACTGGCTCCGATTATGAAATGTGACCGTCATAATGGGACAAAGGGGTATCTGGTAAGATCACTGTATTTTGATACGCCTTTTGACACGGATTATGAAGATAAAGTCAGCGGTTATAACGAGCGCCGGAAGATACGGCTTCGACTGTACGATCCGGAAGATGAGACGGTAAAGCTGGAGCTGAAAGAGAAGAAAGGATCGGTTCAGAGAAAGCGTTCCCTTCTTTTAAATAGAAGAGAAGCGCAGCAGATGGTTTGCGGCAGGTATGAATTTCTGAAAAACCGTGATGAGGAATTGGCGCTGCAGCTCTATGTTCTTATGGTCAGAAAGTGCTACCGCCCCAGGTGTATAGTGGAATATGACAGGTTTGCCTACTGTCTGGAACATAATGAAACACGGGTCACGTTTGATACAGGACTGCGTTCTTCAGAGGGGAACTACGATATTTTTGATAAGAAGCTGATATTGTGTCCTGTCAGAAGCGCGTTGGAAAATACCCTCGAGGTGAAGTTCAGAGGATTTTTGTTTACCCCGGTGAAAAATGAGTTGAACCGTTTCGAAGGGATGCCGGTTTCCAGCAGCAAATACTGTCAGGCAAGAAGGATCAGTAAGGGGACGTGAACGGATAGAAGAAGTAAATTTAAGGAAGAAAGGTACGGCACGAAGGTAAGGTTGAAAAATCACACTGATGTGCTGATTTTTCAACTGCGAGTTTGTGCCGGAGCCACAAACTCGAGATCGCAGAGCAAAATCGGAGTATTCCTTCGGAAAACTCCTAAATTCTGCTCGCGGCCTTCGCAAAAGAACTGCTTCGGCATGGAGGTAAAGATGAAAGAGCTATTATATGAAAGTTTAGTGAATACAACAGAAGGGTTGACTTTAGGTGAGACAGTCATCAATTTCGCGGCTGCTGCGATCATCGCATGTCTGATCTATATTTCTTACAGGGTGTCTCATTCCGGAGCCATATACAGTGAGCGATTCAATGTGTCCCTGGTGATGTTGACGCTCATTTCGACTTTGGTCATGAATGTGATCGGTAATAATATTGCATTGTCATTGGGCATGGTCGGTGCGCTGTCAATTGTGAGATTCCGTACGGCGATCAAGGATCCGCGGGATACGGCGTATATTTTCTGGGCCATTGCGGTGGGAATCTGCTGTGGAGTATCTGATCATATGGTCGCGGCGGTGGGGTCGGCTGTGATATTCGGTTTTCTTATATTGTTTGGCTTTGTGAGAAATAACGAGAGGATCATGATCATCATTAACTGCGGTATCGAGGCGGAGGAGGATATCGAGGCGCAGATGTCGGAGCTTTTTGCCGGTAAGGCATTGCTGCGTGTTTACAATGTTTCCATGGAAGGAAACAACAGCGAATATATCTATGAGATCTCAGATAAAAATATGAGAAGATCGGAGAATGCCAATGGTTCGCTGCAAAAAAACATATCCGGGATCCAGGGTATCTTCAATATCAGTATTGTGAGACAGGATGACGAAATTAATCAGTAATTGAGCGCATATGATGCTTGACAAAGTCGAAATGTCTGTGCTATACTATGACACGGTGATTGAAGCAGTGTTCACCACCGATATGCTGCTGTAGCACAGTCGGTAGTGCGTCGCATTGGTAGTGCGGAGGTCACGGGTCCGATTCCCGTCAGCAGCTGGTAAAAGCCTGGATTTTCCAGGCTTTTTCTATTTCTGTATGATAGTTCATTGCGGTCTGTAATATGGAATTTGTTAGAGTTTTTGTTAGCTTCCTGCAAAACGGATTACAATCCCCCCGAAAAGCCTATGAATCGAGGGCACTGAAAAAGTCTGATTCTAAGAAAAAAGAATTGGGCTTTTTTCGTG
>CANPTH010000071.1 GCA_947576945.1 uncultured Lachnospiraceae bacterium
AAAAACTTTTTATACATTTTTCATTTTACCTATTGACATTTCTTAGCTGGACTTTACTTATTTCAGCAGCACCGTCACTACCTCATACGGTTTCAGCACAACCTCGATCTCATTTCCGTTCACCACTGCTTCCGTCTCGATCTCCTCCAGCAGGTTGCACACATACGCTTTTTCAAACGCCGTATTCACCGTCAGTCTCGCCTTCGTCAGCGCATTCTCCGACTCGTACATACGCAGCACGATTCCGCTTTCGTCCTCCGCCATCTTCACCGTCTCCAGCACCACATTGGCCCGGTCCACACCGGCGAAGGAATACGCCCCGCCGTCCGCCGTACCCGTCTGTGCCGTCAGCGGCTGATTCAGCTTATAAGCCTCGTCTACCGTACCGGCCGCGCGCCATCCTTCCGCATGAGGATAGATCGCATACGTAAATTCGTGCTCCTCCTGATCCGCCGTCGGGTTCGGCTCGATGCCGGACTTGATCAGTGTCAGCGCCATATTGGAATCCTGTACGGAATGTCCGTATTTGCAGTCATTTAACAGCGACACACCGTAGTGTCCTTCCGAAAGATCCATCCACTTCTGTCCGCAGCTCTCGAATCTGGCCACATCCCAGCTCGTATTGCGGTGGGTCTTCCTCGTCAGGTTACCGAACTGCACGTCAAAGGCCGCCTCGTCCGTATGCACAGCCACCGGGAAATGCACTTTAAGAAGCGTCTGGTGTTCTTTCCAGTCCACCTTCGTCACAAACTCGATCCTGCGGCTTAATGCATAGAAGATAACCTGCTGCCTGATCGTGGAAGCAGACGCTTTTCTCGTGATCTCCAGCACCGCACGCACCGGTCCGACCTCCGTCCATTCCATCTGTTCTACGCCGTCCACATCCCAGAATTTCTCCGTATAATAAATATCAATATCCCAGTTGTCGAAGTAGATCGGCTTATCCTCATACATCCGCAGCAGATTGGCGCGCTGTCCCTCCTGCACCACTTCCCGCTCGTTTTCCTTGTCATAAATGCTCGTGAACATGCCCTGCTCATCCAGCTTCACCCGGTAGAAAGGCGTCTCCAGATCGTACAGCCCCTGCAGCGTAAACGGCTTGACTGCCGCCTCTCCTGCCGCTTCGCTCTTTCCGGCAATGCGGAAGGACTTATAGCCTTTGGACGGAAGATTCTTCACATAAGCAATGCTTCCCGATGCCGTCTTCTGTACCGGATAGACCGCTCCGTCTGCATCTGCCAGCGCTTCCGCCTCGAGATCACCCAGACATACCACATCGTCACGCACTCTGCCGATGGTGTTAAAGACAGTGACCGCCTCGCCTTCTCCGGCGATGGCCCGTCTGCATTTCTCACTTCTTTCCGCCAGCTGTGCCGCCAGCTGCTCGTACTCTGCTTTGGTCACCTCGTACACTTCATGGATCGAAGAGCCCGGCAGGATATCATGGAACTGATTCAGCAGCACCAGCTTCCACATGGCATCCAGCTCCTGCGCCGGATACGCCTGCGTCTGTCTGCTCATAACGCAGAGAAGCTCCAGATCCATCAGCCCCAGCTCCGATTTTCTGTTGGAGCGCTTATTGCGCGCCATGGAAGTCAGGGTTCCTCTGTGATACTCGAAGTAAAGCTCTCCCTCCCACACCGGAAGCCTTCTGTTATCCTTCACCCGCTCTTCCAGCTCCTCGAAATAGGTGCGTGCAAATTCCTGTCTTACCGTGGGAATGCCTTTGACACCCTTTTCCATACGCAGGGAAGTCTCCAGCATCTCTCTGGTAGGGCCGCCGCCGCCGTCTCCGTAGCCGTAGGAGATGAGAATGTCGTTGTTGATGTCCTTATTCTGGTAGCGCATCCAGCCGCCCATGATGGCATCCGGGTGCAGCATCCCGTTGTAGGTGGTAAAGAAATCCTTGATCGGCTGGCTCACGCCCAGGGTCGTGATCAGATGCGTCAGCACCTCCGAACCGTCGATACCGCGCCAGCGCATCGTATCGTAAGGAATCTTGTTGAACTGGTTCCATGCCAGCTTTGTGGTCATGAAATAGTCGATACCGCACTTTTTCATGATCTGCGGCAGCGCCCCGGAGTACCCGAACACATCCGGCAGCCACAGAATCCTGTTGTCCACGCCGAACTCTTCTTTAAAAAAGCGCTTCCCATGTATAAACTGTCTCACCAGAGACTCCCCGGAAGTCAGGTTGCAGTCGGCCTCCAGCCACATACCGCCCTCCGGCTCCCAGCGCTTCTCCTCAATGCGCTCCTTCGCCTTCGCGTAAAGCTCCGGATAACGCTCTTTCAGAAAAGCATACAGCTGCGGCTGACTGGACATAAACTTATAATTAGGGTATTCCTCCATCAGCTTCAACACCGTGGCAAAGCTGCGTCCCACCTTCTCTCTCGTCTGCTCCACGGTCCACCACCATGCCACGTCGATGTGCGTGTGGCCGATACAGGTGGCGATCACATCCTTGTAGCCGGCATGATCCGTGTACAATGCCTGGCCGATATACTCAGCGGCCTCTCGTAACGTCCTGTAGAATTCCTCCGAGTAGGGCGTGCGCAGATCCAGGAAGTTCACCGTCGTATTTAAGATCTCCTCGATATCCCTACGGTTCTTATCGTCCTCTTCCATTCTGGAGAAGGCGGCAAGCGGCACCCACAGATCGTAATAGAGCTTCTCAATCTCGTAGTCGATCTCCTGCATCTCCACGATCAGATTAAACTCCGTGTGCAGGATGCCCGTATAAGCCTGCAGCTCCAGCGTCAATTCCTCACCGGCACGGGCCTGCGGCCGCAGAAATACATCCCGGTGGTTCATGTCGATACCCTGCACTGCCTCACCGTTTACAAAAAGCAGAAACTGCGGGTTCTTGGCGTCATCCCACTCGTCGATCTGGGTGCGCACATGCATCCACATCCGCTTACCGTCAAGCTCCTGCGGCACCCGGTATACAGCCTTGAACCAGTAGTGGCGGTCCTTGCCGTACCAGTGCATATTCCGGCAGTCAAAACTCTCCCATGGTGTCAGATCTTTTTCCGCATCCTCAGGATGTATGTAGTTGCCTTCCTTGTAGCTCCACTCGTCAATCGCAAATTTCTGCTTCACCTTTAACTTCTTCAACTCTTCACAAATGACATTGACCCTTTTGTCTAAAAAATGCATAGCTGCCTCCTTGTCTGTTATAATGTTCCGGTGACCCACACGGCGCTGTGTCCCGGCAGGATCCCTCTGCCGTCCGGCGTGTATGCCACAGGCATCTGGTAATGTTCCGCCTCATACTTCTGCGGAAGCTCGTAAGGCGTGGACCGGTGATTGACGATCACCATACCGTTCTCGAAGACGCCCGTCTCGATTCCACGCTCCCGGATGCCGCTCACCGGCATCAGATACCGTTCCAGAATATCCTTTACCAGCGTGGTCTTCGACTGCAGGATGGGGTACATCTCCCGGTTTCCCTGTTCATAGGGCACATGAGGGATATTCTTCGCCGCGTAGGACGCGCCGATCTGCACGCCGAAGGAAAACACCGTTCCCCGAAATGCCTGCTTTTGTTCCTTAGACCGTTCCTCCGTTTTTGTTTCTGACACGTATGTCAGTTTTTCTCCCGTGTATTCTGCCACGCAGCAGCTCCCGTCCACGTAATCCGAAACCGCTATTCCATCCCGATATCTGCAAAAACTCTCCCCCTGTGGGATGATGGTTTTGCCGTAACGGCAGGGCATTTTCTCACAGTGTTCTCCCGCGATGCCGAAACAGGATCTGACAAGTGCGTCATCAGGCCCGTGGAGGAGCACGCCGCCCTCCCGTACCCACTCTCTGATCCATTCCTCGCTCTCGCCCTTCTCCAGTGTGCCGTAGCAGTCATTGGCCGCCACGATCAGCACTTTGTATGCCGCCAGCGCGCCTTTCTCAATCTCATGGCTGCTGATCACATCCACCTGATACCCCAGGTCGCAGCAGAGCCGGTACCAGCCCAGCAGATCCAGCCGCCTGATCTTGTTGTTTCCCACTTCGTAAGGCTCAAAAAGCGCCATTTCCATCGGAAACAGCAGCGCGATCTCTTTTGTGCGCGCTCCTTTTCTGCGCGGTATCACCTCGGCACACCAGCGGTTGCCTGCCGTCAGAGACTTCAGGAAATCCGGTTCCATCCTGTTTAAGACTCCGCCGTCGTCCAGTCCGTTCATGCCGTAACAGGTATACCCGTCCATGCCGCAGGCCGTCATGGTGCCGATCATCTCCGCCGGGGTCAGCTGGGCGTAGATATCGTTATAGATATACCGGCCCCAGTAGATACCGCCCACCAGCGGTCTGCCCTCGTTCATGACCCGCATCATGCTGTGCTGGCAGGAGACCACATAAGCGTCCGGGTATCCGTCCGGCGTGACAGGAACCGTGATAAAGTGACAGGAATCCACATAGGGAGCCAGCGCATAGAGGTCAATCCCCCGCATGGCCGTATCCCACAGGTCGCTGAATTCGTTGTCCCCGTCCGCCTGCTGCCGTCCGTAGATATTGAGGAAATACCCCCACTGCGTCATATCCGGACAGAGGAACAGCTGCGGATTCTTCTCTTTCAGCGCTTTGCCCATGGCCTCGAAATAGAGCGCCAGTTCCCGCGCCTTCCAGAGCGCATTGTCCCGGTATACCACGAACCGCGGCGTGCGCTCCCGCACATCCTCCTCCGTATAGAACAGGTCCGTTCCGCCCGCGTTCTCCTCAAACCGCAGGGAAAACCAGTACTCCTCCGGCCGCAGCTGATCAAAACCATCCGCCCTGATCCCGTAAGCCCGGTTCAGCTTCTCAATCTCTCCGCCGTAGAATTCTTTCAGAAACGCCCTGTACCGGCAGATTCCTTCCTCGTCGAAGCTGCCCGCCACAATCGGATCCCACATACTGCATACAGGAATGACTTCCTCCGTCTTCCCTTCCCGTGTCACAAGACAGCGCTCACAGCCTTCACCGTAGCGGTCCATAATGCGCTCCACATGCTCCTGCATGGAGCTTCTCGCCTTTTCGGACCAGTATTTATACCACTTGCCGGGCCTGCCGTCCGCATATACCGTCTCTTCCCCGAAGATGGGCGGGCTGTAACGTATATGCGGATACAGATTGTCCCCGTTCATATACAACATCAGAAAGTTATAGGCCAGCCCGTGTGCGCGGGCGCTTTTTCCCATATATTCCTGCATCTTTACGTACTGGCTGAGCGCCCCTGTCTCATAACGCTCTTTAAAATCCTCCCAGGCCTTGGTATCAAACATCACGCTGTTGAAGCCAAGCTCCCTGATCAGCTCCATCGTCTCGTCGATAAAAGCCTCGTCATCGTAGGCCGGGCTGTAGAAATTGCCGAAGATCACATTGATATACGGCCTGTTGTCTGTCCTGCTGATCATGCTCATACCGTCCTCTTTTTTTACCGGGCGCCCTCTGTAAACCACGCAGCGTTCCCGCAAATCCTCTTTCCCTTATTATGATCTTACCGGTTCCATGGCTTCCAGCAGACGGTCCACCGTCGTAAAGGCAAGCCCGGTCACCGTATCCGCACAGCCGTAATAGATGGCGATCCGTCCTGTCGCCGCATCTGTCAGCGCCGCACAGGGAAATACCACATTGGGCACGTCGCCCACGCACTCATACAGCTCATGCGGCCCCAGAATATAGTTCCGCGTCCGCTTCTTCACCTTCCACGGCTCCTCCAGATCCAGCAGCGCACATCCCATCCGGTACACGAAGCCGTTGCACGTATTGATCACCCCGTGATAGATCAGAAGCCACCCGTCCTGCGTCTCGATGGGCACGCTTCCCGCGCCGATCTTGGTGGACTGCCAGGCGGAATAATCCCCTTTGATGGTCTCCATCACCAGCCGGTGGCGGCCCCAGTAGGTCAGGTCCGGGCTTTCGCTTACAAAAATATCCCCGAAGGGCGTGTGCCCGTTATCGCTGGGCCTGCTCAGCATGTAATACTTACCATTGATCTTCCTCGGAAAGAGCACGCCGTTACGGTTGAACGGCAGGAAGGCATTTTCCAGCTGGTAAAAAGTCTTAAAGTCAAAAGTATAGCCTATCCCGATGGTGGGATAGCCCCGGTAACCGTTGCACCACGTCACATAATATCTGTCCTCGATAAAACACACCCGCGGATCGTAACGAAAGTCCCGTTTCGCCACCTCCGGCTCCGCTCCCTGGAACGTAACCGGCTCGTCGGAAATCTCCCAATGAATGCCGTCCTTACTGAATCCGGCAAAAATATCCATACTGACCGATCTGCTGTCACAGCGGAATACCCCCGCAAATCCGTCCCCGTAAGGAACCACCGCACTGTTAAAAATGCTGTTGGAGTTTTTCGTCGCAAACCGCTCAATGATGGGATTTTCCCGGTAACGCCACACCGGGAGCTTCCCTGCCCCTTCCGGCTCCTGCCACGGGATATTCGGCAGATCTTTTCCCACTATTTTCGTCATCACGCCACATCCTCTTACTTTCCATAACATTCCGGATATCCGGCCTGTTACATATATCCGGCCCTCCCGAAGCGTCCATAACAGACGCCTCGTTATGAGCCGGATATATCCGGGCCGTTATCCTTACTTTCCTGTAAATTCGTCTACCTGTCTCTGTGCTTCATCCATGACATCCTGCCAGCCCGCTTTCATCAGTTCTTCCTTGATCTGCGGAATGACTGTTGCCGGATCCTGCACGCCGGTCATCACCTCACTGCGGTAACGGAGCCAGATCTCACGGCAGTTCGCCAGCTTATCCGCCACTGCGGTGTTATCGAAGGTAAAGCCCATCATCACGGAAGACACTGCCGCTTCGTTGAGCGCCTTGACCTCTTCCCACTGGTTATACTCGTCCGTATCCTCCTGCGTTACCGTGAAGAAGCTGCCCTGGGTATAACCCGCCATCGCCCACTCATTGTTGATCTTGTGCGCCTTGCCGTCCGCATTGTACTCGAAGTTCACGCCTTCCTCACCATAGAAGAACATGTCGCGCAGCCTGGTGTCCGTATTTACCATATCCAGGAACTGCAGACATTTCTCCGGATATTTGGTGTTGATAGATACCATGTTCAAAGAACCTCTTACCGTCTCGTTGGAAAGGATCGTATCGCCGATCTTCTGTACCACTACGTCTTTGCCCATCTGCGGTCCCCAGGCCGTAATGCCTGCCGACTCCCAGCCCTGTGCCACACGCCACATATTATAAACGCGGGCTTCCGACAGGGTAGATGCATCCGGATTGATGATGCCCTTCTGATACCAGTCATGCAGTGTCTCCAGCGCCGAGTAGATATCCGGCTCCTCCAGCGTAAAGCATACTCTCGCATCCTGGTCATCGTAACGCACGCCCAGAATCTGTGTGCCGGCGCCGATCTGGTCATAAACGTCAAAGATGTAGTACACACCGTCGTTCTTCACATAGACCGGATAATCATTCTTATCCGCCTTGAGTGTCTCAAAGGTCTCTGTCAGGGATTCGATCTCCGTCAGGGAAGCCAGATCCAGACCGTACTCATCCACGATCTCCTTATCCCAGACCGCATAGTTGGAGATCGAGCTGTCTTTGTAAGTAGGAACACCGTAGATCCTGTCCTTCACCTTCACGCCGTCCCAGTATTTCTCCGGCATCAGCTCCATCAGCCCCGGCATATTGTCGGCCACCATATCCGTGATATCATAGTATGCGCCCAGATTGATGTCCGCGATATAGTTGTTGCCGTTGCCGAAGATAATGTCGTAGGGTTCGTTGGTGCTGACGATGATGTTACGTCTCTTGTCCCAATCTCCCCAGGGAATGACTTCCATCTCTATGTTGACGCCGATCTGCTCACCCACGTATTCATTTACCTTTGCCACCCATGTGTCATAGTTGGTGGGCATGCCGTTTCCGATGGTCACCCATTTCAGGTTTACGATCTCGCCGCTTGACGCTGCCGCAGACTCCGTATCTGCGCCGGCTTCATTTTGCCCCCCCCCGCTCGTTGAAGCGCCGGAAGCGTTCTCACTGCCGCCGTTTCCGCATCCGGCAAGCATTCCTGCTGTCATCGCCGCCGCAATTCCTGCCGCTAAAACTTTCTTCAATTTCATGTTCTTCCTCCTTCTTATATTGAACTTTTTATGGTTACCAAATTGTTACCTGCTTTATTCCTTCACCGACCCGATCGTCAGACCGGAAATAAAGTACTTCTGGAAAAACGGATAGGTACATGCGATCGGCACGATGATCACGATCGCGATTGCCATTCTCACACTCTCCGTCGGCATGGACAGTTTGTACTGCTGCAGAGACAGGCCGCCGTAAGGGTTGTTGGCAATGTACTCAATATTCTTCTGCATATTGTTCAACAACGACTGCAGGGTCTGTTTCTTCGTATCCTGTATGTACAGGGATGCCTGGAACCAGTCGTTCCAGTAGCCGAAAGCCGCAAACATACCGATCGTCGCCATGACCGGCTTGGAGATCGGCAGCACGATCTGCGACCAGATCCTGAACTGTCCCGCACCGTCTATCTTGGCGGATTCGATGATCGAATCCGGCACTGTCGTCCGAAAGAACGTGCGGCAGATCGTCACGCTGAACGCGGAGCAGGCCAGCGGCAGGATCAGCGCCCAGATGCTGTTGTTCAATCCCAGGATATTATTCACCACCACGTAGCTTGCCAGCATACCGCCGTTAAATACCATGGGAATGAAGATCAGCCACGTATAGATCGTCTTTAACTTAAAGTTCCTTCTGGAAACCACATATCCCATGGAAGTGTTGAGGGCGATCGAGATGATCGTACCGACAACCGTCACCAGCACGGACATAAATGCCGCGCGCAGGATCGTCAAGCGCTCATTCCACAGAAAGTTGTAGGCCGAGGAGGAAAGCGCCTGCGGGATCAGCTGATAACCGTTGGCTCGGATCGCCTCCTCATCCGTGATTGATATGGAAAATACAAACAACAGCGGAATCACACACAACACTGCCAGGATCAGAAAGACCACGTTAAAAACAATATTGGTAGAAGTTTTGATCTGATTCAGCGACTGTCCGCTTTTTTCTTTACTTGTCACTTTGTGCACCTCCTCCTATATAATCCTGTTCTCGTTGTCAAGTTTGCTCACCACCCAGTTGGCCAGCAGAATCGTAGCACAGCTGCAGATCGCCTGGAAGAATGACGCCGCCGCCGTCTGGCCGATCGGCGATGAGGATTGGATCGCCTGGTAGATGAACGTGTCAAAGGTTGACGCCGTCGTATACAGGGATGCCGGCAGCTGTCCCGTTACCTGGAAGAACAGACCGAAATCCGAGTTGAAGATCTTACCGCAGTCCAAGATCAGCATCATGATGAAGACCGGCTTGATGGCTGGCAGTGTAATATGTCGTGCCTGCTGCGCCTTGGTGGCGCCGTCCATCACGGCCGCCTCATAGAGCGACGGATCGATACCGGTGATACTCGCCAGATAAAGCACCATACCGTATCCCATACCCTTCCAGGTATTGAGGAAAACGATAATGAAAGGCCAGTACTTCGGCTCCTGATACCACATGACCCCTTCGCCGCCCAGTGCTCTGATGACGCCGTTGACGTAACCTCTCTCCGGTGTCAGCAGGGCGTATACGAAATAGCTGATCACAACCCATGACATAAAATAAGGAAGAAACATCATCGTCTGGTATACCTTCGATCCACGTTTGTTGCGCATGTTGCTCAGCATTAACGCGCCTCCCACCGCAACACTCGCGCTGATAATGATAAATGCGATGTTGTAGAGGATCGTGTTACGCAGCAGCATCGAGAACGAGTTGGACGTGAAGAAATACTTGAAGTTGCCAAACCCGGCCCATTCGCTGTGCAGCAGGTTGTAGATAAACCCGTGTCCGCCGGGCGACAGCTTATATACCTTGAATGCTATGATGATGCCGAACATGGGCAGATAAGAAAAGATCAAAAACCACAGCAATGTAGGCAGCGACAGCAGGAATAATTCCGTGTCGTCCTTGGACCAGCGCTTTTTCCGGGGCTTCGCACGCATCAGCTTTCCTCCGTCAAGCGTTTTTTTCCTTTCCATTCCCTTTACCTCCTTTGTTTATATTTTATTTATTTTTGTTAACATTAAATTAACATTAATTAACTAGAATGTCAACAAGAACATGCAGATTTGTTATTATTTTTTTAGAATTTGCAACTTCATTGTGCATATTGTTTTTTAACTGTCATATTTATGGCTATTTATCGAATACTCAAGTTTACAAACATTAAGTTTACACTTCCATTTCAGCAAGTTAACAGTGTAAATCCCATTTTTCAGCAAAAGATAGTGCGCTTTTTATCAAAACGCACTGAAATTTAGAGATATATGTATGCTCTATTTTTGATTATCACTGATCAATATTAACATTTGTAAACTCATTTATTGTTTTTTTCTTTATACTGTGGTATACTGTTATAGTAAACGACATAACAAATTTCGTTAACTATAGATAATAGTTCAGATTTCTCGCCATGCAGCAGGAGCGACTGGACCAGTATTGTGAAAGTACAGTGAAAGTACCATGTACGACGTGCGCGGTCATACCCGCTAATCTGCCAGGCCACGAATAATCAACCGCAACGCAGGAGTTTTCTTATGAAAAAAGTAACGATGAAAGATATCGCTGACGCCCTCAACATATCGAGAGTTACCGTCAGCAAAGCATTTAACAACCAGGCCGGCGTATCGGACGCTCTTCGTGAGACGATCTTCGACAAAGCACGGGAACTGGGTTATACGAAACTGCCCTACCAGGCACAGACAGGCAGCCAGGCGCCGGCTGCGCAGGAAGAACGGACCGTGGCTCTGGTGGTGTCAAGGCCGGAGTCTTCTTTTTTCTGGACCGGCATCATACACCGTATGGCACAGGAGCTTTCCGAATATAATATCAATCTGATGTATGTCTATGTGCCTTCCACTTTTACCAGGGACTTCGTGCTGCCGTCCGTCCTCTTTGGCAGTACCCTGTCCGGCATCGCCGTGGTAAACGTATACGATCCCGTCATATTGGGGATGGTCAACGACCTTCCTCTGCCGAAGGTCTTTCTGGACACCATTCCGACCCTGACGGACCGGAAGCTGAACGGCGATCTGCTGCTGATCGAAGGCTACCGCACCGAAGCCGAGATCACCGAATCTCTGATTCTGGACGGCCATAAGGAGATCGGCTTCATCGGCGACATCAACTATGCGCAGACCAACAAAGAACGGTATCTGGGTTACCGCGAAAGCATGGACAGATATAAGCTGCCCATCCGCCCGGAATACTGCTGCATCGACAGCATGGGCGTCTTTTCTTATGAGAAGGAGATCTATGACTATCTGGACGGCCTCACGCAGTGGCCCACCTCCTTTGTGTGCGTCAGCGATTATGTGGCTCACTTTGTACAGCAGTATCTGAGCGATCATCAGCAGAAGCTGCCGCATTCTGTCATACTGACCGGTTTCGACAACACCGACGAGTACACCAATGTCTCCGGCCGCATCACCACCGCCAACGTTCCCACCGGGCTTCTCGGCAAACGCATGGCCCTGCAGCTGCTGTTTCGGACCAACCATCCCGACGCGCCCGATGAGCTGACTTTTATTAAGCCTTCTATTATAAAGTAGGGGCCGGGCGTATCTTATCTTTACAGGTAACGAATCGTTAACGACAGACCGTACTTTAAAAACCGCCGGGACATAATTTTCTATGTCTCAGCGGTTTTCTGATCTTCCAGTCTCCGTAAATCACTCCACCCTAAACGTCACCACCCACTGTCCTTCCACATTCTCGCCGCTGTTGTGGAAGATGCCGTACATGGAATAATTCTCCAGGTCTTCCCTGTTCTCGATCTCATTGATAAACCAATATTCGTAGAACTGATAACTGGTCTCCCCGATTTCTTCATTCCAGCTAACACTGAAATCCGCACAATACTCATTCCCTGCCGCATCCACCAGAACTTCCTCCACATGTCTGTCCGCGTGGCGGGTATCGCCCATACAGATCTGCAGCCGCAGCACACCGTCCATGTAAGCGGATCCTGTCACCGTGAAATCCTCCGCCGCACAGTCCTCCACATCCATCAGGTCAAGCACCGCCTGCTGCCAGCGCGGGTCATCCGGTGTGCCCTCTGTCCTTTGCAGTGACACCGGCAGATCCTCTTCATCCATCATCCCGCTCATACCACTGAGGTGCACCACCTTAGTCTCTGCAGACTCACGGACATCCGCCAGATCGATCGTGCGCTGCTCTTTCGTTTTGTTACAGAGAATCTCCCTGACCGAAAACCGAAGTTTCCCTGCCCATTCCCCGCCGGAACTGCGCACCTCTATTTTGAAATAAGCCCTTCCCGTTTCCTCGTCGTAGGTCAGGAAATGACACCCGCCCACAAACTGATCCGCCCCTATGCCGGACAGATGATAGCTGTCAAACAGATCCACCGGTCCGTGAATCCTGTCAAGCGCGCTGCCCTCCTCATCCCGCACGGAAACGATGATCTCCGCCGCATCCCCCTGCAGGTCGACAGCTTCCACCTCCATCGTGATCCCCTGACTGGAACTGCTCTTCTCCACCGGAACAAGCCTGTCAGCCAGCCCCGGTGAAACAAATTCGATCACCCTGTAGAAAGCCGGTATCTGTGCTGCGCAGACCGGCAGTACCGCAAATCCGCCCGCGCACACTGCCAGAAACACCGCGGCCGCAGCAGCCATTGTCCATATCTTCCCCCTGCGCCTCCGGGGAGGCGCTCCCTGCGCTTCCTCTGCCTGCCTCAGCACTGCAGACACGATCTGCTGCGAAGGCGTCACCTCATCATAGGCTCTTCTATACTTTTCTGCAAACATCATAAACCTCCTAACTGATCCTTCAATATCCGTCTTGCCCGCGTCAGTCGCGTCCTGACCGTTGACGCCCTGGATCCTGTGGCTTTTCCGATCTCCTCTATCGACATTTCTTCATAATAGAAGAGATGGATCACGACTCTGTACTTTTCCGGGAGCCTCTTTACTGTCTCGATCAGCTTCCGGTTCTCCTCTGTCTCCATGTCCGTCCCAACGGCTGCCGCAGCGGACACATCCAGTACGTAACCGTCTTTTGCACACTGCCCGGCATCACATGATACGGCCGTCTCCCAATACGCTGCCCGGCGCCGGATCCACGGCGATTTCCAATGATTCTTACAACGGTTGACCGTCACTCTCACAAACCATGCCTTTTCATGTTCATGGCTTTCAAATACCGGCCGCCGCTTAATATACTGCATGAAGACATCCTGGTAAATGTCGTCCGCATCCGCCTCGCTCTTCACCAGGGAAAAAGCCAGCCTGTATACCAGATCAGAATTGCGTCTGATCACTTCTTCACGTGAATCTTCCTTATGCATAAGTTCCTTCTGCCTCCTTCACAGATAATACAATCCAAGCCGTAAAAAAGCTACAGACAAAAAACTTTTTTGCATAAAATCCGTTCCTTTTCACCACAATACATTGTGTATCCTTCCCGAATATCACTTTTTATTTACTTTTGGCAATCCGTTTTTTTGCTGTGTGATAATGGCTTTGACATATATTTCAGCCCCGTCATACAGCTCAATTTTACGGCGGGCCAAGTGGAGGTATCCATGAAAGAACTAAGACAACTGATCCGTGACCTGCGGGAAGACCACGATCTGACACAGCGGGAAGTCGCCGCCTACCTTGGTGTTTCCCAGCAGACCTATTCCAATTACGAAAACGGCGTCCGTGAGATACCTACCAATACAGTAGTATCGCTGGCCCGCTTCTATAAAGTCAGCACAGATTATCTCCTGAATTCGAACAGCGGTTATCTTGGCAACACAAACTTAAACAGTACTTATCTGGACGAAACTACCCTGCACGATATCATGTACGACATCCAGGGACTGGATGACGATGCACGCAAGGAGCTTCTGCGGTTCATCCGTTTTCTTGGTCATTCTGAATAGGATCTGTTTTTTGTCTTCTCTTTTACCACATTTCATTGTTTTTCAATAATTTTTAATTCATTCTGAATATTTTCCAATTAACAACTTTTTGTTGTGCAATAATAGTTTTGACAATATTTTATGGGTAAAAGGGAGGATCTCATATGAAAGAACTTCGTAAAATACTGCGGGAACTTCGAGAAGATCATGATCTGAAGCAGGAAACTGTCGCCAATTATCTTGGAATCGAACAGCAAAGCTATTCCAACTACGAGAACGGCAACCGCGGGATTCCTGTCTGGGTCGTGATCAAGCTGTCTGACTATTACAAAGTAAGCACCGACTATCTCCTCAGTGCTGGTTCCAACTGCTTTGACAGCCCCAATCTGCGCAACGCATACCTCAACAACATTACAATGCACGATGTCCTGTATGATATCCAGAAACTGGACCCGGACAACCGCAAGGATCTCTTACGATATCTTAATTACCTGAAATATATCAGTCAATAACATGATCTATACACATACCACCGGTATCCCGCAGACAGTTTGATACTATCCGGTTATTGATAGCATTTTCAGCGCCAAAAAGTCATCCGGAGGCCATGTAACCTCCGGATGACTTTGCTCTCAGGAATCTCCAAATTGTGGTTTCCACCTGTGTTCCATGCCGTTCTCATAAAACGCCCTTCGTTGACCACACCGCTCCATTCAGACGCTCCTCATACATCGTCGCCATATCAAGCGCCTTACCAAAAGCCTTGAAACTGCTCTCCGCAATGTGATGGTTATTCACCCCCGAAAGCATTTTCAGATGCAGGTTCATGGCCCCTGCATAGGAAACCGCATAGAAGAACTCGTGAAACAGCTCCGTCTGCATGGTTCCTAACATGGGCGCTGTATACGATACATCAAAGACGAGATAAGGGCGCCCGGACAGATCCACCGCGCACAGCATCAATGCCTCATCCATAGGCAGAATTGCGCTTCCATACCGTCTGACAGCTTTCTTCTCTCCTGCTGCCTGCCGGATGGCCTCCCCCAACACGATTCCGCAATCTTCCACGGTATGATGAGAATCCACCTCCAGATCTCCCCTGCACTTAAGCGTCAGATCAAACAGGCCGTGCCTGGCAAAACCGCTCAGCATATGATCAAAAAAGCCAATCCCCGTATCAATGCTGCACTGCCCGCTGCCGTCCAGATTCAGCGTCAGACCGATGTCCGTTTCCTTTGTTACCCTGTTTACTGTTGCTATCCTTGGTTCCATATGGTTTCCCCTGTGCCTTCCTTATATTCTTTTTCTCTGTTTTTGTCCGCTTTGCCTTTTGCCTTCTTTGCCATTCCTTATTTTCCCGGATCTCTCTCTTTAACCTTGCTGAACCGTACACCATTACGCTCTATGCAGGATCACCCGGCCACTCCGCTTCCTTAAATCCCACAAGTACTCTGTCGCCATCTACAAGAATCGGACGCTTTACAAGCATCCCGTTCGTTGCCAGAAGCCTCAGCTGTTCTTCCTCGCTCATCGCAGGCAGTCTGTCCTTCAGCTGCATTTCCCTGTACAGCATTCCACTGGTATTAAAAAAAAGTTTGAGCGGCAGCCCGCTTTTCTCGTACCATTGTTTTAATTCGTCGTAAGATGGATTATCCTCTGCAATATGACGGTCTGTGTAAGTAATCTTATGCGCCTCCAGCCACTTTCTGGCTTTCTGGCAGGTCGAACATCCCGGATATTGTATAAATAACATACTCTCTCTCCTCTTTCTTTTTAACAATACGTATCTTTACCGGCTGACTGCTTCACCATTATCTGATACAGGAAAATCAGTCCATAAAATTCTATCAAACAGTATAACACAAACCAGCAGCGAAAGGTATTATCAATTACACTTTCCGGAACAGACTGCCATTGATATCCATCTGTCCTGCCTCTTCCAGCAAACGCTGCGCCCTGGCGTAGTCGATCTCCTCCGAGAAAAAGACATATCCTTCTTCCTGATCCGGAATCTCCTCCTGAGACTGCTCTAACGTAGCAGGCGGCTCATACAGAAGATCCAGATCGACCTGTGCCTTGATGCCCTTTACGTTTCCTGCGGATGTAAACTGCCATCCATACAATGCCCTTCCCGTATCCGGCTTATATTTTTCCTGGGGAAGATCCGCCAGCGTCTTAACCCCGCTTACCGGATATCTGGCAATCCACAACGGACAGGTAAACTGCGTGAAGTCAAACCAGTTCTCTTTGTACACATACACCCCCATATAAATTCCGAATTCATATCCCGCTCCCGTTATGGTACACTCAGCCGTCCTGATCACCTCTGTCAGCTTTTCTTTTCCCAGCGGATGCAGATACTCCCTGTCTTCCACATCCCAGAAAACTTTGCATCTTAAGTTATTTTCCTGCAGCAGACTGATCACCTGCTGCGCTTCCTTCTCGGCCTCTTCCACGGTCTTCGCATAAGTATATTTATAAACAGCCACCGGAATCCCCTGCTCCCTGCAGCCCCTGAGATTGGCCGCAAACTGCTGATCCGGCTTTCCCGAATGTCTGATACTGCGCAGGATCGCGAACCTGCAGCCATCCTGCTTCACAAGTCCCCAATCGATAACCCCCTGTGCGTCTGATATATCAATTCCAACGTATTTATCCATTTTCTCTGTCACGCCTCCTTTTTGCTCTGCGATCAACTGAATTGGTAAAGCTTCGGAACAAGTCCAACTGAACCTGTTCAGTTTATTGAACTAAATTTCTCATCAGAGAATTTAATCAACCTTATACCAGTACTATATGCACGCTGATAAAAAAAGGAGCCTCGCTATCGAAGCGCTTCCATCATTGACAACCTACTTTGCTGCTTTAAGGCGCCTGCTGTAATGAGAACACTGCATAGAATAACCGTTGCACAATACGGGATCGCAATGCCCAATGGAAATTGATAATGCAAATAGTTCATCAGATTGCTTTTCAAAAATTACATACTGATATGTTAAATTGCTGTGCGCAATTTTTTGCATTGAATCAACCGGCAATAACAACATATCCCGCCATTTTGGGGAGAGATCAATAACCTTATTTGACCAATATGGTTTCCTTGCCGCCGGCTTGATGATATACTGTATGTATCTGTATGTCAGCAAAATAACGGAGAACATAAAAGCCTGACCCTGTTTGTTGCTGACTCATCCTGCATTCTGGAATATACCAGCTTTACACGATAATCACTTATATCCCTGCACAGTGAGGACGGAGACTGCCAAAATGAGTATGTTTAAAAAAATGTCTGCAAATCTGACGCCAAAAGTGTTAATAATCTGGGCCTGCGCCTTTTCCAGCCTTTGTACAACGGCTTACGTGACTAATGTGTACCTATTAAGGCCTATATGGTTATCCCCTCTTGTATTTGCCGGCATTTTCGCCATCCAGAGAACAATATTGCGCACCCTCAGCCGGATTTTTAAATCTGCCCCCTCGTTTCGGGTAATACTGCCGTGTGTTGCCGCCGCCATTTTGATTATAGCTGCATGCAGAAATATATTGTTTCCGACTCAGCAGGAGACGGATATTTCCCTGACCGCTGAGACTGCAGGTGAGATATGCTTATGTGATGTGGTGGTAGACGGAGAAAATATCCCCGTGGCTGAAGCCTGTGTGGTTGAAAACTTCAGTTGGCTTTATCGGGAACAATGGAAAGAGGGGGAAGCTGTGCAATATGCGGACTTCTCTTTTGATTGCCGTCATGTCTATTCACCGCTGACACTGCTGCTGTACAGCGCTGGAATCCTGCCGCTTATCAGCCTCGTCTGCCTGATCTTATACTATGGTGCCGGCCTGGTCTGGAAAAAGAGCCTGTTGATAATTGATTTTTTAGTTTCTAATAATATTTTACAATATTTAATTATCATAATAATCTTTTTCCTGTCCTGGATTCAGCTGGAACTCAGTTCTACATTTGATAACTGGAGAGATGTATTTACTATAAATGCAAAATATATAGCGATCAATATAATGACAGTATGTGCGCTATATCTGTTGATTCATTCGATTGTAAACTCATTATGGAAGTCATGTGTCATTTTCAGTATCTTTATAACATTGCTTGCAGTGATAAATTATTATGTTATTGAATTTCATGGAACTCCACTGACTTTTATGGAATTGCAGAATTTCAAAACAGCCTTAAATGTTATAGGAGGCTATAAATTTGATATCAAAGGTATAGATGAAATTATATATATCTTATGTGCTGAAATTGTATTATGTTACATTATTAAAAAAACAGGTATTAAGGTACATGGAAGAAGAATACTCCAAAGGAGATTAATAAAGGATTTTTGTTTATACATTGTAGTATTTTTTATTATTTTCTTCACATATTTATCTTCAGATCCCTTTATGAATGAAGAAATCGTGGGAGCATGGGCAAGTTCTTATCATCAATACGGCTATCCGGCATGTACTGTAAAATTAGCGGCCGATTCTGTAAATTTTCTTCAAAAGCCGGATGGATATGAGAAAGGTATAGATAATATTGAGTTTGTAAACGTTGAACATAACAGCAGGGAAAATGAACAGCCGGACATTATTTTGATTTTAAATGAAACTTTTTATGATTTATCCTTAATCAGCAATATAAAAACAGATATTCCTTATCTGGAAAACATAAATACCCTGGAAAATACAATCACAGGCTATGCCATAGTCCCACATATTGGCGGCAGTACCAACTGTTCGGAGTATGAACTGCTGACAAGTAATTCACTACGGCTTATGCCTGGAATCACTCCATTTAATGTAATTAATATGAAGGATGCAAATACAGTTGTCAGCTATTTAAAGCAACTGGGATATTATACTATAGCTGGCCATCCGGAAAAGGGATCAAATTACAATAGAATTAACGCTTATGCGGATATGGGTCTCGATGAGTACTATTTTTATGATGATTTTACAGACAGAAAATCTTATGGTAATAAGTGGGTCTTAACAGATAAAAGTGCATACGAAAATCTTTTACTATGGATGAAAGACCATACCGATACTCCGCAGTTTATTTATTTGCTGACAATCCAAAATCACGGGCCATGGAATATTAACGAAAGAAAATATGATACGGTTCATGTGAGTAATGATTATGGAGAACTGAATGAGGCGATCGATGAATATATGACAGGTATAAGAATGTCAGACTCAGCATTTAAATATTTAACAGATCAGTTAAAAGAGTACAACAAAAAAGTAATTGTGTGTATGGTAGGAGATCATTCGCCTTCTTTTGCTAAAGACATAGTAGATCAGGAACATAGTTCCAGCAGCTCACTATTGCTGAGCAGTACACCATTTGTAATCTGGGCGAATTTTGATATTGAAGATAAAGATATGGGATCTATCAGTATGAATTATCTGATTCCTACGTTATTTGAAACTGCAAAAATGCCACTGTCACAGTATTATCAATATATGTTGAATTTAATGGAAGATGTTCCGATTCTGATGCCTCACGCCTATTACGATAAAAATATGAACGAGTACTTATATGATGTGGATTCAGAATACACAAAAGCAATTAATAATTATTTTTATATGGAATACAACAATCTCCAGAAAAACAGGCGACAACAATTTTTTGATGTTTTTCCGAAAGAGGCACACAAAAACAACCTGGAAAAAAGCGAATCGGCAGGCGGCAGATAATTATTTTACCAAGTGTCGGTGCTATCCCAAAATCTGACACCTTTTTGGCATCTATACAGCTAAAGGAATATCGGAGAAACGCCAGAATTCCTATTCACATGTAAACAGGAATTCTGGCGTTTCTCAAAAATTTCTATCAAACTTCATTACAGTTTCACGGTTAAGACTGTCATTATATATATCTGACTCAAAAAACTGTCCACCACAAACACTTTTCAGATATCCTTCTTTTAATTCCATGGCCATAAAGGCCGGGTAATTATAGCCTTCAGCATCAGATATGCCATAAATGACCGCCTCTTTAAAACCAAACTGTGGATAATATTCCGGCCTTCCAAAAAATAAAACAGCACCGAAACCAAGCTTTCGGGCTTTCTCTATCATTGTACGAATGAGGGCCTGACCAATGCCTTGACGCTGATATTCAGGGAGCACACTCAAAGGGCCAAAATTAAGGACAGGAAGTATATGGCTTTCCTTTTTAACAACTGCTTTACTGCAAATGATATGTCCAACTATCGTTCCGTTTTTTAGTTGGGCAACTAAACTCAATTCAATAATGCCATCACGCTGCCTTAACTCATGAACCATCCAATGTTCATAAGGACAGCCAATTTTGCCACGCAGTATTCTCTCGGGATAATTAAATGCCGCTCTTGTTATTTCTTCTACTCTCCGGTAATCCTTCTCTTCTTCCTGCCTGACTATTATATGTTCCATATGTGATCCTCCATAAATTCAGGTTTACCTTTTTGATTGTATCACTTTCGCCCCTCACTTACCACATCGCCTTGCCCGCT
Organism: uncultured Lachnospiraceae bacterium; assembly: GCA_947576945.1. Taxonomy (GTDB): domain Bacteria; phylum Bacillota; class Clostridia; order Lachnospirales; family Lachnospiraceae; genus UBA3282. Next base: position 20,446 of record CANPTH010000071.1, read on the forward strand.
TCCAAGTTTAAAACATCTCCTTTTTCAAATATATCATATACTCCTCCAGTGTATTCATGATATTCTTTTCCTTTTTTCTCTTATAAGAATACCCTCAGTGAACAAAGAAATACACGCCCGTGTACCTTTGTTCACTGAGGGCAGCATCAAGTGACAAATCGGAATTTATTCTTTGAAATCACACTTAAGAACTGCATACTGCGCAGTGTCTATAAACCTGCCATTTTTGTAATACTTTTGTCTGGCAATTCCTTCAAACTGCATTCCACACTTTATTAATACATGTACAGATGCAACATTACCATCAAACACTTC
>CANPTH010000072.1 GCA_947576945.1 uncultured Lachnospiraceae bacterium
TTGCATAAATACGAATCAAATCTGTCTGTTCCAATATTTCAATTTTTTCATCTTTTCCTCCATTCCGAAGCGCTTTGCGCTGAGGACACGAGCAGAATTTCAGATTCTGCTCTGCGACCTTATAACCCGAAATTATTTGTGAGGAATTTTCTGAAAGTTTTTTTACAATGTTGCTCACATCTTCTGTCATTGAAGCAGTCAGTATGATTACTTTGGGGTCGATATATGAACTGTCAATTTTAATTTCGACCTGCATGATAATCACCTCTTTCTTTTTCCTTACAATGTCATTATAAGTAAAGCAGATAATAGTTTCAATGAATTTGCGATAGTTGGTTGATTTCAAAACACAACTGGTCAGAAATCCTTTCTGAGTTCTTTTTTTTACTTATGTAAAGATACCCTCAGTGAACAAAGGTACACACGGTCGGTAAAGAATCAATTTCATCCCCTGCTGCGTTGCTTTCATTCCGTGTACGTCCAGTACACGTCAATCAAGCGCCTTGCAGGGATTGAAATTGCCTTCTTTCCGACTCTTCGACCCTGACCATGGATATTTGAGTGATTTCCAAGGCGGACGATTGAGGCGTACCGGACGTACGCCGATTGAGGACAACGCAGAAAACCGCTCAAATATCATGGTTCAGGGCGTGTATTCCTTTGTTCACTGAGGGTAATTTCCTTTTCTACAATTTTCTTTGCACATGCCGGTATGGTATTCATTCTCTGCACCCACTCTAAGGCGTTTTCCGACTTTAACTGAGTTTCAAATTCTAATTTATCAGGGAACTGAAAATCCCTGACGAAAGGAAAGGCGCACTCGCTAAAACCGAATACCGTTACCCTTGACCGTTTACCCGACACAGTAGGTAGGCGGTCTTTTATTTTGCGAAAAAGCAGGTCAAACACGATAGACAAATCACGCGAGGAATTGGAGAAAGAGTGCGCCGAGGCCAAGGCCAAAGTGGAGCAGTACCAGCACCGGGGCCAGCGGTACGAGAACCGCATCCTGATTTTTTTCAAAATTTCCACACGCTGTCCTTGATAAACCGAACAAAAAGGTACAGTTGAGATACAGCGGCCTGTGCGGTAAACTAAAGACAGAAGAAAGGAAAAAAGAGAGGGGTTCAAAATGTTGAGAGATAAGGCGTCGGGAGGGCAGGGAAAGACGACTCTGAAAAGATGGATCGTCAGGACTATGCTCCTGTACTTGACCGTGGCTGCGGTGCTGGTGATCGTATTGCCGTGGTTCATCGGCAGTAAGATGCGGGGACAGGCGATGGAGGCTAACGAGAAGCTTTCAGAGGTGTATCTGGAATTTCTGGACAGTAACGTCGAGGGGGATCAATAAAGTTTTGTCTCAATTCGCAGTCAGTTCCCAGGATATATCTGTTCTTGCGCGCTCTACCGATACGCTGGAGAGATACCTGGCCAAATATAACGTGATGCAGGAGTTGAAAGATACCAGCATACTTTACCATATGTTTGACGGGATCTTCGTGAAATCTGACAGTGAGAAGGAAGCGCTCTTTCTCTGCCAGGTGGGACAGAAGGGGAACGGCAGGCAGGTAGATGACATGAAGCAGATCATGAAATCTTCCAGAACACTGCCGGTATCAATGGCGATTTTGGTTCCGGAGGAAAAGTATACCGGTAACATTTACCTGATCCAGAACATCATCGGGTTGATGCTGGCGGCGGCGTTTCTGACGATTCCACTGCTGTGGCGTATGCTTTCCGGCTCGGTGTCCCGTCTGGTGGAGCAGTTAGTGGGTTCCATGAATGAAGTCCAGAAGGGGAACCTGAGTATCCGTGTTAAGACAGGGAGCCGATTCCGGGAGTTTGTGGAGATCGGTACATACTTTAACAATATGGTGGCAGAGATCGGCAGACTGCAGGAGGATGTCTATAAGCGGAAGATCAGGGAACAAAGGATCCAGCTGCAATACCTGCAGGCCCAGATACGTCCGCATTTTTTCCTGAATACATTGAATGTGATCTATTCTTTCTCTCTGACAAAGCGCAATGATCTGATCGAGCAGATGGTGGTATGCCTCAGCCGATATTTCAGTTATCGTTTCAAGGATCCGGATGCGATGGTGAGTCTGCGGGCGGAGAAGGAGCATATAGAGAATTATCTGCAGCTGCACCGCCTCCGGTACCAGAATGCGCTTTTCTGCGGATTGGAGATGGAGGAAGTGCTGCTGGATGCGAAGATTCCGCCGTTGGTGATCCAGACTTTTGTGGAGAACAGCCTGAAGTACGGGATGGTGCCGACCAGGAATCTGCATCTGGAGATCATAGCGGAGGCAGTCTGCGCAGACAGGGATCGCGGACAGAGAGAAGCAGGAAATGTACCGCCGGCGGCACGGTGGACTGATTCCTACATATATGATGTATACGAACGTTTTCCATATCAAGAATACGCTTGCGGCGCTGATCGTGCCGTCACTGATGGTCAATGCTTTCTTCGTGATCATTGCGCGCAGCTACTTCTCCTCCAGCATCCCGGCGGCGGTGCTGGAGGCGGCAAGGATTGACGGCATCGGTGAGATCCGGCTTTTCTTTGAGATCGTGATGCCCATGTCGCTGCCAATCGTTGCGACCATCGGGTTGATGATCGGGCTTGGCTACTGGAACAACTGGACCAACGGTCTGTATTACATTACGGATCATGATCTGTACAGTGTACAGCAGCTTTTGACGGAAATGGTGCGGAATATGCAGGCGCTGCAGAGTGGGGAGATGACGGGACTTGACCCGACAGCCGTAAAGAACCTGCCTTCCACCTCATTGAGAATGGCGACGGCCGTGATGAGTGTCCTGCCGGCGCTGCTGCTCTATCCGGCGTTTCAGAAGTATTTCGTGAAGGGTATCACGGTGGGAGCCGTGAAGGGCTGAGTGAAAGCAGCGCCAGCCTGTGCGCAAAGCCTTTTGTGAAAGTGAGGCACAGTGATGAAAATCTGGTTTGTCATACCGGCGGGTATTTTGCTCGTGATGCTCCTGTTTATATTATATATCTGGTATTCGCCCTGGCCAGCAGTGTGGCTTCTGCGGCATGGTGATGACGGCGCCGTCACGGTGTCGGCCGGGTTTGAAGAGCAGGTCAAAGGAGTCCGGGTACAGAAAGATATGACATATCCGTCACAATGTAAAAGGAACAGCTTCGATCTGTATATGTCTGCGAAGGAAGAAAAGGCTCCGCTGATCCTTTGGATCCATGGCGGCGCATTTGTGGCGGGGGACAAGAGCGGCCTGGTAAATTGGGGCAAACTGCTGGCATCCGAGGGCTATGCGGTGGCGTCCATGAATTATGAGTGGGCGCCGGAAGCGGCATGGCCGTCGCAGGTCGTACAGGTGGCGGAGTGTCTGGAGGAGCTGCGTAGATTATCGCAGCAGGGAGAGGCTCTGGATATGGAGAATGTGTTTTTGGCGGGAGACTCCGCAGGAGCACATATCGCCATGCAGGCGGCCACGGCATGGTATTCCGAAGTCTTTGTGAAGGAGGCCGGGATTCTTCGACCGCTTGACGGAAAGGCGGAAGCGTTGAAAGGAATCCTACTGTACTGTGGCCCTTATGACATCGAGGCATTTACACGGATCGAAGATGCGAAGCTGCGGTTCTTTATGAATAAGGTGGGGCAGAGCTATCTGGGGGAGCGCCAGTGGCAGGAGAGTGACAGGACAAAATATCTGCACATAGCGTCCTGGATCACATCGGACTGCCCGCCGGTCTACATAACGGATGGCAACAGCGGCTCCTTCGAGGCTCAGGGCAGACGGCTGGGGGATGCGCTGAGGAGACTCGGTGTACCGGTGTCGGAGCGGTATTTTCCGAAGGAGGCTGGGGAGATACCGCATGAGTATCAGATGGATCTGGCAGGGCCGGAGGGCGCAGGCTGTATTTCCTTTTACCATGAGGAAGGACTGCCGGAGGAGGGGTATCGTCTGGAGATAACGGGAGAGCGGACCGTAATCGGGTACGGTAACGTAAAAGGGGCATACTATGCGATGGTGACGCTGCACCAGGCAGTGCTTCAGAGCGACGGAATGATTCCGTGCTGCAGGATCGTGGACGGGCCGGCGCTTTCTCTGCGCGGTGTCCTGGTGGATATCAGCAGGGGCAAGGTGCCCAGGCTGGAGACTTTGAAGCGTCTGGCCGATCTGCTGGCTTCTTTGAAATATAATCATCTGGAACTTTATATAGAAGGATTCTCCTATGGCTATCGGTCACATCCGCAGGTATGGCGGGAGGATGCGTGCCTGCTGGCGGAGGAGGTCAGGGAACTGGCGGACTACTGCCGGGAGTGTTTTATAGAGCTGGTGCCTCAGCAGAACAGCCTGGGGCTTGTCCAATGCCTGTTTGAAGACTTGAAAGTTTCTTTTGAACCGGGACTGTCCCATGTGGGACTGGATGAAGCTTTTGAATTCGGAAAAGGAAAGAATAAGGCATTGCTGGAGCAGGGAGGCGGCGAAAGACTGCTGGTTTCTTACATTGAGGAGTTACATAAAATGCTGGGCGATGAAGGATTCCGGATGATGATGTGGGACGACCTAATGAGCAAATATCCGCAGATGGTCGGTAAAGTTCCGGAAGATATCCTGATCATGAACTGGGGCTATGACAGAGAGTATCCCGTGGAGCGGAAGGCACAATATCTGCAGGAAGCGGGCAGGCGTTTCTGCCTGTCGCCCGGTACGTCCAGCTGGTCTTCTTTTGTCGGTCTGACAGACAATATGCTGTTAAATATCAGGCGCACTGCGGCAGCGGCGCATAAGTACGGGGCGGAAGGGATGCTTGTCACCGATTGGGGAGATATGAACCACCTGCAGTACCAGCCGGTCAGTTATCCGGGATTCGCTTATGGAGCGGCCTGGGCCTGGAATCGAGAAGGGATGAAGGAGGAAGAACTGGCAGATGCTTTGAACGGATTCGTGTTTGCAGATACTTCCGGCAGGATGGGACAGATCGCACTGCAGGCCGGCAGATTTTATCTGGAAGAGGAGTTCCGTCTGCCTTGTCGTTCCCTGGCCTGTCTGCCGCTGATGTTCGGCAGGATATCCCGGCGGGAATATGAGGAAAAGGTCAGGTGGCTGGCAGAAAGCGTGACTTTCTTCTCGCCGCCGGAGGTGTGCAGCGCATATCTGGAGAGCTATGAAACCCGGAAACCGTTTCAGGCAAAGCTGCTGTATGGTTTTCTGGAAGCGCGGCTGGCGGAACTGGACAAGGTGCGCCTGGAGGGGATGGATGGAGCCCTGATCGTCAGGGAATACCGGAATGCGCTTAAGATATTGCTGTATCTGACGCAGGTGCGGGAAGAGATCCTGGAAGGAGCAGGAAGCGGCGGATATGACAGACTGTACCCGGAGATCGTGGAGGAACACGAAAGCCTGTGGATGGCGAGAAACAAGAGAAGCGGCCTGGAAGACGGCATGCGGATGTTTGAACGGATCTGTTAACGGTGTTTAGCGCCTCGTGGCAGGGTATCCGGCCGATAAAGCTTTAGCTGCCTTTAGCTGCAGGCCGCATGCCGTTTCTGCTTATACTTGATATTGTCTGACCGATTGCATATAATAAAACTTAGCCGGCATAGCTGACGCTGCTGGCTAAGTTTTATTATATAGATTATCATATGGGGATGTACGGTTGTTTTATATCACGATGAAAGAGGGACAAGTACATGGCAATTTTAGGGTTTTCGTTGATGGCGATGGCGATCTTCCTGCTTGACTTATGGATCAAGAATCATATCGAGCATTCGAGAAAGGAAGGAGCGGAGACGGCAGTCTGCGGGGGCCGGCTTCTGATCCGCAGATACCATAATAAGGGAGCCATGCTGGATGCAGGCGCTGGCAGGAGCAGCCTGGTGGCGGCGCTCTCGGTGGCTTTGACGCTGGGGCTGACGGTGCTTTTCGTGCTGACCTTTTCCTGTAAGGGCAGTAAAATGCTGAAGGCCGGGCTGGCCCTTCTGCTGGGTGGGGCTTACAGCAATACCTATGACCGCCTGGTACGGAAATATGTGGTGGATTATGTGAGTTTTCCGGTGAAGAACGAGAAGATCAGGAATGTGGTGTTCAATATTTCCGATTTCTGTATTATGATCGGGGCGCTCTTGATGGTGCTGGGGAGTGGAGAACAATAGTTGTTCTGAGAGAAACAAAGAGGTACGCAGAATGAAAAAATACAACATGCTTACAGATAAACCGGGCAGGTCGCTGTTCTTCTTTGCCCTGCCCATGATCCTGGGTAATCTGTTCCAACAGTTCTACACTACGGTGGATTCCATCATTGTAGGGCAGTTTGTGGGGGAAGATGCCCTGGCGGCCGTGGGGGCGTCCTATTCGTTGACCACGGTGTTTATCATGATCGCTATCGGCGGCGGGATCGGCGCCAGCGTGATCACTTCCCAGTATCTGGGAGCGGGGATCTACAGGAAAATGAAGACCTCGGTTTCCACGGCGCTGATCAGCTTTCTCATACTCAGCCTGGTGTTAAGCGCGATCGGGCTATTGGGGAACAGGGCGATCCTGTCCGGATTGAACACGCCGGAGAATATTCTTTCCGATGCCGTGCTTTATCTGGAGATCTATTTCCTGGGTCTTCCCTTTTTGTTCATGTATAATATTCTGTCTTCCATATTCAATGCCCTTGGCAATTCCAGGACGCCCCTTTATCTGCTCATCTTTTCCTCCCTGCTCAATATCGGGATGGATCTTGTGATGGTGCGGGTTTTTCATCTGGGCGTGGCGGGTGTCGCCATAGCGACGGTGATCGCGCAGGGACTTTCCGCCGTGATCTCCTTCTGTCTGCTGCTGCGGCTGCTTGGAACCTACAGGGAGGAGACGAGTGCGAAGGAGACGGACGCAGATGAGCGGAGAGCGGAAGATGCAGACACTGCGCAAAGAAAGCTGTATGATTTCTCTATGCTTGGCAATATGATCAGGGTTGCGATCCCTTCCATGGTGCAGCAGTCCATCGTTTCCATCGGCATGCTTCTTGTCCAGTCCGTGGTAAACGGCTTCGGTTCTTCGGTGCTGGCGGGTTACACGGCGGGTATGCGGATCGAATCCATCTGTATCGTGCCCATGATCGCTACGGGCAATGCGGTTTCCACCTTTACTGCTCAGAATCTGGGTGCGGGACAACCGGAGAGAGTGCGGAGGGGATATCTGGCAGGCGTGCGGATGGTGGCGGCTTTTGCGGTGCTCACCTGTCTGATCCTTACGATCTTCCATGGGCCGATCATCAATGCCTTCTTGGAGGAAGGAAGCGATGCGGCGGCTTTTGCAACGGGAAATGCTTATTTGACGTTTATTGCCTTCTTCTTTGTCTGTATCGGGATGAAGGCAATTACGGACGGTGTGCTTCGGGGAGCGGGAGATGTGGTGGTCTTCACCCTTGCCAATCTGATCAATCTGGGCATCCGGGTATCCTTTGCCTTTGGGTTTGCCGGAGTGATCGGCGTGGAGGCTGTCTGGTTTGCGGTTCCCATGGGATGGACCACCAACTTTGTGATTTCTTTCATCCGCTACCTGTCAGGGAAGTGGAGTCAGAAAAAGCTGATTAAGGTATAGCGTGAGAAGAATTTCTAATCACTCGCAGCAAAGGCTGCTTCGCGAAGAAATTCTAGATTTGCTCCGCAAATCACTCTCACGCAGGAGAATGCCTGAAATACGGCATTCTCCGTACGAATTTAAGATTCCGCGGAGCGGAATCTTAGGGTTAGCGTGGTGTTAATGTGTAATGACCGTGCCGTTCTTTCCTTTCAGGGTTTCGGCTACCGTGTCGAGCGAAGTGATCAGGACACGCCCGGCAGGATTCTTCTCCAGATAGGCGATGGCAGCCTCAATCTTCGGCAGCATGGTGCCGGCTTCAAACTGGTTCTGTTCCATAAGTTCTTTGGCCTGCGCCACGGTCATGGCGGACAGGGGTTCCTGCTCCGGGGTGCCGAAATGCCGATAGACGCAGGGAACGCTGGTAAGGATGATCAGCTCGTCTGCCAGCAGGTCTCCTGCCAGTTTACCGGCAATGGCGTCCTTCTCGATGACTGCGGAAGCACCCTGCAGGGCGTGGCTCTGTTCGATGACGGGAATACCGCCGCCGCCGCAGGCGATCACCACCTGTCCGGCATCTGCCAGTGTGCGGATGGCGTCGATCTCCACGATATCAATGGGCCTGGGAGCCGCTACCACACGGCGGAATCCTTTACCGGGCTTCTCTACCACATAATTCCCTTTCTTGATCTCAATCTCGGCATCCTCCGCGGACATATAGCGGCCGATGACTTTAGTCGGCTCGTAGAATGCCTCGTCGTAAGGGTCTACGGTCACCTGCGTCAGGATCGTGCTGACGGGCCTGGAGATGCCCCGGCCAAGCAATTGTGCGCGCAGGGCGTTCTGGATGTCATATCCAACATATCCCTGACTCATGGCGGAGCAGACGCACATCGGAGCAGGCGTGTAGTCGATATAGACCCGGCGCAGCTCGGTCATGGCTTTGTGGATCATGCTGACCTGAGGGCCGTTGCTGTGGGTGATGGTAAGCTGATACCCGGCTTCCACCAGATCTGCCAGTGCCCTGGCGGTGACTTTCACGGCGTCATGCTGTTCCAGGGTTGTATATCCGAGTGCTTCGTGTCCCAGTGAGACCACGGCTTTCTTTCTGTTCATAGTGTTCCTCCGCTTTTTATAATATATCGCTGTTATGATTTGTTTTCTCAGATGATTTCTCAAATCTTTTCTTAAATGCTTTCCTATGGTATGTTTGGTGTGTTCACTGATTTTCCCGGATGCGGATATCGATATTGACATAATCGTTCTCCACGGCCGGAAGCTCCCCCGTGGTCAGATAAGTGAAAAGGATGGACAGGGGTTTGTGGCCCTGCACGAAGGGCTGCTGGCAGATGGTAGCCGCGATCAGTCCGTTTTCCAGAAATTCCCGGGTGGTATCCACCATGTCGTTGGTGATGACGGTGATCTGCGCGGCCCGCCCTGAATCCATAACGGCGCGGCAGCCTCCGTAAACACCGCCCGCGGTGAAATACAGCGCGTTGATCTCGGGATGCCTGCGCAGCATGTCTGCGGTCAGTCCATAGCTTTCAGTCTCATCGTCATAGGTATTGACTGTTTCTACGATCCGGATACCGCCGTAGGATTCTGTCACGTGACGGAATCCAGCGATACGTTCGGTGTGGCACAATATGTTCGTGGAGCCGGATATGATTCCCACATGCACGCCGTCCCCGGACACGCCGCCGGTCATCAGGTGCATCAGGCCTCCGGCAGTCTCGCCGGAGCGGTAGAAGTGACAGCCCACATAGGCAAGCCGTCTGGAATTCTCGATATCGGTATTTAAAGTTACTACCGGGATCCCCTGATCGTACAGCGCGTCAATCTTCTCGCGGACCGCATTGTCGTTGTAGGGAGAAATGGCCAGCCCATTGATGCCTTCGGACACCAGTTCATCGATGGCGTTTAACTGCTGTGTCAAATCGTATTCCGTCTGCCTGAGCAGGACGGAACAGTTGTAGCCTTCCAATTCGGCCGCTTTATCGCGGACGCCTGCCAGGATATCGTCATAGAAAACGGTATAAAGGCCCAATAGAACAACGCCCAGCTTCAGATTCTTCTTCTGGGCGGCAAGAACGATGCCGGCTTTGTTGGGCTTATAGTCCAGCGCCTGCACGATCTCCAGGATTTTCTTCTCTGTCTGCGGATTGACGGAACCGCGGTGATTTAAGACCCGGTCTACCGTACCGCGGGATACGCCTGCCAGATCGGCGATTTCTTTGAGCGTTGCCATAACGGGAATCCTTTCCGAAATATGTATGCCATGAAAAAATGGCTGTTTAACATACGCATACAGCGTAGCATACCGGGGAGGGCAAGTCAATAAATTATAGATGAGAATTGATTTCACTTTCCCACCAGTGTGAAGAACCGTCGGTCTTTCTTTCATTTGATTGAAAAAATATTCGCTGTTTGATTCTTTTTTCCGGACAAAGGATTCCAACCTCGAAATTAATTTGATGAGACGGCTTGGACTGGGCGGATTCCGTAACAGGAAAACAGGAGACGGAACTATTATGATAGGATTAATAGCCAAATTTAGCATACTTATTTTGTGTATATTTCCGAAATTTGCATAAATTATTATATGGACTTGATTTTCTTACTGACAAATATTATTATGAAGATACTAAATACGTGCACGTGCACGGTCTGCGCTGCGGACATGGAACGGCCGCCGGATCGGGCAGGATACTGTAAGGAATCTGACGCTGTGGAACGGCTGCAGCATCAGCCGGCAGAAGGCGCGAAGGAACAGTAAATGAATCATGAGGAAACAGGAGGGTTACCATGCTGTATATTGGGGTGGATTTAGGAACCAGTGCCGTGAAGCTTCTTTTGATGGAGGGCAGCGGTAAGATTGTGAACATTGTGTCGAAGGAATACCCGTTATTCTTTCCGCATCCGGGCTGGTCGGAACAGAAGCCGGAGGACTGGTATGAGCAGAGTATGGCAGGCATCAAGGAGCTGATCGCCGATGTGGATAAGAGCCAGATCGCAGGCATCAGCTTTGGCGGACAGATGCACGGACTGGTAATTTTGGACGAGAATGATCAGGTGATCAGGCCGGCTATTTTATGGAATGACGGCAGGACTGCGGAGGAATGCGATTATCTGAATAACGTGATCGGTAAGGAGAAGCTGTCGGCTTATACGGCGAACATTTCTTTCACCGGTTTTACAGCGCCCAAGGTACTCTGGGTGAAGAACAAAGAGCCGGAGAATTTCGCGAAGATCAGGAAGATCATGCTGCCGAAGGATTACATTGCCTATAAACTGACCGGTGTTCACTGCACGGACGTGTCGGATGCCTCCGGTATGTTGTTGTTTGATGTGAAGAATCGCTGCTGGTCTAAGGAAATGTGCGAGATCTGCGGCGTGAAGGAAGAGCAGCTGGCGAAGATCTTCGAGAGCTATGAGACGGTCGGAACAGTGCTTCCGGAGATTGCTGAGGAGCTTGGCATTCCCGCGACGGTGAAAGTGGCGGCCGGCGGCGGTGACAATGCGGCTGCGGCAGTGGGTACAGGAACCGTGGGAGACGGTATGTGTAATATTTCTCTGGGCACCAGCGGCACTATTTTCATTTCTTCCGATAAGTTTGGCGTAGACAAGTTCAATGCCCTGCATGCATTTGCCCATGCGGACGGTCATTATCATCTGATGGGATGCATGTTGAGCGCAGCTTCCTGTAATAAATGGTGGATGGACGATATCATCGGCACTACGGATTATGGCACGGAGCAGAAGGACATCACGGATGACAAGCTGGGTGAGAACCACGTATATTTCCTGCCCTATCTGATGGGAGAGCGGTCTCCGCATAATAATCCCAATGCCAGAGGTACCTTTATCGGCATGACCATGGATACTACCAGAGCGGATATGACACAGGCGGTTCTGGAGGGCGTTGCTTTCGCACTGCGTGATTCTCTGGAAGTTGCCAGATCTCTGGGCGTTAAGATCGAGCGGACGAAGATCTGCGGCGGCGGCGCGAAGAGTCCTCTGTGGAAAAAGATGATCGCCAACATCATGAATCTGAAAGTGGACGTGATCGAGAGCGAGGAAGGCCCGGCTATGGGCGGCGCTATGCTGGCGGCAGTTGCCTGCGGCGAGTATGCAAATGTGGAAGAAGCGGCGGCTAAGATCGTAAAGGTAGTGGATACGGTAGAGCCGGATGCAGCGCTTGTGGAGAGATACGAGGCGCGCTACCAGCAGTTTAGGCAGATTTATCCGGCATGTAAAGCGTTGTTTGATGTGATTCGGTAAGACATGGAGGTAAGATTCTGCAGGTGAAAGAGGCGGTTATGGTATTGACTGTATGACAGCAAAGCGGCGGGAGGAGTCAGCGCATCCAATGAATGTACGAAAACATATATTATATTCTAAGCGGAATGTTTTATATTTTTTGCTGTTTGAGATTCTTATTGTTTTGATTTATAGCCTGACAGTTGTAATGACCTTTTCCGGCCGGGAGCTGGTTTTTGACGAGACGGAGATGCAGCTGAAAATCAAAGCAGTATGACAGAGGGAAATTATCTGGATATTTCTTATACAGATTCAGAAGCCGTTGTTACGCCTGCATTTCAACTTCAAAAAGGAATATATTATATAGAGGCTTTTTTTGCCCGTCAGGGAATTGTCAGGGCCGGGTTGTTGTATGATACGCCAAGAAACGGAAAAGAACTGGTTGACAATGACGAATTTATAGTAAACCCGGATAAGCAGGTCATATCATACCGTGTTAAAATTCATGACGATTCAAAAATACGGTTTAAATTAAGACTGACAGGAGATGCGGTAGACGGGGACTATATACAATTGTTGAAAGTACGTGTTGTCACATCGAAACTGACCTGTGTATATCGTATTTTCTGCCTGGTCGCATTTCTGGTTCTGCTGGATATGATCTTATGGGGATATGTAAGATATTATGCGAAGTGGGAAGCAGAGCGAAAGACAGTTTTTCTGGTCTTGACGCTTACCGCCTTTTTTATCAGCCTGCCCCTGTTTCGCAGCGGACTGAATGAAGGGGTGGATCTGGGCTTTCATCTGTCACGACTGGAAGGAATTTATAGAAGTTGGAATCGAGAGATATTTCAGTTCCCTGTAAGAATCCAGCCAGGCTGGCTGGACGGATATGGCTATGCGGTTTCTGTTTTCTACGGTGATATTTTTATGTATTTCCCGGCGTTTTTGCGGGTAATAGGATTTTCGCTGGAAGAAGCCTACAAAGTATATTTGGGAATTGTTAATATTGCGACAGTATTTATTTCTTTTTATGCATTCAGAAGGATAACGCGGGATGATGTGGCTGCCATGACGGGAAGTGTTCTGTATGCCGGAGGCATGAGAGTTACGTTGATGTATTCCGCTATGTTGGGCGGTGTCAGTGGTATGGCGTTTTTCCCGCTTATTGTGGCAGGATTCTACCTGCTTTTTACGGAGGACACTGCTTCCGGAGAATATAAAAGGATATGGATCCTCCTTACGGCCGGATTTACAGGTATATTGATGACGCATATGATCAGCAGCCTGATGATTGGATTGTATTCTGTTTTGTTATGTGTTGTCATGCTGAAAAAGGTATTGCGCAGGAATACTTTCATTGAGCTTTTGAAAGCGGCTGTGGCGGCAGTATTGTTGAGTTTGTGGTACCTGCTGCCGTTGATACAGTATATGCTTGGTGAGAAGCTGCGGATTAATTCCAATATTGCCAAAGATACGCAGATAGAGGATTATTATGCCGCGTTGGAAGATTTTGCGCAGGTGGGCAGAAACCTTTACAACCTTTTTATGGATCATAATACATTGGGCTTTGCACTGATCGTAGTTATTTTACTGTTCACTGTGACGATACCCGTCCAGGGGAAAGGGAAGCAGATAAAATACTGCCGGAATTTTGCGTTGCTTACGCTGTTTACCGTTGTGGTATGTACGGATCTGTTTCCGGTTGTGGCAATAGCAAGGCGAAGCGTTATTCTGACAAAGTTTTTTCAGACGATACAGTATCAGTTTCGATTGATGAGTGTGGCAGCTGTCATGTTAGCCTGCTTTGCAGCTTTGTTTTTTGCGTCAGGGGTATTTGAACGTAAGAATTTATATTGGATAGCCGGGATAATCTGCTGTATTACGCTGTATCAGGATATGCAATATTATGCAACCTTATCTTTTGATAAGATCTATTTAGATGGTGTTGCACTGGAGGCAAGGACCAACAAAAATATCTATAGCTATACAGTCGGTAACGGTGAGTATTTGCCTGTGAATACCAGGACAACTGCGCTTACAGGTGAGTTGGAGTATGAGGGAGATCTGGTGATAGACCAGATAGAAAGAGAAGGTTTATCGTTTGAAATTAATGTAGAGAACAAAGGCGGCGAAGAGGGAGAGGTATTATTTCCGATCTTATACTATGGCGGGTATCAGGCGAAGGACTGCGGCAGCCGCGAACAGCTGGAAACGGTGAGCGGTGATAATGGCAGAGTGGCAGTAAAGATTCCGTCAGGTTACAGCGGAAAACTTCAGGTGGGATTTCATGAGCCGATGCTGTGGAGAATTGCAGAAGGAATTTCTTTGATAACGCTGCTCTCCATAGCAGTGTATATACAGAAGCCGGACAGGATCAGACGCATAAGAAAAAAATATATGCAGAAAAGACATATACAGGCTTAAAGAACACAAAATGATAGAAACCTGGAAGAATATGGAAAGGAGAGGATTACAGATGGAGATCAAAAAGATCACAGACGAGGCGTTTCGTAAATACGGAAGAGTCGTACAGGGGTATGATTTTGAGCCGCTTATGGAGGCGCTGAAAAAGACACCGGATTTTGAGGGGGTTGCATATGAGCCGTCCGTTCCGGAACTGGAAGCCACTACAACAGCGAAAGAGCTGCAGAAGAAGACGTTCGGGGAACTGCCCATTCAGGTGGGTTACTGCAATGGCGTTAACTATAAGCTGAACGCGGCGGAATATCACAGAAACTCGGAGATCAACGTGGCGGCTACGGATGCTGTTTTGATTCTGGGCATGCAGCAGGATATCAGCGATGACTTCACCTACGATACGGCAAAGATGGAGGCATTTCTCGTACCGGCAGGAACGGCGGTGGAGATTTATGCAACTACACTGCACTATGCGCCCTGCAGCGTGGGGGACAACCAGTTTAAGGTAGGAATCGTACTGCCGGCCGGCACCAACTGTCCGCTCACGGAGGCACATGACGGATGGGAAGATAAGCTGATCACGGCGAAGAACAAGTGGCTGATCGGCCACGCAGAAGGCGGCCTGGATGCCGGCGCGCATATCGGTCTTACGGGTAAGAATCTGGATATCCGCGAATAGTATGGGCTGCGGTTTTGTATCCGTGCAGTATGGCATACCGCCCGAAGTCGGCGGGAAGTTCTGCCAGGAAGTATAACAATGTAACCAAACCGGTCAACCCGGTAATAAGGAGGATAAAGAACATGAATAATTTACCGAAAGTAAAAATTGGTATTGTAGCTGTAAGCCGTGACTGTTTTCCGGCATCTCTTGCAGTGAACAGAAGAGAAGCCCTGGTAAAAGCTTATCAGGCAAAATATGATGCGGCTGACATCTATGAGTGTCCTGTCTGCATCATCGAGAGCGAGATCGATATGGTGAACGCTCTGAAGGACATCAAAGACAACGGCTGTAACGCACTCTGCGTATATCTGGGCAACTTCGGTCCGGAGATTTCCGAGACACTGCTGGCAAAGCATTTCGACGGCCCGAAGATGTTTGTGGCGGCTGCCGAGGAATCTCAGGATAATCTGATCCAGGGCCGCGGCGATGCTTACTGCGGTATGCTGAATGCAAGCTACAACCTGAAGCTGCGTAACGTGAAGGCTTATATCCCGGAATATCCGGTAGGCGACGCAGAAGACTGTGCGGATATGATTCACGAGTTCGTGCCGATTGCACGTGCGATCGTTGGCCTGTCCAGCTTAAAGATTATTTCCTTTGGTCCCAGACCGCTTAATTTCCTGGCTTGTAATGCACCGATCAAGCAGCTGTACAACCTGGGTGTGGAGATCGAAGAGAATTCCGAGCTGGATCTGTTCGAGGCGTTCAACAAGCATGAAGGCGATCCTCGTATCCCGGAGATCGTGAAGGAGATGGAAGCAGAGCTTGGCGAAGGCAACAACAAGCCGACCATCCTGCCTAAGCTGGCACAGTATGAGCTGACATTACTTGACTGGGTAGAGCAGCACAAGGGGTATCGTGAGTATGTGGCGATTGCCGGAAAATGCTGGCCTGCATTCCAGACACAGTTCGGATTTGTTCCCTGCTATGTAAACAGCCGTCTGACAGGAAGAGGCATTCCGGTATCCTGTGAAGTGGATATCTACGGCGCGCTGAGCGAGTTCATCGGTACGGCAGTCAGCGATGATGTTGTAACATTGCTCGATATCAATAACTCTGTTCCGAAGGATATGTATAAGGAGTCGATCGAAGGCAAGTTTGATTACAGGTTCACGGACACCTTTATGGGATTCCATTGCGGCAATACCTGCTCCAGGAAGCTGTCCAAGTGCAGCATGGAGTATCAGATGATCATGGCAAGAACGCTGCCTGAGGAAGTGACACAGGGCACGCTGGAAGGCGATATCGTTCCCGGCAATATCACATTCTATCGTCTGCAGAGCTCCGCAGATAACATCCTGCGCGCTTATGTAGCGGAGGGTGAAGTACTGCCTGTAGCGACCAGGTCCTTCGGCGGTATCGGCGTATTCGCGATTCCGGAGATGGGAAGATTTTATCGTCACGTGCTGATCGAGAAGAATTACCCGCACCACGGTGCAGTTGCATTCGGCCACTTTGGCAAAGCGCTGTATGAAGTATTCAAGTACATCGGTGTTGATGTGAGCGAGATCGGTTACAACCAGCCGAAGAGCCTGCCTTACCCGACAGAGAATCCTTTCGCATAAAAAGGGCGGAGAAATATAATACAGAAGATAAAGTCTGGCAGTAAAAATGAGACGGAACCGCTTGGGACCGTCTCATTTGTTTTACTTGTTCGTTTACAGGAAATGCTGTAAATTTTTGTTCATGATGTCGCTCTAAGATTACATTACCGTATCCAATACCGAACCGGTTCCTGCCGCACTGTAGCTGCCCTGGCTGGTGTAAGTCTTCCCGTTCAGGGAATTGCCCTGGGTTGCATAGCGGTAGATCTGATTCAGGCGGTCTGTCATCTTCTCGCCGAAGGAATATGCACCGCTGAACAGGTTGTTCAAGGTGCTCATGTCGGCTTCCTTGAATTTCTCTTCGTCGATGGACAGTGACTTGTCGGAATTTATGGTAACGCCTAATCTGGAGAAAGCGCTCTTGTTGCTGTTGACAAGACTCTTTAAAAGATCGGCCTGTTTGATGACATTGGAATTCTTACTGTCGGCTGTATCTTTCAAAAGCTCATTGTAATCTTTGACCAGTGTTGAGAACACATCGAACACATTGTCTTTGTTATCGTCGTTGATAATCATAGCGCCCAGCTTCTCAACAGACTTGTAAAGTGCGCTTGCTGAAGCTGCTGAAGCCGCGTCTTTGGCGGTGGTGGAAGTAACCTTGTCGGAACTGTCTGTCTTATCACCGGAAGAAACGCTGCCCGTGGTGCCGGCATATTTTGCCCTGGCAGAAGTAACCTCTTCCCCTTCGCCTGCTTTGCGGTAAATCGTGCTGGCTCTGTCAGCCGCCTTGTCTGCGAAGGAACCGACGCCCTTAAAAAGTGTGGTCAGCGTAGGCACGTTGGTGGATCCTGTCTTCTCATTTACTTTCTTAAAAGTATCCTCGTCGATGGACAATGTGCGGTCTGCATTCATTGTGATGCCGACTTTGGAAAATAACTTGTAATTCTGATACGTATAATCGTTCAGGGCATCTGCCTGTGCTTTAACGGCGCTGTTATTGCTCTTGGATGCAGCTTTCATCATGGAATTATAATCTTTGACAAAAGCCGAAACCTTGTCGTACAACTCGTCGATGTTGTCCGCGCTGTAATCAAGAGCATTCATGCCAGACGCTGTTTCGTAGAATTTCCTTGCTGCGCTGGCGGATGCGGCGTCCTTCTCTTTTGTCCTGGAGCCGTTTTTGGAACCGTCTTCTTCTTCCTCGGCATCCTTAACCTTGGTGTAGTAGGATTTCATCATCTTGCCGTAGCTGCCGTTCTTGATGGAAGCGTAATCCGATAATAAAGATGCCCCGCCTACTTCACCGCCGCCGGCGCCTCCGCCCAACAGAGCGGAATACGTGTCGTTAAGACCTGAACTTAAACCATTTAAACCAATTCCCATAGCAATCGCCCTCCATGTGTCGCAGGTGGTAACCTGCAGAATCTGACTTCCCTGTCTTTTCCTGAATAAAAAATGTTGTCATAACTATGTGATTATGTCATTCATGTAAAATTGTTTTGAGAAATTACGGTTACTGTGTAAAATAACGCTCCTCTATATATTATCTCGGCATTTGTGCCTTTTTGTAAAGAGGCAAATGCAAAATTTCCCGGCTGTTTCATGACATTTTTCCGGGCGTTTGCAACAGTTTAAGTATGGCCTTGGCAGCGGCACAGGCCTGGAGGAATTACAGCCTGCCTTTTTGACAGATCAGCTCAGCGTCAGGTCATTTTCCCGGATCCAATCGATCCTGCGCAGGAAGTTACATACAAGCAGAGAGATAACGGCGGGCAGTACGAAGCTGATCAGGATAAGGCCGATCCAGTCAAAGGCAGTGATGGCAGTCTTACTGCCGGCCGCGACATTGTCTGCCCAGCCTGTGTAGACGCCGATTGGGCCAACAAGGCCGCAGGTGCCCATACCGGAGGAGACGGGAGTGCCGTTCATCTGTAGTTTAAAGATGCAGGTGGCGGCAGGGCCTGTAACGGCGGAAGCGATGATGGGCGGGATCCAGATCCTTGGGTTTTTCACGATATTGCCCATCTGAAGCATGGAGGTTCCCAGTCCCTGGGAGATCAGACCGCCCCATTTATTTTCGCGGAAACTCATCACTGCAAAGCCTACCATATTGGCACAGCACCCGGCCACGGCGGCTCCGCCTGCCAGCCCGGTGAGAGAGAGGGCGGCGCAGATGGCCGCGGAGGAAATGGGAAGGGTCAGAGCGATGCCCACCAGCACGGAGACGATCATCCCCATCAGAAAAGGCTGTAAGTCGGTGGCCCACATGATCAGCCGGCCCAGAGAGCTGGCCGCAGCGCCGATACCGGGGGCCAGCATCGCGGAGAGTGCAACACCGGTGAAGACAGTCACGAAAGGGGTAACAAGAATATCAATCTTCGTCTCCCTGGAGACTGCTTTGCCGCATTCCGCCGCCAGAATGGCGATGATCAGAACCGCCAGGGGGCCGCCGGCGCCGCCCAGCTCATTGGCTGCTCCGCCTACGGCCGCCAGGGAGAAGAGCACAAGCGGCGGGGCCTGCAGGGCGAAGCCGATGGAGACTGCCATGGCCGGGCCGGCCGCTGCGGCCGCGTAGCTGCCGATGGTCACAAGATATGCCAGGCCGGTCTGCTGTCCCAGCGTCTTGATGATGGTGCCGATCAGGAGAGAGCAGAACAGGCCCTGCGCCATGGCGCCCAGACAGTCCACACCGTATCGTTTGAAGGAGAAGATGATGTTTTTGCGTCGCAGAAATGCTTCCATGATTGTTTGATTCCTTTCCGGGAAATTTGCGCTGCCTTTTTTCTGACTGACCATAATCTTATGAAAACGGAAAGTGCAGTACGAGCAGCAAAATCTTTCTGTAAAGACATCTGTCTTGTCAGCAATATCTATTATTGTAGTGACTTGTGAGAAAATGTCAAGAGGGGATTGCGGGAAGCAGCAGATCGATGATGGTGCCTTCCCCTTCACGGCTTTCGATCGTCAGCCCGTATGAGACGCCGAAATGACTGCGGATCCGTTGTCTTACGTTCTGCAGGCCGATGGAATGGTGGCTGCCTTCCTGCGTCTTTTCGGGAATCTCCTGCAGGCATTCGCAATTGAGACGTTCCAGCACGGCGGGACAGATGCCGTTTCCGTTGTCTGCAACGAAGATGTGAAGGCCGTCATCCCTGGTCTGGCTGCTGATGCTGATATAGCAGTCTGTTTCCCGGTTGTCGAAGCCGTGTTCAACGCTGTTTTCCACGAGTGGCTGCAGGAGGAAGGCGGGCACCTGCATTTTCAGATAATCGGGAGAGATATTAATGTCAAAAGAAAGTTTTCCGGGGAAACGGATATCCTGTATCGTCATATAACGTCTGATCTGTGCAAGTTCTTCCTCAAGCAGGGCAACAGGGAAGCGTTCCAGATTGTACCGCAGCAGATCGGACATGCACAGGGAGATGGTTTCGATCTGCGGTACATTGTGGATATTGGCAAGGGATCTGATTACATTCAGAGTATTGTATAGAAAGTGGTGATTGATCTGAAACTGCAGCATCTGAATCCGCATTTTCTGTTCCGCCAGCTGGATCTGATAGTTCTGCTGCAGACTCGTGCCAAGACGTTGATTCAGATGATTGAAGCTGGCCACAAGTTTTCGGAGCTCCTGATTGGAGCCGCATGCCTTTTCGTCAATCTGCTCGTCATTTTGTACGTTTAACGTATCGATCTGCCGGCACAGTTTCAGGATAGACCGGGTCAGAGTCGCGGAGAGCAGGACAGCCAGAAGCATACCAAGGATCAGACAGAGTATGAGGATGCGGGCATAGCTGAAGATATTGTCACGGTAGATCTGAGAGATTACCTGATTATCGACGAATTGTATCAGGCGCCAGTTAGTGGTTTTGTTAACACAGCCGTTGGCCCGGTAACGATTGTGGCCTATGGTGATGTCCTCTTCCGTGATGGAGGAATCGGAAGTAAGGGATCTGTTAAAAGCAGAAAGGGCGGACAAAAGACAATGTCACTAAATTAAGATTGATTCGCAACAAAACTATTTCAAAAAGGTTGGA
>CANPTH010000073.1 GCA_947576945.1 uncultured Lachnospiraceae bacterium
ACGACCCATAAAACGGACTCAAACAGATTACCAACACATTTACGGACTAACACCTAACTTTTTTATTCCTTTTAACGACTGATCCGTTTTCGCACGCTTTGTAAAATCGGTAACGATCCTGCCATTTTCATATCTCATATCATCCCCGATAATTACTCCGACGTAATCAAATTCCAGCCCCTGAGATGTATGAATACACCCAATCTCATTCACAGAAGTCTCATCAATCGCATATGTTGTTGTATTGCCCAGATTCCAACTCATCTCAAAATCGCCTATTTTTATATCATGGACCGTGGAATTATTTTTACCCTGCTTAATCCAATCCCAACAGTAACCGGCTAATATTCTTGCATGATTTGACGCCGCATTTTTCTCAATAATGATATTTCTCACTTCATCAGGGGTATCGCAGATGCGAATATCATAGTTGATATCTTCCATATCATAATTGGCTGACTCATGAATTTCCAGAACGTCATCCAGCCATGCCAGATACCCGTCCGATCCATCACAGCGGAATTGAGACTTCAATTCCCTATAGATTACCTCTGCCCCTTCATGCTCTGCCCACTTTTCAATTTCCTGTACACTTCCAATATCTTTTATCGTCACCCTCTGGCTTTCATCTATAAAGAAAACACTGCACACTGCGGCATGTATAATTTCTTTGATCTGGTTTTCTCCCTGATTCTGAAACATCCCGGATTTCTCATTTAACCTGTGTGCCTCATCCACAAGAATCGTGTGTACGGCGCCATCCCCTGCCTCCGTGTATATTCCCGAGCTTTTAAACATATTATCCACGCTGCTTTTGCGGATCTCTCCTTTTAATTTCTTCAAATATACTTTTCTGGGAGCACTGTTTTTCGAAACATAATGAGCCACCTGCCCCCGCCCGGTCAATTCCGCCAACAGGTTCACCGCCACCACAGTTTTGCCGGTGCCTGGACCGCCCTGCACAATAACTGTCCTTTTTATGCCGTCTTCCAGACACTTTTGGGATACTGCCATAATCTCTTCATAAACTACTTTTTGTTCATCTATCATGATGAATTCCCTGTTCCCCTTCAACATACGGGAAATAGAATTCTGTAAACTCTTCGACGGCCTGATCCTGCCGTTATCTATCGCCAGCAGCAGTTCCTTATTGTCCCCTGAATGTATATTCTTTTTGATAAATTCACGAAATTTAACTACCTCGCCTCTTGTGAAAGCCGGCGCATCCCTCAAATATTCTTCATACTGTGTACTATCTAACGGATCATCCTTGCTGCTCCTCCTGTAATTATGTAAATATGCACACGGCAGCAGATGAATACCGCCATCCTGCACTGCCTGATTATAATCTTTGATCAACATGGAATAGGACCACGCCTGATAAGACGGATGCACTACTTTTCGTCTGCCATTCGCAATATAGGTCTCCACTAATGCATCTTCGCCCATCACTGCTTCTATCTGATCCCATTGTTTCAATTCAATAATCATTACATTGGAATTCAGCTGCGCATCATATCCAGATATAATAAAATCTACTCTTTTCGACGTCTGCGGTATATTATATTCTATTGCAATTCCAGCATTATCAGGAATATTACTGTCGTTTAAAACTTTATACATATACTCCAATGAATTTTCCCATGAACGAAATTCACTTTTTGCCGTATTCCTATGCATTTTTGTATAAATATTCTTTTTAATTTCCAGTGCAATCGTATCATTTTCTACACTTTTCAAAAAATCTTCTTTGGTTCCGTCATAAACAATCATCGTATTTTCTTCCTATTCGTTTCTTAAATTTCAACAGTATTTCCTGATCAGCGCCTCCGCCGGGAGTCTGTCCTTCTTCACCGCATACAGACTTCCGTTCTGTTTCCGGTCGATCAGAAAACAGTCATACATCTCGCGGCGAAGTGTGGCAGCATCCCCAAACGTATGCAGGCTGTTCAATATCCCGTTAAACTCGCGCTCCGTATATTCCCGGTCCTCCGGAATATGGTCTGCCAGATAGGACAGCACATAGAGTTTCTTTTTCTTCTTCGACGGCATCTGCGTGACACGGCCGTCTGCATCCAGATATGCTTTGATGGTTTTCGTATCCATAAGGGTATCCTCCATTTAAATCATTAATTATTTATTGTATCACCTGCATAGCTGCTTGTGAAGATTCCCTCCTGACCCAGGTTACATATTCGCACGGTTTTTGCCAAAGTAATGTCTTTTTACAACAAACCACCATCATGCTCAACCTGTCGCTTAGCGGGCCGCATGGCCATCCATGCTGTGAAAGTCGAAGACTTTCATAGCAAATGCCAAATCCTGAGCTGAACTGTTCCATTTGATTTATATTGATGCATTTATTATAATCATTACAGATACCCTCAGTAGAATGCGATATCTGCGCAAGACCGCAAAGGAGATCCCATGGCATTTACAATTCAAGTCCGCATGCAAAAACCCGGAAAACAAAAAACCCAGGACTTACAGCCCGTTCCTCTCGAGCTTGCCCAAAAGCCCGAGACCGTCCGGGAGCTGCTCACCAGTCTGACCGCACTTGGCGTCAGAGACTATAACACAAGAAAGGATAAGGGCCAGGTTCTCCGTTTTCTGACCCGTGAAGAGATCGCAGACCAGGCTGCCCGCGGCAAAATATCACTGGGCCTGCGGGGCGGTGAAGACGCCGTGGAAGAAAAAGCTGTCGAGAACACCCTGCAGTGCTTTGAGGACGGCATCTTCCGCGTCTTTGCCGGGGAGGATGAATTGACGGCATTGGAAGAGACGATCCCGTGGACTGACGATATGGTCTTTACTTTCATCAGATTGACAATGCTGTCCGGCTGGTAAAAATTATCAGGAAAGGAGTCCCACATGGCAGAATTCACCTACCAAACCAGAAGAAAATTAACCGAAACATGGCTGAGCCAACTGAAAACGAAAGCCGGACATCTCTCCGCGCGCGAACAGAAGATGCTTCCGGAGCTATCCTACTACATAATCCCCCAGGACGTCTGTACTCTTATGCGGCAGCTTCTTAACAGCGGCAAGTATAAGACACTGAGCGAACTGTACCGGAAGCAGTTTCCAAATCTGGTGGATGTCTGTGTGCGGAAGGCATGGCAGGAAGATTTCTACTATGCGCTGGATCAGATGAACAGCTATCAGATGACTGCCGGGTGGTTTCGCCGCAGCCTGCGCTCCGAAAGTTACGCTCCCTTTGTAGAGCAGAGCATACAGCTTCTTCGCGCTTTTGCGCGTCTGGATTTCTACGATGCAGAACTTGCGGATGTCATGACCGGCAATCTTACGCCGGAGCTTTACGACCACGCCCGCAACGAGTATTTCGCCTGCTCTAACATTCTGGCCGCCCAGATAGACCGGCATGATGCCCGGACGCTGCAGGCCGTCAGGGATATCCTTTTCGGGGAAAGCAATACCCTCATGCTCAGCCGGGAAATGATCCTTGGCATAGTGAAGAGCAGGTGCGATGAACTCTACGAAGCCCTGGGTAAATTCCTGCTGGCGGCCAGACTCCAGGAAGGGGCCAGACAGGCAGTCTGCGAGACCATGGACGCCGGACGGCCGCAGGCTTTCCTGCATCTTTTTTCCGTGATCGAGGACAACAACCTGATCCGCTATTCTTCCGTCAAACGGGCGGTCAGCACGTGGATCGGTATTTTTGACGAAAAGAGCATCGACCGGATCAGCGACAAGCTGCTGCGCCTGATGGGACAATGCCTGCGGGATGATGCATTTGTACAGGAACAGCTTACTTCCAACGACGCCGTGGCGATCAGCTGCGCCCTCTGGGCTAAAGGCTTTTATAACGCGCAGGATGCCATCCATACCATCCTCGCCCTCATACAGAACGGCACCAGACAGCAGAAAATGACGGCTTCCTACTTCAACCTGTCCCTGCAGGATCCCCATCTGCAGATGCAGGCTGCGAAGGAGGTCATCCGCTCCTGTCCGGAAGATCTGGAGCTGGCGGCCTGCTTCCTGCCCGGTTTCCTGGCTTCGGCAAATTCACAGTTCCATGACCTTGCCAGAGGAGTGAACAGCTTCTGTATACAGGACGACCATATCCGGATGCCAATACACCTGCCGCCGGAAACCTTTTTCCAGAACGAAGAAGAAGCCGCCGCCTTTTACCACATCCTGCGTAACCTTCTGAATCGGATTCCCAAAAAGGGGCTGACGCTGTCGCCCTGTATTTTCCCATGGCATCAGGTGTCCATGAGCCAGTCCGACGTGGCCCTGCGTCTGTGCCTGATCGCCTGGATGCTGCAGGAGGATGCCCTGCTTGACGAGGCCGCTGAGCTGATCCCGCTGGTGGGACAGGGCGAAAACAGCTACTACGGCGCATCCCGCCCGGCGGTGGCCCGGGTGCTGCTCTACCGTCCCGCCACCGAAACGCGTAAGAAGGCGCTGTTCGAGCTTCTGCACAACGCGGAGGAGGGCACCAACCGCATCGCCCACAGGCTGGTGGAAGACATGCAGCTGACCCCGGCGGACTACCGGGCTATCGAGGAGAACCTGAAATATAAAAAGGGCCGGGCGCAGACGCTTGCCCTCCTGAAAGGGCAGGATAAGAAGGATCTGACTGCCTGCATCGACAGGCTGCTTGCCACGAAATACGAAGAGTGCCACATGGGCGCCCTGGATCTGGCCCTGCAGCTGAAAAAAGAAGATGCCGCCTCTTTTGCCGGGATCCTGCCCGGACTGCGCGCTTTCGCAGAGTCCTCCGATTCGGATCCGACCGGCAGGGAAAAGGTACTGCTTCAAGAGCTTTTGGGCGCAGAAAGCGAGGCCCAGGATATCCTGAACACGCCCGGCTACGGCCTGTACAATGTGGAGAAGGACTGGATCCTGCCGCCTGTGACCGTCAATGCCAACGACGCGTCCCGGCTTTTTACCAGCGGTGAGGAGGCCTGCGTCCGCGTTCTGATGAAGCTGGATGCCCTGATCGCAGCCAACAGGGAGCGCACTTACACCACGGCCTGGAACGAAGACCTGCTGCTTGGCAGCAAACTGGAGCGTATCCGCTATACCTATAACGACCCGGAGGCCCGGCCGCTGGACGCTTATCCTTTCCGGGAACTGTGGGAACAATTCTACGAACAGGAGATCAGGACGCCCCAGCTTATGATCGAGGTGGAGCTTTACCGCCAATGTCTTGCGCAGCAAACTCTCTATACGAAACATACCGCCCTCTATAAGAAAGTATTCGGCAGCGGGCTTTTTAAGAAACCGCCTTTTTCCAGTCTGTCCGTCAGACTCGCCTACAGCCCTCAGGTGACTACGGTCCTGACCACCCTGTTTCAACAGTATGTCCCGCAGTCCCTCCTGAGCTCTTTCGGGCTTTGTGGAATTGCCAGACTGCTGGCGGTCCTGGATACCTCCAACGACCTTTTTTCCGTACAGGAGAAGAGCTGGAACGGTGTCGTGGAAACTTATACACGCCGTGCCGTGGAGCTGCCCGTCTTTTCCAGCCTTTGCCGCTGGATCACACAGGCCGGCAGGGAAGACTGGCCGGATTCCTTCGCTCTGCGTTTCCGCCTGCAGCTGCACTACAACAAACAGAAAGCGCGGGAGAAGTCCCGCTACGCCTGCAACAGCCAGAACAGCTACCTGCAGCTTTCCGACTGTGTACAGTGTTATGTGCGGGGCCTCTGGGATAAGGATCTGTTCTATAAAGCGGTGTTCACGTTCTTCCGGCTGGGCGCTCTTCTGGAGCCTGTCAGCACCGTGGAACAGAAAGGCGCCGTGACCTCCCGCAGGGCCAGGCCGCAGGCTTTGAACGCCTTTTTCGGCTTGAACGTGTTAAAGCCCATTGACGGTAAATATCACTTTGATGCGATCGGTGCGGAAATGCCGGAGATGGTCTTTGCCCACACACTCTATCGGGAAATGCTGCCCATGGTGCTTGCGGTGGAGCTTAAGCGCGGCGAACAGCCTACGCCTTTTTCCCCGGAGATCAGCCACATTCAGGCCATCTACGGCATCGACTATATGATCCAGATCCTGACCGCCCTCGGCAAAGACCCGCTGGCGCGCGGCTGCGGCTACAGTTATTCTTCCAGCAACACGGATCGGAAGACAGTGCTCAGCCATCTGTTGAAAGTCTCCCTGCCGAAGCCGGAGGAAACTGCCGTCGACCTGAAAAAGGCCCTGCAGGGTACGGATATCACGAAAAAGCGTCTTGTGGAACTTGCCATGTACGCCCAGCAGTGGATCCCCCTGCTGGAGGAATATCTGGCCCTGCCCGGTTTCGCCAGTGCCTGCTATTATTTCATGGCCCATACCAGTGAACTGTATGACGAGCAGGTACTGTCCATCATCGCCAGATACACGCCCCTCTCCCCGGAGGAATTGAAGGATGGGGCTTTCGACATTCACTGGTTCTTCGAGGCTTACGGGAAACTTGGCGAGAAGAATTTCAAGCTGCTCTACGACGCCGCCAAATATTCCTCCTACGGTATCGCCCACGGCCGGGCCAGAAAATACGCGGACGCCGCCCTGGGCAAAGTAAACCCCGATGCGTTGATGGAAGAGATCGGGCAAAAGCGCAACAAAGACCTGCTGATGAGTCTGGGCCTGCTGCCCCTCTCCGATGACAAAAAGCAGCGGGAGGCGGAAATGCTTCTGCGCTATCACTTTATCCAGAAATACAAGAAGGAAAGCCGCCAGTTCGGCGCCCAGCGGCGGGCCAGCGAAGGCCGGGCCGTGGAGATCGCCCTGCGCAACTTAAGCGTCAACGCCGGATTCACGGACGTGACCCGCCTTGTGCTGCGCATGGAAGGACAGCTGGCCAGACAGTCCGCACAGTATTTTGACTGGCAGCCGGCCGGTGACATCGAGCTGATGATCGACGTGGACGCAAACGGCAGGAGCGCCTTAAAATGCCGCAAAGGCGGAAAACTCCTGAAATCCGTTCCCACCAGATACAAGAAAGACGAGACCGTGCTGCACCTGCAGGCCGTCAACAAGCAGCTCAAGGAACAGTACAGCCGCACCAGACAGATGATGGAACAGGCCATGGAAGACCGGACCGCTTTTGAAGTATGGGAATATCTGGAGATGTATCAGAATCCGGTAGCCCGCCCGATCACGGAGCGGCTGGTCGTGCGTACCATCACAGAGGAACCGGCAGCGCAGTCAGTGAGTCCTGCCGAAAGTCCGGCCAACGCTCCAGCGCTGGGCTTCCTCAACGCGGACGGCATTGTGGACCTTGCCGGCGCCATCCACCCGGTGGATCCGGAAGACCAGATCCTGATCGCACACCCTTTCGACCTGTACCGGAGCGGCCGCTGGCACGAATACCAGAAACTGCTTTTCGAGAAGCAGCTCAAACAGCCTTTTAAGCAGGTCTTCCGGGAGCTGTACGTGAAGCTGGACGAAGAACTGGAGAAAGAAGCGTCCATGCTCTTCTCCGGCAACCAGATCCAGCCCCGGAAGACGGCAGGCGCCCTGCGCAGCCGCCGCTGGGTGGCAGACTATGAAGACGGTCTGCAGAAGATTTATTATAAAGAGAATATTGTTGCATGTATTTACGCTATGGCAGACTGGTTCTCCCCCAGCGACGTGGAAGCGCCCACTCTGGAATACGTGGTCTTTACAGACCGGAAAACGGGCGAAGCCCTTAAGATCAAAGAAATCCCCGACATCATCTACAGTGAGGTCATGAGGGATGTGGATCTGGCGGTCAGCGTGGCTCACGCGGGCGGTGTGGATCCCGAGACCAGTCACTCCACCATCGAGATGCGAAAGGCCATCGCCGCCTGCAGTCTCTCTCTTTTCCGCACGAAAAATGTCCGTCTGGAGGGCAATCATGCCATCATCGACGGCAAACTTGGACAGTACAGCGTCCACCTCGGCAGCGGCGTCGTGCACCAGATCGGAAATGCCATGCTGTTCGTCGTTCCCGTTCACTCCCAGCACCGGGGCCGTATCTTCCTGCCCTTTGTGGACGATGACCCGAAGACTGCGGAGATCCTGTCGAAGATCCTTCTTTTTGCGGAAGATACCAGGATAAAGGATCCGAATATATTACGGCAGATACAGTGACATCCGGCAGACTGTCAATAGATTCCTGCTTGTTTTAAAATGCAGACAGGCAGGAAATCTGTTCAGTTTATGGGGGTGACGATTGGCTTACCGTCAGCATCCAGCAGAACACTCATCCCGCATCCTACCGTCAGCGACGAAGAAGCCAGCACATAGTTTACGCCTGTCTCTGTGTCCACGATGATCTTCTCCACATTGGCAACTCCCTGAGAGTAAACCTCTATAAAGCGGTCCTTTGCCATACGCTCACGCTCCTTTCTCTTCCTTCTTCCCGCCTGTCTGCAGGAAGAAGCATACCACGGCAGCGCCTCTCTTTCAGTGGAATTTCCCGAATCGTCCGGATGTTTCCCAAACGGCATCTTCCTTCACCATTTCTCTTTCAGCTGGGCCTTGCCGGCCCGGGACAGCAGACACTCCCGGCCGCCTACCCTGACCCGGCCTTCCTTCCAGTCCACCGCCTCGATCTTGTCCCGGGCCGCCAGATAGGCCCGGTGTACCCGGACAAAACGGCCGCCCAGCTCGGACTCCAGCTCGTTCAGGCTTCCCACGAAATCCAGACGACTGTCCGCCGTGTGAAGAAATACATGATGGGACTTGGGCGCCGTCTCGAAGAACAGAATATCAGACAGGGGAACATGGCGTGTCTCCTCCCCCGTGCGCAGGGAGAAGATCTCCGTCGGATCCCGGCGCTCATGTAACAGCCGGGTATGAACCGCCTCCAGACACCGGGCGACAGCGGTTCCGGTCTGCTCCCCTTCCTTTACGATATAATCGAAGGCCTCCAGATGATATTGGAACGTCTTCCAGGCCAGATCGCCGTAACTGGTGATATACGCCAAAGTACCGTGAGGATCCCGCCGGCGCAGCTCCCTCCCCAGCGTGAAGCCGTCCCACTCCCCGTCTCTTAAATCCACATCCAGGAAATAAATGCTCCGGCTGTTATCCTCCACCGCCTCCAGAAGTTCCTGTGCCGTGGACGCGGCACATACCACCTTCATGTCATAGTCCTCCATGCAGATCTTCCACTCCAGAGCAGTACGTAACTGGTGACGGACGCTCTCCTCGTCGTCACAGATATATATTTGAATCATAACTTATCCTCCACTGTCAATTCCTGCACAAATATCCCCGCTGCCCAGCTGGTGGAACAGGATACACCCGGACAGTCTGCCAGGATGCGCTGATAGCCTGGCAGCCCAAGTCCCCGCCCTTCCCCTTTGGTGGAATAGCCTTCCAGCCAGATTTTATCCGGATCGATCGTCCCGACGTAGGGATTCGACACCCGCAGGGACAGACGATTCCTCTCAGCCAGCACTATGACTTCCACCCAGGGCGTCTTAGTCTCCAGCGCTGCCTCCGCAGCGTTGTCCAGCAAAATACCCAGACAGCGCACGAAATCCCAGATATCCATCCCCAACCACTCCACGGGATAGATAACCTCCAGGCGGCAGTCCACACCTTTCTCTCCCATGGCTGCCATCTTTGACAGCAGGATTCCACGCACCTGTGGTATACGCAGGTTACCGATCTGGGTGGACATCCGGATCTTCTCCCCCACGCGCCGGTCAAATCCGGCATCGAGGTCAGCCAGCGAAGTCAGCAGCGCATCCAGTTCCCCCGCCCCGGCCTGAGCCGACAACCCGGCAAGTATATTTTTATAATCGTGCCGGAAGGCCCTGGCCTCCCGCCGAATGGCTTCCAGCTCCTGCTCATAGAGCTGCTGCCTGGCGATAACCTCCCGCTGAGTCTCTATTTTCCGAACGGCATCCAGCCGTTGGGCCAGATGGATCACCGATACAGCCAACAATGCCGCAAATACGAAAACCAGCATATAATAATAAAGTTGATATTCCGATCCAATCCCGACCCGCAACTGGAAGAACACCTCCATGCTCACCAGCATAGCGGACAAAAGCAGCGCTATACGATGCGGGTCATCTTCCTCCAGCAGCAGCTGAAACCATGAGCCAAAGCGCTTACGCTGCAGCAGGACAGCGGTACCCAGCACTACGGTAAAGTAAATACCTGTCACCATCATGAATTGTAAATCTTCATCCGCAGCCGGCAGGCTGAACAGTCTCGCGGACAGAACAGACGCTGCCATCTGAAACACCCCCGCCATACACACAGCAGCCAATGCCCGCCAGATTCCGATCCGCCAGCACCATCGCACCCACAGGGTACACATCAGCACGTTCGCAACGGAAATTACAACATATAGGATCAGCCCGGATACTTTGAACACATTATACAGGCTTAGATGAATCAGACTTGCCAATGCCGGAGAAAATGCCAGCGCGGGCAGCTTTTTCAGCATCCGGCATCCCCGCTCGTCCATGATGACGTACAGGTAGATTACCAGCGCAATATGCCCAACCGAAAACTCCTGGAAACCGGACAGAAATAACGACAAAACGTCCAAGACGCCACCTCCTTCCCAACGAAATTATCATACCATAGCGGCAGATCTTTGTCCACGAATGCTCCGCGGAGCAAGGATCTGAAGATTGGCATGAACCTGTTTTCCGGGGATTTGCTGTGAGACCTGCTCATAACGTTCCTGCAGACTTTTCGCGTAGTCTGTAAGAGAGAGGATCGTCTCGCGACGGTTATCGGGATTGCTTAAAGCAGATCGAAGTTACTTCTTATTGCCACAGCGCCAACATCAGGTTAAAATATACCATATTGCCACACACACAGCACCAAAAAGGGAGTACACTATGATCATCAGCGCAAGCCGCAGAACCGACATTCCTGCATATTTTTCCGAATGGTTTCTCAACAGAATCGAAGCACAGTACGCTTATGTGCGCAATCCCATGAATATACATCAGGTCAGCAGCATCAGTCTCAGCCCTGAACTCGTTGACTGTATCGTCTTCTGGAGCAAAAATCCCCGGCCGCTTATGGACAGATTAGGACAGCTGCATAACTATATGTATTACTTTCAATTTACCCTGAATGCTTACGGCAAAGAAATTGAACAAAATCTTCCCGCCCTGGATGAAAGAATAAACACCTTTCAGGTATTGTCGGAGAAAATCGGCAGACAGCGTGTCATCTGGCGCTATGACCCTGTGCTTTTAAACGACCGGTATACAATAAGCTGGCACGCCGAACAGTTCGACTATATAGCCCGTAAACTATGCCGCCACACAGACAAAGTCACCATCAGTTTCATCGACCTGTACAGAAATATTACAGGCGCAGCAAAAAAGGAAAATCTCCACGAACTGTCTTCTGTACAAAAAGAAGCCATCGCAGAAGCGTTTGCTGCGACGGCTCATGCCTGCGGGCTGAAAATAGACACCTGCGCCGAAGACATCGATCTGTCCCGCTGGCAGATTGCACATGCCCACTGCATTGACGGGGAACTCATTTCCAGACTGCTTGGCTGTCCTGTCGATGCAGTCAAAGACAAAAACCAGCGCCTGGAATGCGGCTGCATGACAGGTATTGATCTCGGCCTCTATAATACCTGCCAAAATGGCTGTATCTACTGTTACGCCAACCACAATCCCGCTGCCCGCCTCCGGAATTTACAGGCGTATGATCCCGCCTCCCCGCTGCTCTGCAGCCAGCTGACAGAGGCGGATAAAGTCACGGAACGCAAAGTGAAAAGTCTTCAGTACTCCTTTTTTGACAGCATCAGGATACAGTGAGAATCTTCCTGTGAAGCTGTATATGCCGGCGGCTTCCACTTCCTTTCCCGGCGAATACTATCTGCACGCTGCGATCGTAAACTCGCCTGGTAACTTCTCATTGTCCCATGCCGGATGTTCATCAAACTTTCTCAGCACAAAACCGCTGCCAATAACGGCATTGATGATCTCACTGACCGTATATTTTCTGTAACTGCACCGTGGCATATTCTTCCGGATACTTTCTTCAAAAAAGCGGGCGTGTGCCATCTCTCCTTCAAAAATTTCCGTTGAAAAGTAACTCATCGCCGGCTGTTCAAGTCCCAACAGATCCGCTGTTTTGGTAAAAGGATGGAAATCGCTGCATATCATCCTGCCACCTTTTTTTAATAAAGCAAACATACCCTCAGTGAACTCATTTATGTCATGGTGCGCCGCGGACTGTACGTTTACACAAACCGGCATAATTTTTCTTCTGCATCGCCCTGCCCACAGGGGCCGCCAGTATCCCGGCCGCTATACCGATGATCAACGCATATTGCCAGCCGGCAAGAAAACCGCTCAGCAGGATAAACGCAGCCACAAGCAGCCAGTATAAAAGCCCGCACTTTGCATTGACTCTGTTCAGTTCCTTTATCATATCCATGCCGCCCGAAGCGTGCGGGACATCCTCTATAAATTCTGCCGCGCCGATTTCCATAACCCTTCGCGCTACGGCAAACTGTTCCCCCGTCTGCGGATAAAGAACCATCGGCGCCGCCATATACAAACTCTCGGAAACGCTGTTCATTCCACAGTGTGTAAGAAAAACATCCGCTCTGGCAAGCACGGCGGGCTGGTCAACATGAGGATACACCCGGATATGCTCCGGCAAATCCCCCAGTTCTTTGCGGTTTACGAAGTCACCGCAGGATAGGATAACATCCACCTGCAGGCTTCCCAGCGCATGAATGCATTTTCTGTAGAAATCAGGCCTGTCATTGATGACCGTTCCCATAGCGATATAGACAAGCGGCCGCGCTTTCTCCTTTTCAGGTAAAACACCGGAAAATACCGAAGGCCCCACAAAGGCATAATGATCTGAGAAGCTCTCCGCATACGGCTGAAAAGACCGAAACTCCTTGTCCAGAAAATCATTCATGCTGAGCGTAATGCGAATATCCTGCACCGTCATTTCCGTGGCGGAGACACTTTTCAGTCCTGCTTCTTCCTGCCCGGACAGCTTTGGCAGAAATACGTCACAGGAAATGAACTCTGCCCCGGCGGCTTTAATCTTCTTCTCGAATACGTCAAACGAATAGAAGCGCACGGCATTGCCGCGCCTTACAAGTTCGGCAGCCACCGGAAGCATGGGATTTGTATGCCCATGCGCCGGAATACAAAAGAAAGCAACTCTCTTCACTCTCCCTCACCATCCTTTTCCTGAAACACCGCCCTGGATTTTTTCTTCCCGTATAAATTTTCCGGTTGTCTTCAAGCGTGCTGCATGGTCTGTACACTCAGAAGAAAAGCGGGGGTGCTTCCTGATGGCGGTGTGAAATATCATGCTCTCACGGAATGCGCAGTTCAGCGCATTCCCGCCCCGTTATAGTAACGACTGTTCTTAACCGCATATGGGCATCGGAATTTGTTTGTTGACAGGAATTTGTGCAGTGTTATATCATGTAAAAAGAAAAAACAGGAAATTCTGCGAGACGGGAGACAGACACAGGGAAAGATCCATGATTGCAAGAACGGCTAAAATAAACGTTTTCTACAGAGAGGAGTCAGAAGTTACAATATGTTGCATAAAATACACTTTAGTAAAAAAATCTGGTTGTGTATTATAATATTTGAATTGTTTTTTGGGGGAACGGTATTTTATATGCTGCGTCAGCGTCCTCCTGTCGAGCTGATATATACACAGGATGATCTGGTCTATGGTTCGGGTGAATCGGGCTTCTATCTGGATACGTCTTATAGTGAAAAATATATCTTCACTCCGGAATTTATTTTGCCGAGAGGGGAGTTTTATACTTTAGAAGCAGAATGTGAAAGCAGAGGTTCCGCAAGAATAGAAGTAGTATATTCGGACGGACAGGTTGATTCCAATGTGAGTGATGCGGTAAATCTTTCGAATTTCTCTGATCTTTCCTGTGATTTTCGGGTTGGGTACGGAAACAGAACAATGCAAGTCCGCGGCAGGATGGGCGGAGATGCGGCGGAAGGTGATTACATTCTTCTGCGAAATATCAGAATTGTCTCTTCACCTGTCACTGTCAGAAACAAGCTGTTCCACATAGCTGTATTTTTTATTGTTTTGGATATATTGCTTTTGGGAATATGCTGCAGAGAACATATCAGGATCAGTGAAGAAATAAGATCGCATATCAAAATACTGATTTTATTGACAGTGGTCATCAGCATCCCCTTAATGGTAAACTATCTCTTTAACAGCGCACATGACCTGCGCTTTCATCTGACGAGGATCGAAGGCATTAAAGAGGAGCTGCTAAATGGTAATTTCCCTGTAAAGATGCAGACTTACTGGCTGCATGGACATGGCTACCCTGTTTCTGTTTTCTATGGGGATATATTATTATATTTCCCGGCGATACTTCGTTATTTTGGCGTATCTATACAGTCCGCATATCATTATTATGTGTTGATGATCAATATAGGAACTGTTTTTATTTCCTATTATTGCTTTTCAAAAATGCATAATGCGAAAACGGGTTTGATCTGTACGATCGTGTTTTCGCTAAATATTTTTCGGCTTTATGATGTTTATACAAGAGCGGCAGTGGGAGAATATACTGCCATTATGTTTATGCCATTGGTATTATATGGAATGTGGCGCGTCTATATGCTGCCGGAAGAATCGAAAGAGCATGGGAGAAGCTGGATACCTTTGACAATTGGCTGTGCTGGAATTTTTCTTTCCCATATGTTATCAACAGTAATGACAGCCTTTTTTATGATTCTTACGGCGCTTATTCTTTGGAAGAAAACTTTTCGTAAGAAAACATTTATTGCATTAATGAAGGCGGCTGTATTAACTTTGCTGCTGACTATCTGGTTTCTGGTTCCTTTCTTGGATTATATGACAAGTGGAACTTACGTTGTTAATGACATTTCCAGATATACCCCATACAGGCTGGAATTGAAAGGGACTTTTCCTGCACAGCTCTTTATGAACAGCTATTCTGTTATGCAGAGTTCTACAGGAACCGGCACAGGAGCTGCAAATGATATGCCGTTGACTGTTGGCGTGGCTTCCATGCTTGTTTTGGCGGGATGGTTCGTATTCTGCTGCGGGAAAGAACGTGACAGGGGAGAAAAAAAAGAAGAATATCTGGCAGTACTTTTATCGGTACTTTGTCTCGGAATGACATTATATTTCTTCCCGTATACCCTTATTGCAGACAAATTCCCGATTATGGCAATGACCATAAACAGTTTGCAGTTTTCATGGAGACTTTATGCAGTGGCGGGCGTATTACTCGTATGGCTGTTATGCATTATTTTACGCAAAGAATGGCTGGCAAAGAAAAAGAAACAAGTATTTGCAGGCGTATTAGTTCTCATAGCATTCTGGCAGGGTCTTTCCTATATGAGCGACGTATTGAATGAAGCTTCCGTCTGCCGCATCTTTCAGAATGGCGGACTGTCAACGATGGATATCGTGTTCGGTGAATATTTGATAATCGACTGGGGAGAAGATTTTGAAATTGCAGATTATACGAGTCATTATGAAGATCGGCTAACGTATGAGGAGGATGCTGTCAGTGTATCGGACTGGCACAGAGATGACGGAAAAGTGTTTGTTTCTCTGGTAAATCATTCAGATCAGATACAGCAGGTGGAGGTGCCGCTGATAAATTATAAAGGTAATCATGCTTTGACCGACACCGGGGATGAACTGCAGATTACATCAGGAACAGCAAATCGTGTATCTGTGCTGATTCCTGAAGGTTACAACGGAACGATTCAAGTGGGATTTAGTGAACCGTGGTATTGGAGATTGTGCGAAGCGATATCATTTGTGGCGCTGGTTTGTCTGATCATTTATCCTGCTATAAAGAAAAAGCAGAAAGTATAGTTCTTACAAGGGTAAAAAACAAACGAATCATACCGGAAAATCATCAACACAAAAAGTATGGAGAAATACAATGGTCGGCATCTATTTCAGCGGTACAGGAAATTCAAAGCATTGTATTCATAGATTTTTAGAAGAATATGGCAAGAACAGTCCGGCCTTTTCCATAGAACAGACCGAAGCGGTCACGCACATTATCGCTGCGTGTGAAGCAGGACAAAACACTACACGGATCAGTTGAAGATCGACCAGCAAAAATGTATCGGGTGCGGCTTATGTGAAACGCTGTGCCCCATGAAAAACATCAGATCAGCACATGGTACTGTCATTGCCGGCAATAAATGTACCATGTGCTATCGCTGTATCAACAAATGCCCCAGACAGGCGATCACCTTATTGGGAAAAAATGTGATCGAGCAGTACGACATAGACAAATACCTTTAAGGACTTTGCTTTTAACAGAGTCGTCATCGAAAGTTGATCACCCACCTGTTTTCCGCCTGATAGTAGATCAACCATACTCTTATGCTCTGGCCATGGAGGACCAGTGTACAGTCATATTCCATGGCGGGAACTCCGGCGTACCGCTTCTTTTCCTGAGAATGGACTGTGATTTCCCGAATTGTCTGTATTTCTCCATTCTCATCCTGTATTTTCAACATCAGGGGCATAATCCTTCCGGTACTGGTAAACCAGCACTGACAACCGATTCTTTTCTGTGTTCCCCTGACACTGCCTGCATCTGCCCCGGAAGAATGCGCGCCGATTCCAAATGCCATCTTCTACTCTCCCCTTTCCACCGGATCATTGTCATTACCCGGTCATACTTTACAGACCTCCTTTCACAATGCACATCAAACGCACCTTAAATATACTTTTAATGCATTTTCAGCGCGTTTGCAATGCCCCCGCTCATATGGTTGATGGGCTGGTTCAGAAATGCAGCGCGCATAAGAGCGTCTGTTCCAAAACGTTTTCTTATATCATCCACCGTCTCATCCATCCTGGCGATCTTTTCATAATCCATTTCATCAAACAGATCCAGCTGCCTGCCGGAGTCTGCCCCGCTTACCCTGCCCGTGTGCACTCCCAGATGACGAATGGGATTTCCGTTCCACAGTTCCCGGAACAGGCCGCTGGCTGCCCTGTAGATTTCTATGGTCAGGTCTGTCGGGTTCTGCAGCCCCATTTGGTGCGATACACAGGACAGATCCGAATACCGGATCCCCACGGATACCATGCGGACCTGGACCCGGTCTGCGCGCAGACGGTTTCCTACTGTTTCGGAAAGGGCCAGGAGCACCCGGTCCGCCGTCTCCACATCTGTCACATCACAGGGCGTCGTAGTGCTGTTTCCATAGCCTTTATTTGCCGGAAGCTGCGCCAGTACCGGGGAAAGGTCGATGCCGTTGGCAAATCCCCATATGATCTCCCCCTGTTTCTTCAAAATCCTTTTCAACCATGCCGGATCTGCACCTGCCAGCTCCCCAATGGTACGGATTCCCATGGATAACAGTTTTCCCGCCGTGGCATGTCCCACAAAGAACAGATCTGCTATGGGGAGCGGCCACATCTTTTCTTTGATCTCTTCCGGATACAGGGTATGCAGCCGGTCCGGCTTCTGAAAATCCGACGCCATTTTTGCAAGCAGCTTATTGGTAGATATCCCTATGTTGACCGTAAATCCCAGCTCCTCCCGGATGCGGTCTTTGATCTGCTGCGCCGTTTCTTCCGGCGTTCCAAACAGATGACAGCTTGCGCTCATGTCCACAAATGCCTCATCAATACTATATTGTTCCACAACATCGGAATATTCCCGCAGAATTGCCATAAAAGCGGCGGAACACTGCTCGTACAGTCCATAATCGGGCGGAACCAGAAGCAGATTCGGGCATTTTCTTCTGGCCTCCGGAATGGACTCGCCAGTCTTGATCCCATATGACTTAGCCGGGATGGATTTTGCCAGTATGATCCCATGCCGCAGGGTAATATCTCCCCCTACCGCAGAAGCGATCTCGCGCAGATCCTGCCTTTCCCCTTTGTGGACCAGACGATAAACGGCCTCCCAGGAAAGATAGGCCGAATTGACATCTATATGAAAAATAATGTTTCCCAAACGCATGTTCACCTCCTGTGCATTCATTGTAGTAAACATACGTTCTATTTTCAAGCGGTAATATCTGTTAAACAGACCACACCTTTCCACCTGAAATCAAAAGGCAGTTCAGAACAGGCT
Source organism: uncultured Lachnospiraceae bacterium (assembly GCA_947576945.1). Lineage (GTDB taxonomy): Bacteria > Bacillota > Clostridia > Lachnospirales > Lachnospiraceae > UBA3282. The sequence continues at coordinate 18,023 of CANPTH010000073.1, forward strand.
CAACTGTTCATAATCCGTCTTCCGCTCCAGCAGGCAGGGAGTTTTGTGCAGGATGTCTGCTGTCTTCGCATCATGAAATATCCATTCTGTAATCTCCTGCCGCTCCAGAATCAGCGGCATCCTGTCATGCACCGGCTTCATGGAAGCGTTTGCGGCAGTCGTAAGGATCACAAAATGCTCTCCGTCTTCATACCGTCTGCCAAGCCCCGCCATAAACAAAAGCGGCATATCGTTCCTGCAAAATGTGTTCTTCTCTTTCCGGGGATTCCATTCGTAAAACCAGGACGCCGGAATCACAATACGCCTGTTCAGTATGCCGTCCCGGAACAAAGGCTTTTCCAGCGCAGACTCACATCTGGCATTGAAGATCAGCTTTTTCCCTTCATAGCCGGGAAATCCCCAGCGCTGCCAGCCGCAGCACAGGGAGCCGTCTTTTTCCGCCAGCACCGGCGCCTCCTGCCCCGGATGGATATCGCCAGCCACGATCCTTCCCACAGCCTGCATAGATGCCTGTCTTTGCCTTTCTTCCATCTGCCGGAGCAGTTTTGCAATCTCTCTGGCCGTCTCATCATCCACATAATATCTGCCGCACATAAAAGTCACCCATTCCTGCCTGCACAAGTTTCTTTGCCCTGCTGCTTATTCTGCCCCGTCTCAAGCCGGTGCATACCCGGGAAATCTATGTTTTTCCTTATGCCGCATTCCATTTCTATCCGTCAAAAAATATCAGGTTTGCCCGACTCTCAGCTTTTTCTCCATGATCTCATAGACCAGCTTCACATCATTTTCCAATTCATATATTCCATGCCCCACAGTTTTATAGCCCCGATGCTCGTATAAACACACTGCGGGAAGGGATGCGTCCAGAATGGCCGTATCGTGCTTTTTTCGGATTTCGTTCTCCAGACAATTCATGATCTGCGTGCCGCAGCCCTGCTTTTGATGCGAAGGCAGCACATATACCCCCGTTATATGGTTATTGTCAAAACATCCTGTACCGGCGATCACATTGTCAACCACCAAAACACCCATATTACCAGACGCGATACCGTCCAAAATATGCTCTTTACTATGATGCCGGCAAAAGAACTCTGCTACCTCTTTCGGGTAATACTTCGGATATATTGTTTTGATGGCTGTATGCAAAATATCGTGAACTGCATCTACCATGTCAGAAGTTGCTGTTATGTATTCCATCCTGCTTTCCGTTCCTTTCACTTCGTCCGGCCGCAAAACGCTGTAAAAACGTCAGGGGCGCTTTTCATGGCAGAGTATGTTTGCCAATGTCCGTATCAATCAAATTATATTACACAAATATGCCGTTTTCCATCTCTTTCTATATGCTTTTCCTCAAATAATATGTTATCGTTTTGTATAGCCATTCCTTTATTCACTGAGGATATAGTATAGTATAATATTATATTGACTTGAAGCGCACTTTAAGCATACACAGCCGTAAGGAAACCTGTCACAGCCATAAATCCTGCATGTTAATATGCGTTGCTTGCCGCAACGGGCAGTTTCTAATACAATAGCGGTAACAACTGAAAGAAAGGTGGTGCTTTTCAATGTTAAATGAAAACATAAAAGCAATCAGAAGATCCAAAGGATTCTCGCAGGAGGAACTTGCCGTCAGGCTGAATGTGGTGCGGCAGACAATCTCTAAATGGGAGCAGGGATTGTCCGTTCCCGATTCCGATATGCTGCTCTCCATATCAGAAGCGCTTGAAACACCGGTAAGCATTTTGCTTGGAGAAACTGTTGTCGAGCCGGAAGTCGATGATCTGAAAGCAATTTCCAAAAAACTGGAAATCATCAATTTACAACTTGCACAGAGAAAAACCACCAGAATGAAAATACTTCATTGGCTGTTGATCTCATTGTGCATGTCCATAGTTGCAATTTTCGTGATCTTAATACTGCTTAACAGTCCTTATCTTGACTGGAATTATAATGACCCTGAAACTGCCGTGGCCGGAGTCGTTTTTCATGTATTTGAATGGTTCTTTATCAGATTCGCCCCCATAATCCTGATCGGGACAATTACTGGAATTTTCCTGACACAGAAGAAGAATAATTCCTGACACAGAAAGCATAGACATCCTGCGCAGGATCGGCATTCGCTCCTGCGCATCGCCTCCGGCACACATGTGTGCAGCCCCTTTTCAACGGTACATTACACAAGTATTCTGGACTTGTGCAGTCGGGAAAACAGACCGAAATATTTGCACGAGGGTTTTCAGTACGGAGTACTAGTATAGCGTATCGAAAGTTCTTGTGTAAATAATGTGTATCTGCTATAGT
>CANPTH010000074.1 GCA_947576945.1 uncultured Lachnospiraceae bacterium
GGAATTGGCAGACGCGCTGGATTTAGGTTCCAGTGGGAGACCGTGCAGGTTCAAATCCTGTTATCCGCAGCGAAGAGATACCTTGAAGGGTTGAATGATTCTTCAAGGTATTTCTTTTGCATATCCCATTATGCAGAATGTTATGTGGCTGTACTTATTGTAGATATTAAAAATTATTCAGATAACAGTTTTTGGCTTGGTTTCTTTTTTTCTGTAAAAGCGTACTTGTTCACCTACTATGTTATGAAGTGCTATACTAAAGTTGTAACGGGAGTGTCTACCCTCAGTGAACAAAGGTGCACACGGTCGGTAAAGAATCAATTTCATCCCCTGCTGCGTTACTTTCATTCCGTGTACGTCCAGTACACTTCAATCAAGCGCCTTGCAGGGATTGAAATTGCCTTCTTTCCGACTCCATGAGGAGGAAGGACGAACCTACAAAAGCATCACCGCTGAGTATGGCGTATCCAAAGCCAGTATCTCCAAGTGGTGCAGCGAATTCAGCAAAGAATGCCAGACAGACACTCAAGCTAAAGAAGATTATGACTCCATGAAGGAGAAACTCAGATTAAAACGAGAAAATGAAAAATTGCGCAAGAAGATTGCATTTTTAAAAAAAGCAGCGGCATTCTTCGCGAAGGAAATCGATCAGAGGCTTATCGATTGATCGACAGACATCAGGAGGAATTCGGCATGAGCAAGGCCGGATACCCATATGCCAATGCCCCGATGGAAAGATATTTCAACACATTGAAGAACGAATGCACCAACCTATACGAATTCCGGGAAGAACCAGACCTGATACAAAACCCCCTTTGAAGCCCGGTGCGCATAAGGACGTGTGCAGGATCCCGGTTATTCCAGGATTCTGAGCCTGAGGAAAGGAAAGCAGCCACCCCTTTTGGCGGCTGTCAAGGGTGGCGGAAACTGGAAATAATCCAGCACTAATTGCCTTATTTTTTTAGCCACAAAAGTTACAAAAACGCTTGACCACTACAAAAGTTCCTGCTTTTGCGTCTTACAGAGATTTTTACAGCAACAGTGTGTAAGCTGACATAAGAAACTTTTTGTCGGACACGACAAGATGTGATATAATTTAATCAATACAAAGGAGTCTTATATGAAAGATACAAAAATACAATGGCATCCGGGATTCGTGGCAGCCATGAATTTGGAACTTGGACAGAATAGGAATGATCTGATATTTGAAAAAGAATATAATTTGAATACAAGGCCGTTAGAAATTGACCTGTTGGTAATAAAGAAAGAAGCATCAGTTTCTATTGTGAATGAAATAGGGCGATTCTTTAAAGGGCATAATATTATAGAATATAAGTCACCGGAGGATAGTCTGGATATTGATGCGTTCTATAAATTAGGAGCTTATGCAAGCCTGTACAAAGCTTATGGTGAGACTGTTGACTGCATCAAGGCGGATGATATTACTGTATCAGTAATTCGGGAGGCTAGGCCGGAAAAGCTTTTTCAATATTTTGAAGAACATGGATATATTGTAACCAATTCAAGCGAAGGAATTTATTATATAAAGGATAAGGTGCTGTTTTCAACCCAGATCATTGTTACAAAAGAATTGGATGGAAAATCTCATAAGTGGCTGAAAGCTTTGTCAGGAAATTTGAAAAAAGACGATATTTGTGAATTATTGGATGATATAGCACAAATGACAGGAAAAGCAGATAAAGAGTTCGCTAATTCTGTTTTAGAAGTCAGCATTGAAGCTAATATAGAGATTATTGAAGAATTAAGGAAAGGAGATGGCAGTATGAACGCTGTTTTAATGGAAATGATGCGTCCGGAATTACAGGCAAGCCGTATCAGAGGTGCGGTAGAAACACTAAAAGAACTCGGATTTGAAAATGATGAAATTGAGGCAAAAATCATGAAATCCTATGGCATTGATGAAGAAGAGGCGGGTAAATATATACAGGATTAGAGAAGGCTGTGTACTTAAAGTGATGTTGCGGGATGATTGCTTGCAGGTTGCTAATTGTATGCTGATTATTAACAAAGAGTAGATTATGCAGGACCAGAAATGAAGGAAGAACAGGTAAAAACAGGGTTTAGACAGCGGACATAGAATTTAGGTTCCAGTGGGCGACTGTGCAGGTTCAAGTCCTGTTATCCGCAGCGAAGAAGTGCTTTAAACAGGCACTTCTTTTACTTTGTGTGATATTTCGTGTTGCATAGATTAGAAAAAGGGTCATTGATAACATGGTTAAGAGCTTCTGACTGGTCGGACAAGGCATGCCGGTATATAAGTTCTGGGGTGATGTTCTCTATCTTTATTTTATCAAATTTGTGGGTATAAGTATCTCCTCGGGGATATATCTAAAGCCGTTCCTGTTGGCACAGGGGCGGTTTTGTTTTGTATAATATATGGATGATTTTACATAAATAACGAAAGGGAAGCCGAGCAGGAAAGAAAACGAACAGTGCTCGGTTTTTGTTTGTGTGATTGAAATAACCCGAATCATCAGGATATGTCGGATTGTTAAACCAGGGAATCTATGGTAACATTAAGATACGAAAATCCAAAAGCGACAAAAATTTCACCTGTGCGGTGCTTTGGAATGGGGGAAATCATGAGAAGACAGAAAAGAACAAGAAGAATTGCAAAACTGCTGGCATTATCGTTGATATTTTCAGGACTGCCTGCGACACCGACATATGCGACAGAAGTTTTGGAGCAGGAAGAGACTGCAGTGCCGGAAGAAACTGCAGAAGAGGAAGAGGCTGCAGTGCCGGAAGAAACTGCAGAACAGGAAGAGACAGCGGCGCAGGAAAAAAGTGTTTCCGTAGCGGAGACGAATGCGAAAATTGCCGGTAGTGACGGTGTTTTTTATGATGATGTGCTCTATCTGTCGGCGAGAAATGTGATGGCGATGGAGGAGAGACTGCAGGAACGGTACCGCAGACTGTGCGACGAGATCGCCGCAGTTAAAAATGATGGTGTGAAGCTGGAAAACGTGGTGTTTGCGGTTGATGCGGACGGAGATCTTCACTGTTCTTATTCTGCTTCTATGGGTGGATTGGATGTAATACAGGCAGGGATGTTTCCCGACTTGGAGGAAGCGTCGGTTCTGAATCTGGAGACCGAAGAGGCAGATCTTTTACCGGATACCGCGGCAGAGCAGGACGAGACCAGTCCTGATGCAGGAGAAGACGCGGCGGAGAATCAGGACGAAGTGAATCCGGAAGAGAGAGAAGACGCGGCAGAGAATCAGGATGAAGTGAACCCGGAAGAGGGAGAAGACGCGGCGGAGAATCAGGACGAAGTGAATTCGGAAGAGGGAGAAGACGCGTCGGAGAAGCAGGATGAAGTGGACCCGGAAGAGGGAGAAGACGCGTCGGAGAAGCAGGATGAAGTGGACCCGGAAGAGGGAGAAGACGCGTCGGAGAATCAAGGCGAAGTGGACCCGGAAGAGGGAGAGGATGCGGCAGAGGATCAGGATGAGATTAACCCCGAAGCCGAAGAAGAGACAACGAAGAAAGCGGACGGGGTTCTGAATGAGGAGGCTGAAGAGGAAGAATTAACCGTATTTGAAGAGAATATGGACAAGATCTCCAAAGCTGAGGCAAAGAACTTTGACGTGATTGAGCCGGTAAGGCTTACGGATATGATCGATCTGGGATATGGCGGGTTCAGCGTGGGAGGCAGACAGGTCTATTCCCTACTCCCGGCAGAAGATTATTATCGGGATCAGCTGACGGATATCCAGAAGAAGGTTTACGATGCGGCAAAGGATACCTTGACGAAAGGAACGAATCAGTTCTCTGTCACCGTTCAGGATCCTTCCGAGATGGAGTGGGATGATATGCGGCATGCAGTATCTGCCTTGATGCTGGCTTACCCGGCGGAGACGGACTGGATGAAATATTGTCCGCATCGTCTGTATTCTATGCATAATGAGTATGATTCTTTCGGAATGATCCAAAAGGTGACCGTGACTTTCGATGTATCTGATTTTTACAGCAGTTCTCTGGAGCAGCAGGCGCAGGAAAAAGTTAAAGAAGTAGGGCAGCGCGCAGTGCAGTATGCAGTGGAGAACTATCCGGAGGTGCTGACGTACGGCGTTATAAAGTATTTGGATCAGTGGGTTTGTGAGAACGGGTATTTCGCAGATGAAAAAGGAGGCGTGGATGCATATTACAGACTCAGTGAGGCCGGTGAGGATGCCGATCCTGCGGACCGGGAGGCATATTATAATTGCCATACGGCATACGGCATCCTTCTTAAAGGATACGGTGTCTGCGAAAGCTATGCGAAGACGATGTCGAGGCTGCTGGATGCGGTGGGCATTCCCAATCTATTTGTAACAGGAAACTGGAAGAAATATGGACACGCATGGAATTATGTGCAAATGCCGAACGGAAAATGGTATCTGCTTGATTCGACGTTTAATGATGAGAGCGGTCCTCCCTCACATAAGGTGTCAAGCAGGCGGTATCTTCTGGTGAAAAACAACGGCGCATATTTGCCGGATGGAAATATAATGTATGAGCGTGAGCCAATAAAATTCACTTTTCCAGCATTGGCTGACAGCAATTATGACGCCGGCAGTGAATATGACGCTGACAGCGATTATGGCAGTGGAAACGGCGCCATCACACTGAGCCAGACAGAATGCAGTTTGATCCCGAAAGCGAAGCAGACGCTGACCTACACCATCGATGGGGATTGGGACTACAGCGGAGCTACCGGCGTTTGGTCAAGCAGCGACACTAAGGTGGCTAAGGTAGACAAGAATGGCGTCGTTACTGCAGTGGCGCCCGGTACGGCGACGATATTCCTGACAGCGTCCGGAATGGCGGCGGAATGTAAGATCAATGTAGACCAGGTCAAGGCGGTGAAGTCGGAAAGTACCGGTAAGACCAGTGAGAGCGTGTCTCTGGGGATCAATGGCGAAAAGAAAGAGCAGAAAACGATCGCTCTGACCGTGGACATGGGGAAATCACCACATACGGCAGAGTGGATGATGCAGCAGGGTAAGGTGAGCGAGCCGCAGACCGTCTGCTCCAAACAGAATGTGACAGTGACGGATTGGTCTGTTTCGGAAAATCGCATCATGGTCACGCTGCAGGCAGTGAGTCAGGGAACTGCCAGTGTTTCCGTGAAATTTGCAGGGAAGACGGTGACTATCAAAGCGGCTTCCGGACAGCTGATCACAGAGGAAATGTTCGACGTGATATGGCCGGAGACTGTCAGGATAGAGGGGGAGAACAGAACAACACCTTATACAGGCAAGGCTGTCAGGCCTGTCGTCAGAAAGAAACAGGATGCACAGTACAGGTCGGTAACGTTTAAGACCACCTATGTGCGCAATAAGGAGGCCGGAACCGCCAGTGTTGTGGTGACGGGAAGCGGAAAGTACGGCGGTACGATAGAATATCCGTTTATCATCACGCCGCTCGACATATCCGGCGCAGATTTTTCAAAGGCTTTGAAGAGTAAGGCATATAACGGCGGGGCCAATCCGCCCGCCACGGTGGTAAAACTGAACAGAAAAGTTCTCAAGGCAGGCCGGGATTATGAGATTTTGTATAACGGTGAAAAAGAAAGCGATATAAGAGATAGAAACGGCGGAGCAGTCCCGGTCGGTTCCTACACGATCACGGTAAACGGGAAAGGCAACTATACGGGACAGGTCAGCCAGACCCAACAGTATACGGTAACGACGAACACGATTGCCAGGGTAAGCGTGGCGGGAGCCGGAAGTGCAAAGTATACCGGCATAGGAAAGAACCCCTTTACGGTTAAGATCGGGAAAAATGTACTGCCGGCTGCAGATTATAAGATAACCTGGTATCGAGGACAGGGGAAGAAGAGAAATACCACGCCGATGAAGAATGCACCGACTGCCAAAGGTAAATTTACGGCGGTCATAACTGTAGAGGGCAGCAATCTGACTGTCACAGACAAAAAGAAAGAGATCGTTAAGAATTTTACGATTAAGTAAGGAGTGTGTCGCAAATACACGGTTTATCCGGTCAGGCGCACCACAAACACACTCCCGCACGGCAGATTGTCCTGTACGGAGATCTTCCCGTGATGGGCAGACACGATCTCATGGGCGATGCTTAAGCCAAGCCCGAAGTGCCCCTTGGCGCTTCGGGCTTTTTCTGCCCGGTAGAAACGGGAGAAGATGCGCTTCTTATCACTGTCGGGAATACCTACGCCGGTGTCGCTGACGGTGATCTCGAAGAGGTTCTTCCTGTCCTGGCGGCAGGTGAGAGACAGTGTTACAAGGCCGTTTTCCGGCGTGTAGCTGACGGCATTGTGCAGCAGGATGGAGAGCACCTGCGCGATACGGTCGGGGTCGCAGCTTAGGCGCGGCAATGGTACATCCGGCAGAGACAGAGAGAGGGTGAGATTTTTCCGGCGGCACAATGGTTCAAAGGCCTCGAAGGCGTTGGTGCACAGAGTGTCCAGCTCCACGTCCTTTTTCTCGATCAGGAAGCGGCCTATATCGGAGCGGGCCAGGGTCAGCAGGTCATCGATCAGGGTATTCATGCGTCCGCCTTCTTTGCGGATGGTTTGGAAGAAACCGGCCTGTTCCTGCGGGGTGGCAGTGACGCAGCATTCGGTGGTGGCGAGGATAACGGACAGAGGGGTGCGCAGCTCGTGAGAAGCGGAAGCGATAAACTGCATTTGATCCTCATGATTCTGCTGTAATGGCTTAAGCAGACGACCCGTGAAAAACCAGGAGAAGATGGAGAATGCCAGTGCAGCCAGCATGTCTAACAGCAGGAAAAGCAGCCGCTGGTGGCTGATCTGCGCCTGCAGGCCGGCCAAAGGATTTAAGATCAGGATGCGGGAGTGGGTCTGACCGCGCTCGATGTCGATGAGACTGCTGTAATAACGCTCTCCGGTAGAAGAGGAAGTAAATTCATATTCATCATGATGAATGCCGAAATAGTTGCTGCTATAGGAGATGACCGTTTCGGATTCAAACATCATATCATAGGCCTGCAGACTTTCTGTCAACAGAGATTGACCAAAGGAGTCATTTGTGTTGCCGGATTGTTCGTCGGTGACTGTACCAACTGTACCGTTTCTCAGCGTATTGTAGAGAAAAGGTTTATCATTGTCCGTGACAAAGATCAGATAGGAATTTCTGGCCTCCAGCCCGGCCAGCCACTGCATGGAAACATAGGTGGACTGCTCCAGGCTGGAAACGATCGTGCTGATGTCGCTGCGAAAAGAAGCGAAATGGTTTCTGAAAAGGCTGTTTTCGGATACCTGCAGGTAGAGCAGGGACATGAAGATCATGATTGCGGTAGTCGTACCGGCGCATAACAAGGTAAAAAGAAAATGAGCTTTACGAAACATGCGGGAATCCTTTCTTGGCGCATTTTTGTACAGGCATTGCCCTTTTAACTGATGAAAAGTCCATACCCAACGCCGCGCACTGTCTTGATCTGCAGCGTGCTGTCTACGGATTTCAGGCGGCGGCGCAGGAAGTGGATATAGTTATCCAGATTGCCGGTTTCCACATCGCTGTCCGGTCCCCAGACTTTCAGGAGCAGGGTATCGCGGGCCAATGTCTGCCCCGGGGTGTGCAGGAAGGCTTCCAGCAGGTCCCCCTCATGTTTGGAAAGCGTGCAGGTTCCGGAAGGACCGGAGAGGCACATGTCACGAACCGCCCATGAGATATCGTGGTAAGAAAGTCTGCCGTCTGCCTGTCCGCTCAACATCAGAGAGCGTCTGGTAACACAGCGGATCCTGGCCATCAGTTCTTCAAACTCAAAAGGCTTCACGAGATAGTCGTCGGCGCCCAGATCAAGCCCCAGGATTTTATCTTTCAGCGCTCCCAGCGCCGTGATCAGGATCACGGGAGCGGTGACGCCATGCCTGCGCAGGGAGGAGAGCACTTCGGTCCCTTCCTGGAAGGGCAGCATACGGTCTAACAGAATCACGTCGTAGATATTCTGTTTTCCATAATAAAGAGCATCTTCTCCGTCGTAACAGGTGTCTACATTATACCCCTGCCCGGTGAGCTGCCAGGTCAGGGCTTTATTCAGATCCCGGTCGTCTTCCGCCAGTAAAATACGCATGTGAAATTCTCCCTTCAAAATCTATTATAAAAAATTTCTTTCGCTTATCCGAGTTCGCGGAGCGAATCTCGCAAAGATAATTTGCGAAGCAAATTATCTTTTTTTTATGATACCACAGGATTCTTTAAATAATCTCTAAGAATTTCTTAATATGTTTAGAGACTTCTTAGAGATTATTTTGATAAGATGCAGTAAAAGGGAGCAGGCTGAGAGAGGGAGGATGATTTTGTCATGAAGAAGATGTATTTGCGAAAGACAGTGTGTTTCCTGCTGGTTCTTAGTATGATCGTGGCACTGGCAGGCTGCGGCGGCGGAGATCCGACAGCGCCGGGCAGTGGGGCGGATACCGATAGCGGTATTGATGGCAGCGGCAACATGGATCCGGTATCCGGAAACGTGGGAGACGCGGAGTCGGACACAGCAGCAGCCATGGGACGTTACGTGGAGAAGGAGCTTGACCTGACGGAATTTTTGGCAAACAGCGACGGCAACAGAGGACTCCGCAGGCGCTTAGACGGCAGTCTGGTGATCTTAAGCACGATAAGCGGCCTTGTGGTATCCGAAGATGAAGGGGCTACCTGGCAGGCGGAAGCGCCGGACTGGTTTCAGGCCATGAAGCAGGAAGAGAAATATATCATTGATATGGATATGGCGGCGGACGGCACCACGGCCGTCCTGTATAACAGCGGCGGGGTGGAGGAATATGCCCCTGCGATGATGCTGGTGCTGCCGGACGGTACGCAGATGCCGGTGGAAGCGGAACTGACGGAGGAGGAGAGCAGTTTCAGTACGCTGGCCGTTTCTGAGGAGGGCAGGATCATAGTCGGTACGGCGTCGGAGACTCTGTATGAGATCCATACGGACGGCAGCGCAGAGAAGTACCTGACGGTGGAAGAGCGGCCGCAGTGGATGAAAATACAGGATGGTCTGCTCTTTATGGACAGCGAAGTCGGCGATATGCCGGTGATCTATGATATGGAAGCGGAGGCCTGGGTGGAAGACGATGTGCTGCAGGAGTTTGCGGCGGCCAATTACGGCAGCCGTTATTACAACGGCTACACCTTCCAGAACATGTACCTCCTGCCGGGTGAGGAGCAGACGGTCTACACCATCGGCGGCAAAGGGATCCACCGTCATGTGATCGGCGGCAATATGATGGAACAGATCGTGGACGGGAACCTGTCCATGCTGAGCAATCCAAACTATACCATCAATTCGGCCATCCGGTTGGAGGGGGATGAGTTTCTGGTGCTTTTTGCCAACTGTAAGCTGATGCGCTTTACCTACGATCCGGATGCCCCGGCGGTGCCGGAAAATATGCTCAAGGTCTACAGCTTGAGGGAAAGCGATGACATGCGGAAGGCCATCGCCGGCTTCCAGTCTCAGAATCCCGACAGTTTCATCTCCTATGAGGTAGGGATGCCGGAGGGGGCGGCGGTGACGAGGGAAGATGCGTTGAAGAAGCTGAACACACAGATCATGGCCGGTACGGGGCCGGACCTTTTGATCATGGATGATCTGCCGATCCGCTCTTATGTGGAAAAGGGGCTTCTGGACGATCTGACGGAGTATCTTGCACAGTACAGTGTGGAGAATGCGCTTTACGATACGATCATTAATACGATGAAAATAGGCGGTAAGGCCTATATGGCGCCGGCTACGGTCAGCCTGCCCGTGTTGGTGGGAGAAGAGCAGTATGTGTCAAATGTGACGAGCCTGTCAGATCTGGCGGACCGGATCGAGGCGAGAAGAAAAGCGGATCCCGGGCAGGATATCATCGGGATGATCAGTGAGCGGGGCGTCCTGAAACGCTTCGCACCGGTGAGTGCGCCGACCTGGATCGACGGGGACGGCCAAATTGACAGGCAGGCTCTGGGGGAGTTCCTGGAGCAGTGCAAGCGGATCCACGGGGTACAGATGGAAGGCCTTGCGGCGGATGCAATCGCCAAATACGGGGAGAGAGACGCCAATCTGCTGGCGTATTACGGGATGGATGCGGATCTTCTGGAATGGCGGGTGACACACGACTTTTTTGAGGTGCTGACAGGGGAGATGGCTATGGCCTCCGGCTGGGTGGAATCTGCCGCCGACTGGCGGGAGGTGGTCTCCGTCAACAGGGCGGACGGTTTTGAGCAGTATGCGGCAGCAGAGATGAAAGGGCAGTGCAGCGGTGTATTCAGGCCGAACACATTGCTGGCGCTCAGCGCGGCTTCCGGGGAAAAAGATGCTGCAATGCGGTTTTTTGATTATTTCCTCTCGGCGCAGGCGCAGAGCAGTTATGACGGACTGCCGGTGAACCAGGAAGCTTTTGACATACAGTTTACGCCGCAGGAAGAGTATCTGGCAGAGGATGGAGGCTACAGCTATCTCTCCATGAGCAGTGAGGACGGCACGAGACTGGAGTATGTGGTGTACTGGCCCGGTGATGAGCAGATCCTGGCCCTGAAAGAACAACTGGGCCATTTACAGACCGCCTATCTGCCGGACAGCGTGTTGGAAGATGCCGTGTTTGAACAGGGGGTGGCTTATATGCAGGATGAACTGTCGTTGGAACAGGCGCTTGACGGGATCGAGCAGAAGGTTTCCATCTACATGGCGGAATAATGATAGAAGAAAAAGCCAAAACGTAACGGTACAGCTATCTGTACGGTTACAAGATTCATAGAAAGGAAGAGGAGAATATGTTGAAAAGGAATCTGAAAAAAGCGTTCAGCCTTCTGCTGGCGGCTTCCATGGTCTTTGCCATGGCGGGCTGCGGCACGGGAGGTGCAGGAAGCGGAGAACAGGAAACGAACGGCGGCACGGACGCTGCCGGGGAAAAGGAGCAGGACGGTACGGCCGGCACGACCGGCGGGGACGGTCCGGTGGCCATGGGCCGTTATGTGGAGGAAGAGATCGACCTGTCCGAACAGCTGGCACAGCCCAGCAGCATGAGCAGGCTGGCGGACGGCAGCCTGGTGATCATGGACAAATCCGCAGGGATGCTCGTATCGAAAGATGAGGGCGCAACCTGGACGGCAGAAACGCCGGATTGGTTTGCCGAACTGAAAGCCAATGAAACTTATATCAGCAACATGTACATGGGGCCTGACGGCACGGCAGCGGTGATTACCGGGGAGAGCAGCGGGGAAGGCGACGACGTGACTTTTATCCTGCGTCTGTCTCTGTACCTGCCGGATGGCACACAGGTTCCCGTGGAGAAGGAGATGACCGAGGATGAGATGTATTTTAAGCAGGTGGCCTTCAAGGAAGACGGAACCATTTTGGCCAGTACTTACAGAGGAGTCTATGAAGTGCAGCAGGACGGCAGCTGCGAGCAGATTCTGACGTTAGACTATAATCCCCAGTGGATGTGGGTCAGGGATAACCTGCTTGTGGTCGATAACGACTGGGGCGAGCAGGAGATGCCCGTGCTCTATGACCTGGAGGCGGGAACGGCCTTTGAGGATCAGGTGCTGACGGAGTTTATGGCGGAAAATTACCAGAGCCGCAGCTTCAACGGCACGGATTACTGCGACGTCTATCTGCTGCCCGGCGAGGACGGGACAATCTACGTCACCGGCAGCAAGGGGATTCACCGTCATGTGGTCGGCGGTAATATGATGGAACAGATTGTGGACGGCAGCCTGTCCATGCTCAGCAATCCGAATTACTATACGATCGATATGATGCAGCTGGAGGGGGACGCTTTTCTGGGACTTTATACAGGAAACAAGCTGATCCGGTTTACCTACGACCCGGATGTACCATCGGTGCCGGAGCAGGTGGTCAGACTCTACAGCCTGCAGGAAAATGCGAATATCAGGCAGGCAATCTCCCGCTATCAGGTGCAGCACCCGGATGTATTCGTGTCCTATGAGGTGGGTATGGGCAGCGGGGATTCTGTCACGAGAGAGGACGCCATCAAGAAGCTGAATACCCAGATCATGGCCGGGGAAGGACCGGATCTGCTGGTGATGGACGATCTGCCTTTTGATTCTTATGTGGAAAAAGGCATGCTGGCGGACCTGACCGATTATCTGGCGCAGTACAGCGCGGAGGAACCTCTTTTTGACAATGTGATCGAAGCGCTGAAAAAGGACGGCAAGGCCTATGTGGCGCCGGCCACGATCGGCATCCCGCAGATCGCAGCGGCGGCGGAAGGCGTGGAGAATGTGAAGGATCTGTCAGATCTGGCAGACGTGATGGAACAGCTGCGGCAGGCACATCCCGACAAGGACATCATGGGCATCGGCGGTGCGTCGGCGCTTTTAAAAAGGCTGGCAGCCACCAGTGCGCCGAAGTGGATCACGGCGGACGGCAGTATTGACAGAGAGGTATTGCAGGAATATCTCGAACAGTGCAAACGGATTTACGATATTCAGATGGATGGTCTGGATCAGGAAATGGTGGAAACCTATCAGGAAAGAATGGGAAGACTGGCAGAGTATTATGGCGTCGGCATGGAGCAGATTGATTGGGAAGTCTACCTGGATCTTATGTCTTATCTTGGCAAAGAGCAGCATATGATGATCGGATGGATGTGTGCCCAGTACGGGTATCTGGAACTGGTATCCCTGTCCAGGAACGAAGCCTCCAAAGATGCGAAAGTGATACCCATGCAGGGACAGTGTACCAAAGTCTTTAAACCTGCGACCATGCTGGCGGTCAGCGCGGCTTCCGGGCAGATCGATGCGGCGAAAGATTTCATGAGCACATTCCTGTCTGCGGAAGTGCAGAGCGAGTATGACGGACTGCCGCTTAACCGGAATGCCTTTGATACGCAGTTTACGCCGAAAGAGGATATTATGGGTGCGGAAGGGGAGTACACGTCCCTGTATACGACGGATGCGGACGGCAACGGGATCGGCTACACCATGTACTGGCCGTCGGATGAGACCATAGCCGCTTTCAAGCAGGAACTGTCAGAGCTGACTACGGCGTATGTGCCGGATCAGATGCTGGAAGGAGCGGTGTTCAAACAGGGCGCCGGCTATATGCAGGGAGAGCAGACGATCGAGCAGGCGCTGGATGAAATCGAGAAAACAGTAGCCATCTATATGGCAGAGTAAGACAACACATATAATAAACTTTCCCTCTTTCTTAGCATATCGGGTTAAGGCGTCGAAAGATGTATCAGTGTACTGACACGTTCACATTTCGCCAAATGAACATATCAGTACACTGTCTGGTCGCCGGTGGCTTCAGCCGGAAATACCAAGGGTATCGAGTATGCACTGCGCATAGATCCGCACGGAGAAGTCATTGGGATGGTTGATACAGTTTCCGGTCAATGCCAGGTATTCTTTGCCGCGCTCCATCAGGGCAAGAAACAGGGAATGTACTTCGGCTAAGGCGATTCCCGCTTCCCGGCCGGCCAGATCGCGTAAAGCGTTCTGCTGATCTGACAGAGCATTGTTCTGAAACCCGGCGATCTCCGGACTGGGAACCATGGGGGAGAGTAACAGGAATTCGCAAAGGGGGTGGGAACGGCGGATATCCTGTATGATCTGTCGGATCTCGGATACGTACTGCTCAGGCGGATCCTGCAGACTGTTCATGCCGAATCCGAGAACGACCAGATCCGGGGCGCAGGGCGTGACAAGTGCGGCCGCATGCCGGCAGCCCCATCCGGTTGTAGAGCCGCCGGCAGCCCGGTTGTATTTATGAACAGAACAGTTCGGAAACTGCCTGCGGAGTGTATCCGTTACCAATTCTGCCCAGGAGGGCATATAAGGGGGACGGTTTACAACGGCATGGCAGTCTTCCAACGTCATCAGATCGACGGCAGGTTCATCACAGCCGCTGGCTTCCCAGCCGGCGGTAATACTGTCTCCATAAAAGACAAGATGAAATTCGCTGCCTTCATTCAGCAGACGAAAAGAGCGGGACAGCCTTGCGGACTGATCATGCGAAAGAGGCTGCTCCCAGCGCTCTTCATGCCGATAGGTGACAAGAACCTGATAGCGGTATATGTCCGGAAAGATCTCTGCATACTCTCTTCCGCCGGGCAGTCTGAGCCACGCGGTCTCTGTCTGTCCGGTGTAAGGCCTGATGTAAGCGCTGCGGTGAAGAAAAGGAATGCGGGACTGTTCCGTGCGCAGGATCCGGCAGCCGGCGACCTGATAGTCAATCCCCTCTTCATAGCGTATCTGTCCGTCCCAGGAGACTGCTTCGAGCACCTGGCTGGGGCGATAGATCAGTGTTCCGCCAAGGAGAGCGCCGGAGGCATTTTCTGAGAAACAGACCGGCTCCTGGTATACGGTATTATTCTTCCAGATTCTACTGAGTAATGTCATAAGAAATCCTCTCTTTCGTTGTTTTCCGGAACCCATTGGTCAGAATCCCATTATTTTCAGATCTCTCACGAGAGAGACATAGAACTCGCGGACATCAAAGCCGGGAACATTCTCCCGATTTAAGTCGATCATATCGCCGTGGGAAATCCCCCGGCCGGCGGGAGCATCCGGACAGATGAACTTTGCACCCCATTTCATGCTGTCCAGGGATACCAGGCCGTCGCAGTCTCCATCAAAGTGCTTTACAAGCGGATAGGAAAGATTCAGGGGAAAACGGCCGCTGACTGCCTGCCGCATCTTACTGCCGACGCTTTGATAGTAGACTTGCGGGGCATCGGGCAGCAGCTCGTTGAGACGGACACAGGAGGAGGCGGTCAGATCCTGCACTGCTTCCAGGAAATCGGGATCCCTGTCTCCGAACCGTTTCAGTGCGGCGTTATATTTGGCGGCTACGCTGTGACATACCTTGTCCGGAATTCTGTCCAGAAGATAATCGGCAAAGATACAGCCCCTGTGGGGTGTATTAACGGTGGTCAGGGAAGCAACATAAGGTGCGGCGCCGCCCCTGGAGATGGCATAGCGGCTGTCCAGACCGCCCTTGGAGTGGGCGATGATATTTACCTTCTCACAGCCGGTTTCCCTGAGGATCTGCTGGATGCGCCCGGCCAGTTCCTGTCCGCATTCTGCCACGGAAGCGGCCGACTGTTGATTGCCGTAGAAAAGCGCGGCCCCGTTTCTCTTAAGTTCACCGGGGATTCGGCCCCAGTAATTGAAGAAACGGAAGTCCCGGAAGAAGACGCCGTGTACGAGAAGGATCGGATATCTGGTCTGACATTCCTGATTCTCGGCCCTGATCTGATTTAACAGAAATTTCTCATTTTCCAGCTGAACCTCACAGCCGGCAATCTCTATAATGCGGCAAAGCACGTAAATATGTACAAGCGGGATGCAGCCGCAGATGATCCCGATTATGCGCCAGCGGATTCCCAGCTGTACGGAAGTCAGATAGACGCGCAGGATACCGTTCCAGAACAGGACCAGTTCCACCAGGAAGACCGGCAATAGATACCGCAGCCATGTCGAAAGGAAAGGGAGGAGATCATCCGATGCTTTTGGGGCGGTAAAGAACAGGCCTGCGATACAGCCGAGAGTCTCCAGGACTGTAGTAGTCAGAAAGATCTGTAAGAGCGCGACGCCGTCTTCCAGGATCTTGTTGCGGACAGTTGAAGTCCGGCACGTGGTGAGAGCCGGAAAGAAGTTGATGTATACGGTCAGAAGCCAGAAGAGAACTTCCACACCTCTGTATCCTGCCGGAAAAGAAGATGCAGTATAGCCGCAGTGGTACAGATGGCGGCAGAGCGGACCAAGGTTTAGGGCCAGCAGGATAATACTGCAGGAGAGTGCCTTATAGAATGTCCTGGCGTGAGCGCTGTGTTGTGTTTTCATGAGCAGAGTGTCCTTTGTGGTTATGGTTCGTGGTGTCCTGCGTTTTGCTGCAAAGTATTCGGATAGAATAACGGTATTTTGCGAAGGCCGCGGGGAAGCTGATGTTGCCAAAAACCAAAATTTGGTATATGATGCATCATAACGGCTTCCGGAGAACAGTATTTTGCAGGATGACAATTCGTTATGTAGAGCCGGGACATTCCCGGGCGGCGACTTGCAGACGGCCTGGAATTCCGTTTCACGTTACTATAAATATCATAACCGAGGGATAAGAATATGGCAACAGAAACGAAAACAATCATGACACGGGAAGAGCGGATGGCAACACAGCCCATCGGCAGATTGATGGCAGGCATGACGCTGCCGGCTATTCTGGCGCAGATCATCAATATTTTATACAGTATTATTGACCGGATCTATATCGGCCATATGGAAGGGGTGGGAGCCAATGCCCTGACGGGGGTGGGCGTGACATTCTGCATCACGGTATTTATCTCGGCTTTTTCGGCATTTATCAGCAATGGCGCCGCGCCGCTGGCGGCTATCTGGCTGGGGAAAGGGGACAGGGAGCATGCGGAAAAAATCCTGGGCAACAGTGTCAGCTTCCTGTTACTCTGTACGGTGTTTCTGATGGTTTTTTTCTATGCATTTCAGAGACCGCTTCTCTATATGTTCGGAGCCAGTGACGCCACCATAGGCTATGCCATGGATTATCTTTCGATTTATTTGCTGGGTACGTTGTTTGTGGAGCTGGCGTTGGGGCTTAACGCCTTTATCATCTGCCAGAGCCAGCCGCGGATCGCCATGTTCTCCGTGCTGATCGGTGCAGTAGCCAATATTGTGCTGGATCCGGTCTTTATCTTCGGCCTTCATCTGGGGGTGAAGGGGGCGGCTATCGCCACGGTCATATCGCAGGGATTGAGCGCGGCCTGGGTTATGTCCTTTTTGCTGGGGAGAAAGACTTCCCTGCGGGTTCGCAGAAGCTGTATGCGGCTGGAGGGAAGAATTCTGGGAAGCGTGTTCTCGCTGGGCATCTCTCCTTTTATTATGAATGCCACGGAGAGTTTTATCAGTATCGTGTTGAATCATGGTCTGCAGGCTTACGGCGGCGACCTGCATGTGGGATCGCTTACAATTATGCAGAGTATCATGCAGTTGTTCTCTGCGCCCATTAATGGCTTTACCCAGGGCATGACGCCTATCGTCAGTTATAATTACGGGGCCAGGAATTTTAGCAGGGTAAAGCAGCTGTACCGCTGGATGATCGGGATGTGTTTCGGATTTCGTTTTCTCTCCACGGCGACCGCCATGATCCTGCCGAAATTCTATGCCGGTTTCTTCACCAATGAGACACAGCTGGTGGCTCTTACGGGAGAAGTAATGCCGATCTTTATGGCGGGCATGCTGGTGTTCGGCCTGCAGAACGGGATCCAGCCGACGTTTCTTGCGCTGGGACAGGCAAAGATCTCTTTATTTATTGCCGTGCTGCGTAAGATCATTCTGTTGATTCCGCTGGCGATTTTCCTGCCGCATTTTATGGGGGTGATGGGAGTGTACTGGGCGGAGCCAATCTCCGATACGATTTCGGCAGCTACGGCGTCGATACTTTTTATGCTTAATATCAGGAAAATTCTGTCGGAGGAATCGCTGGCTAAGATTCAATAGGACAGAAGAAATTTCTGGAAGGAACCGGTGTGTCAGTATACCAGGGAAGCTGAGGTATAGAAACCGCAAAGATTGGGAATTCTTGTCTTGACAAAGAAACCATCGTGTGATACTCTACCGTCATGCGATACAAATGTAGTACACGTTAAGAGGGAGTAGTTATCCTGTGTAAGCAACATACCCTGGCGTACGCCATGTTTACACGCTTTCTAACTTTCTATCGTAGAAAGAACGAGACTTTTAGCATTATGGATGCCTAAGGTCTCTTTTTGTTTGCCTGAGATTTCAGGCGGTGAAAAGAGAGGATGCTTATTGAAGACACCAAAGAATCCTGTCAGAGTAAGGTAAAATCCAGGGCATCTTTAAAGATCGCGTAAGAAGATGTGCCGCGGGCAGGCGGCAGGATGAGAAAGGAGCAGGGTATTATGGCAGTAGTTATGCAGTTGGTATTGTTGGCAGTGGGGTTCGTTCTTCTGGTTAAGGGGGCGGACTGGTTTGTGGAAGGAGCGAGTAAGCTGGCGGAGAAATTCGGTATTCCGCAGCTTGTGATCGGACTGACGATCGTGGCTATGGGCACGTCGCTTCCGGAGGCAGCAGTCAGTGTGTCGGCGGCGCTTAAGGGAAGCGCGGAGATTACCATCGGTAATATCGTGGGCAGTAATATTTTGAACGTGTTGTTGATCCTGGGAATCACGTCGCTCATTAAGCCGGTTGCGGTACAGAAATCTACGGTGCGTTATGAAATCCCGTTTGTTATTGCAATGACCGGACTGTTAATGGGATTGGGCCTGACGGATAATGTGGTGGGGTGGACTGACGGACTTATCCTCTGGGCATTTATGATCTGTTATCTGCTGTATCTGCTGCGTATGGCAAAGCACGGAGGGGACATGCCGGAGGAGCTGCCGGGCGGGGACAGAGAGATGCCTGTCTGGAAAATGCTGCTGCTGATTGTCCTTGGCGGCGTGATGATCGTAGCAGGTTCCGATGTGGCTGTAGATGCGGCCACGGAGCTGGCACGGATCTTCGGTATGAGTGAGCGGCTGATCGGTCTGACCATCGTGGCCTTCGGTACGTCGCTTCCGGAGCTTGTGACTTCGGCTACGGCGGCGGTCAAGGGCAAGGCGGACATTGCAGTGGGCAATATCGTGGGCAGCAATATCTTCAATATACTCTTCGTGGTGGGTACATCGGCCCTGATCACGCCGGTGTCTTATGCAGCCGCCTTTCTTACGGACAGTGCGGCGTGTATTGCGGCAGCAGCGCTGTTGTGGGCGCTGGTGTTTCAAAAGCACAGGCTGGGCAGGTTTGGCGGTGTGTGTCTGCTGGCAGGATATGCGGCATATTTTGTGTATTTGATTGGGTGAGGACAGGAGAAGGACGTGTACAATTTGGCGTTCTCCTCAACGCCTCCTGATTTCTCTTAAATCCGCAGAAAACAGGCAAAAAATGTATTGACACACGCGGGTGCGTATACTATAATAGGCGGGTATGGAGTGTGAAGAAATGCTGCGCCAAAGCCCCGGCAAAGCATTTTGAAGATAAGAAACAGGATACATCCGTTGTTACGAAGTTCATGAGTGTGGCCGGACATCCGCATGAAGAACAGGAGGAACAACACAGCTTATTATTTGGAGGTAATGTTGATGAAAACTTTTATGGCAAGCCCGGCTACGATCGATAGAAAATGGTATGTAGTTGACGCGACTGATATGACACTCGGACGTTTATCATCCGAGGTTGCTAAAGTGTTGAGAGGCAAGAATAAACCGATCTTCACACCGCATATGGATACAGGCGACTATGTAGTCGTAGTGAATGCGGAGAAGGTTAAGGTTACCGGTAAGAAACTGGATCAGAAGATTTATTACCATCATTCTGATTATGTGGGCGGTATGAAAGAGACCACCCTGAAAGAGATGATGCAGAAGCATCCAGAGAGAGTGATTGAGCATGCAGTGAAAGGTATGCTTCCGAAAGGACCTCTGGGAAGACAAATGTATACGAAGCTTCATGTATATGCGGGCGCAGAGCATCCGCATGCAGCACAGAAGCCGGAAGCATTGACATTTTAATTCACAGGGACTGAAAGGAGATTATAATAATGGCTAAGTCAGCAGCAAAATATTATGGAACCGGTAGAAGAAAGAAATCTGTTGCCAGAGTATATTTAGTGCCGGGCAAAGGTGAGATCACCGTCAATAAGAGAAGCATTGATGATTATTTTGGATTAGAGACGCTTAAGGTTATCGTTCGTCAGCCCCTTGCAGCGACCGACACAGTGGATAAGTTCGATGCGATCATCACCGTTAAAGGCGGCGGATATACAGGACAGGCAGGAGCAATCAGGCACGGTATTGCGAGAGCGCTGCTCCAGGCAGATTCTGATTACAGACCGACTCTGAAGAAAGCGGGTTATCTGACAAGAGATCCTCGTATGAAGGAGAGAAAGAAATACGGCCTCAAAGCGGCTCGTCGCGCTCCGCAGTTCAGCAAGCGATAATTCAAACGAATATAGCAAAAGAGCAACAGACCCCGAAAACACGATGTTTTCGGGGTTTTCTGATATTCTGAATTTCCTATGAGACGCCACAAAAACACACAAAATTTTCACGGTAACTGACAAGTAACTAACACGTAACTGACAAATAAAATATGGTCTTGTGCAAGACTTTTGAAAT
>CANPTH010000075.1 GCA_947576945.1 uncultured Lachnospiraceae bacterium
AATCACAGTAGAGGCATTTCCTGACACAAAAAGGAATGTGAATGTAAATGCTTAATTCTCTCATCTGCTGCTCCTGTCTCTGCCCGATATATTCACGTTAAAATTTTTACTCAGTCTGAACTTCCGGCCAATCTTCAGTTATCATCCAGCTTCAATACACTCATAAACGCGCTCTGCGGAATCTCCACATTACCCACCTGCCGCATACGCTTCTTGCCTTCCTTCTGCTTCTCCAGCAGCTTCTTCTTACGGGTGATATCACCGCCATAGCATTTGGCGAGCACATCCTTACGCATGGCTTTCACAGTCTCCCTGGCTATGATTTTACCGCCCACCGCGGCCTGGATCGGGATCTCAAACAAATGCCTCGGAATCTCGTCCTTCAATTTCTCACACATTCTTCTGCCCCGCTCATAGGCGCTGTCTGCATGAACGATAAAGGACAAGGCATCCACCTCGTCATGATTGATGAGAATGTCAAGTTTCACCAGCTTTGAGGTTTCATATCCTTTCAACTCATAATCAAAAGAAGCATATCCCCGGGAACGGGATTTAAGCGCATCGAAGAAATCGTAGATAATCTCATTTAGCGGCAGTTCATACTTAAGCAGCGCTCTCGAAGCCTCAATATATTCCGTGCTGATGTAACGGCCCCGTCTCTCCTGACAAAGCTGCATGATCGAACCTATAAACTCAGTAGTCACCATAATCTCCGCGCTGACCACCGGTTCCTCCATAAAATCGATCTGCGCCGGATCCGGTAAATTCGACGGATTGGTCAGCTCGATCATCTCCCCGTCCGTCTTATGCACCCTGTAAATAACACCCGGTGCGGTAGTCACCAGATCCAGATTGTATTCCCGTTCCAGCCTCTCCTGGATGATCTCCAGATGCAGAAGCCCAAGGAATCCGCAGCGGAACCCGAATCCCAGCGCAATTGACGTCTCCGGCTCATAGTGCAGGGAAGCATCATTCAGCTGCAGCTTCTCAAGCGCATCCCGCAGATCCGGATATTTCGCACCGTCCGCAGGATACATGCCGCAGTACACCATAGAATTAACCTTCTTATATCCGGGAAGCGGCTCTGCGCAGGGATTCTTCACATCTGTAATCGTGTCGCCCACTGCAGTATCCTTGACATTCTTAATGGAGGCGGTCAGATAGCCTACCATCCCCGCCGAAAGCTCCTCGCAGGGAATAAACTGTCCGGCGCCGAAATATCCCACTTCCACCACCTCGGCCGCAGCATTGGTTGCCATCATCCTGATGGAAGTCCCTTTCGCCACCCGCCCTTCCATAATACGGCAGAAGACAATCACACCCTTGTAGGAATCATAGACAGAATCGAAAATCAGCGCCTGCAGAGGGTTGTCCGGACTGCCGCCCGGCGCAGGAATCCTCTCCACCACTGCCTCCAGCACTTCCTCTATACCAATTCCGTTCTTCGCCGAAATCAGCGGCGCGTCCTGTGCCTCAATGCCGATCACATCCTCAATCTCATTCCTGACGCGCTCCGGATCCGCACTGGGAAGATCAATCTTATTGATGACCGGAAACACATCCAGATCATGATCCAACGCCAGATACACATTGGCCAGCGTCTGCGCCTCAATGCCCTGAGCCGCATCCACCACCAGAATGGCGCCGTCACATGCCGCCAGTGAGCGGCTGACTTCATAATTAAAATCTACATGGCCCGGTGTATCGATTAAATTAAAAATATACTCATTTCCGTCCTTGGCATTGTAGATAATGCGCACTGTCTGGGCTTTGATCGTAATGCCGCGCTCCCGCTCCAGTTCCATATTGTCCAGAACCTGGGCCTGCATCTCCCGGCTGGTCAAAAGCCCTGTCTTCTCTATAATTCTGTCCGCCAACGTAGACTTCCCATGATCGATATGGGCTACAATACAAAAATTCCTGATCCTGCTCTGATCTATGGATGCCATAATATCCTCCCGACAAACCTTGATTTTATCCTCATCCCGCCAGGCACACCGGATCCTCCTGCCGGCGGATCGATATCAGATGTACCAATGTCTTCATCAACCGCCGCTGTCTGATGCGGCCGGCACGGTATATGCACAAGCCTGATGGCTGCAGCACAGGAAACAGTATATCAAATCGTGGAAATGCTGTCTACTCTCATCAGGCAGTTTTCACGCATTTTAATAACAATGCCGCCCGGCTGGCGTATCCGTCCTGACTCATTGTGCCCGAAACGCTACCTTTTGGGTTCTTCTCCGTTTAATACCAGGCTGAGTACATGTGCCAACGGTTCGCAGGCATTCTTCATCTCCTCTACCGTATTGTTCTGCGCTCCCAGCTCGATCAGCAGTGTTTTTGGACAAAGATGCATATTATAGCGATACGCTTTCAGATAAATTCTCCTTGCAAGTCCCGGATAATACTCATTGCAGGCTGCCTGCATCTGAAAAGAAAAGGCCAGATTATCGTCAAGGTACGGATTCTCCAGATATTCGATCCCTCCCTTAGCCGTCCGGCTCAAACCGTTAAAAAACATGATCTGTGCCGTAGGTTTTCCCTGCAGCTCCGTGACCAGTCTCCGGCTCTCCGGCATGGCGTCCCTGTGCAGATCGATTACCACTTCGATGCTGGGATGATCCGCAAGTAATTTTTCTATAACCGGCAGGGCATTTCCATAGGCATAGTCTCTGGATTCCTTATCAAAACTTTCCGTATAATGCATCACATTGTATCCGTACCTTTGTCTGAGAATAGAGGCCAAATGCTCTCCCACACCCACAATACCGGTGGATTCGTCTCCTGGTATCGAATCCGCAAAGCTTTCCTGAGAATGCGTATGATAGATCAGGATCTGCGGTTCTTCAGCTCCTCCCTGCAGACGCATGTCCCTGGCAAGCAGTTTCTCCACTCCAAGGAGTTCTTCTCCCGCTTTCGTTGTGCTGTCCACGGCATAGAACGCTTTGATCAGCGCCGCATAGTCCTGCAGTTCCTCCCACCGATAACTGTAGCTCTTGTTCTGCACCGGTACAAATCCCTCCGGCGTATTGTCCGAAATCTGTTCTGTGGTTTCCTCCTGCTGCGCTGCCTGATTCTCCAAAAACATACCGTTTTCGGCAAGCAGCGCATCAACAAGTCCTTTTTCCAAATGCATTGCATTTTCATCGTACTCAAGCTCTCCATCGGCAATCGCCTTATTGTCCTCATCGCTGCCTTCCAGTATCATCAGCCTGTCATAGTCGCTCTCCGCCGAAAATATGTCTTCCTCCTCTTCCATCTTGTACAAAAAAACAGGATATTCGGCAAGCAGCCAGCGGCTTCGCAAATCGCCCGCAATTCGTCCGTCCGCTCCCTGATTCATTCTATGTATCCCGGGGAGATATGGCTCCAACAGGATTCCCCGCAGCCACCCCGGTAAGGTTTTTCCTTTGCCTTCCTGGTCTTGTACCGTTTGCATAACCTCCGTCAGAACAAAAAACGCAGATACTATAACAAGTGTTATTATAATAAGTCGCATTAAAATTTTTTTCATATTCATACTAAAAATTATATGCGAAGCGAATATGACTTCATACCATAAGATTACACCGTATCCAGCGCCTTATTGATACCGTCACAGATAATATGGCTGATCTGCTGTATCTGCTGATCTACATCCTTTGTCGTAACATACATATTATTCAGTTCTTTCAATGCCACAGGCCTCTCCCCCATGGCATCGCCGACAATTGTAGCGGCATCCACCACCGTCGGCACCCCCAATGCAAGTACCGGCACGTTAAGGCTCTCCTGCGTAATGGCGTTGCGGTGGTTTCCCACACCTGAACCCGGATGAATACCGGTATTTGTGATTTGTATCGTACGGTTCAGCCGCCTGGTCGAACGCGCGGCCAGCGCATCGATCACAATCACCATATCCGGTTTGGTCTCTCCGATAACCCCCCGGATGATCTCAGCCGACTCCATACCTGTCTTTGCCATAACACCGGGAACCAGACTGCTGATTTGATGCATCCTGGAACGGTTATACGCCACCTTGCCGTACTCCCGTACAATATGCCTGTTCACCAGCAGATTATCCACCACATTCGGTCCCAAAGAATCTGCGGTAACCTCACGATTCCCAAGTCCCACCACGAGGATGGACTGTTCCCTGTCCGGGTTCGGCAGCACGCTTTTCAGTTCTCTGGCCAGAATCTCCGATATTTCCTGATGATAATCTTCCTCCGGCTCCGTCATGGCCGGCGCCTCCAATGTAATATAGACTCCCATCGGTTTGCCCAGCATTTTAGCCCCGTTCTTCGTCTCAATCACAACCTTTGTAATATGAACGTCGCTCTTTTTATCATAATCTTCCTCCACGACGACCCCATGCAGGCCTTCCGCTTTCTCCTCGATGCTTTCTCTGGCTTCCAACGCCAAGTCAGTCCTGACTGTTGACCAGCTATCCATACCCTTCTCCTCATTTCCCGCATTTTATCTTACTACTATTAATATGCGTATCTTCTTAAATTGCTTTCGTATTGCTATATATCTTCTTTCTGTTACTATTCATCTGCAATGCCGGTTAGTTAACCCGGTACACAGTTTAACCGGCTGACATTGATTCATTTGCGCAGGATAAGCAGTTTATGCGTATTCCTGATCCGTGAACAGCAACGTCTTTTTCTATTTTTTGCAAAAATAAACAAAATATGTATTGACATCGGGATTCTCATAAACTACAATAATATACGTGTGTTTCCATTAAAACGTCCGTGTCCGGCTTTAATGAGACACGTCCTAATAAATTCAAATACTATTACTATTTCAATCGGAGGTGTGATCATGGCTAATATTAAATCTGCCAAGAAGAGAATCTTAGTGAACAAGACCAAAGCTGAGAGAAACAAGTCTGTTAAGTCCGGTGTCAAGACAGCGATCAAGAAGGTATATGCCGCTGTTGAAGCCAACGACAAGGAAGCAGCAAAGACCGCATTGGCTGCTGCAGCATCCGCTCTTGATAAAGCTGCCAAGAAAGGTGTTTATCACAAGAATACTTCTGCCAGAAAGATTTCCCGTCTTACTCTTGCCGTAAATAAGATGGCATAATCTATTCATTCGCAAAGCAGTGCATTTATACAAAACAAAAACACTTCCTGCCGTCAGAGGAAGTGTTTTTTTGTTTGCAATCTTTCCGTCTGTTTTAACGGCTGTGCCCGCCTCCGCCATGACTCCTGCCTCCGCCGCCTCCGCTTCGTCCGCCTCCGCCGCCGCTGTTTGTCTGGATCTTACGGGTCACCACCGATTTACGCAGGAACCTGTCTTCCTTTACCCGAAAATGAGGCTCCATACCGGCAACATAAGTAACCGCCGTGGTTGTCTTGTTTCCTTTCTTTGATCTTCTGTTGCAGAATACAAAAACAACAGCGGCTGCCAATCCTGCGATCCACGGAACACAACCCGGCACATAGATCTGGAATACCTGTATGCCCAGCATATCATGATAGAAATCATTGATGTAAGTCTTATAAGCGCGGTAAGGATTACGTTCCACATAGCGATACACATTGTCTAAAATATGGTTAACCGCCGCATCGGAATATTTGTCCTGCACTCTTCCGGTCGTACATAACCATGTATAAATACGTCCATCATCTTCCCGGTACCAATTGTCCACAAGCAAAATACCGTCCCCGTTGGCCCGGTCAAATCCGAAATTGTTCTCCTCATAGAACTGTTCCGCATAGACTCTCACAAACTCATCATAGCGCACAGCCGGCTCAATTTCCCGAGCATACTCCTTCAAAGATTCCTGCAGCGTAATCAGCACAATATCACATCCCGTCTGCTGCTCTCGTCTGGCGATCAGCCTGCGTAATTTGTCTTCTTCCTTATCTGTCAGCACATCCCCGTAATCGAATACGCGCTCTTCTGTGGTACAGCTTTGATTCGTTCTCTCATAGTGGAACATTCTGGAAATCCCCCAGTGCCCCGCATGCAGAACACCCAGCGTAACTGCCACTGCCCCCAGTACTATATACATCCATTTAAAATAGCGGAAATACTCTTTCATACCGTCCTCCACGATGTCGGCAGGCGACATCTCAAATCCGTTGATATCTGTGCAGAGAATGTCTCGTCTGCAGATATTTTATTACAAAATCTCCAATATCCTCAGCGCCATGTAACACCCGGCTGTCACCACTGCAAACACAGACACACCATAACTGACTACTTTAGCCATGGAAATCGGCGTCGTGCCAACCACCTTGCCGGTCTGTCCGTTGACATGATACTGGTAAGTTTCTCCTTTATAGCGGTACAGATACTGCCATACCGGCATCAGCGCATAATGTACCCCCTCCTGATCCAGCCTGAGATCCTTGCGCATCGGCCTGACACTGCTGTATGCCTTAAGAGATTCCTGCAGCAGCTCTTCCGAGGCGCTGCGCGATTTCTTCTGTG
This sequence comes from uncultured Lachnospiraceae bacterium, assembly GCA_947576945.1. Classification (GTDB taxonomy): domain Bacteria; phylum Bacillota; class Clostridia; order Lachnospirales; family Lachnospiraceae; genus UBA3282. Next base: position 6,433 of record CANPTH010000075.1, read on the forward strand.
CCCTTTCTTCCAGTTCCGCCGCATCCTGATTGTACACTTCCCCGTAGAATCCGGACATATATTTCGGCTCAAATCCCTGCAGCTGCCCGTAATCATACGGCTCCATAAGATCCATAATACCATCTTCCATCGCATAAGAAGCGTCCACCGGAACCTTATCAAAATCCAGATCCATTTTACGAATCACTTCATAATAAGAAGTCTCCGTATATTCCGTATTGCCGGCCGTCCATCTCTTTACTCTGATCCCTTCCCCTGCGAAATCGTAACAGGCTTTATAATCATACATCCAGAAAGGTACATAGATGCCTTCCATACTCTCCAGGCTTCTGGCCGACAGAAAGTCAGATGGCGTAAACAACCGCCTGGAAAACTCGCTGTCAAGCGCCTTTGCCGCCGCCTTCTTATTGATCCGGAAGGGAAGCAGCATATGCGGCTCATACACCCCTTCCACCCGCTCATTAAAAACTATGTAACATCCACAATGTTCACATTTCCCCGCCGAAGTATAATTCTGCAGTTTAAGCGGCGCTCCACAATTGACGCACTGCGTCAGTGTCCCGCCCTGAATTGTCTCTTCACTGTTCTCGCTCTCACAATGCGGACAATACATACTGCCTCTGCCTGGTTCATACACCGTATTACCACCGCAGTTCTTACATTTAAATATCATTTCCGGTTCCCTCTCTCACTGCACATTCTTTTTATTCCATTTTATCAAAAAAAAACAGAAATAGCATCACTTTTATTGATACATCACTGCAGATCAGAAACCCTGTCACATACATCTTATTTCCTTTTCGCTGTATGATGGATCTCCCACAGGCACAGGACTGCAAAAACTGCTGTCACCGCAATACAACTGCCCACAGCTGCCGCGCTTCCTGCTCCAAAAATCAGCCCCGACGCTTCCACAGTACTCATAATGCCAAAAACGGCAAAAATGCCGAACGATATTTTATTCAGAACCCCCGTGGGCACTTTACTCTTTAATACAACGCCTGCGATCAAACCAATCAAATCCGCCAGAATCAGTCCCAACGTACACCCCAGAAATACAAAAAAAGCATTCGACATACTGTGATTCGTATAGTTGGCCGCCAGCGTAATACCGGACAGCTGTGTCTTATCTCCCAGCTCACCGATAAAGAAAGAGCAGAAAACAGCAACGACCGGACCCGGATTATGCTTCATTTCCTTCTCCTTTTCCTCTTCTTCCTCGCTCTTTAGGGCCCCATAGGCAAACCAGAAGAATGCAAATCCAGCCAGCGTTTTTATGATCCGCATATCCAGGTAACTGCCAAGAGCCGCTCCCGCTCCCACTGCCAGAAGATTCAGCGCCGCCGTCGCAAGCCATGTCCCCATCAGAATATGTCTGACCTTATACTTACCTGCCATCGCCACCAGCAACAACTGCGTCTTATCTCCCATTTCCGCAATAAAAATTGTTGCCAGTACTGTCAAAAAAATAACCATACCGTTACCCTTCCTTTCTCTGCATGTAAAAACCTACGCTTCCTGTTCCACGCGTGAAACCTTTCCTTATTCCTGCGAAATCAATCGAGCAGGGAAGAGTTTCCCCCTGCGCATAAAAAGGGACAGGTACCACACGGTATCTATCCCTGAACTTTCTCAACAGACACACGCATGGTATCATTCCGCCATACATGAGTCTCATCAATTAAGATATACCAGATGACAGTGTTCCCCGTCTGCACAATCCGCCGAATCGAATCTCATTCATGCAGCGATACAACCTCTGGCATCAGTATGTTGGCATATCGCACCTGTCATATGGAAACCGGCGCCGATTACTCCCTCATTTATGTTATATTATATACAGCATCTGCAGATACGTCAATTCTTATTGCTAATTTCTTCCTGTCTTAGAAAGGTGTCAACCCATCCCTTTTTTCCTCTCACATGCAGTGTCACGGCTCCCCGCTCCTTCGTCTGATAGATTATACACCCCTGTGCCTTCAACCGCTCAAGTACTTCCTTATGAGGATGCCCGTACCTGTTATTTCTGCCACAGGACAAAAATGCGATCCTTGGCGCCAGTTCCTGCAGGATGCTCTCACCTGTCGAATAACCGGATCCATGGTGCGCTACTTTGAGCAGGGTGATTTCCTTCAGCAGCAGGCCTGGCGGCTCTCTATGTGACGCCCCGCCGCTCTGTGCCAGGACATTCACCTGTCGTATGAGTTCTTCCACCCTTCTTTCTCCCGCCCCTTCCAGATCGCCAGTAAAGAGTGCCGTGAAATTGCCATAGGACAGATGCAGAACCGTAGAATAGGCATTTGTATCCTCCGTCTCCCATCCTTTCTCAGGATGCAGGCAGGTTAACATAACTTTACCGCATTGCAGACGGTCTCCATATCCAATGTATCGTACCTGTACACCGGCCTCCTCTGCCTTATCTTCCAGCTCCCTGTATCCCTTATTGCGCCCTGCTGCCCCCACGTCCGGCAGATATAACGCTCTGATTGTTATGCCGCCGCCATGCGCCGCTTCTTCCAGCATAGCGCAGATGCCGTTTATGTGATCACTGTCCGGATGTGTAATCACGACGGCATCCAGACATGATACGCCTTTATATCTTAGAAAAGGAAGGATCTGATAATCCGCCACATCGCTTTTATCCGAGCTGCCGCCGTCGATCAGCATCTGAAAAGCATTGTTCTCGGAAATAAAGATACAGTCTCCCTGTCCCACATCCACCATAGTAATCTGCAGCCCCTGTGGCAGTCTGATGCAAAACAGCAGCAGCGCGCACAGAATTCCCTGCCAGAAAAGTAATTTGGGCAGTCGTTCATTGCAGAGCAGGATAAGCAGAAGAATCCCGAAAAAAAGCAGAATCTGCCATAATCCCGGCCGTCCTGTGACCCATGAATGTCCTGGCAGAAACTGACACACCCGACAGCACATTTCATAAAACCACAGGAAAAGATGTACCGGATATGCAGCTGCCGTTCCCAGTGGCAGGAAACATGCCGCCGCTCCCAGACTCACCAGCCCACATAACAGGACCACTGTCATGCAGGGAACCACCACCAGATTTAACAGCACGGAATAGGGCGGAAATTCATAATAAAAGCACAGATATACCGGTAACGTAGACAATGATATGGCCGCCCCCGACAGCAACGCCTTCTCTCCCCTGCCATGACCAAACAGATTCCGCTGGACTGCCGGAAGCAGCAGACCGATACCGCAGACGGCTCCAAAAGAAAACAGGAATCCGCTGTGCCTGAGATACAGCGGTCTCTGCAGCAGAATAATGAATGCCGAGACAGTCACCGCAGTCAACAGGTCATACGTTCTGCCAAGCAGTCCTGCCAAAAGACGCATGGAAAACATGACATAGGCCCGTAACATGGAAATTCCCATGCCCGTCATCGTCCCATAACAGTACATAAGCCCACCGCAAAGCATTATGTTGACCAGATATGGCAGCCTGATACGGCGGAAAAGCTGATGGCAGCCCATACCAATCACAGACAGATGCAGGCCACTGACCGTCATTATCCTAACATAGAGAAAAATCGCCTGTTGCATACGTTAAAAGCCCGTATTTAAGGCATTATAAGGCTTTTAGACCGATATTAGTTGCATACATTCGGTAACTGCTTATCTCGGTGTGAAAATAGGGGTGTCGCACACGTTGCACACGTCGAATCTCTGTATTTACAAGGAAAAATCAACTTTAAATACCAAAAAAGCTGTGATATACTAATTCCATTAAAATTGTATGGAGTGTGAGTGGAATGGCAGTAGATAAGACTAAAGCAATGATAGAAAAAAGACAAAAAGTATCTAAGAAGATTGTTTCAGAGGTCAAATTACTTGTTAATGAATACTACGAAAACAATGTTCCAATCAAAAAGAGTAAGATTGCAGAGACTTTAAATATCAGCCTCTCTACTCTTACCCATAATGAGGAATTAGTTAAATACATAAAAGAAATGCAAGCCAAGCAGAAAGAGAAGAATCCCAAAGGGATAGATGTTCACTATCGTGCTACAGCACAGTACAGAAAGCTCATGGCGGCATACATATTTACTTATCAGCTACTGGAAGAGCAAAACAGCTTTCTTGAGTATAATATCAAGCAACTAGAAAAGAAGCTACAAAGACTTAAAGAGAAGAATGGCAATGTTGATTCTGAAAATTCGCCATGATATTATTAATTTGGCGAGCATATTACAATTCTGTCTCGTCGGTATACTTTCTATTTATGTACTTTTCAAAAAAGTCCGCACAAATTAGTGTGGCTTTTTATTTGTTGAAAAATGAAAGAATGACGAGACATAATCCCGTCATTCTTTTTTTACTTCTCACGATTCTAATTCTTTTTTCAGAGTTTTTAGGAACACGGACACATAGTTGTCTGAGTTACAATTAAGTGCTGGCCTTGTGAATGTAAAAAGCTGATTAAATAGAATATCAAACAACTCTGCAATAGACTCCTTATTATTCCCTAAGTCCATAGTGAATCCCAAATGTTCCTTCTGAATTTCTTCTCCACCAGTAAACACATCAACCAGCACATTTTGGAGCCTGTTAGATACGTTGGAATACCTATCTTTATGGAAAGATATTACGTCCATCATACCCTCAACTTGCTCATTTCCCAGATTATGCCCATTTGGATTATCTAACACGTCCTCAAAAGCACATAGCTTATCTAAGAGTGCCACCTGTTGCATAAATTTTCCAATCAGTTTCGTGAATTTGTCCTTTTTCATTGTGATACCATCCTTTCAACATTTCATAAACACACTGTTGATTAAATGATATCATTTGCATTTCCAAATCCCCAAAAGGCTCTATATAGCCTACATTTACATGGAAACCATTGTTTTTCTCTTGGCTCTCTGTAAAGTGCTTTTGCTTATGCCTGTTATAGATTCTACTTGTGAATAAGAGCGTGTTTCCAAAAGCTCTACCGCATGATTAAGTTGCTCCCGTGAAAACTTTTTAGGCCGTCCATCCTTAAATCCCTCTTTTGTCTTTGCAATCTCTTTACCTGCCTGACATCTTTCAACAATCTGATTTTTCTCAAATTCTGCAAAAGCAAGCAGAACTGTATATATCAATCTACCCATACTTGTGTCTTCAATCAATCCCATATTAAGGATGTGGATACTCACGCCTTTATCTAATAATGTGTCAATATAACTTAAGCCGACACGAACGCTTCGGCAAAACCTATCTAATTTTGTACAGACGATAATATCGCCCCTTTGTACCTTATCTAGCAGTTCAGAAAAAATTGGCCTTTCCTCCCCTCCTGTGTATGCTTCAACCACAATTTCTGCATTTGGGTACTTTTCTAATATCTGTGCCTGCTGGTCCTCAACGGAGTTGCCATCTTCAAGCTGATGTTTGGTTGACACTCTGCAACATCCATAAATCATACTTCAAACCTCCATGTTATTCATAAAATCATATAGATTATACAAAAACATGGCTTTTAAACGCAATTTTCAGTCACCACTTTTGACCATAACTTCTGACTACCCAGAAACCATTGATTTTCCATGGTCTGCCCACCGTAGTCAAAACTTAACACTTTTGACCATAATCAGCCTCATAAAAAGGAAGAAGCCTTGCTGTTACACAAGGCTATCTGTTATTCCTCCGATTCATCAGCGTTATCCAATGCGTACTCTATACATTGGATAATCACTCTATTGAATGACATATTATTCTTGTTCGCAAGCTCCTGAACCTTGGCAATTAGGTCTTTGGGCAGTCTCAACGACTTGTTTTCATACTCAACGTATTCCTTTTTCAGCTTAAACACAATGAATCACCTCTCACATTATGATTGTAATATATCTATCATTGTGCTAAAATATTAGAAATATACCATATTTATAATATAATTTATATTATATTTATAATGTTCGTATTAAGGAAGGAGAGGAAGAATATGTCAGAAGACTTTTTAGAAATGATTACAGAAGTCTTGTTATCAGAGAGGCTTGGTAAAGGATTAGAAAAGGATGCACGTTATAAAGCGGCTATCTCAGAAGAGGAACGCTTGTATGAGCTGCTTGACAACAGCTTGAATGAAGAACAACAAAATATGCTCAAAAACTATTTTGATGCTACCAATTCAAGGGAATCTATAGTAGAAAGCTTTGTTTACAAACAGGGGATGAAAGACCTACTATCTTTGTTCAGGTCTTTGACACCAGAGGGAGAAGGCAAATTACTAAGGATAAGTGAATAGTATGAAGCTGAATGAATTTAAAGACAGACTATTTGATATTTTAAATGAGACTGATGATTTGCCAATAGCTGATATTATCTTTTATGATAGAAAGAATGAAATTAAGATACTGTTAGATGACCACTCATCTTTTATCATCAAATGCACCAAAAAAGGCTCATGGTTTCTTCACTTTCCTGATAAAAGGCGGTGATTTATCAATGAAAAAGAAAATAATTGCTATAGTAGTAGTCTTTATAATATTGGCAATATACACTTGTTATCTGCAATTTGGAAGAGATATAGATGTTGTAAATAGCTTTTCGCTAAGCAGTTCCAATTATAGTGAAGAAAATATCAATGTTGTCTTGAATAAGCTGATAGTCACCGAAAGCAAAGATGATATTTCAGAAAATATCATTCAGCATGTATTGGATAATGATTTTCACACCATCAGATTCAGCTTTGACAATGGTTATCCGCACAAATTGGATGTATCAGTTTATAAAAACGAAAGAGATTTAAAAAAGAACCATGAACTTTTTTCATTTTCATATGGTCAGGTAAATGGTGAAATAGGCGAATATGATATATCCCAATCTGACCATATGGAATTAGAGATATATGATTAATTTTAAAGAGGGACAAACGGCAGAAACGTTTTATCCCTCTTTTTTATTTATGCGCTTTGATATTTTCTTAGGTGGTATTTCATTTGCAGATACTTGTAATATTTGTAGGGATTTTTTAAAATAGCTGACTTGCTTAATGGATATAGAATTTCATAATTAAGCTTGTGAGTGATACACCATTTACAGATGTCGAAACTGGTGAACCTGGATGATTTGATATTATTTTGCAAATATTGAAATTGTGTTTTTTCCCAATCATTATATATTGGAATTGCTATTGGGAAATTTATTCTCTCTGTTAGTAAATTTAATTCCCTCATTCCCTCTTGTTTGAAATTTAGCATATGCCCTCCTTTTCGTATATAGAATTTTGTAAGTAATTTTCCAAATTATACCAAAAAATGTGAATTTTGAAAAGTAAGAAAGGCAAAAAAATACGTTCCAATAAGGAACGTATCTTCGTTTTTAATATCCAAATATTTGTACCGCTGTAATTCCCATATCTGTTGTTCTTGTTCCAACACCCATCATAGTAAATTGTTCCCGCAGAATATTTTCTCTATGCCCTTCTGAATCCATCCAGTGTTGCACAAACTCAGTACCTGTTGATTCTGGTGGAGATTTAGCTATATTTTCTCCACGAATTTTATCTCCTAACACATAACATTTTGTTCCATCAGGGCGAATATGACTAAAGCAGTCAATGATTTCTTCCGCCCTAATATCAGCAGCAATGGCAAGCTCGTCGCTCCATATAAGCTCTGGCAAGCCAGCGTTCACACGTTCTTTATTTGTTCCATCAAAAATTTCTTTTACAAAACCTACACACAAAGTATTTCCCTCTGTTGGCGTTTCAATGCTTTCAGTTGTTTCGTCTGTTGTAGGAACGTTTTCTTCTGTGATTATTGCATCTTCTGTGTTTTGCTCTTTTATATCTGTTTCGGCAACCATGCCAATATCTTCAAACTCTTGATTTGGGGATTCCTTTTGTTCGCTTGTTGATAGTGGCTCCTTAGTCGGTGAAGGTTCCTCCATTGCAATTACATCAAGAGATGCTTCTTCGTTGGCGATTTCAGTATTATCTTCTGGTGTATCATTTTTATTTCCACAACCAAAGCAGAAAGCCAATGATAATATCAAAATAATTGATAGCTTCCTAATAAACTTATGTACTGTTATTATTTTCACGGTATATCCCTCACAATTAATTAAAGTTTAATCAGAAACCATAATATCCATTTTCTCTTAAATATTCTTGTCGTTCTGATTCATCACTATAGGCAGCATAAGCATAATCTTCCAAATCTTGTAATCTTTTTCTTTCTTCATCTTCCTCCTGCTGCATAATCATTTCTTGTTCCTGTTTTTTCTTTTGTTGTTCTTCTCGCCATCTTTGTGTTTCTTCAGTTGACCTATCCCAGTTATCAAGCCATTCTTCATATCTTTCTCGCTCTTCCCTTTGCGTTTCTAGTGTATCTCTATCAACAATAACGACGCCACCAGAACGACTTGGTTCACGCCCACAAAAAATTTTATATTTATCAGGATTTTCTACCACTTCTGGATTCATAATAGTTAATTTATCATTTACATATTTAAAAATAACTTCTACATGGTAATCTTGAACTTTTTTAATATCTGCATATACAGGTATTTCCTTATCGTTTAAAATCAAATTATATGTATCACCATATTTATATTTTTTATAATACAGATTTGTTATTGATAATTTATGACTAGCTGCCTTCTTAAATGCGTCAAGCACTTCTTCTTTACTTGCAGTTTTAAGATTTGGCTTTTTCGATAGTTTTTTATCTGCTTTTTTATAGTCTCTTTCTTCTGTTTTCCCAAAATATAACCAACCAAAATAAAATATTGCCATTACCAGCGCATAAAGAAACCCCATGATGTTATATGGTGCTTTTGACCATATTCTGTACGGCTGAAATACCATCAAGATAAGCGATAATAATATTATTACATATAAAATTTTGTCTCTTGTTTTTTCTGACATTTCTATTGTTCCTCCATGGAAATTGTGAATTTTGTACACAGTAAAGTTTCGTTTCTATTCTCTTGTATATGTACCTTCAAGTGGTAAATATGAGCTTCTAATTGTAATGGTATTGCTGTCAACAAGCTGTACTTGAAGCCATGTTTCATCAACACGACAGTCATATAAATCATCCGCAAGCCAAGACAACGGCCCGTTAAATGTTTCTGCCCCTGTTATTGTAATTTCAAATGAATCGTTTCCATATCCAATAGTCACATCTATACCATTTCCAGAATATGAACCAAAAATTTCAGGGTCAGCATCTCCAAGCGCCTCAGAATCTTCTTCTGTATCCAAAGACACTTCACCAGATGACAAATATTCAACAATGCAATCAACATTTTTCTGAACAATACTATCCATCATATCTGGCTTATCTCCGCCAACACACATTAATGACATCAAAATCATATCTTCACCGTTTGAAACACCAACATATGAATCTACACTTGAAACGAGTGAATAAACAGAAAGTCCATTATATTCACCAACTAAATTCATATTTCTGTAATTCTGCAATTTCTGCATACTGAATGTAATAAACAATTCAGAACGACTCTGACCATATTCATAAGTTCCAGAATCAATATCTGTTGAAAGGAGATACTCATCAGATGGCATCAGAATATTGTACTCACAAAATGGAATATTCTCAACAGGCGAATGCGTTGAAAAACTAATGTCACGTAGTGACATTTCTGTAAGTACTTCCGAATAATCAACTGGCTCTTCATTTGCAATGGCTTCAGCTTCAGCCTGTTTAGATGCTTCATAATCGGCAATGGCCTGCTGGTCAGCAGCAATATTGGCTTTCTCGTCCGCATCCATATGAGCCATGATTTCCTCCCTTGCTTTTTCCTCATCGGACTTGCCACATCCAGCAATAAGCAAAGCTCCAAACAATAGTGTAGCAAAAGTAATAATAAGTTTCTTTTTCATTATATATTTTCTCCTTTTCTTAGGGATACGGCCCCTTATTTATTGTTTCATTATGATGATGCATTTTTTCATAGGGGAACAAATCATCATGATTATGGAAAATGCAAAATATAATAGATATTCCTTACCATTTCTTTTAATCCTATGTTCCTTTCTGTTCCCAACATCTGCTTTTTATGAAAAAATCTACGAGCGTCTTATCCAGTTTCCCCTCTTTCTCTGCCATGCTTTTTAAAACTGCCAACGCCCTTTCTGGCGGCATACCAGGCTTGTATGGCCTGTCATCAGCGGTAAGCGCATCATATATATCTAAGATAGTAATGATGCGTACCTCTAATGGTATCTCGTCACCTGATAGATGATTGGGATAACCGCTACCATTCAGATATTCATGATGGGATGATGCCCATTTACGAACATGTGAAAGCTCTGTACTAAACTGAATCTGTGAAAGCAGTTTATCTGTCATTACAGCATGTGATTGCATAATGTCTCTTTCTTTATCTGACAGTGTTCCTTTTCTGATAGACAGCATTTCATATTCATCTTTTGTAAGCCAGTTTTGTTCTTTCCCCTCTCTGTCTATGTAGGTGCGCTCTGTAACTTGTGCAAGAGCTTTTATCATTTCATCAGTGACAAAGCCAGCGACATTCACGGACTTCACAAGTTTTTCTGCTTTTTCTATGTCCTCCAACAGCTTATCCAGATTGCCACCCTTTCCAGATAAAGAATCAATCTTCCCAAGAAGGCGTGCTGTTTCCATGCGATGTAAAAATGCATTGTACTGTTCTGGTAAAAGCCGTGCCTGTTTATCCATGATTTCAAGTGGAATGATTAGTTTCCCCACATCATGGAGCCATACACTCATAAGGAGTTCTTCACGGTGTTCTGCGGTAAAGGCAATCTGTTCGCTGTCCGCTTCGGCTATTGAATTTAAATAGTCCAGAAATTTCTCTCCATATGCCACCATATGTCTTGTATGACTACCGTTATATGGGCTTCGTTCGTCCACCGCTGATACAAACGCTCTCACAAAGGAATGAAACAATTCCTGAATCTCTGAAATATATCTGACATTCTGTATTGTGATTGCAGCTTGTGAGGCTACTGACTTTAATACAAGCGACATTTCATCAGGAAACGGACATATATTCCCATCAATGTTCTTTGCATTGATAAGCTGTAAGACACCTAATTTTTCACCTTTGCGATTCTGCATTGGAACCGCAAGCATTGACTGTGTATGATAACCTGTCATTGCATCATATCTGGTTGGCCCTGTCAAGTCATATTCTTGACAATCCTTCACATTAGGAATGTTGATTGTCTTTCCATCTATCAAAGCCAACGCACAGACATTTTCGCATGATAATTGAACTGGTGGAATATCTGGAATCTTGCCATCACCACCTAAATAAATTTCCATTGTCTTATTGTGCATGATAGTGAAATATAACTTATCCTTATTTAACAAGTACAATGTTCCAGCGTCACAGTTTGCAATCTCCATTACAGAAGAAAGAATCTGCTCCAAAAGCCTGTTCAAGTTCCTTTCAGATGATAGAAGTACCCCAACTTCTAAGATTTTCCTGACTTCATCTTGTGTCATAATATTATCTCCATCCCTTCTTTTGCAAACAGGCAAATAGCATTTTTGCGGGCAATTTCTTCCTGACTATGTAGAAATTCATCTGTATATTCATGATTATAGTGAGTCATTAATACACGTTTTATCGCCGCATTATGCCCCGCTTTAATCCCTTGTTTCCATGTGGAATGTCCCCATCCATCAACAAAATCTTCATCAGTAAAATATGCGTCCCAAACTATCAAATCACTTCCATATGAAAAATTTTCAATTTTTGCTACTATTTCTTCATCAGCTTCACAGTCTAAAGCGTAAATAAGACTTTTTCCATCACTGTCCAGACGATACAATATGCTGTTCCCTGGATGATTACCATTCATTGTAGACACAGTAAAATTTCCAAGGTTGAAGCTGGCTCCCACTTGTATTTCATGAAAACAAATCTTTGCTTTGAAGTCCTGAATCCCTATAGGCCACCAAGGGGATGAAATTAATTGCTTTAAATGCTGTTTTAATCCAATCCCTCCATGCAGACAGATTTCCATATTAGGAGAAAAAAATGGTTGAAATAGAAACAATCCCGTTACATGGTCTATATGTAAATGACTAATGATAATATCAAGGCGCATATGCTTCTGCTGATTTAATTTTCCGCCTAAGACAGTCAGACCTGTACCAGCATCAAATATAACCATATGGTTTTCTCTCTCAACAGAAATACAAGTTGTGTTTCCACCATATTCCATATATTCCATAAGCGGGGTAGGAGCAGAACCACGGACGCCCCATAAATTAATTTTCCAACTTTTACTCATTGAATTTTACCTCACAAAATGGCATCCAATGTCAGGATTTCAAAATTGTTGCTCTTTCCCTTTAATTTTGGGGGATTAGCAAGCGGTGTGGCTATGATTCTTCCTTTTAAGGCATTTACAACAGCCCCAGAGATATAAATAGTTCCCCCAGGTGCATTAGCTTCAAGTCTTGCCGCTGTATTTACTGTATCGCCAATCGCTGTATAATCCATGCGCTTTGGGGAGCCGATATTGCCTACTACTGCATTGCCGATATGTATTCCTATGCCGAATGACAATCCTTGCCCATATTGCCGTTCTAATTCCTCTGACAATTTTCTGGCCTCTGAAGCCATATCCATTGCGGCTCTGGCAGCGTTCATCACATAATCCGCTTGTGGTAGTGGCGCACCCCAAAACGCCATGACAGCATCTCCCACATACTTGTCCAGTGTTCCGCTGTATTTAAAGATGCAATCAGATATAAGTGTCAAATATTTGTTCAATATCTCTACTACAATTTCTGGAGATAATTTTTCACTCATAGTAGTAAATCCACGGATATCAACAAACAGTACAGCTATATCACATGATTTACCACCTAATTTCAATGAATCTGTTTCTGACGCTAACAATTCCTTTACAATTTCTGGAGCAACATAACGCTCAAAAGTATGGGTAATCTGTCTCCTTTTTATACTTTCCTTTATAGCATGGACAGCTAAACTTCCAACATAAAGAATCGTTATGCCTAAAGGAACATACAGAACATGCAGGATAGTTCCTCGCCCATACATGAACTTACAGAGCAATATCCATCCAGATGATGACAAAATCCACAAGGCTGTGGAGCATCTTATGTTCCCTTTCCAAAAGAGAATACAGGCAAAGCAGAGGATAAGAAGCAATGCTATAAATTGCCTGTTATCATCGGCTTCACGTTTGAAACTGCCATCCAGCAATGCGGCAATAGCATTGGCCTGATACTCTACACCATACATCTGTTTTGCATGGTCAATAGATGTAATATAACTATCCTGTAAGCCAGCGGCCATAGGGCCAATTAAAACTATCTTACCGTTAAAATAATCTGGTGGAACGCTGCTATATAATACATCAACAATGGAAATGGATTCAAAACTGCCTGGCTCCTTGCTGTAAGGAAGATACCAGAACCCATTACTGTTTACATTTGGTATTGCCAAATCTTCATCATATTCAGGGACAAACTTTAATACAATTTGACGGATACTCAAAAAGCAGGTAAA